>NZ_CP136415.1:1877500-2491362 GCF_032758595.1 Polaribacter sp. HL-MS24 | reverse complement strand
AACGATTACTGCTTTTTCAACCATTCGAGAATTGTTGGAAGATGGAACCTATAAAAAAATGGCGTCCACATTGAAATAATTCTTTAATGAAAGTAGGGTATTATGTAATTGTCCGTTTCTAAAAATAATAATAAATAAATGCGATTTATAAAGTAAACTCAATTTTATCATTATATGGTAATTTAATGTATATTTGTTAATCTAAGTTCAAGTTGGGATGTTTACGGTGCAAATGTCTCAAAAAAGTCAAAAGTTAAAATTGCCCAGATATTAAAATAAATGAAAACAAAGCTAACAGAAATATTTATTGATGATGACAATCGTTTCGAATTGCTTCAAGAACTACTTTTAGAAAAAGATAGAGAAAAGCTCCAAACTTTAAATGATGAAATTGGAGTTCAAATAACAGCACTTGTTAAAGAAAGAAATAAAGAGTATTTGAAACAGAATCCTCTTAAAGTAAATACTGTTCCAAAAGAATCTTTGAAGCAAGAAATTACTTATTTGCTAGAACCTGTATTGGAAGTTTTGTATCCTACAATAGGTAAAATGATTAAAAAATCAATAATAAACGAAATTACAAAATTGAATGCCCCTAGTCACCGACCGATTAAAGAAATAAACAGAAAATTGCTTAAAAACAAGTCGATTGAGCCGACTTTAGCGCCTGTGCCACAGGTGATGAATTCTTCAGAAATTGAAGAAATTTTTATTATTGAAAAAGATTCTGGACTGTTAAAAGGGAGTTACTCTAGAATTCCCATAGTAAATAAAGACATGCTCAGTGGAATGCTTACCGCGATTAAATCTTTTGTAGAAGATGCATTCTTTAAAAAAGGACAGAATTTAGAATATATTCAGTTTGAAACTTTTCAAATTTCTATTCACAATTTCAAAACAATATATATTGCAATTACAACTTCGGGATCTTCAAATCCAATTTTTAATACTAAAGTTTCGAATGCCTTTGAAGGATTAGCCGACATAATTTTAAAAAACCCCAACCTTTTAGAAAACGAAATACAACTGAATGAACTGCTTGAGAGGACATTTCTTGGTATAACAAGTTAAAAAAAAGGGGTGAAATGATCGCAAAAAAAGTATTATTGGTTGGGAATTTTGGGGTAGGTAAAACATCCTTAATCAATCGTTTTGTTTTCAATGAATTTTCAAAAGCATATATCAGTACAATCGGAGTACGTGTAAGTTCCAAGGTTATTTTTGAAGGAGACTCGGAAGTCAATTTATTGATTTGGGATGTTGCAGGAGTCAATGGAGATGAAAAAATACCAAGTGCCTATTTTTTAGGGGCAAGTGCAGCCTTGTATGTTTTTGATCTTACAAGAGAAGAGACCTATAAAAATATCAAAGAACAGATAGCGAGTCTTCTCGAAGTTTCAGGCTTAAAAAAAATATTTGTTGTTGGGAATAAAAAAGATTTGTTAACTACAGAAGAATTGGAAGCAGTCATCAATGTAATTACAATACCCATTGATCTACTTACCAGTGCCAAAGAAGATGAGAATGTGACTAAAATATTTGAACGCTTAGCGTTGTTTGCCCTAAATTAAAGCGTATGATTCCTAATAAAGTTCAAAATACATACATAGAAATAAGTGTTGATTTTAATGGGACAATACAACGTATCAAGACTGGATTATTTTGTGTAAATGAGTTTAGTGTCGGTCAGTCAATCTATACCCTCTGTCCTTTCTTAGAAAAAACGTTAGATGCAATTACCAAAGACGTGATCTTTACAATCAATGGAATGGTGATTTGTACTCGAGAGATAGAGTATAATGTAGATGTCTCTTTTTTAAAACAAGAAGAGTCAATTGCGATACTATTTGAAGATCGTTCCCAAATTTACCAATACCTCACTCAGTTAAATCAACATCGAAATGATTTGTACTTACTAAAGGAAAAGATTGCAAAACAGAATTTAGAATTAGAACGGCTTCGTCTAATCGCTGAAAAAGCCAACGAAGAAAAGTCACGTTTTCTGGCCATCATGAGTCATGAAGTTCGGAATCCTTTGAATTCTATTTTGGCTTATGCAGATATTATTTTAGCTGAAGCCCAAAGAGAGGAAATAAAAAAATATGCCAATTCTTTAATTATTTCTGGGAAAAATTTGAATGTAATTGTCAATGATATTTTAGACATTTCTAGAGTGGAAGCAGGTAAATTAGAATTGTTAAGCGAACCAATTTCTATCAAAGAAGTTGTAGAGAATTGTGTTGCAAGTTATCAAATACAATATCAAAATAGTCCCGTAAAAATATCCGCTATTTTTTCTGATAAATTACCCAAATTTGTTTTGGGAGATTCAGTTAGAATGAGTCAAATTTTATGTAACCTGATTAAAAACGCATATAAATTTACTCAAAAGGGACAAATAACAATTAAGGTTGCTGTGGTGTGTACTGAAAATAATAGGTGTGTCATCAATTTTAAAATTGAAGATACAGGAAGAGGGATGACAACAGCACAAATGAGTCGAGTTTTTAATGAATATGAACAAAGTCATGTAAGTGATTTTATGATTTCTAAGGGAGCGGGTTTGGGCTTGTCTATTGTAAAAAGATTGGTGGAAGCTATGGAAGGTAAAGTTGGAGTAGAAAGTATTCTTGGGGTAGGCTCTGTATTTTATTTTCAAATTCCATTTAAAGCTTCAAAACCACCCGAAAGAGAAATTCAACAAACTTTTTCAACAGATTTGTCTAAAATTAAAATTCTTTTTGCTGAAGATGATCTTTTAAATCAATCAATTGTAAAACATTTTTTAAAAAAAGAGCAGGTAGCGCTTACCATCGTAAATGATGGAATGGAAGCATTGAAGGCTCTTCACAGTGAACCTTTCGACTTGGTTTTGTTAGATATACAAATGCCACATTTAACAGGAGAAGATCTCATTACCAAACGGGATCAATTCTCTCCTGAAAATCGAGAAATCCCATTAATTGCCGTGACTGCAAATGTCTCTGAAAAAGATATTTTACGATATCAAAAAGCTGGATTTAAAGACGTTTTGTGCAAACCATTTAATGCCGAAAAGTTAATTTTAACGCTCCAAAAAAATAGCGCCTAACTCAGTCTTTTTTTTACTTCAAATTGAAGATATCTAGCACTAAGCAAACCCAATTTATTTGGTTTTTTCTTCTGTTTGTTTCTTGTGAATAAACTTCTGGATTTTTAAATCAAAAAGCCACTATAAAAAGTAGAATTTCAGTAAATTTGCCTCAGTAAATAGCAGATGAATTATGAAAATATCATACAATTGGATAAAACAATTTTTACAAACAGATTGGGATGCAACCAAAACTGGTGAATTGTTAACTGATTTAGGATTGGAAGTGGAAGGGATTGAAACTAAAGAGTCGATTAAAGGAAGTTTGAAGGGAGTCGTTGTGGGTGAAGTATTGACTTGTATACAACATCCAAATGCAGACCGCTTAAAGGTCACCACAGTTGACCTAGGTGAGGGAGCTATTGTTCAAATAGTTTGTGGTGCTCCTAATGTAGCAGTTGGGCAGAAAGTACCTGTAGCAACAATTGGAACCACTTTGTACGATGATAAAGGAGAAGGTTTTCAAATAAAAAAAGGAAAAATTAGAGGTGAAGAAAGTCATGGAATGATTTGTGCTGAAGACGAGTTGGGTTTGGGGAAAGGTCATGATGGAATTCTTGTTTTAAAAGATAGCTTATTAGCTGGGATGCCTGTCTCAGAGGTTTTTAATATTGAAACCGATCAAATTTTTGAAATAGGTCTGACACCTAATAGATCTGATGCCATGAGTCATTTTGGAGTCGCTAGAGATTTAAAAGCAGGACTGATGCAGCAAGACATTTATTTAGAATTAATTTCACCTTCTGTAAGTGATTTTCATGTAGATGAAAGAACTTTAAAGATTGAAATTGAAGTAGAAAATAAAGAACTTGTACCGAGATACTGTGGAGTTACTATTACCGATGTAACCGTAAAAGATTCTCCAGAATGGATTCAGAAAAGATTGAAAGCCATCGGAATTACTCCAAAAAATAATATTGTAGACATTACAAATTATGTATTGCATGAATTGGGTCAACCCCTTCATGCGTTTGATGCTCAGAAAATAAAGGACAATAAAGTTGTCGTAAAAACCTTGGCTGAAGGAACAAAATTTACCACGTTAGATGGAGTAGAAAGAGTATTGTCAGCAGAAGATATCATGATTTGTGATGCAGATTCATCGCCTCTATGCATTGCGGGTGTTTTTGGAGGGCTCAAATCGGGAGTTACAGAACATACCAATTCCATTTTTTTAGAAAGTGCTTACTTTAATCCTGTTTCTGTTCGTAAAACAGCAAAAAGACACGCATTGAATACCGATGCTTCTTTTCGTTTTGAGCGTGGGATTGATATCAACATGACTGAATATGCTTTAAAAAGAGCAGCCTTGTTAATCGAACAATATGCAGGAGGAAAATTAGGATCAGATATTTCTGATTTTTATCCTGAGAAAATTGAAGACTTTCAAGTTTTCTTTTCCTACGAAAGTTCGTATCGTTTGATTGGGCAAGAGATTCCAAAAGAAACCATTAAAAAGATTTTAGCGTCTTTGGAAATTAAAATCAATAGTGAAACCGAGGGAGGCTTGGGCTTAACAATTCCATCTTATAGAACTGATGTTCAAAGAGAAGCAGATATTGTTGAAGAAATTTTGCGTGTGTATGGCTACAATAATATTGAGTTTTCACACAAGTTGAATACTTCAATTTCTTTTGATTCAAATAAAGAAACAAAGATTGAAAATATTGTTGCCAATCAATTAAGCTCTTTAGGTTTTAACGAAACCATGGCAAATTCTTTAACAAAACCTGCGTATACTCATTTATCCGAAAACATCAACGAGGAAGCCAATATTGCAATGTTAAATCCATTAAGCAATGATTTAAAGGTGATGCGCCAATCGTTGTTATTTAGTGGTTTAGAATCAGTTGCCTACAACATCAATAGAAAAAACACCTCGTTAAAGTTTTATGAGTTTGGGAAAACTTATCATCATTACAATAATAAATACCAAGAGGATAAACATTTAACGCTTTTTGTAACCGGAGAAAGAACCAAAGAAAGCTGGAGCACGATTAGTAAAACTTCAGATTTTTTCTACGTTAAAGGGATTATCACAGTAGTTTTAAGAAGATTGGGGATTGATGACTTGAAAACCACACCCACCAAACAAGATCTCTTTTCTGAAGGAATTACCTTGAGTTTGGGTAAAATGAAATTGGTTGAATTTGGGGTTATTAAACAAACAATTTTAAAAGAATTTGGTATCAAACAAGAGGTTTTGTTTGCCGATTTTAATTGGGATACACTTTTAAAGGTTACTGGTAATAAAAATGTAAAGGTTTCTGATTTAACAAAGTTTCCTTCGGTAAAAAGAGATTTAGCCTTGTTATTGGATCAAAAAGTAGAATTTAAAGAACTCTACAATTTGGCTTTTCAATCTGAAAAAAATGTCTTAAAAGAAGTAGATTTATTTGATGTCTATGAAGGAGATAAATTGCCAGAAGGAAAAAAATCTTATGCAGTTAGTTTTTTGTTACAAGATGATAGCAAAACTCTGGAAGACAAACAAATTGATAAAATAATGCAAAAATTACAGCAGACTTTTGAAAAGAATTTAGAAGCTGTTTTACGATAGGTTTTTATACAAAACTGTCATATAAGGCTATTAACAAATCATCGAAACTGAGGTCAATAGACCTAAAAAAGAGATATACGTGTATAAATTATTCCTTCGTCCCATTTTATTTTTATTTGATCCCGAAAAGATTCATTATTTTACATTCTCATTGATTCGAGTACTCTGTAAGATCCCTTTTGTGGCCTCTATTTTTAGAAGTATTTATCAGGTGAATGACAAAAGATTAGAACGGACCATTTTTGGTTTGACCTTTAAGAATCCTGTAGGTTTAGCAGCAGGTTTTGATAAAAATGCTGTGTTGTATAATGAATTGGCAAACTTTGGTTTTGGCTTTATTGAAATTGGCACTGTAACACCAGAAGGTCAAGCTGGAAATCCCAAGAAAAGACTCTTTCGTTTGAAAGATGATCAAGGGATTATCAACCGAATGGGATTTAATAATGAGGGTTTAGAAATTGCAATTTCAAAATTGAAAAAGAATAAAGGGAAATTGATTATCGGTGGGAACATTGGTAAAAATACCCAAACTTCCCCCGAAAATTATACCCGAGATTATAAAATTTGTTTTGAAGGTTTGCATCCTTATGTCGATTATTTTGTACTAAATGTCAGTTGCCCAAATGTGGGTAGCCATGCAAAATTAAATGATAAATCCTATTTGATTGAGTTGATTACTGCATGTCAACTGTTGAATCAAGAATTGGCTGCTAAGTATCCTGAAGGGCCGTCTAAAGGATTGAAGCCTATCTTGTTAAAGATTGCTCCAGACTTGAATCATCAGCAATTGGATGAAATCATTGAATTGGTTGCAGAAACCAAAATTGATGGTGTTATTGCATCCAATACCTCAACTTCGCGCGATAACTTAAAAGCTTCAAAAGAGCGTTTAGAAGCCATCGGAAATGGTGGAGTTAGTGGACAGCCCATTAAGCATCAAAGCACCCAAGTGATTCAATATTTAGCTGATCATTCTAATAAATCTTTTCCAATAATTGGAGTAGGAGGGATTCACTCTAAAGAGGATGCTTTAGAAAAAATCAAAGCTGGTGCCGATTTGGTTCAAATTTATACCGGTTTTATTTATGAAGGTCCAGGTTTGATCAAAAGCATCAATAAAGCCTTACTTACGGATTAGTTTTTTTACTTTAGTAGGTAGTTTTAGAATTCGTTATTTTTCCAAAAGAAATAGAAACAGCAAAGATTTCAAAGAGTGACGTTGTCATCTTGAATTTATGTCTTCTTTTTTCTTTTATAGCGTCGTAAATCTTGAAAGCTAATTATATTATTCCCTATTTTTGAGCAAAAGAATCCGATGAATTTTGAAATTTTAGTTTCATTTGTGCTTGCAACCTTTGCCTTGGCTTGTTCTCCAGGGCCTGATAATATTTTTGTACTTACACAAAGTTTGGTAAATGGGAGAAAGTTTGGTTTGGCAACAGTTTATGGTTTAATTGCTGGCTGCATTCTCCATACGACCTTATTGGCTTTTGGAGTGTCAGCAATTCTGAAAGCATCCGATCGATTGTTTTTTGCAATCCAGGTATTTGGAGCAATGTATTTGTTCTTTTTGGCCTACAAGGTTCTTAAGTCCGATGCCTCTATTCTTTTATCGAAAGATAATGTAACGAAGAAAACCACAGGTCAACTTTTTCAACAAGGTCTTATGATGAACGTTTTAAACCCGAAAGTCTCAATATTTTTCCTAGCTTTTTTTCCTGGATTTTTATTTAGCAACCATCTTGATACCATAGTTCAGTTTTATATTTTAGGAGGATTATTCATGCTGGTTTCATTTGTTGTATTTGCAATCATTGCAATTTTAGCTGGAAGTATATCTGAAAAAATTCAGCAGCACAACAATATTGGCGACTATTTAAAATGGACACAAATCACTGTTTTTGTAGCAATTGGGATCTTTATATTGTATACACCTTTGTCATCAATTATTGTATCTTTGAGATGATGAAAAAAGTCAAAATCATAGAGTGTCCACGAGATGCAATGCAAGGGATCAAATCTCATTTCATTAGTACTGAAAAAAAAGCATTGTATATCAATTCCCTCTTAAAAGTGGGTTTTGATACCATTGATTTTGGAAGTTTTGTTTCCCCTAAAGCCATTCCACAAATGCGAGATACTGCTGAGGTTCTAGCGAAATTGGACCTCTCTAAGACGACAAGTAAGTTATTGGCAATTATAGCTAATGTGAGAGGTGCCAACGATGCTTCTCAATTTGAAGAGATCAATTATCTTGGCTATCCCTTTTCAATTTCAGAAAATTTTCAAATGCGAAATACGCATCAAACCATTGGAGAGTCTATTGCTACCTTAGAAAGTGTTTTAGAGATCGCAGACAAAACGAAGAAGGAAGTCGTAGCCTATTTGTCAATGGGCTTTGGGAATCCGTATGGAGATCCATGGAATGTAGATATTGTTGGTGAATGGACGGAAAAATTAGCTGGAATGGGCGTTAAAATTTTATCACTTTCTGACACTGTTGGGTCTTCAACTCCTGATGTAATTCAATATTTGTTTTCAAACTTAATTCCAACATATCCAGATATTGAGTTTGGAGCCCATTTACATACAACCCCTAACAAATGGCACGAAAAAGTAGATGCTGCTTTTAAAGCTGGTTGCAACCGTTTTGATGGTGCTATTAAAGGCTATGGTGGCTGTCCTATGGCAAAAGACGAATTGACTGGAAATATGCCAACAGAAAAATTACTCTCTTATTTTACCACTCAAAAAGCAGATTCCAACCTAAAACCCATGAGTTTTGAAAGTGCCTACAATAAGGCTTTAGAAGTTTTTCAATAAGCTTTGAAGTTTAAAAAAAAATTAAATGAACAATATGAATACTATACGATCACGATTCCTTTTACTTTCCATTTTCTTTTTTTGCTCCTGTAGTAATGATGACCACAAAATTGATTTTACTTTTTTACAAGTAAATGACGTATACGAAATTGCCCCAATTCAAGGATGGGAATACGGCGGGATGGCAAGAGTGGAAACTGTTCATCAAGAACTATTAGAAGAAAACCCAAATACGATGTTATTGATGGCAGGTGATTTTTTGAATCCTTCCTTGTTAGGAACCCTTAAGGTAGATGGAGCTCGTGTTCGTGGCAGGCAAATGGTAGAAGTGATGAATGCTATGAATTTTGATTTGGTCGCTTTTGGGAATCACGAGTTTGATATGTCTGAAAGTGATTTGCAGAATCGATTAAATCAAAGTACGTTTCCTGGATTACTGCCAATGTAAAACATAAAACATCCAATGGTCTTTTTCCTTTTTATAAAGAAATTGAAGGAGTCAAACACTCTATTGGAGAAACCTTTACAAAAGAGTTTACCGATAAAGATGGAACTCAAATTAAAATTGGGTTTATAAGTGTATGCATTCCTTCAAACCCAAAAGAGTACGTCAGTTATGAAAACATGTTTGACAAAGCTAGAGCTTCTTATGAAGCGTTGAAAAATGAAGTTGATGTCGTATTTGGATTGACACATGTAAAAATTGCAAATGATGAACGGATAGCAAAATTGATTCCTGAAATTCCTTTAATTATGGGAGGACATGAACATACGAATCGTTCTGTTTCGGTAGGGAGCACTCTAATTACAAAGGCGGATGCGAATGCAAAAACGGTGTATATTCACAAAATTTCATACGATATGAAAATAAAAAAGGCACACATAACATCCACCTTGAAAGAGATCAACAAAAGCGTTCCATCTGATAGAAAAATTGCAACTATTGTTGCGAAGTGGCAGGCTGAATTAAAGTCTAAAATTAAAGAGATTATTCCCAATCCCGAAGAAATTATCCATACAGCAAAAATCCCCTTGGATGGAAGAGATACTCCAATTCGAAGTGTCCAAACCAATTTGGGGAAGGTAATTACCCAATCCATGTCTTTTGCATTTGATGATACTGTAGATTGTGCACTTGTAAATGGAGGCTCTATTCGGATTGACGATACGTTAGAAGGAGCTATTACTGCAGTAGATATTTTTAGAGTATTGCCCTATGGAGGAAAGGTTCTAAAAGTAGAAATCAACGGGCGCTTATTGCAACGGGTATTGGATTATGGTGCTTTGGCCGCAGGAACTGGTGCGTATTTACATCGATTCAATGTAGATAAAGTAAGAAAGAAGTGGCACATTCAAAATAAAGAAATCAACCACAAGAAAATCTATCGAGTAGCCTTTTCAGAGTATTTGTTAAAAGGTTTTGACATTCCTTTTTTAACAGCAGACAGTAAAGGAGTTATTGCTGTTTATGAACCTTTAGAAACTGAACTTGGATCGGATATTCGCAAAGCAGTGATTCAGTATTTAGCAACGGAAACAAAAAAAAGTGCTAAAGAATAGCACTTTTTTATAGATTATTATAATGATAGTTTGTTAGAAACGAAATTCAAACCCAGCATATATTCCTAAAGGGTGTCCAGGTCGTAAACCCGCTGGAACTCTAGAAACAGCATAGCTGTTGTTAAGTAGATTCATAACATTTGCTGTCAGCTTTAACTGTTTGTTCAACGAATAACTTCCAGAAAGATCAACAATAAAATTTGAGGACACCTTTTCATTTTTAGGAATGGAACCTTTCCCTGCTACCGTTCTAAATGCACCATTATATCTGGCATTGAAATTTAGTTCATAGTTTGAATGTTCAAGAGAAATGCCCATGTTCAATTGATGTTTTGGGATGTAGGGCAATTCATCTCCAATACGAACAATTCCCCACAAGCTATCAGAACTTCCAAAACTACTTAAAAACTCAGTATTGGTCAAGGTATAACCAATACTCATTGGGATGGAAAATTTAGAATTTGATGCTAGTATAGTGTGGTTGAGTAGGAATTCAATACCGTGAACACGTACCTCTCCAGCATTAAATTGGTCTAATGAGCCTGTTCCTCCCGTTGCTGCTAGGTCGCTCCCCAAAAGGTTTGAATAATCGTTATAAAAGCCTACCAATTCTCCTTTAAATTTCCAAAGCTGAAATCTAGTTCCTAGTTCATAATTGATACTTTCTTCCGCTTTTTCATCTTCTTGATTTGCGAGGTGAAAATCCTTTATGAATTCCTCCAAACAAAGAGAAGTCGTTGTTAAATTTATAATTGGTTCCAATTAGGAATCAAAATTCCTACTGAATTTTTTCTTTGTTTCAGCTCAATTTCTGTTCTATTCACATCTGTTTTCCCAAAATCTTTCCGTTCTAAAGTGATGTCTTCATATCGGACTCCTGGAGTAAATGTCCACTGATTGTATTTTAGTTTATAAGTCAAATAGGAAGCGAAAGCAGTAGCACTCGAAATTCTATTTGCATCAGTACCATGAATTCCTTTGGTAGTCATATTTAATATTCCAGCATCAGAAATTCCAAAACGATCTACCCATTGAAATCGATCTTCTTCGTCGTAGTGATAGCGTACGCCAATTTCCACATCGTGAAATGCATCACCAGCATACCAATGATAATCTAGTTTTGTTTGGATTCCTGTTGCATAATAGCTTCGATTATTCGCTTTAACAGCAATTGCGTCAGCAGCTGAATTTACAGTTCCTTTTACAATCTGAAAATGATTTTCATATGCGAAAGGATTTTCTAAAATAGTGGCAATGGATTGTTTGTTTCCTTGGTAGGAGATATCATTTAATTTATACCAGTTTCTAGAAAAATGATTTCGATAGCCAGTTGTTGTAATTCTAAAATCCTTTGTAAATTCTGCCTTATGAGTTATCATATACTGCGAATGATCTGTAGTCATTTGATCACTGTCAGAAGCAGCATATCTTTGAAAAGGATTTGCATTAAAATCTTCCTCGGTCAATCCTAAATACGTTTCATTTCCAATTTCATCTGCATATTGAAACTTGATTTCCAAAGCTTGCTGAACAGTCGCATTGGGGAAGAGGTTTAGGTTGAATTTTGCCACCAGATCATTTTTATTAAAACCAGTATGTTTAACACTTTGAAGGGTTTTGAATCCGTCTGAGCCATAGTTGACATATTCGATCAAATAGCCAAATCGTTGATGGGAATTTCCAATTTTTGCATGAATTTGATTGGATTGAAAACTCCCGTAACTTGCTTTGATTTTTCCACTAAAAGTGGTTGGGATTTGAGTAGAAATCATATTAATAGCTCCCCCAGTTGTAAAGGGGCCGTATTGAACTTGACTACTTCCTTTTAAAACTTCTACCGCTTCCATACGGGCAATCGTTGGAAAATAATATGCAGAAGAGGCACTATACGGAGCTGGAGAAATTAAAATTCCATCTTCCATTAAGGTAATTTTTGAACTTCTTTCTGGTGAGGTTCCTCTTAGGCTGATGTTGGGACGTAATCCAAATCCATCCTCCTCATAGATTGATACTCCAGGAACAGTTCTTAAGGCCTTGTTTATATCAGTAAAACCAAATTTTTGTAATTCTTTGGGTGACAGAAAATATGCAGAACCCGTTCTGTGTTTTGCTACATATTTATTTCCAAAAATTTGACTTGTTGAAATAATGACTTCATCTAATTTTTGAATCGAATCTAATTGTCCTTTTTCGGCATTTTGCGCATAATAGGCTATTGAAAACAAGAGGGTTAATCCTAATATTCTTAACTGCATTTTATTTAGATTTATTATAAATAAGTTTTTCGACTGCAAATATACGAACCAATAATACATTAGCAAAGCTTATTTAGAATAAATAAGAATAATATAGTTAATTAATTGTTTATAAGAAATTTAGATCTTCAAATATTCTATCTATGAAATTTGAAACCCTTAATAGTAGATTTCAAATAAAACAAAGCTTCCCTAAAATACTAGTGAGAATCAATAAATAATCGTAAATTCGCATGCAATTATACTTTAATTGCAAGATGATAGCACACGACAATAAAATTTTAGGTGAAGGTTTAACGTATGACGACGTTTTATTAGTTCCTGCCTTTTCAGAAGTACTTCCAAGAGAAGTCAACATTCAAACCAAATTTACGAGAAACATTATCATTAATGTTCCCATAATATCTGCAGCAATGGACACTGTAACAGAGTCTTCATTGGCAATCGCCATGGCCAGAGAAGGAGGGATTGGTGTTTTACATAAAAACATGACGATTGAACAGCAAGCTCAAGAAGTCAGAAAAGTAAAACGTGCAGAATCAGGAATGATTATTGATCCCGTTACCTTGCCTTTGACCGCTGTTGTATTGGATGCAAAATCCAATATGAAAGAACATAGTATTGGAGGAATTCCCATTGTTGATGAACACGGAATCCTAAAAGGAATAGTTACCAACAGAGATTTGCGTTTCGAGCACGACAATCAACGTCCAATAGTAGAGGTGATGACCTCAGAGAACTTGGTTACTGCATCGGTTGGAACTTCCTTAAAAGATGCTGAGAAGATTCTTCAAAAAAATAAGATTGAAAAACTTTTGATCGTAGATAAAAACTATACTTTAAAGGGGTTAATTACTTTCAGAGATATCACAAAAGTTACACAGAAACCCATAGCAAATAAAGATTCATTTGGACGATTAAGAGTTGCCGCTGCTTTAGGCGTTACTTCTGATGCAGTGATTAGAGCAGAAGCACTAGTCAATGCGGGTGTAGATGCGGTAATTATCGATACAGCTCATGGGCATACCAAAGGTGTAGTGATGATCTTAAAAGATGTCAAAGCGAAGTTTCCAAATTTGGATGTAGTTGTTGGAAATATTGCAACTGCAGAAGCTGCCAAGTATTTGGTAGAAGCGGGTGCTGATGCTGTAAAAGTAGGAATTGGACCATGGGGTCTATTTGTACAACCAGAGTGGTTGCAGGAGTTGGATACCCTCAATTTTCTGCTGTTTTAGAAGTAGCTGCTGCTATTAAAGGTAGTGGAGTTCCTGTTATCGCAGATGGTGGAATTCGCTACACAGGAGACATTCCAAAAGCAATTGCTGCAGGAGCCGATTCAGTAATGTTGGGATCTCTTTTAGCAGGAACCAAAGAATCTCCAGGAGAAACCATCATTTATGAAGGTAGAAAATTCAAGTCCTACAGAGGAATGGGATCTGTAGAAGCAATGAAACAAGGTTCTAAAGATCGTTATTTTCAAGATGTAGAAGCTGATATAAAAAAATTAGTACCCGAAGGAATTGTAGGTAGAGTTCCATACAAAGGAGATTTAGATGAAAGTATTCATCAATTTATTGGTGGACTTCGTGCAGGAATGGGATACTGTGGTGCAAAAGACATTGAAACCTTAAAAGAGTCAGGTAAATTTATACGAATTACAGCTAGTGGAATTAATGAAAGTCATCCACATGATGTTGCAATTACCAAAGAAGCACCAAATTATAGTAGAAGATAATTGCACATTAATAAACACGATAAACGATGATGAATTTTCATCGTATTATTCATTGATTGTAACCTACAACATATACGTATATGGAAGAAAATCAACAAATTGAATTCAGACAAGAGAGAGATTTAGGAGGAATTATTTCTGATACTTCTAGGTTCTTTCGTTTGGAATGGAAACCTTTCTTCAACTTTATTTTTAAAATTGCGACCATTCCAATTTTAGTGGCAGTATCTGCAATGCTATATTTTACTTTTACTAGCTCAAAATTGTTTGCAACTTCAGATTTTGAAAATCCAGATTTCCTTGGAAATTCATCAGATGTATTATTAGCAACATTGGTGATGAGTATTTGCTACTTGATTGCTTATGTTTTTATTAATATTGGCTCATTGTATTATGTTAAATCCTATATAGAGAACGACGGGGTTGTGGATTTTGAGGAAATTAACGAGAAAGTACAAACTCAGTTTTGGCCATTTGTAGGTCTTGGAATTATGATAGGTATCCTTATATTTATTAGTGTTTTTTTATGTTTTTTTCCAGCAATCTATGTGTCTATTGTATTGAGCTTTGCCTCTAGTCTTTTTGTATTTGAGCAAAAAACAGTTATGGATTCGATTAGTGATAGCTTTACCTTCATCAAAGGGCATTGGTGGACCTCTTTTGGCTGCATTGTTGTGGTAGGTATTTTGGTTGCATTTTTAGGAACAATTTTTTCCGCACCAGCTTTGATTTATGAAATGACTATAGGCACATCTCTTTTTGGAACTGAATCCCAATTAGAAAAGGTAGGTATTGTTACAGACCCTATTCATATGTTTTTGAATGCAATTTCTATCATTGGACAATTCTTATTGTCAGCTGTTAGCTTAATAGCAACAATTTTCCTTTATTTTGACATTAAGCAAAAAAAATCTTCATCCATGATTGGTAATTAACTGTAATGGTTTGAAGTGAATAATAGTTTAGTAATGGAGATGATTTTGTGTTTCTAAAAGTCCAAAATTTACAATACAAAAAGAGCTGCACTGTTGCAACTCTTTTTATATTGGAATGGTATTCAAATTATTTTTCTGAAACAGGTTCTGGCTCTTGAAGGTTCATTTTTAACATGACCAGCCCAGTGATGTCAAAATTTGGATCGATATAAGCAAACTCATTTCCTTGAACAGTTAAAATTTGAGTATAATTATGCTCCTTTGCAACAGCTGCAATTGCTTCGGCTAATTTCGTGTACAAAGGTCTCATCAATTCGTTTTCTTTCAAACGCATTAGTTGATTTCCGTTTTGTTTCGATTGATTGACTTCATTCTCTAACTTCTGAAGCTCCGAAAATTTTAAAGTTTTTAACTCTTTACTAGTACTGTCATCAATATTTTTAAATTCCTCTAAAGTTTTTTGATATTCAACCACTTTTATAGAAAAAAGTGAATCCAGTTTTTCTGCATAGGCTTTTGTTCGTTCTACGACTATTTTTCCTTCTGGCATTAAGCCCATTAAATAATCACTATTTACGGTTCCAACTTTTGATTGAGCAGCAGCAATATTGCTAATGAATAGGGCAAATAGGATAATAATTTTTGATTTCATGATCTATATTTTGTTTGGTAAAGATAAAAAAGCAAAGGACGTATTAAAATTTGTTGGAACTAAAAAGTGTTAATCTTTTCAGAAATTTTAACTAAGATTTTATCAATGGGTGTTTGAGTATCAAACCACACTACATCTGGATCTCTTTTGAACCAAGTCAATTGTCTCTTTGCAAAACGGCGCGTATTTTTTTTAATTTCTGAAATAGCAAATTCTTTTGTAAAATGGCCTTCAAAATAGGAGAATAATTCCCTGTATCCTACTGTTTGAAGAGCGTTTAAATCTTTGTATTCACAAAGTGCCTGTGCTTCTTCTAGTAAGCCGTTTTCTATCATTCGGTCTACTCGTTGGTTGATGCGATCATAAATTAATGAACGTTCTGCATTGATGCCTATTTTGATAGGAATGAAATTTCTGGGAGCTTTGGGTTTATTTTTAAAAGTAGAGTAGGGAAGTCCACTTCCAATATACACTTCCAAAGCTCTCATTACACGTTGTGGATTGTCGATAGCAATCTCGCTATAGGTTGCTAGATCTACTTCTTTGAGTTGGTTTTGTAAAAATTCTAAACCCTTTTCGGCAAAAGTACTGTTCAATTGTTCTCTAACGGATGGATCTACTTTTGGAAATTCGTCCAAGCCTTTTAAGACTGCATCAACATACAATCCGCTACCTCCAACGAGTACTTGGATTGGATTTTTTTCAAAAAGTTCTTTTAGTTTTTGCAAAGCCTCTCTTTCATATTGCCCCACATTATAGGTCTCAAAAATGCTTTTATTTTGTATAAAATGATGCTGTGCGGCCTCTAATTCAATGTCCTCAGGTACTGCTGTACCAATTTTCATTTCTTTAAAAAACTGACGTGAATCACAAGAAATGATATCACTTTTAAAATGCTTTGCTAGGAGAATACTGAGCGAAGTTTTTCCAATTGCAGTAGGACCTACAATGGTAATTAAATAATTATTGTTGTGATTCATTCGTTCAAAATACTTCCACAATGATAACAGAATTCAGCATCGTCTTTGTGGCCCTCTTTTAAACAATTGGCACACGATTGAGTATTGCTATCTATTGTTGATGATTTCTTAGTCATTTCAGAACTTACAATTCCTGTTGGAATAGCAATGATTCCGTATCCCAAAATCATAATGGTACTTGCGATGAGTTGTCCTAAAGGAGTTTGTGGAGCTATGTCTCCAAAACCTACGGTTGTTAGGGTTACGATTGCCCAATACACAGCTCTGGGAATACTTGTAAACCCATTTTCTTCTCCTTCAATCATGTACATAATAGTACCAAGGATGATGCAAACGATCACCACAAAGAATAAAAAAACAGCAATTTTAGCCTTGCTTGCCTTTAAAGCAATTATTAAGTTATTGGACGCACCAATATACCTTGTGAGTTTTAGAATTCTAAAAACGCGTAATAATCGTAATGCTCTTAATGCTACCAAATGATGGGAGCCGATAAATATTAAAGATAAATATTTTGGTATGGTAGACAGTAAATCGATCAAGCCATAAAAGCTAAAAATATACTTGAAGGGTTTTTTAATAGAAATAATTCTTAAGATATATTCCAATGAAAAAAGAATTGTAATCATCCATTCAGAAATATCTAAATAAGAGTGGTATTTGGTATCGAAACTTTCCACACTTTCCAACATCACCAAAATAACACTGGCAATAATGGCAATTAAAAGAACTACATCAAAGAGTTTTCCTTCTTTGGTGTCTGCTTCATAAATAATTTCATGAAGACGGTCTTTCCAGGATGTTTTTTTTGTTCTTGAATTCAATTTTTTGTTTGTTTCCTTCCAGAGAACGAAGTTATGATATTTTTATCAAAAAAACCAGTTTGAACAATGAGTTGTATTTTTTACACTTTATGTTATAAGCGTATGATTTTTTGTACATTATTTTTTTTGAGGTAATTTTTAATAATCGTTTTAGAAATTTCAGTATTTTGAAAAGGAGTTAGAACTTTTTTTAAAATGTGAAGTTTGTTTTCTTGATAGGCCAAATTAGTATATCCATAGCCATAAACTTTGTTGTTTTCTACTAAAATAATCGCGTTTTCTCCTAGTTCTCTCCCTTTTTCAACAATCAAGAAATCACTATTGTTGAAATCTTCCTGTATGAGTTTGATGCTCTTTTTAAAATTATATTTTGGCACTAAAGATTCCAATTCAGATTCATATTTCAGTTTAGTGAAGAGATTGTTTCCTGTTTTATTAAATGAAATCGATGCAGTTCGCCCTTGAATCTTTACTGCTCTCGTAGTCTCTTTAGTAAACAACTTGTTGACTTCAGCCTTGATATTGATTGCTCTTCCAATATAGATGATGTTACCCGTTGCATCATGTACATAAAATACTCCTTGACAGATAGGCAATCCTTCGAGAATCGTCTGAAATTTTTGGATTTCAGTTCTGTTGTCAGCATATATAATTGTTTTTTGTAAAATGTTTTTCTGAACATCTTTTTGTAACAACAATTTGAACAACTGAACAGTGGCTAGTGCATCTCCATTTGCTCGATGTCGTTCTGTCATCGGAATTCCGAGTGATTTTACCAGTTTACCCAAACTGTATGAGGGCTCGTCTAGAATAAGTTGTTTGCTCAATTCTACCGTACAAAGTGTATCTCTATTAAAATCAAAACCCAGTCTCGAAAATTCAGTCCGTAAAATTCGATAATCAAATGATGTATTGTGAGCCACTAAAATACAGTCTTTGGTTATTTCTACTATTCGTTTTGCTACTTCGTAAAACTTGGGTGCGTTGGTCAACATTTTATTGTTGATTCCCGTAAGTTTGACGACAAACTCTTGAATTTCTTTTTCTGGATTTATTAAACTAATAAATTGGTCAACAACATCCTTGCCGTCAAATTTATATATAGCAATTTCAGTAATTCCTTCTTCATTAAATTTCC
The DNA here is from genome assembly GCF_032758595.1 of Polaribacter sp. HL-MS24. Lineage (NCBI taxonomy): Bacteria > Pseudomonadati > Bacteroidota > Flavobacteriia > Flavobacteriales > Flavobacteriaceae > Polaribacter > Polaribacter sp. HL-MS24. Next base: position 2,472,770 of record NZ_CP136415.1, on the reverse strand, counting down.
CCCCAGTCGTTTCTATATCTAAAATTGCGTACAAATTTTTTCTTTTTAAGTTGAATGTTAGACACTATAATTGCGATTTCCAAATATAGAACTACCTACTCGAATCATATTGCTTCCATTTTTTATTGCCAATGCATAATCTCCACTCATCCCCATGGATAAAATAGATAGTTGACAATTATCGCTATTGGACTTTTGTTTTTGGGTATCAAAGAAGTTTTTTAAAGATCCAAATTCTTCATTCAATTGTTGTTGATCTTCTGTAAAAGTTGCCATTCCCATAAAACCAACTATCTTGATATTTTTCAATTCCATGAATTCGGGTGCAGTCAAAATAGATGCAATTTCTTCAAAAGACAATCCGAATTTTGAATCTTCCTTGGCAATCTTTGCTTGCAATAGGCAATCAATTACTCGGTCGTGCTTTTTTGCCTGTTTGTTTATTTCTACCAAGGTTTTAAATTTGTCAACACCGTGAATTAAAGAAACAAAATGTGCCATGTATTTGACTTTGTTACTTTGTAAATGCCCAATCATATGCCATTGAATGTCCTTGGGAAGGGCTTCATATTTATCTACCATTTCCTGGATCTTGTTTTCTCCAAAAATTCGTTGACCAGCATCATAGGCAGTTAGTAAGTCTGCAATGGGTTTTGTTTTAGAAACGGCTACTAAAGTCACTCCTTTTGATAGAGTCTGCTGTATATGTTGTAAATTTTCTTTAATCATCGTGATTGGTTAGTTCTAAAAGAGATTTTTTTAATTCTACTCTTTCAGCAAGCTTATTATCTGATTAGCCAGTTCTATTCCTATTTTTTCTTGAGCTTCTTCTGTTGCAGCACCTATATGAGGTGTTAAAGACAATTCTGGATTCATTAATAATTGGATTTCTGGATTGGGTTCTTTTTCAAAAACATCCAAACCTGCAAAGAGTACTTTTCCTTCTTCAATAGCATTGATCAAGGCAACTTCATTCATAACACCCCCTCTTGCAGTATTGATAATTCCAACCCCAGTTTTCATTTGGGAAATTTCATTGGTATCTATTAGATATCCCTCAATATTGGGTGTGTGAATGGATACAAAATCGGCATCCTTAAAAACGTCTTCTCTAGGAACGGTATTTATATTGAAATTGATTTTCTGACCATTGAAAAAATCTAAGCTTATGGTTGCATTTTGTACTACCACATCGGTTGCAATTACCTTCATCCCGATTCCTAAGGCAATCTTTGCAGTTTCTTGACCAATGTTTCCAAAACCGATGATTCCTATGGTTTTTCCTCTCAATTCAATTCCGTTTGCATACATTTTTTTTAGCTCATTAAACCGAGTATCTCCTTCTAGGGGCATTTCTCTGTTCGATTGGTGTAAGAAACGCGCCATACCAAACAAGTGGGCAAAAACCAATTCTGCAACAGCATTCGAGGATGCTTCTGGTGTATTTATGACATGTATCCCTTGATCTTCTGCAAATTGAACATCAATATTGTCCATTCCAACACCGCCTCTTCCAATGAGTTTGATACTTGGACAGGCTTCTATTAATTCTTGGTTGATTTCTGTGGTACTTCTAACTAAAATCGCATCAATGCCGTGTTCATTGATGTAATTTCCCAACTGGTTCTGAGCTACTTTTACATTAAAAATTTCAAATCCTGCTTTTTCCAAAAGATCAATCCCGCTTTGTGAAATTCCGTCGTTTGCTAATATTTTCATCTATTTTATGTGTCTATTTTAATTTGCTAAGCTGAAAATTGTGAGCTTAGGTACTATGCAATGCTGTTTTTTTCCAATACTTTCATGACGTCTACCAAAACCTGTACACTGTATAAAGGCAATGCATTGTACATGCTAGCTCTGTAGCCACCCACACTTCGATGCCCATTGATTCCGTTGATTCCAGCTTCTTTACACAACTTTTCAAAAGTTTCCTTTTGTGTTGGATCTGTTAAAACAAAAGTTGCATTCATGATGCTACGGTCTTCTGTAGCTACAATTCCCTTAAAGAGAGAATTTCGATCAATTTCGTCATACAATAAGGCCGCTTTTTGATTGTTTACTTTTTCGATAAACGGAATTCCACCCAAATCCTTTAACCATTGCAAAGTTAAAGTTGAAACATAGACAGCAAATACTGAAGGGGTGTTGAACATACTGTCTTTATCAATGTGAGTTTGATAATTAAGCATTGCAGGAATATGTCTTTCTACTTTCCCTAAAATTTCTTCTTTGATAATGACCAGTGTAGCACCTGCGGGGCCCATATTTTTTTGGGCTCCTGCATAGATCAGATCAAATTTTTCGAAATCTAACTGACGTGAAAAAATATCCGAACTCATGTCGCAAACCATCAGTCCTTTGGTTTCAGGAAACTCTTTTATTTGTGTTCCTGCAACGGTATTATTACTCGTACAATGAAAGTAGTCTACATCTTCTGGAATGGCATATCCTTTCGGAATATACGAATAGCCTTTGTCTTTAGACGAAGCAACTTCAATTACCTCTCCAAATGCTTTCGCTTCTTTGATAGCTTTGTCTGCCCATGTCCCCGTATTTAAATAGGCTGCTTTAGTTTGTAATAGATTATAGGCAACCATTAAAAACTCTAAACTAGCCCCTCCTTGCAAAAACAAGGCTTTGTATCCTTTGTTTTCAAGGCCTAATAATTCTAAAGCCAAACTCCTTCCTTTTTCAATAACAGCAACAAAAGGAGCGCTTCTGTGTGATATTTCTATGAGTGATAAATCGTCATTATTGAAGTTAAGAATGGCATCTGATGCTTGTTGTAGCACCTCTTGTGGCAGAATACAAGGCCCTGCGCTAAAATTATGTTTTTTCATTTTTGTAAATTGTTATGTCATAGAATCACGAAGTTTAGAATTCAACAGTGATCCAAATGACTTTTTTTCATTTATAGGTTCGATAAAAATTCTAAGGTATTTATTCCATCAGCATAATCCCATAATTTAGGATTTTGTGTTTCGCCAAAATGAATTTCATTTTCAATGAAATTTTTAGCAACAATACATTGAATTTTATCGCGGTCTTCATATAATTTAATCTTTAAATCAATCTCATTTTCGTAATACTCGTAAAATACAGTAGCAATAGGAGAGGAGTAACTTTCATCTTCTTTGATCATTAAAAAACCATTTTCAAGTAAATCGAATTCACTCATCAAATACACTGCTTTGTTATAATCGTAATTATTAGCATATTTGGCATTGGAAAGAAGCTCTTTTTTGTTGTACATTCCACTAAAGAAAGCATCAAAGTTATACCCCCTAGGTACAAAGATTTTAGATACACTTCTGCATCCTAGCCCAAAGTATTGAAAAACATCATCTGAGAGTTTTTCTAAATCTGAATCCGATTCTTTTCCCGTTAAAATAGCGACCGAATTTCTGCTTTTTCGAATGATATTGGGTTTGTTTTTGAAATAATATTCAAAATAACGTGCAGTATTATTGCTCCCCGTTGCTATTACTGCATCAAAATCAGTCATTTTTTCTTCTGTAAAGATGATTTTTTGTTTGAATTCGGGTGCAATATGTTCTAAATATTTTGCTAAAAATGGTAGTAAATGCTTGTCATTTGAAGATTGTTTTACCAGTACAGCATGTCCGGAAATTAATACTGATAAGAAATCATGAAAACCTACAAGTGGAATATTTCCCGCCATGACGATGGCGACTTTTTTAGATGATGGATTTTTGGATTGAAGACTTGAAGTAAATTTCGTTAAGTTTTCTTCAGTCAATGCATTGGACCAACTTGAAATCGAATCTAAGAGCGCTTCTTTTGTAAACCAAGAATTGTGTTCTTGTGCCAATTTTAGCTGGTGTTTGAAACCGTCAAAAAACAAGTCATTGTGAAGAATAGTTTTATTTTTTTCAATGTGATTGTTTGAAAATTGACTTAAAAATCCCCCTAATTGCACAAAAGCTTTTATTCTATTTTCAATACTATTCATTATATTTTGGTTGTCTGTTTTTTTGGACTTATTTTTGCAACTGCAAAGTTACGTAAAACTCAAAGAAAAAAACGATGGCAATTATAATTACTGATGAATGTATTAACTGTGGAGCATGTGAACCAGAATGTCCAAATACTGCAATTTATGAAGGTGCAGATGACTGGAAATATTCAGAAGGTACTTCTTTAACTGGAAATGTTGTTTTACCCAATGGAAAAGCAGCCAATGCGGATGAGACTCAGGAGCCTATTTCTGATGAGATTTATTACATTGTAGCTGACAAGTGTACAGAGTGTAAAGGCTTCCATGAGGAGCCTCAATGTGCTGCGGTATGTCCGGTGGATTGCTGTGTACCTGATGACAATCATGTTGAGTCGGAAGAAGTACTCTTAGAAAAACAAAAATTCATGCATTCAGACTAGATACTCACTGCATATACAATTTAAAATCCTGAAGAAATTCAGGATTTTTTTATTGCAATTTTCTAGATTTTTGGAAGTGGGTATTTGTAATAGTTTATTATGTTGAACATGTTTCAGCACCTCTCTATAGCCCTTGAATCAAGTTCAAAGTGATAAGTAAACTGACATAGTTTTCAGTGAGTAGCCAAAACGAAGAGCCCACTTTAATCATATTGAAGGGCATTGAAATGCAACTTTTTCAAAATAAAAAACACCCAGCTCTTGAGAGCTGGGTGTTTTTACACCATACTAATTTTAATATCTAGCGTTTAAAGGCCAAGATTAAAATTGGTAGTTTAAAGATAAATTAAACATGGTACCTAATTGACTAAAGTGATAACCATCATATGTCATTTGAGAATAACGTTGGTTAAAAGTAATTAGGTTAGATTGTTCTTGTATTGGAGTAACTCCATAACTGTTCAATGCTGTATTATCGATTAAAGCTTGTCCTGCAGCATTTTCTGCTTTGAAAGCCCATTCTGGTAATACGTTTAATAAGTTATTTACGTTTAATGCAATAGTTAATTTGTCAGTTGCATTATAGTTAATTCCTAAATCAGTAACAATCTTAGGAGTAAATTCAGTTCTTAAATCAGAACTCATTCCTTGTTGTTTGAAAGTAGTCTTACCGAAATACGTATTGTTTAAAGATAATCCCCATTTGTTGATATCATAAGTAGTTCCTAAGATCCATTTTGTTTTTGGTCTAGAGGTAAAGAATAACGCTTCTTGTGTGTCATTCACTACTGATTGACCAGCAGCTGCAACGATAGCAGGGTTCTTTACAGCTCCATCTCTTTCGTTTTGGATGGTATAGTTCCCAGATAAGTTAAATCCTAACTTCCCTTCACCAGCTTCAATTTTGTTATACCCAATCACAACATCTACACCAGATGTTTTTGTGTCCAAAGCATTTACAAAGAAACTTAAATCAGATAAGTTGTTGTTAGATAAAATTGCATCCAATGCTGTATTTCCAGCAGCAGTTGGTCCAATCTCAGTACTTAATACAATTCTGTCTTTTACAGCAATATTGTAGTAATCAAAAGTAAAGCTTAAGTTATTGTTTACTTTTCCACCGATACCTAAGGTAAAGTTTGTAGAAGTTTCAGCATCCAATTTAGCAATACCTAATAATCCAGCTTGAGAAGAAACATTGTTTACCAATCCACCAACTTGTATCCCTTGTCCAGGTACAAAGCTATATTGTGCTTTTTGTGTGTAAATTTGGTGTAATGTTGGAGCTCTAAAACCAGTAGAAAGCGAACTTCTTAAGGTGTATTTGTCAGAAATTGTATAAGCACCACTTGCTTTCCATACAAAAGCGTTTCCAAAATCAGAATAGTTTTCAGATCGAATAGTTCCGTCTAAGGTTAAGTTTTCAGAAGGATTCCAGTTTAAAGACGCATAACCACCAAAGTTGTAACGCGTAAATTTACCTGAATTTTCTGGGCTAGCACCTGCAAATGAATCTGCACCACCACCATCATAAGAAGCTAATTCTCCTTCGATAACTTCAAAAATCTCATATCTAAACTCAGTACCAAAAGCAACACTTAAGTTGTCAGAAAGAATTTTAGAAATATCAATATTTCCTACGTTATGAGAAAATGCTGTTCCTCCTGGATCGAAAGATTTCTTAGAGTTTGCTCTGTATAATTGAGAACCTTCTGAAATTTCTCCAGAATCAACCATACCGTTTCCGTTACTATCTACCCAAGTTGAAGGTGAGTACACAACATTTCTGTTATGAGAATCACTTACTTTATAGGTTTGTGAGTTTCCACCAGTTGTAAAACTAGCATCTACATTCCAATCGTTGATTACCGATTTGAATCCAACAGTTGCGTTGTAATCATTCAAATCTCCTTCAAAAGTAGGTACATACCCATCATATCCACCAGCATTTGTTGGGTGATCTCCAGGAAAAAATCAGCTAAATAAGGAAAAGAATCAACAGTTCTCCAGTAAGGAGTTCTGTAGTTTGCAAATGAATTTACTTTTTTATTGATAAAAGCAGCATTGAAATATACTTCAGAATTTTCGCTTAAGTCGTAAGCTCCATTCACTAAAAATTTAGCAGCAGCAGTTTCAGGAGAACCATTAATGTTTCCTGCATCTGATTTACGTCCTAAAAATTCTTGTACAAAAGAAAGATCTGCACCAAAATCGTTAGCTTCACCAGCAGCATTTACGGTACCTGGTCTGTTTGATAAACTTGTTTTAGAGAAATCGATTGTGTAGTTTACAAACCCTTGATCGTCACCAATAGAAGATCCATTGTTTACACTTACACCAAACATTTCACCATCTCCTTCACCAGTAATTCCAGTTCTTAAAGTAGCAGAACCACCGTCTTTACTGTCTTTTAAGATAATGTTGATTACACCCGCAATTGCATCAGAACCATACTGAGCAGAAGCTCCATCTCTTAATACTTGAATGTCTTTAATCGCATCTAAAGGAATTCCTGAAATATCAGATCCTGTTTCACCTCTACCTGGAGAAGTTTGCGTGTACAATAATGCACTTAAGTTTTTACGTTTTCCATTAATCAAAATTAATGTTCTACTAGGTCCCATGTTTCTAATTTCGTACGGATCTAATAAAGACGTTGCGTCATTTACTGGAGTCTGTACCGTGTTGAATGAAGGAATCTTGTACTGTAAAGCCTTATCAAACGTAGTTTGACCTGTAGATACTAAATCTTTCGCAGATACGATATCAATTGGTAATGGACTTTTCGTGTTTGATCTAGCAGGAGTTCTTGTTCCTGTTACAACAACTTCTTCCAAAGTATTGTCTTCACGTACAACGATGGTAATATCATTGCTGTTAGAAATCTTCACTTCTTTGGTAGCATATCCCATAGAAGATACTACTAAAGTTGTTGGTAAGTTAGATACTGTGATCGAAAATGCTCCTGAATCATCAGAAGTCGCTCCGTTAGCAGTTCCTTTTTCTACAATATTCATGTATGGTAAACCATTACCAGATGAATCTTTTACATTTCCTTTTACTGTCTGTGCCATTAGTCCTAATGGAAGCATCAGCATAAAAGCAACTGTACATAATTTTAATAAAAACTTTTGTTTCATAAATAAGTTATTAGTTAATAAATTGAGTTAATTCACCTGATTCTCTTCATTAGAGGTAGGTGATTTTATTAAGAAGAACAGAAAGTAGTATTTATACCCTTTTATTTTTCTTTTTTTTAAAAGAACTAGGGTATGGATAGAATGTAAAAAGTAGAATTAAAGTTCTAAGCTGAATTTTGTGTAGTAAAAAGAACCGTTGCTTCCCATTTGTGTCGCATCCCACAATCCTCCGCTATCGGTATATTCGTTTTGCTTGCTTGGGTAAATATTAAACATGTTATTGGCACCCAATTGCACTTTGATGGAAGAAGATAAGGGTATGCTCAAATGAAGGTCGGTAGTAATTTTCGGTGCATAATAATCGGTGGCTGCTTCTAGACGTTGGGCTTCTGAATTATTAAAATTGACCAAATCTTCGTACACTTGCCAATCGATTAATTTAATACTGCTAAAACGAGTAAAACTGAGGGCAATCTTAATCTTTTCAAGATCGAAGTTGAATCCTAGATTGAATTTGCTATTGGGAGCAGATGCTAATAAAAATTGTTGATCCCTTATTCCAAAGAAGGTTTCTTTGTCAAGAGTTTTATTTTTAATTTCTGTAATGCTCATATAATTTACATTTCCTGAGAGGTGTATGGATAGTTTGCTTTTTTCAAATAGTTTTTTCCAGTTTAACACTACATCCAAACCTTTGGTTTGTGTATCTACTCCATTGGCAAAGAATTGTACATTTTGCAATCCATAGCCAAGTGTTGTTGCATCAAAATTTCCACTCAAGATGATTCGGTCTTTTATCGTTACCAAATACGTATCGATGCTAGCACTAAAGCTACTACTTAGATTGGAAGTAAAACCAATGCTCCAATTTTTGGCTCTTTCTTCACGTAATTGATCGATGTCAAAGGAACGTGCAATCGGGTTATTATTTGCGACAAGTAATGATTCTGACGGCGTATTTCCGATGAAGTTTGTAAAGGTTAGATTGTAATAAATCTGGGCCAAAGAAGGAGCCCTAAATCCGGTACTGTAAGAACTTCGAATATTGACTTTTGGACTGATTTTATATCTAGAGGCTAGTTTGAAATTAAGTGTACTTCCAAAATCACTATAATATTCATATCGGATAGCTGTACCCATCATAAAATTTTTAGAAAAATCAACTTCTGTATCTGCATACATACTAAAGTTTGAACGATTTCGATCTACTTCATTTTTTGGTGAATAGCCAGGAAAACCTTGCGATCCTCCAGGTCTGATGGCACCTTGATACATTTTGTAGTTTGCAATAGGCGTTTGAGAGTTGACAACTTGTTCATTGATATCATAGGCAGCATAAGAGGCTTCTTCTCCAGCAAAAATTTTATATTGATCCAAACGATATTCTAAACCAAGTGCAATGTTGTATCCAGAAGATGCGGTTTTGAAATATTTAGAAAAATCAATACTTGTGGTATTTTGTATTAATTGATGGCCACCTGCATCAAATTCTGTAGGAGAATTTTCTTCTAAGGTAGCATTTAAAGTGTTTTTTATAAAATATTGAAAATTATTTCTTCCCAAGGTATTGTTGATGTCTATGTTCCAATTTTTGAAATTAGTAACCACCCCAAACGAAAAGGAATTGTCAGTGATATTGGAGGTAATTAGTGGATTGAATCCATTTTCATAAATAGCCAAGACATTTCTTTCACTACTAGGATTTCTTGTGAAAGCAAATGCTTCTGTATTTTTATAATTGAATCCTCCATTCATATAAAATTTAGTAGCTGTATGAATCGGAATTTCAGAATTTAAAAAGAAACTGATGTTTTTGACAGAGGCTTGCCCAAATTTTTGCCTGTTAAGGGTGGCTGGTCGAAATGTTTTGTCTGAAGACAATACTTCTGTTGAAAAATTAATAAATCCTTTTTCAGTAATTTTAGCCCCGTAATTGAGTCCAAGCTTATATGTAAAACCATCTAGTTTGTTTGGAATGGTTTGGGTACTATTTGCGTTGTTAAATCCTAAAGTAGTAGTCAGACTTAGATCATCATCTCCATCTTTTAAAATGATATTAATGACACCAGCAATGGCATCGGAACCATACTGAGCAGAAGCTCCATCTCGTAGTAATTCGATCCGTTTGATCGCAGCAATCGGAATGGTATTTAAATCGGTTCCAGAATTTCCTCGACCTCGGGTTCCATACAAATTGATTAAGGAGGCTTGATGTCTTCTTTTCCCATTGATTAACACCAAAGTCTGATCAGGTCCTAAGCCTCTTAGAGTCGCTGGATCTATGTGATCCGCCCCATCTGCGCCCGATTGTTTTGCTGCGTTAAAAGATGGAATAACATATTGTAAAAATTGGTTCACTTCTACTTGACTACTTTTTGTGGCTGTATTTTCAAGATCTATAAAGTCGATTGCAACAGGAGTGTCAGTCACATTCCGATTCTTGTTTCTTGATCCCACAATTTTGACTTCATCCAATTCTTGACCAGCGGTTAAAATAATGGAATGAAAAATGTTTTGTGATAATTGTAAGGTTTTGGATTCATGTCCTAAAAAACTAATTTCAATAAGATTCTGTTTTTGGGTCTCAAATTCAAACGTACCGTCTGAATCTGTAGTCGTACCAAACAGTGAATTCATGTCTTTTAGCGTTGCTCCATTCAGAGGAATGTTGTCTGAGCTTAATACAATACCTTTCACAATGATTTTGCCGAAGTTCATCGTGCTGTCGATCCCTATTGCAGTATAATTTTTTGATTTTTTTTGTTGAGAGTAAGTTCTTTGAAGATCATTTTTGGAATACAATACATAGTAGTTGTTTCCTAAGTCGTCATAATTAAAGGGGGTTAATTTTTGTAATAAGGCTATGGAAGCATCTAATGATAAGTTTGAAAAACCTTCTTCTTGAACAAGTTTATTTGCAATAAGATTGCTGTCGTAGGTGAAAAATATTTGATGGGTATTGCTTAATTTATCCAGTAATTCGGATAGAGGAATTGTCTGATTTGTACTATTTTGAGCAATCGTAGATGGGCATAGCCAAAAGACACAAACAAATAAGACTAATTTTAAAAAGATTAGTTTCGGATTCATTTCAAGGGGATAGAAAAAGAATAGTCCTTATTTTTTATGTATGATAAGGGTATTTTTTTCTTTTATAATTGTTACACCAGCAGATTTTTCAATCGCCTGAATGCAAATATCGATATTTGTATTCGGAACTGCACCTGTAATCAGCATATTTTTACTAGCACTGTCTCTAAAATCAATTTCGAAACCATAGGTTTCTTCAATTCTCTCCATGACTTTATACAAAGAAATATTTTCAAATAATAGGGAACCGTCTTTCCAAGAAGTCTTTTCAATTGGATTGTAAATGTTGGTATCCTCTAAAATAGCTCTTTGAGATGCTGAATACGAAATATAGTTTCCAGAATCATTTTTTTATCACCCCCGTTTTTAAGTTTTAGCCAGATGTTTCCTTCTTCAAGGAAAACAGATGTTTTTTTCTTTTTGGAATTAACATTGAAAGAAGTTCCATAGACTTCAACAGATAAATCTTCAGTAACTACCCAAAACTTTGCATTCGTACTAACTTTTTTATGTACCTTGAAAAAGGCCTCTCCTGAGAGCCAGATTTTTCTACTTTCATTTTTGTAATATGACAAGCTAGAATTGGAATTCAACGTTACATCACTTCCATCTTGAAGTTTGATTTTTAAAATTTCGCCAAAATGAGTCGTATGCGTTATTTTAGAATTTCCAGCAAAGAAATAGAATCCAATAGAAATTAACAAAGCGATCGAAGCAGCAACAGTCCACGATTGCAAATATCGAACTTTCTTTTTCGGAGTTGTTTTTTGGGTTTGAATTTTTGATTCTAGTTTGGTCCACTCAAGAGCTACTTTCTCTTTGGTAACAAATTCTTTTTTAAAAGAAACACCCAACACCAAGTCTTTTGATTTCTCTATCAGGTTTTTTTTGTCAGGGTTCATGTAGATCCAGCCTTCCCAGAAATTAATATCTGTAGCATTATTTTGGTGTACCCAATTTTTAAAAGAATCATCTTCTAAGAAATCGGGTATAGCTGTGTACTCATTATTTTTCATCTTTTCAACAATCTTTAATCTACTATACTAAGTGGGTTTTTTGTTTCTTATACCCTTAATTTTATGTTAAACTATTTAAAAAGTTTTAAAATTGAAATATCTTCTTTCAAATTATTAATTGCCTTGTGTAGGGTATTCACTACACTTTGGTAATTGATATTCATAATTTCTGAAATTTCAGTTGTTTTTAACCCGCTATAATATTTTAAGTAAATCGCTTCCTTTTGTCTTTTGGGTAACTTATTTAAAAGGTTTGCAATATTTTTATTTTTAAAATTTTCTGTTTCTTGATTCGTCATCAATTCTTCTTTAGAAAATTGAATATCTGGAATGATTTCCTCAGAAAAGTCAATAAATTTTAATTTTTGATTCTTTTTTAACACATTGATAATAAAACGTTTGTAGGAAGTAAATAAATAGGGAGCAATGGTGTCTAAATCACTTAAATTTTCTCGATGCTCATAAATATAGAGGAAAAAATCTTGAAGTGTATCTTCAGTAAGAGTTTCATTTTGAGATATTTTTAATCCATAACTATGCAACAAAGGGTAATAGGTTTCGAAAAGCACTGCAAATGCCTTGAGGTCACCTTCTTTGAGTGACTTCCAAATAAACTTATCAGTAAGTTTGTCCATTCTAATTGTTAAATTGGGGAATAAGGCTCAAGGTAGCTAAAAAAAATGATGTTTGTTTTCTTTATTAAATTTATTATTCATTTTATTAAACTATCCTATATATTTGCTCTCGCAAAATTTATAGAAATGAAAGCCGGAATTGTAGGATTACCCAATGTAGGAAAATCAACGTTATTTAATTGTCTATCAAACGCAAAAGCGCAAAGTGCTAACTTTCCATTTTGTACGATAGAACCAAATATCGGTGTTGTAAATGTACCAGACACTCGTTTGAAGAAATTAGAAGAATTGGTCAATCCAGAAAGAGTTCTGCCTGCAACGGTAGAGATTGTTGATATTGCTGGTTTGGTAAAAGGAGCTAGTAAGGGCGAAGGTCTAGGAAATCAGTTTTTAGCAAATATTCGTGAAACAGACGCAATTTTACATGTGGTTCGTTGTTTTGACAATGACAATATCATCCATGTGGATAGTTCAATTGATCCTGTTAGAGATAAAGAAACCATCGATATTGAATTGCAGTTAAAAGATCTTGAGACTGTTGAAAAACGCTTGGAACGAGTTAAAAGAACTGCAAAAACAGGAAACAAAGAGGCACAAGCTGAATTGGTTGTTTTGTTGAAAATAGAAGAAACTTTGCTAAAAGGAGTTTCTATAAGAGCTCTGAATTTTTCAGAAAAAGAAATGGAATTTGTACAACCTTTACAATTCATTACTGCAAAACCTGTTTTGTATGTTTGTAATGTAGATGAAGGTTCAGCAGTTTCTGGAAATGCCTATGTAGAAAAAATTCGTGAAGCTGTAAAAGATGAAAACGCGGAAGTGATTATTTTGGCAGTGGGTACCGAAGCAGATATCACAGAACTTGATGATTACGAAGAAAGACAGATGTTCTTGGCCGATATTGGACTAGAAGAAGCAGGGGTCTCTCGTTTGGTACGTTCAGCCTATAAATTATTAAACTTACAAACCTATTTTACTGCGGGTGTAAAAGAAGTAAGAGCTTGGACTGTGCCAATAGGATCTACTGCACCACAAGCAGCAGGTGTTATTCATACTGATTTTGAAAAAGGTTTTATTAGAGCAGAAACCATCGCCTATGATGATTATGTGACTTTTGGAAGTGAGGCCAAAGTAAAAGAAGCAGGGAAAATGCGAGTAGAAGGGAAAGAATACATTGTAAAAGATGGTGATGTAATGCACTTTCGATTCAATGTATAAAATGCATATGTATCCTAATCCACAAAAAAAAGCCAATAAATATTCATTGGCTTTTTTTGTGTTTTAAGAGATAAAAGAACACTTATTCTTTATAAAATGGCAGCTTGACAATCGTTGCTGAAATGATATTTTTGCGAATTTGAATATATAGTTTTGTACCGATTGCAGATGAATGAAAAGGAACATATCCCATACCAATTCCTTTTTGTAAACAAGGACTCATGGTGCCAGAGGTTACTTTACCAATCTCATCGCCGTTTTCATTTACAATTGCATAACCATGTCTAGGGATTCCTCTTTCGTTCAATTCAAAAGCAACTAATTTACGCGTTGGTTTTTCTACTTTTTCTTTTGCCAATGCAGATGCATTTACAAAGTCTTTGGTAAATTTGGTAATCCAGCCCAATCCAGCTTCGATTGGTGAAGTCGTCTCGTCAATGTCATTTCCATACAAACAATAGCCCATTTCTAAGCGCAAGGTGTCTCTTGCAGCTAAACCAATCGGTTGAATGTTGTACTCCGCTCCGGCTTCAAACACTCGTTCCCAAACTTGTGCTACTTCACTGTTTTTGCAGTAAATTTCAAAACCTCCAGCACCTGTATACCCTGTAGCAGAAATAATAACATGCGCTATTCCTGCAAAATCAGCTATTTTAAATGTATAATAAGGAATGGCTGCCAAATCGATCGAAGATAACGACTGCATAGCTTCTACAGCTTTGGGTCCTTGAATTGCCAATAGCGAATATTCCTCAGAGAGGTTTTTTAATTCTGCGCCAAAGGTTTTGTTGTATTTGGAAATCCAATTCCAGTCTTTTTCAATATTGGAAGCATTGACAACTAATAAATATTGTTGTTCTTTAATTTTATAGCATATCAAATCATCTACAATTCCGTTATCTTCATTCGGAAAGCAGCTGTATTGAGCATCTCCAATTTCCAATTTGGACACATCGTTTGAAGTGACTTTCTGAAGTAATGCCAATGCATGCTCTCCAGAAACTAAAAATTCTCCCATATGGCTTACATCAAATACTCCAATAGATTCTCTTACGGCCAAGTGCTCTGAAGTAACTCCTTCGTATTGAACAGGCATATGATACCCTGCAAAAGGGACCATTTTTGCTCCTAAAGAAACATGAGTGTTGTGTAGGGCTATATTTTTCATTTGTATTTTCTTGATTATTTAGCTAAATTATTGAAAAAGCTACAATATTCTAGTACTATTTTTTTGTTAATTTTTTAAATCAGTAAAAATTTTCAATTACATTTGAAAATCAATTCAAAAACTACCGTAATGAGGCCCTTTAAATTTCTTTTTGTTGCATTGCTATTTGTTTCTGTAAATGGTTTTTCTCAAACTCCATCGGATTACTTATCAAAAGAATTTCATAAAAGTAGAAGAGAGGCTTTGCGTTCAAAAATGCCTTTCAATTCCGTTGCAGTTGTTTTTGCCAATCCAATTCGAAATAGAGCAAATGATGTTGATTATGTGTTTCATCAAGATCCAAACTTTTATTATTTAACAGGATATCGTGAACCCAATGCGGTTTTAGTTTTATTTTCTGAAAATCAAACCGATGAAAACGGAAATTCGTATAATGAAATTTTATATGTCCAAAAAAGAGATGCAAGAGCTGAGCAATGGAATGGGAAACGTTTGGGGATAGAAGGCGCTATCAACGAATTGGGTTTCTCTAAAGCACTCAATGCAGATGACTTTGTGAAAACAAATATTGAATTCAAGAAATTTGATAGAGTTTTTATAGAAAAATTTAAGGATGATTATCGAAATTCAGACCGAAATAGCGCTGAAGTATACGATTTGGTGCTAGCGTTCAAACAGAATTCAGGCTACAATCCAAACCATTTTTTATCACCTATCAAAAAACAAATTTACGAAATGGTCAAAGCTACCAATATCGAGAATAGTGCAAGCGTAGCACAGATTATTGGAAGAGCTTTAGCATACGATCCTTCATTGCAAAATGATGATGACTTAATGCAGTTAAAAGATGCTACGGATAAAGAATTAATGAAAGAGCTACAACAAAAAATCACTTTAAAATTGACTCCTAAAACCAACGTTGATATTTCTTTTCTAACATCCACTATGGCAACCTTACGTGAAATAAAATCGAAGGAGGAGTTGAAATTATTGACCAAAGCGGTGCGCATTTCTGCTGTTGGTCAAATAGAGGTAATGAAGGCGATGAAGCCACATCTATCGGAAACAGAACTTCAAGGGATTCACGAATTTGTCTATAAAAAATATGGTGCAGAATATGAAGGCTATCCTTCTATTGTAGGAGCAGGAAACAATGGTTGTATCTTACATTATATTGAAAACAATCAAACTACTGTTGGAAATGAATTGGTGTTGATGGATCTAGGGGCAGAGTATCGTGGTTTTACAGCCGATGTTACGCGAACAATTCCGGCAAATGGAGTCTTTACTCCAGAACAAAAAGCCATTTATGATATTGTGTATGAAGCTCAGGAAGCTGGAATTGCCGCTTATGTTATTGGTGGTAGTATGTCCCAACCCAATAAAAATGCACGAGCGGTAGTCAATGAAGGATTGTTTAAATTAGGAATTATCAAATCGATTGATGAAAATCATCCATATTTTCCTCATGGAACCTCCCATCATATTGGCTTGGATGTTCATGATCCATGAAATTATGGTAGTTTTGAAGAAAATATGGTGGTTACGATGGAGCTATGAATTTATATTCCGAAAGGAAGTCCTTGTGATGAAAAATGGTGGGGAATTGGGATTCGCATTGAAGATGATATTTTAGTGACCCAAAATGGTCCTGTAAATTTGTCTGCTGAAGCACCAAGAACGACTGAAGAAATAGAAAAAATGATGGCAAAAAAATCTGTTTTGGATGATTTTGTTTTACCCAATTTAGATAAATAATGAGCGCAGAACAACCTAACAACCCTTTACACGGAATCAAATTGGCAACCATGCTAGAACAATTGTTTTTAGAGTATGGCTGGGAAGAATTGGGGGTAATTTTAAATTTGAAAGCCTTTCAAAATAATCCCACATATAAGTCAAGTTTGAAGTTCCTAAGAACAACCCCTTGGGCAAGAGAAAAAGTAGAGAAACTCTACGAGAAAACGATGCTAAAGTAACTATTAATGCCTTTCAATTTTGTTATGAACTGAAAGGCATTTTAGATTTTTAGTGGTTTTTTATGCATTTAAAAAGTCTTTAAGCTCTTCATAAGAACTTATTTTAATTGCGACCTTTTCTTTGTCAATGACTTTTTTGATTTGTTCCGGAATTTCAATTTTTACTGGCAAAGTTGTTTCTACAACGTCCAAAAATTTAACAGGATGAGCTGTTTCTAAGAAAACTCCGTATTCATTCTCATTTAATCCATACGCATTCAATCCTAAATACCCAACCGCACCATGGGGGTCGGCTACATAACTACTTTCTTGAAAGATTGACTTCATGGCTTTTTTGGTTGCCTCGTCTGTAAAGCTATACGATGAAAATTTCTTTTTTAGAGCGACTAGATCATTTTGAAATAATTCTTGAATTCGGATAAAATTACTTGGGTTTCCAACATCCATGGCGTTTGATATGGTTGCCTTAGAGGGTTTAGGGGTATAGTTTCCGTCTTCTAAATAGGTAGCAACTGTATCATTGATATTGGTAGCTGCTACAAAATGTTTGATCGGTAAACCTAATTTATTTGCCATGACACCTGCACAAATATTCCCGAAATTACCACTAGGTACAGAAAAAACTAATTCTTTGTGTTGTTTTTTAAGTTGCTTGTAGGCAAAGAAAAAATAGAACATCTGAGGCAACCAACGAGCAACATTGATTGAATTTGCAGAGGTTAATGTTCTGCTAATTTCTGTATCCAAAAAGGCCGTTTTTACCATGTCCTGACAATCGTCGAAAACACCGTCCACTTCTAAAGCAGTAATATTATTTCCTAGTGTAGTGAGCTGTCGTTCTTGAATATCACTAACTTTTCCACTTGGATATAGGATGACTACTTTGATTCCTTTCGCATTTAAAAACCCATTAGCTACAGCTCCTCCAGTATCTCCAGAAGTTGCGACCAGAACCGTAATTTCTTCTTCCTTGTCACGATTAAAGTATTCTAGACAAGAACTCATAAAACGAGCACCAACATCTTTAAACGCCATGGTAGGTCCGTGAAACAACTCCAATGTTCCAATATTATCTTCAATTTTGACTACTGGAAAGTCAAAAGAAATAGTTTCTTTGATAATTTGTTTTAAGATAGTTTCAGGAATCTCATCTCCAACAAATTGCTGAATTGCTGTAAAAGCAATTTCTTCGTTGGAATAGTTTTCAATAGTGTCAAAAAAAGTTTTAGGTAGTGGAGTGATATTTTGTGGAAAATAGATCCCTCGATCTTTCGCAAGTCCTTCTATAACTGCATTTTTAAAACTCGTGTCTGGGGATTTTTTATGTAAACTATAATATTTCATAACTATTTGAATGCTAATACTTTGATTCCTAACTCGTTTATTTTGGATACGTGGATATCAAAATCAATTCCCGTATTTCTATATACTTCTTTCATGCCAAGGGCAACTTTTTTAGCGTTTTCAATTCCTTTAGATAGGGCGAAAATTGAAGGTCCAGAACCAGAAATACCACTTCCCAAAGCACCATTTTCAGAACTTGCTTTTTTGATGGTTTCAAATTCAGGAATCAAAATAGAACGATAGGGTTCTACCAATTCATCATGGAGTGAGTTGCTGATCAACTCATAGTTTTCAGTGTAAAGGCCACTGATTAATCCGCCTAAATTTCCCAATTGTTTCACCGCTGTCTCCAATGAAATTTGTTTCTTTACTACTGATCTGGCATCCCTAGTTTTGATTTCAATCTGAGGATGAATGACAGTAGCATACAATTCCTTTGGAGTGTGTATTTTAATAACATCTAGGGGCTGGTAACTGCGCACCAACGTAAATCCGCCCAAGAGGGCAGGAGCTACATTGTCTGCATGTGCAGTGCCACTAGCAAGTTTCTCTCCTGCCATTGCAAAAGGAATTAATGCCTCTAATGAAAAAGGTTTTCCAAGAATTTCATTAATTCCAAATACTGCACCGGCAGCACTTGCAGCACTACTTCCTATACCACTTCCTAGTTTGATGTTTTTAAGGATTTCAATATCAAATCCATAATCGATATCTACTTTTTCCAACAATGCTAGAGCCGCAACACCTGCAACATTTTTTGTAGGATCGAGTGGTAAGTCTTGCCCAATAATTTTACTAATTGTAATACCTTTTTGTGAAGTTTTTCGAATGGTCATTTCATCACCAACCGTATCTAAACAAAGTCCTAAAACATCAAAACCACAAGAAACATTGGCAATTGTAGCAGGTACAAATATTTTAATTTCATTCATGATTTAGATATTTCCAATTCTAATAATGTCAGCAAAGATCCCAGAGGCTGTTACATCAGCTCCAGCTCCAGCTCCTTTAATAATCAATGGGTTTTGAGGGTAACGGTCTGTAAAAAATAGGACAATATTATCACTTCCTTCTAGATTATAAAAAGGATGTCCTACAGGAATGTGTTGCAAGCCAACATTTGCTTCTCCGTTTTCAAATTCTGCTACATATTTTAGACGACAATTTTTGCTGTTTGCTTCATGAAATACATTTTGAAAATGTGCTTCATTTTGTGTCAATGAAGCATAAAAATCGTCATTATTTGATGTTTTTAAGCTGTTTTCAGGTAAAAAAGCATTGTTTTTAATGTTTTCTAATTCTAAATCATAACCACTTTCTCGGGCTAAAATTAAAATTTTTCTAGCAACATCGACTCCACTTAAATCAATTTTTGGATCTGGTTCTGTATAACCTTCTTTTTGAGCTTGTGCAACTACATCATGAAAGGTAGTCTTTTCGCTAAAGTTATTAAAGACAAAGTTCAAACTTCCCGATAAAACGGCTTGAATTTTATGAACTCGATCACCTGAAGCGATTAAGTTTTTTAAAGTATCTATGATGGGTAAACCAGCACCAACATTGGTTTCAAATAAGAAAGAAACATTGTTTTTTCTTGAAATTTCTTTTAATTTTTTATAATTATCTAAAGAAGAGGCACAGGCAATTTTATTACATGTAACGACTCCAATACTCTCGCTTAAATAGTTTTCATAAAATTCAGAAACTTGCTGATTTGCAGTATTGTCTACAAAAACGCTGTTGCGTAAGTTTTTGCTTTTTACTTCTTCAAAAAATGTTTGTAAGCTCGTTTCTGCACCATTTTGAAGGGCTTCTTTCCAGTTTTCTAAATCAATGCCATTTTCATTGAAATGCATTTTTCTAGAATTTGAAATCCCAACAACTTTTACATTGAGTTTTAAATTTTCTTTCAAGTATTTTTTTTGCTGATGAATTTGCGCTAAAAAGCGTTCTCCAACATTTCCAACACCTGTTACAAACAAATGTAATTGTTTTATTTTTTCTTCAAAAAATTGTTCATGTAAGGTGTTTAATGCTTTCTTTGCATCGTTTTTGTTAATGACCGCTGAAATATTTTTTTCTGAAGCCCCTTGAGCAATTGCTCGAATGTTTACATTGTTTTTACCCAATGCGCTAAACATTTTTCCACTCAACCCTTGATGATTTTTCATGTTGTCTCCCACCAAGGCAATAATACACAAGTCTTGCTCTACTACTGCAGGTCTTACCTTTTGTTGTTGGATTTCATATTCAAAAACTTCATCAATTAGCTTTTGTGCTTGAAGGGAATCTTTATCTTCAATTCCGATACAGATTGATAACTCCGAAGAGGCTTGAGTAATTAGAATAATATTGATTTCGTGAAGTGAAAGTACTTCAAACAATCGTTTAGAAAACCTAGGAATTCCAACCATTCCACTTCCCCCTAAGGTGATTAAGGAGATGTTTTCGATATAACTAATTCCTTTTACTGGCTGATTGTTGGTATTGGTTTCTTGAGTGATGAGTGTTCCAATGTCGTTCGGTTCAAATGTGTTTTTGATGACAATAGGAATTGCTTTTTGTAAAACGGGTTGAATGGTAGGTGGATAAATCACTTTAGCACCAAAGTGAGAAAGTTCCATTGCTTCGTGGTAAGAGATGTGTGGAATAGCAAATGCCTGTTTTACAATGCTTGGGTTTGCAGTAAACATTCCACTTACATCTGTCCAGATTTGCAATTCTTCAACATCTAAGGCTGCTGCATATATAGCCGCAGTATAGTCTGATCCTCCACGTCCTAAAGTTGTGGTTTCTCCCTTGTTTGTTCGTGCCACAAATCCAGGAGTAGGGTTACTTGTGCAGTATTACTTTTAAAATAATTTGTGATGTTCTCATTGGTTGAAGAGAAATCGACAGTGGCTCCTAAATACTGATCTGAAGCAATGATTAATTCTCTACTGTCTTTATAGTTTGTGTCGAGTTCTAATTTTGAAGCTTCAGCTATGATAAAAGAAGAAAGTAACTCTCCAAATCCAGAAATTGTTGCCAATGTTTTTGGACTTAACTCTTGCAGTAAATAACAGCCTTCGTAAATCGTTTCTAATTGATTGAACAATTGTTTTACATGACTGATAATCGCACTTTGCTTGGTAACCGGAATTAATTCTTTTATTACTTCAAAGTGATGCTTTTCTAGATCTAAAACTACTTTTTTGTAGTCATCATTTTTGTTTTTCGCTAAATTAGCTCCTTCGATTAAAGCATTTGTTGTTTTTCCAAAAGCGGAAACAACGACTAAGATTTTATATTCTTTAGAAGTAGAAGCAACAATGTTTAATACTCTCTTGATGTTCTTTGCGTTGGCTACAGAGGAACCTCCAAATTTTAAGACTTTCATTTTTAATGATAAATAGTTGACAAAATAATTTTTTATGAAACTGCTTTCGAGTTCTTTTCGAAAACATATAATGACCTAAGTTGATATGAAATATAATAACCCCTAAAGGGTAATAATTGTAGTATTGCGAATCATACCAATAGAAGAAGTAACAGTAAAAGATACTGTAATGTTTGAGATGATGATATGTTGTATAGAATTATTCACGTTACAAAAATATTATTATTAATCAAGAAGTAAACCTTTATTGATGACTATTTTACTTTCTGAACTGATTAATACTAAATCACCAAAAATTGATATGAAAAAATAGTAAATTACAATCTTTTAGATAGTTTATTTGATTTTTCCTTAATGATGATCGCTATGGGTTTGTTTTCTATTTTGCTTTCCAGCCACGATAAGATGTCTAAATACAAAAAGGCTCTTTTTTCATAGGGATGACTTTCGTATTTTTTTAAACGGGTGTGTATTTTTTTAAATTCATTTTTAATCTCATGAGGATAAACATCGCTTAAATCTCTAATAGAGGTTATAAATTCTTTTTGAACCTCTTGTAAATTTTCCATCTTTAATAAAAATTTATAGGTATCAACAAACTGTCGTTCTAGATCGTAATCCAAACCGCATTCGTAATGGGCTATCAGGTTCAAAACTCTTGCAAAACACTGTAAATCTTCTGCTACTTTTAGATCTTTAGTATTGATAATTTTACCTAAATAGGCTATGCATTCTTTGTTTTTATTCATTCCAAAATACAAACATGCAATTTTATAATACAAGATGACTACATGATGGTAATCGAGTCTACTTTTGTAGGTTTCTATTTTTGCATTAATGATTTTCACCAAGTATTCACCTTCACTAAATGATGCTTCTAGAAAGTGTAAGTGTAATTTGTTAGTATAAAAATAGAGAAATATTAATATTTCAGTATTGCTATTAAAAGGAATACTTTTTTCTTCTATTTCTTTTTCAAAATAAGCGAGTTCTTCTTTGAATTTACGATTGTTTTTGGCTAAAAAAGAGGCCTCTAAGAAATAGTTTTTCCCCTTTAAGTAAAACACAGGATGTAACGAGATTAGATCTTTACGACCCTTGAACAAATCAACCCATTTACTTGCGTATTTATAACTTTGTAAGAAATTTTGAGTCAATAAACTGAACCACAAATGGGACTTGTACAACCATAATTTTTCACGAAAACCAAAGGTAGAGAAATCATATTTTGGCAATTTTTGATTGAAATAGGTCGTGATAAAATCCAATTCCTCGTTATTTTTCACATAGCCATTTTGAAGCAAATGACTGTAAAGTTGTAGGGACAAATTAGAAAGTTTACTGGTAATCACATTAAGCCTACTTAGGTTTTTTGCTTGTACTGATAGGATGTCTGCCCTAGAGCTGATACTTCGTGTAATATATTGTGTTTCAATTACTTTTTCTAGTTCGACAATCTCGTAGGCAACATTTTTCTCTTCGTTGTCTATTGCTAAACCTTTGGCTTTTTCTAAGAGTTTTAAACTTTGTTTGTACAATCCTTTTTGATACAGGATGGTTGCAAAATCTAATTGCTCTCGGATTTGTAAACGGATATTTTGATGAGAAGGATTTAGACGTAAACTAATTAAAATTTGTTTGTACAAATGCGCTTTTAAATTTGATAATTGTTGTTTTGTAACAATATTACTTTTGATAATTTCCTTTTCGTTATAAGTTTTCATTTTATCTAAAAACTTGAAAAGTGAAAAGAATTTAGCATCCACATTTCCTCCCAAACGACTCACATAAAGGTTGAACTGTCTCTTTTCTGACTTTGATAATGATTTTACCAAAATAAATAAAGAATCCTTTTGTTGGTTGAATGATGTAATACTATTACTCATAAGTATCTGTTGGTTAGTAGTTTATGGGATTTAAAAAACAACTAGAAATCGTATTTTATTCTGCAAAAATACAGTTTTAATCAAGACCAATATATACATTTGATTTATATATATGAAATACAAAATTTAAAGATGCAGGATAACAAAGTTCAAATTTTCGATACGACCCTCAGAGACGGTGAGCAAGTTCCATGCTGTAAACTGGATACCAAACAAAAGTTAGTCATTGCAGAACGTCTTGATTTATTGGGTGTCAATGTAATAGAGGCTGGATTTCCTGTTTCTAGTCCTGGTGATTTTATCTCAGTAACAGAAATTTCAAAGATTGTTAAAAATGCATCAGTATGTGGTTTGACCAGAGCTGTTGAAAATGATATTAAAGTTGCTGCAGATGCCTTGAAATTTGCTAAGTTTCCTAGAATTCATACTGGAATTGGAACCAGTGATTCTCATATTAAATTTAAATTCAACTCCACTCGAGAAAAGGTAATCGAACGAGCAGTGAACGCTGTTGCTTATTCAAAATCTTTTGTTGAAGATGTAGAATTTTATGCTGAAGATGCTGGAAGAACTGACAATGAGTTTTTGGCAAAAGTATGTGAGGCTGTCATCAAAGCAGGAGCTACGGTATTGAACATTCCTGACACTACGGGGTATTGTTTGCCAGAGGAATATGGAGCAAAAATAAAGTACCTACGTGAAAATGTGAAAGGAATTGAGAATGTAATACTATCATGTCACTGTCACAACGATTTAGGATTGGCAACAGCCAATTCGATTGCAGGGGTGATGAATGGAGCACGTCAAATAGAATGCACTATTAACGGAATTGGTGAGCGAGCTGGAAATACGGCGCTTGAAGAAGTTGTAATGGTTTTAAAACAACATCCCTATTTGAATTTAGTTACAGATATCAACACCAAATTATTATATGATACCAGTATTATGGTTCGTGAAAGTATGGGAATGCCAGTTCAGCCAAATAAAGCAATAGTTGGAGCCAATGCTTTTGCACACAGTTCTGGAATACATCAAGACGGAGTTATCAAGAACAGAGAGACCTATGAGATAATGGATCCAGAAGATGTTGGAGTTACAGAAAGTGCCATCGTTTTAACTGCCAGAAGTGGTAGGGCTGCCTTGGCATATAGAGCAAAGAAAATTGGTTACGAATTGACTAAAGTTCAATTGGACATTAGCTATGAAGCATTTCTTGAATTTGCAGACAAACAAAAAGAAGTGATTGATGAAGATATTCATATCATCATGGAAAAAGTAAATAAAATTTCTAAAATTACAACCTCATAATGGGAAAAACATTATTTGACAAAGTGTGGGATGCACACATCGTAGATGTAGTAGAAAATGGGCCACAAGTGTTGTATATCGACAGGCACCTAATTCACGAAGTAACGAGTCCTCAGGCATTTAATGAATTGGAAAGCCGTGGAATTTCGATTGCCAGACCTGACAAAATTGTTGCTACTGCAGATCATAATACACCTACGTTAGATCAGCATTTGCCTGTAAAAGACGTATTATCAAGGAATCAATTAGAACAGCTCACCAGAAATTGTGAGAAAAATAAGATAACCTTATATGGTTTAGGCCATGAAAATAATGGGATCGTTCATGTTATTGCACCAGAATTGGGAATTACCCAGCCCGGAATGACGATGGTTTGTGGAGATTCACATACCTCCACTCATGGGGCATTTGGAACCATTGCTTTTGGAATTGGTACCAGCCAAGTTGCACAAGTTTTTGCAAGTCAATGTTTATTGCTTGAAAAACCCAAAAAGTTACGCGTTTCTGTAAATGGAACCCTAGCTAAAGGAGTTTTGCCAAAAGACGTTATTTTATACATCATCGCTAAATTGGGAACCAATTCAGGAACAGGTTATTTCTGTGAGTATGCTGGGAATGTATTTGAAGAAATGTCTATGGAAGGTAGAATGACGGTGTGCAATATGAGTATCGAGATGGGAGCTAGAGGTGGAATGATTGCTCCAGACGAGACCACTTTTGAATACATAAAAGGAAGAGAATTTGCTCCACAAGGTGAAGAATTCGATAAAAAAGTAGCGTATTGGAAAACACTTCCTACAGATGCGGATGCAGTTTTTGATCAAGAATACAACATCAAAGCAGAAGATATCGGTCCTATGATTACCTATGGTACCAACCTAGGAATGGGAATTAAAATTACGGAAAATATTCCTGAATTAGTAGACGCGTCTTTTGAAAAGTCATTAGAATACATGAATTTTAAAAAAGGGGAATCACTAATTGACAAAGAAATCAATTATGTCTTCATTGGAAGTTGTACCAATTCTAGGATTGAAGATTTTAGAGTTGCCGCAAGCTTTGTGAAAGGAAAGCAGAAAGCCCAGAATGTGAATGCCTTATTAGTCCCTTATTCGCAAAAAGTGGCAAAACAAATTCAAGAAGAAGGATTGCAAAGTGTTTTTGAAGCAGCAGGTTTTACACTAAGACAACCAGGTTGTTCTGCTTGTTTGGCAATGAATGATGATAAAATTCCTGAAGGAGAGTACTGTGTTTCTACCTCTAATAGAAATTTTGAAGGAAGACAAGGGCAGGGATCTAGAACCATTTTGGCGAGTCCACTAGTTGCAGCAGCTACTGCGATTGCAGGAAAAATAATAGACATTACAAAACATTTGAATTAATGGAAAAATTTATAAAATTATCGTCCAGAGCAGTTCCTTTGGAAACAGAAAATGTAGATACCGATCAAATTATTCCAGCTCGTTTTTTAAAGGCTACTGACAAACTAGGTTTTGGAGACAACGTTTTTAGAGATTGGCGTTATCACAAAGATGGAACCCTAAACAATAGTTTTCCATTGAACAATCCTAGCTATGGTGGAAGTATTTTGGTAGCAGGAAATAATTTTGGTTGTGGTTCGAGTAGAGAACATGCAGCATGGGCTTTGGCTGGATATGGATTTAAAGTCATTGTGAGTAGTTTTTTTGCGGACATTTTTAAAGGAAATGCCTTGAATAATGGCTTATTGCCAATACAGGTTTCAGAAGATTTTTTGAAGAGTTTATTACAAGAAATTCAAGAAAACCCTAGTGTAGAAATTTGTGTAGATTTAGAAAACCAAGTAATCTCCACTTCACAAAAAGAAGAGAAATTTGATATTGACTCTTATAAAAAAGTATGTATGATTAATGGATACGATGATATCGATTTTTTAATCAGTAAAAAAGAGAAGATTAAGTCCTTTGAGGCTACTTTATAAAAACATTAAATAATTACAAATGAAATTTAATATTGCAGTAATTCCAGGAGACGGAATAGGTCCAGAAGTAATCAATCAAGCAAAGAAAGCCTTGAACGCGGTTGCAAACACCTACAACCATGTATTTATTTACACAGAAGCACAAATGGGAGCCTGTGCCATCGATGCCACTGGAAATCCTTTACCTGATGAAACTTTAGCGGTGTGTAGAAATTCGGATGCTATTTTATTTGGAGCTATTGGTCATCCAAAATATGACAATGATCCTTCTGCAAAAGTACGTCCAGAACAAGGATTGTTAAAATTGCGTAGCGAATTGGGATTGTTTTGTAACATCAGACCAGTAAAAGCTTACGAACAGTTAATTGACAATTCTCCCTTGAAAAGAGAAATTATTTCAGGAACTGATATTTCAATTTTTAGAGAATTGACCGGTGGAATTTATTTCGGAATTAAAGAATTGAGTGAGGACGGAACAGTTGCTTTTGACGGATGTTCATATTCTGTTGAGGAAATTTCACGAATTGCACATTTTGCTTTTAAAGCAGCACAAAATAGAAGAAAGAAAGTAACTTTAATAGACAAAGCAAACGTATTGGAAACTTCTCGTTTGTGGAGGAAAACAGTTACAGAAATTGCTAAAGAATATTCAGACATCACCTTAGAGTTCTTGTTTATTGACAATGCAGCGATGCAAATGATTTTAAATCCAAAACAATTTGATGTGATTCTTACTGAAAATCTTTTTGGAGATATTATTTCTGATGAGGCTTCAGTTATTGGAGGCTCTATTGGTTTGTTAGCATCCTCATCTATTGGAAATGAAAATTCGCTTTTTGAACCGATTCACGGTTCTTTTCCTCAAGCAACAGGAAAAGATATTGCAAACCCATTGGCATCAATTTTATCAGCAGCAATGTTGCTGGAACACCTAGGATTGCATGAAGAAGCAAAAGCCATAGAAAAAGCTGTTGAAAAATCTTTGGAATTATCAATTGTAACTCAGGATCTAAATGCCGAATCTTCTTTTTCAACTTCAAAAGTTGGGGATTTTATTGCGGACTATATTGAAAATCCAGAAGACAGTAATCACAATTTTCAAAATATTCATATGGGACAAAGTACGATTATTTAAAGTCCAAACAATCCACTTTTAAAACCCTTGAATTTTATTTCAATAAATTTTAATCTTTCAAAGTTTCGAATTTTTTTTTGTAAATAATTCAAGAGTTGAATGTCAGTATAAATTGTAGTTAATAAGTTGATTTTTAATACAATAATCCTATATAAGGGTGCCTGAATTTAACGAATTTAATTGTGAATTATTCAAAAAAAATCAAGAAACACAGTAATTTAGTCAAAAAATTGAAGATTTAATAAATGGAATTAAATAAATATAGCAAAAGATTAACACAGGATGAATCTCAACCAGCGTCTCAAGCAATGTTGTATGCGGTTGGATTGACGGATGAGGACATGCACAAAGCTCAAATTGGGATTGCTAGTACAGGGTATGATGGAAATCCTTGTAATATGCATTTAAACAATTTGGCAGCTGAGGTGAAAGTGGAAGCAAACATCGCAGGGTTAGTGGGTTTAGGATTCAATACCATTGGTGTATCCGATGGAATTTCGATGGGAACATCGGGGATGAATTATTCTTTAGCATCGAGAGACATTATAGCCGATTCAATAGAAACGGTCATGAATGCTCAGAGTTATGATGGGTTAATTTCTGTAGTGGGTTGTGACAAGAACATGCCAAGGTGCAGTTATTGCCATGTTGCGTCTCAATCGTCCTTCAATCATGATGTATGGAGGGACCATTGCCTCTGGAAATTACAAAGGAAAAAAACTAAATATTGTCTCTGCTTTTGAGGCATTAGGACAAAAAGTTGCTGGAGAAATTGAAGAAGATGAATACAGAGAAATTATCAAACGAGCAATTCCAGGAGCTGGAGCTTGTGGAGGGATGTATACTGCAAATACCATGGCATCTGCCATAGAGTGTATGGGGTTTTCATTGCCGTATAATTCATCAATTCCTGCCGAGAATCCTCACAAATTATCAGAAGCAGAAAGAACCGCATTGGCCATTAAGAATTTGTTAGAGTTGGATTTGAAACCGTTAGATATAATTTCTAAAAAATCCATAGAAAATGCTATTGCGATTGTTAATGCATTGGGTGGATCTACAAATGCAGTCTTACACTTTTTAGCCATTGCACATGCAGCAGATATTGACTTTACTTTAGCCGATTTTCAAAAAGTGAGTGATCGTACTCCTCTAATTGCCGATTTAAAACCTTCTGGAAAATATTTAATGGAGGATGTTCATGGAGTTGGTGGAACTCCAGCCGTAATGAAATACTTACTCGACAATGGATACTTGCACGGTGACTGTTTAACAGTTACAGGTAAAACCTTAGCGGAAAATTTAGCCAACGTAGAAGCTTTAACATTTGATGAAGACTCTCAAGATGTTATTTATCCAAAAGATAAGGCTCTGAAATCTTCAGGGAATATTCAAATATTATATGGAAATCTTGCAGATGAAGGAGCGGTTGCAAAAATCTCAGGAAACGAAGGATTATTGTTTGAGGGAAAAGCAGTCGTATACGATGGTGAACAGGCTGCAAATACTGGAATATCAAACGGAGAAGTAGAAAGAGGTGATGTGGTTGTTATCCGTTATGTGGGGCCAAAAGGAGGTCCAGGAATGCCAGAAATGTTGAAACCAACCTCTTTGATTATGGGAGCTGGATTGGGAAAATCAGTTGCCTTAATTACCGATGGTCGTTTTTCTGGAGGAACCCATGGATTCGTGGTGGGACATATTACACCAGAAGCTCAATCGGGAGGGACTATTGCATTAATAGAAACAGGTGATACAATTCGGATTAGTGCAGAAAACAATACGATAAACGTTTTACTCACTGATGAAGAGTTGGCTTTAAGAAAAGCAAACTGGGTTGCTCCAGCTTTAAAACATTCGAAAGGAATATTGTATAAATATGCTAAAATAGTAGCCTCTGCGTCTAAAGGATGTATTACAGATGCTTAACTTAAAGTAAAAGAAACGAAGAAAAGAAGACGATATGGAAACACAAACCATAAAAAACAAAGAAACCACACCAAAAGTTACAGAAAGAATTTCAGGTAGCGAAGCAGTAGTTCGTTGTTTAATTGAAGAAGGAGTAAAAATACTCTACGGATATCCTGGAGGGGCAATCATGCCTGTTTATGATGAGTTGTATAAGTTTCAAGACAAAATTCACCATGTACTAACACGTCACGAGCAAGGTGCAACTCATGCTGCACAAGGGTATGCAAGAATTTCTGGAAATGTTGGAGTTGCCATGGCAACTTCTGGACCAAGCGCTACCAACCTAATTACGGGAATCGCAGATGCACAAATCGACTCGACTCCAATGGTGTGTATTACGGGTCAAGTGGCTTCTCATTTACTGGGAAGTGATGCCTTTCAAGAAACGGATATTGTTGGTATTTCAACGCCAGTAACAAAATGGAATTGTCAAGTTACAAAAGCGTCCGATATTCCCTCAGTACTAGCTAAAGCCTTTTACATAGCAAGAAGTGGAAGACCAAGGTCCTGTTCTTATAGACATTACCAAAGATGCACAATTTGAAGAGTTCGATTATTCGTATGAAAAGTGTACAAAAGTAAGAAGTTACAATCCTGTACCAAAGACAGATCTACCTGCTATAGAGGCCGCAGCAACCTTAATCAATGCTGCAAAGAAACCTTTTATCGTATGGGGACAAGGTGTTATTTTAAGTGCTGCTGAAGAAGCCTTTAAAGCCGTTGTAGAGAAAGCAGGAATCCCTGCTGCTTGGACAATTTTAGGAGCTTCTGCAGTCCCAACTTCACATCCTCTAAATGTAGGAATGGTTGGAATGCATGGAAATTATGCTCCCAATATACTAACCAATGAATGCGATGTTTTAATCGCTATTGGAATGCGTTTTGATGATCGAGTAACGGGAAGTTTAGAGACCTATGCCAAACAAGCAAAAGTGATCCATTTTGAAATTGACCCTGCAGAGATTGATAAAAACGTGAAAACGGATGTTGCTGTTTTAGGAGATGCAAAAGCGAGTTTAGAACTGCTATTACCTCTTTTAAACGAAAACAAACATACTGCTTGGCACCAACAATTTAAAGATTTGTATGCAATCGAATATGATAAAGTCATACAACATGATTTGCATCCTACCAAAGAAGGATTGACGATGGGAGAAGTAATTCATCAAATCAATATTCAAAGTAAGGGAGATGCTGCTATAGTTACGGATGTAGGGCAGCACCAAATGATTGCGTGTAGATATGCTGAATTTAACAAAACAAAAAGTAATATTACATCTGGAGGATTGGGAACAATGGGCTTTGGTTTGCCAGCTGCAATTGGTGCAAAGATGGCAGCTCCAGAACGTGAGGTTGTTTCAATTTCAGGCGACGGAGGGTATCAAATGACCATTCAGGAATTAGGAACTATTTTTCAACAAAAAGCAGCTGTAAAAGTAGTCGTTTTAAACAACGACTTTCTGGGAATGGTGCGTCAATGGCAACAATTGTTCTTTGACAAACGCTATGCTTCAACAGAAATGATCAACCCTAACTTTGTTGCTATAGCTGAAGGCTATTATTTAAAAGCTAGAAAAGTAACCAAAAGAGAAGAATTAGCTGATGCAGTCAAAGAAATGATGGAAAGCAAAGAAGCTTACTTTTTGGAAGTATGTGTAGAAAAAGAAGGAAATGTATTTCCAATGATTCCTTCAGGAGCAAGTGTTTCAGACATAAGATTATCATAAAATGAATACAGATAAACAACTATTTACAGTATCAATTTATACTGAAAACAATATTGGATTGTTGAACAGAATTTCGGCAATTTTCCAAAGAAGGCATATCAACATTGAGAGTTTAAATACTTCTCCTTCAGAAATTGAAGGTGTCTCTAGATTTACTATTGTAGTGAATATCACCGAAGAACATGTAAAAAAAATCATCGGTCAGATTGAAAAACAAGTAGAAGTTATAAAGGCTTACTATCATAACGATGAGGACACTATTTATCAAGAATCTTGTATTTTTAAGATGAAGTCTGATTTGTTATTTGAAGAACGACAAATTCAGAATATAATTAAAGATAGCAACGCGAGAATCGTTACAGTCAATAAAGAATTTTTTGTGATTGAAAAATCAGGAAGAAAAGAAGAAGTTGATTTGATATACAAAGAATTAAAATCTTTTGGAATACTCCAATTTACGCGTTCAGGAAGAATATCAGTATCAAAACAACCCATGGAAATTTCACAAATGCTGGCAGCATTTAACTAAACAAAAATTAAAATGTCAAATTATTTTAACACATTATCATTAAGAAATCAATTAGAACAATTAGGAAAATGTAGATTTATGGATTCTTCGGAATTTGTAGATGGAGTGCAAGCATTGGTCGGAAAAAAAATTGTTATTGTTGGTTGTGGTGCACAAGGATTGAACCAAGGTTTAAACATGAGAGATTCAGGTTTAGATATTTCGTATACACTAAGACAAGTTGCTATTGATCAAAAGAGAGATTCTTTTGTAAATGCAACTTCAAACGGTTTTACTGTTGGAACCTATGAAGAATTGATTCCTTCTGCAGATCTAGTTTTAAACCTAACTCCAGACAAACAGCACACAAACGTTGTACAAACGATTATGCCTCTGATGAAGAAAGGAGCAACTTTAAGCTATTCACATGGTTTTAATATTGTTGAAGAAGGGATGCAAATTCGTAAAGATTTAACTGTCATTATGGTGGCTCCAAAATGTCCAGGATCTGAAGTTCGTGAAGAGTATAAACGTGGCTTCGGAGTTCCAACGTTAATTGCAGTTCACCCAGAAAACGATCCAGAAAATAAAGGTTGGGCACAAGCAAAAGCTTATGCAGTAGCTACTGGAGGAGACAGAGCAGGTGTATTAGAATCTTCTTTTGTTGCCGAAGTAAAATCGGATTTAATGGGAGAGCAAACTATTTTATGTGGATTGTTACAAACGGGAGCAATTTTATCTTTTGACAAAATGGTCGAAGAAGGAATTGAACCAGGTTATGCAGCAAAATTAATTCAGTATGGTTGGGAAACTGTTACAGAGGCTTTAAAGCACGGTGGGATTACCAACATGATGGACAGATTGTCAAATCCAGCTAAATTAGAAGCGTTTAGAATTTCAGAAGAATTAAAAGACATCATGCGTCCATTATTCAACAAACACATGGATGATATTATTTCTGGTCATTTTTCTAAAACAATGATGGAAGACTGGGCAAACAATGATACCAATTTATTAACTTGGAGAGCAGCAACAGGAGAAACTGCTTTCGAAAAACAAGCACTTACAGATCAAGAAATTTCTGAACAAGAATATTTTGATCACGGAACTTTATTGGTAGCCTTTGTAAGAGCAGGAGTAGAATTGGCTTTTGAAGCTATGACTGCAGCTGGAATCATAGAAGAATCGGCATACTACGAATCGTTACACGAAACACCATTAATCGCTAACACCATTGCTCGTAAGAAATTGTTTGAAATGAATCGTGTAATTTCTGACACGGCTGAATATGGTTGTTATTTATTTGATCATGCTTGTAAACCATTATTAGCTGATTTTATGAAAACAGTTAAAACAAACATCATTGGAAAACCTTTTACCCATGTAAATGGTGTTGACAATCAAGAATTGATTGCTGTCAATAGCGTGATTAGAAATCACCCAGTAGAAAAAATCGGAGCAACATTAAGAGCTTCAATGACTGCAATGAAAGTAATTACCTCAGAAGCATAATTAATGCAAACCAAAACATCCTATTTTCCAAGTTTAGAAAACGTAAAAGCAGCATCTTTGAATTTAAAAGGTGTTGCTTCTCTTACGCCATTGAGTCAGAATTTTCAATATTCTAAGAAATTTGGTGCGACTATTTTATTCAAAAGAGAAGACTTACAAGTAGTTCGTTCTTATAAAATAAGAGGAGCTTACAATAAAATGTCTTCCTTAGTTCCAAAAGAAAAAGAAAGAGGGATTGTTTGTGCTAGTGCAGGAAATCATGCACAAGGGGTAGCATTATCATGTAAATTATTGAAAATAAAAGGGACCATATATATGCCTTCGCCGACACCCAATCAGAAGATTGAGCAGGTAAAAATGTTTGGTGAAGAATATATTACTGTGGTTATTGAAGGAGATTCTTTTGACGACGCGTATCATGCGGCAATGGTAGATTGTGAATCTCAAAATAAAACATTTATTCATCCTTTTAATGATGAAAAAGTAATAGAAGGTCAAGCGACAGTTGGATTGGAAATCTTAGACCAGACAGCATTGAAAATTGATTATGTCTTTGTTGCTGTTGGTGGAGGAGGATTGTCCTCTGGGTTGTCTTCGGTATTCAAACACTTATCGCCAGAAACAAAAATTATTGGAGTAGAGCCCGAAGGCGCACCTTCTATGACCACTTCTATCAATAATCGTAAAAATACACCATTACAAACAATTGATTCTTTTGTAGATGGTGCTGCTGTAAAAAGAGTAGGCGATTTAAATTTTGAAATTTGTAAGCAGCATTTATCAGACATGTTTACGATACCTGAAGGAAAAATCTGTCAAACCATTTTAGATTTATACAACAAAGATGCAATTGTTGTTGAACCAGCAGGTGCATTGAGTATTGCTGGATTGGATTATTATGCAGAAGAAATTAAAGGTAAAAATGTAGTTTGTATAGTGAGTGGAAGTAATAATGATATCACTCGAACTGCAGAAATTAAAGAAAGAGCCTTGTTATTTGCCAATTTAAAGCATTATTTTATTATAAAATTCCCTCAAAGAGCAGGGGCTTTAAAAGAATTTTTAGATGATATTCTTGGACCTAATGATGATATCACTCATTTTGAATACACCAAAAAAACCAATAGAGAGAACGGTGCAGCTGTAGTTGGTTTAGAATTAAAATCTTCAGATGATTTAGCTCCTTTGATTGCAAAAATGAAAGAAAAAAACTTTTATGGTGATTACTTAAACGATAAACCGGATTTGTTTCAGTTTTTGGTGTAAATTGAAACTTTATTAAAATTAATACTATTTAAATTATGGGAATTCCAGAAAAATTTAAAATTACTTCTTTACTCCATCAAAAAGAATATTTAATCAATGGAGAATTAAAACAGTGGTCAGGTGAGACTGCAACAGTTTTTTCAACCATCTCCTCAACTGAAGAATATAAGCAAACCATTTTGGGAAGTGTTCCTCAACTAGGTGAAGCGGAAGCTCTTGAAGCTCTAGACTCAGCCTGTGATGCATTTGATAAAGGGAAAGGTTTGTGGCCTACTATGAAAGTGGAAAGTAGAATATCTGCCATGGAAAAGTTTGGGTCAAAAATGAAGACTAAGCGAGATGAAATCGTGAAACTTTTGATGTGGGAAATCGGAAAAACTCTTCCAGATTCTGAAAAAGAATTTGATAGAACTGTAGAATATATCTACGATACCATCGAGGATTATAAGCAAATGGATAGAGATTCTGCTAAATTTGAAAAAAGTGACGGGGTGTATGCTCATGTTCGAAGAGGACCTCTTGGAGTTGTTTTATGTTTGGGACCCTACAATTATCCATTAAACGAAACATTTTCACTTCTTATTCCTGCTTTAATTATGGGAAATACAGCAGTCTTTAAGCCCGCAAAGTATGGAGTATTACTTATTTCACCTTTGCTAGAAGCCTTTAAAGATAGTTTTCCTAAAGGAGTTGTAAATATTATTTATGGTCGTGGAAGAACATTGGCAACACCTATTATGAAAACGGGTAAAGTTGATGTATTGGCTTTAATAGGAAATAGTACATCAGCCAATGCAATTCAAGCACACCATCCAAGAAAAAACAGATTGCGTTTAATTTTAGGATTGGAAGCAAAGAACCCTGCAATTGTCTTAAAAGATGCAGATTTGGATTTAGCGATTAACGAATGTATCGCAGGAGCAATGTCTTTTAATGGACAACGTTGTACTGCTCTAAAAGTTTTATATGTTCATGAAGATGTAGTTTCTGAATTCAACAACCGTTTTTCTGAAAAAGTAGATGCTCTAAAATTTGGAAATCCTTGGGATGATGGTGTAAAATTGACACCTTTACCAGAAGTCGGTAAAACAGCTTATATTCAAGAACTAATTGATGATGCTACTTCAAAAGGAGCAAAAATTATCAACAAAAAAGGAGGAGAACTATCTGAGAATTATATTTTTCCAGCCGTTTTGTATCCTGTACATAAAGAAATGCGAGTTTTTAACGAAGAACAGTTCGGACCCGTAATACCGGTTGTTTCATTTTCGGATATTGACGAACCTTTGGAGGATATGGCTGCATCCAATTATGGACAACAAGTAAGTGTTTTTGGAAGCGATACCAAAACATTGGCCCCTCTAATTGATACCTTGGTCAATTTAGTTTGTCGTGTAAACCTAAACAGTTCTTGTCAACGTGGACCTGATGTGTATCCGTTTACTGGAAGGAAAGATTCTGCAGTAGGAACTCTAAGTGTACATGATGCTTTGCGTTCTTTTTCTATTAGAACCTTTTTAGCGTCTAAGGATACTCCTTATAACAATGCGATTTTACAAAATTTATTGGATAAGAAAACTTCTAATTTTATCAGTACAGATTATATTTTATAAAATTATTTTCGAATAATTTCTAATACTAATTCCTTCGTCAATGGCTTACCATTGGCGATTTTTTTTATGCTATCAAAAGTAAATACAAAATCACATCCCAATTTATAGTCAGCACAACCGTAAGCAGTTTTTCCCTTTATGATACTACCTTTTTTACATTTTGGGCAGCTGATTTTTTCTGTTGGACTAGTTGTTGGTTTTTTTTGTTTTATAGGTTCTAATTTGATGTTGAAATATTCATCAAATCGAAGAAGCCCCTCTACTGTTCCTGATGAGAGTTTAAAGCCTTTCAAATTGGTGGTGCAGCTTTTCTCAATCAATCGAACCCACTGATTTTCAGATACTTTTTTTCCGTAAATCTCAAAAGGAATTTTTAAATCACAGTTGTTCTTGTATTCTGAACATCCAAAAGCAGTAGAACCTTTAATAAGTTTACCAGTCTTGCATTTTGGACAGGTTTTGCCTATAATTTCTTTTTTAGATTTTGCAGTTTTTTTTAGGTGAGTTGTTTTTTTGGACGTAGTAGCAACCGTATTGGATGAGATGCGTTTGACAGCAGTATTTGCACGAACCTCATAGACCAATTGATCTACCATATTTTTCATATTATTGATAAAGGTCCCAGCATTGAATTCACCTCGTTCAATTTCTTTCAATCGTTTTTCCCATCGTCCCGTTAATTCTGCAGATTTTAATAGTTCATTGTCTATCAAGTCAATCAAATCAATTCCTGTTTGGGTAGGGATGACCAATTTTTTCTTGCGTTCAATGTATTTTCTCCGGAATAAGGTTTCAATAATACTCGCTCTTGTAGAGGGTCTTCCAATCCCATTTTCTTTCATCAATTCACGCATTTCATCATCATCAACTTGTTTCCCAGCAGTTTCCATGGAACGCAATAAACTAGCCTCAGTAAAATTTCTAGGTGGTTTGGTTTCTTTTTCCAAAAAGGAGGGTTCGTGGGGGCCTTTTTCTCCTTTCACAAATGCAGGCAAGACCGCTTGTTCGCTTTTTATACTATTATCAGTTGTTATTTCTTTTGGAGCGGAGGTTTCGAAAACAATCCTCCAACCCTTGGTTAATATTTCTTTTCCAGTAGTTTTGAAAGGTACTTCAGCAGCTTTTCCAATTACCGAGGTATTGGAAACCTCAGAATCAGGATAAAATACACCGATAAATCGTCGCGTAATGATGTCATAAACTTGTTGCTGGTTGTATTGTAAATTTGCCTGTATTCCTGTAGGAATGATGGCATGGTGATCAGTTACTTTTTTGTCATCAAAGACACGTTTAGATTTTGGAATTTTCTTTCCTAAAAGAGGTTCGGTCAATGTTTGATAGGAAGTCAGTTTTGACAAAATTCCGTGAATTTTAGGATATACATCATTGGGTAAAAAGGTCGTATCTACCCTAGGATAGGTAACTACTTTCATTTCGTATAATTTTTGAACCATTTTTAATGTTTCATCCGCAGAAAAGCCAAATTTATTATTGCAATAGACTTGTAAGCCAGTCAGATCAAATAATTTTGGAGCGTATTCTTTACCCTTTTTCTTTACAACAGAAACAATCTCAAATTCAGTGGTACTTACCTTGTCTGCTAAAACTTGCCCGTCTTCTTCTTTTTGGAAGCGTCCTTCCTCATAATTGAAAAGTGTATTTCTATAGGTCGTTTGTAGTTCCCAATAGGGTTGTGGTTGAAATGTTTCAATTTCTTTAAAACGATTGACTAACATTGCTAGGGTTGGAGTTTGTACTCTTCCTACCGATAAGACTTGTTTGTATCCGCCATATTTTACGGTGTATAAGCGCGTTGCATTCAATCCCAATAGCCAATCTCCAATCGCTCTAGAAAACCCTGCATAATAGAGATTATCATACTGTTCAGAAGGTCTTAAGTTCTTAAATCCTTCTTTAATGGCTTCTTCTGTAAGCGAAGAAATCCATAAACGTTGTACCTCTCCTTTGTAATTGCATTGATTGATTACCCAACGTTGTATGAGTTCCCCTTCTGTTCCCGCATCCCCACAATTGATCACCACGGAGGCTTTTTCAAACAGGGCTTTTATGATATTGAATTGTTTTTTGATTCCTGAATCACCAGTAACTTTCGTATCAAAACGTTCTGGAAGCATGGGTAAGTTGTTCAAATCCCAACTTTTCCAGTGGGGTTTGTAGTCTTTAGGTTCTAAAAGTGTACATAAATGTCCGAAAGTATAGGTGACTGCATAGCCGTTTCCTTCATAGTAACCATCACGTTTTGTGTTGGCTCCTAGGATATTCGCAATTTCTCTTGCGACACTTGGTTTTTCGGCAATACAGACTTTCACTATAGAGGGGTTTTATGAAGTTCGAAAATAGTGAAATATTTGTGAATTCGTTGATAAAGTTTTGAACTAAATCATCTCTTTACTAGTGCCAACTGGATCCTTTTTCGGTCAAAATCTACTTCCAAAACTTTTACAATGATTTGTTGGTTCAAAGCCACAATTGCATTTACATCTTTGACAAAGGTATCCGACAAATTAGAAACATGAATCAAACCACTCTCTTTAATTCCGATGGCTACAAAACACCCAAAATTGGTAATATTGTTTACAATTCAGGAATAATTTGTCCACTTCTGAGGTCGGAAATTGTTTTGATCGTTGGGTCAAATGAAAACATTTTGGCTTTTTCTCGTGGATCTACACCAGGTTTCTCCAATTCTCTGACAATATCTTTTAAGGTCGGCAAACCAATGAGTTCTGAAACATAATTTTGCAATGGAATTTTTTCAAGGACGACTTTATCTCCAATAAAATCCGATACTTTCATGTTCAAGTCTTTTGCCATTTGAGTAACAAGTCCATAACTTTCTGGATGAACTCCCGAATCATCCAACGGATTATCCCCATTTTTCACGCGTAAGAAACCAGCAGCTTGCTCAAATGCTTTTCCTCCCAACCGAGCAACTTTTTTGATGGAAGCTCGAGAGGTGAATGCTCCATATTCATTTCTGTGACTGACAATGTTTTTGGCAATTTTAGGGCCAATCCCTGAAACATAACTCAACAAGGATTCACTAGCCGTATTGATATTTACGCCTACGGTATTCACACAGCTTTCAACAACAAGGTCTAGTGATTTTTTTAATTTGGATTGATCAACATCATGTTGATATTGTCCTACCCCGATTGATTTAGCATCAATTTTCACCAATTCTGCCAATGGATCTGCCAATCGTCGTCCTATAGAGACGGCACCTCGAACAGTTATGTCTTCATTGGGAAATTCCTCTCTTGCAATTTTTGAAGCAGAATAAATTGAAGCTCCAGCTTCACTAATTACAAAAATTGCTACAGTATTTTTGAAAGTGATATTTTTGACCAACTGTTCGGTTTCTCTTGAGGCAGTTCCGTTTCCAATTGCAATGGCATCAATGTGATAGCTGTCTACTAAATTTCGAATAGTCTCAATAGCCTCTGTTGCTTTGTTCTGAGGTACATGTGGATAAATGTTTTCGGTATGCAATAATTCCCCTTGCTTGTTTAGGCAAACTACCTTGCATCCCGATCTAAATCCAGGATCAATTCCTAAAATCCGTTTTTCTCCTAAAGGAGCTCCCAACAACAATTGGCTTAAGTTTTTGGCAAAAACAGCAATTGCGGCTTCATCGGCTTTTTCTTTTGCGATGGATAGTGCTTCATTAGATAATGATGGGAACAAAAGTCGTTTGAAGGCATCCTGAATCGATAATTGAATTTGCGAAGCACATTCGTTTCGAGAACGGATGACGATGGATTCTATTCTGTGGATTATTTTTTCCCTGTCAATTAAGATCTTTACTCGGATATAACCCTCATTTTCTGCTCTTAAAATTGCTAAAAGACGATGAGAAGGTATTCGATGCAGAGATTCACTCCAATCAAAATAATCTTTGAATTTTTGTGCTTTTTCGTCTTCTTTTTTTGCAGGGATGACTTGTGAAGAAATTTGTGAAAAGCGTTCCAATTCTCTTCGAATTATATTGCGGATGTCTGTGCGTTCATTGATCCATTCTGCAATGATAAAACGGGCACCTTCCAATACAGCTTCAATCGTTGGAACTTCGTTAGAAGTATATTTTGAAGCTGTAGATGCTAAGTCATTTATATTTTGACTGAGCACCATTTTTGCTAATGGTTCTAACCCTTGTAAACGAGCAGTTTCTGCCTTGGTTTTTCGTTTCTTTTTATAGGGTAGATACAGGTCTTCTAAGGCAATTAAATCGGTTGAATTGTTTATTTTCTGTGCTAATTCGGCAGTCAAGACAGCCTGTTCTTCTAAGGATTTTAAAATCGCTTTTTTTCGTTTGTCTACAGCTTCAAAGAACTCTTTGTATTTTAGAATTTCACCAATTTCAACTTCATTAAGATTTCCAGTCATCTCTTTTCGATACCTTGCTATAAATGGAATTGTAGCATCCTCATTCAATAGTGAAAGGGTATTTTTTACAGACTTTTCTGAAAATTTTGTATGCTTTATAAGATAAGGGAGTAATGGCATTCTTTTTTTTAAAATTTGAGCATTTTGACAAAAATACAATTAAAATAAAATCACTTTCTCATAAGCCAGCCTTTTTGCACCATAGTCCGTGTAAATAATTCCACAGTACTTGTAGGCTAATTTTTTTAGAAGGGCTTGCATTCCCAAATTCTCTTCGTGGGTATCTATTTTTAAACTTTGAATTTTTTTTTCTTTCAATTGTTTATGAAACGCTTCAAGGATGGTCGTAGCCAATCCTTGCTGTAGAAATTCTTTTTTGATTGCCATTCTATGGATTACACCGTAGGTTTGGCCGGGAGGAATTACCCAGTTTCCTTCAATGATCTCATAGGAGGGTTCTTTTTTGGTGGTGAACATTGCCGTGCCGACCAACTGATTTTTCGTATTGAAAACCGCATAGCTTTCGTTGTTATGAATGTCTTTTTCAATTTGTTTGGCATTGGGGTACCCGTTTTGCCATTGGTCAATATTAAAGGAAGCTAGAAGGGTTTTTGCTTCTTCAATAATTTCCATGATATCAGGTAGATTCTGAATGCTAGCCAGTTGGATGTTTATCATATTTTTAAAATAAAAAAAAACCACGAATGCACAAGATCATATTTGCGAATTCATGGTTAAATTTAATTCTTTTATTGCTAAGCTGAAACGGACAATGCTTTCTTTTTTTCTAGAGCTTCAAAAGTGACTAGTTCTTGATTGTGTAATATATCTTGAATGGTTTGTCTCTTTCTAATTAAATAATCCTTTCCTTGATGAAGCATCACTTCTGCAGGGAGATAACGAGAATTATAATTGGATGCCATAGAGAAGCAATATGCACCTGCATTATGGAAACACAAGACATCTTCTTCTGAAATTTCAGGAATTCTTCTATTTGTACCAAAGGTGTCGGTTTCACAAATATAGCCAACTACAGAATAATAGCGATCTCTTCCTTCTGGATTTGAAATGTTAGTGATATGGTGATACGAATCATACATCATCGGTCTTACCAAATGGTTAAAACCTGAATCAACATGAGCGAAAACGGTAGAAGTAGTTTGTTTTACGACATTTACTTTCGCCAAAAAGACACCCGCTTCAGACACTAAAAATTTTCCTGGTTCAAACATCAATGTGATGTCTTTTCCATATTCTATACAAAATTCATTGAATCGTTCAGACAATTGCAATCCTAATTGCTCAATGTCTGTAGAAATATCTCCTTCTTTATAAGGGACTTTAAATCCACTTCCAAAATCAATAAAATCAATATTTTCAAATTGTTTTGCTACATCAAATAAAATTTCTGTAGCTCGTAAAAAGGTGTCGATATCTAAAATGTCAGAACCCGTGTGCATGTGAATTCCGTTGATATTCATTCCAGTATTCTCTACAACACGTTTGATGTGAGGAACTTGATGGATAGAAATACCAAATTTAGAATCGATATGGCCTACAGAAATTTTTGAATTTCCACCTGCCATGATATGAGGATTGATACGGACACAAACAGGGATTTCTGGGTGTTTTTGTCCAAATAACTCTAAAATTGATAGATTATCAATATTAATTTGAACGCCTAATTTGGCGACTTCTTCAATTTCTGTTAATGACACTCCATTGGGTGTAAAAATGATTTTCTTAGGATCAATTCCTGTTGTCAACCCCAGCTGTACTTCTTGAATGGATACAGTATCCAAACCTGCACCAATATTTTTAAAGAATTTTAAAATATTGATATTAGAAAGTGCTTTTACAGCATAATTCAATTTTAGGTTTTTCACGCTGCTAAATGCATCCGTTAATCGGTTGTATTGTGATTCAATTTTGTCTGTATCATAAACATATAAGGGACTTCCATATTTGTTTGCTAATTCTAAAAGCTGTGTTCTTTCCACGTTTAAATATTTTATTATTCAGCAAAAATAGTACAATCTCTTCATTTTTCGTTGTTTGTTTAAAAATACAACAAATTGTTTTTAATTGTGATTTTTACGTGATTTTTGAGATGAAAAACTCACAAAGAATCCTTTAGCTTTAAATTGATATTCCAAATTCATTTTTCAATGATTTCCCATTTATTTGGTTTTTGTAAGGTATTTCTTTTTCAGAACGCATTATCAATTTTCGTTGAAATCCTGTTAATAACTAATTCCAAAAGGCGTTTTATTTTTCTCGGTTAAATCCTATTTTAGCAAGTACTTCAAAGTTAATTATAGTTCGTTATTTTATGAGTCAAGAAACAAAATATACAGAAGATAATATTCGGTCTTTAGACTGGAAAGAACATATCCGAATGCGTCCTGGAATGTACATTGGGAAATTGGGTGATGGTTCTTCTCCAGATGACGGAATCTATATTTTGGTCAAAGAAGTTTTGGACAATTCTATTGACGAA
The DNA here is from genome assembly GCF_032758595.1 of Polaribacter sp. HL-MS24. NCBI lineage: Bacteria > Pseudomonadati > Bacteroidota > Flavobacteriia > Flavobacteriales > Flavobacteriaceae > Polaribacter > Polaribacter sp. HL-MS24. Next base: position 2,429,607 of record NZ_CP136415.1, on the reverse strand, counting down.
TACGTTATGGGAGCTGGAAAAACCATCGAAATTTCTATTCAAGGGAACAAAGTAACTGTTCGTGATTACGGTCGTGGAATTCCCTTAGGGAAGGTGGTAGATGTGGTTTCAAAAATGAACACAGGAGGGAAGTACGACTCGAAAGCCTTTAAAAAATCGGTAGGTTTAAATGGGGTTGGAACCAAAGCGGTCAATGCACTTTCGTCTTTTTTTAGAGTAGAATCGTCACGAGAAGGCAAGTCTGCTGCGGCAGAATTCAGTCAAGGAATTTTGAACGATCAAGAATTTTTGGAAGAAACCTCTCGAAGAAAAGGAACCAAAGTTTCTTTTGTTCCCGATGAAATTATTTTTAAGAAATACAAATACCGAAATGAATATGTAGCTAAAATGCTGAAGTATTATGTGTATTTGAATCCTGGTTTGACGATTATCTTTAATGGTGAAAAATTCTTTTCAGAAAATGGCTTGAAAGATTTGTTGGAAGACAACAACAATCAAGAGGACATGTTGTATCCAATTATTCATCTTAAGGGCGATGATATTGAAGTCGCTATTACTCATAGTAAAACACAATACTCAGAGGAGTATCATTCTTTTGTAAACGGACAGTACACTACTCAAGGAGGAACCCATCAATCGGCTTTTAGGGAGGCTCTTGTGAAAACAATTCGAGAGTTTTATGGAAAGAATTTTGAAGCATCCGATGTTCGAAAGTCCATTATTTCTGCAATAGCGATAAAAGTAATGGAACCCGTTTTTGAAAGTCAGACAAAAACAAAATTGGGTTCAACAGAAATGGGAGGAGATTTGCCTACGGTTCGAACTTATATCAACGATTTTGTCAAAACACAGCTTGACAATTATTTGCATAAGAATACAGAAGTGGCAGAGAAGCTTCAAAAGAAAATCATGCAAGCAGAGAAAGAACGTAAAGAACTTTCTGGAATTCGAAAACTAGCAAGAGATCGTGCAAAAAAATCGAGCCTGCACAATAAGAAATTGCGCGATTGCCGAATTCATTTGGGAGATATCAAAAAGGAAAACTATTTAGAAACCACTTTGTTTATTACGGAGGGGGATTCTGCCTCTGGATCAATTACCAAATCGAGAAATGTAAATACACAGGCAGTATTCAGTTTAAAAGGAAAGCCTTTAAATTCGTATGGATTAAGTAAGAAAATTGTTTATGAAAATGAGGAATTTAACTTGTTGCAAGCCGCTTTGAACATTGAGGACGGTTTGGAGGAATTGCGCTATAACAATATTGTAATTGCAACCGATGCCGATGTTGATGGAATGCATATTCGGTTGTTACTGATTACTTTTTTCTTGCAGTTTTTTCCAGAGTTAATCAAAGAAGGACATTTGTATATTCTAGAAACGCCCTTATTTAGAGTACGAAATAAGAAAGAAACATTCTATTGTTATTCTGAAGATGAAAAACGAGAAGCAATCTTAAAATTGAAAGGAAAACCAGAAATCACCCGATTTAAAGGATTGGGAGAAATTTCACCCAATGAATTCGTCCATTTTATTGGAGATGATATCCGATTGGATCCTGTGATGCTAGACAAAGAAATGTCGATTGAGCAAATGTTGGAGTTCTATATGGGGAAAAATACCCCAGATCGACAGAAATTTATCATCGAGAATTTAAAAGTTGAATTGGATACCTTGGAAGAGGAAGTGTAAATATAATTGAAGAACTCAATTGCAAAAATTGGGGATAAAAAATAAGATGAAACTCTGAAGCGAATAAACGTTTAGACTATGAGTGAAGAAATTAACGATAACGAACATAATCCTGCATCTGACAATCAAGAAGAATCCAATGATTCTTTAGGTTTTCAAGACGATGTTATTCAAGAAGAAACCATCACCAAAGTTACAGGGATGTACAAAGAGTGGTTTTTGGACTATGCCTCCTATGTAATCTTAGAAAGAGCAGTTCCTTCTTTAGAAGATGGTTTAAAGCCAGTTCAGCGTAGAATTATGCATTCTATGAAAGACTTGGACGATGGTCGTTATAATAAAGTTGCAAACATTGTTGGTCATACCATGCAATATCATCCCCATGGAGATGCTTCTATTGCAGATGCCATGGTGCAAATTGGTCAGAAAGAATTACTAATAGACATGCAAGGGAACTGGGGGAACATCCTTACAGGTGATCGTGCAGCTGCTTCTCGATACATTGAGGCTCGTTTATCTAAGTTTGCGTTAGAGGTTGTTTTTAATCCAAAAACAACAGATTGGAAAATGTCTTATGACGGAAGAAGAAGAGAACCGATTGATTTGCCCGTTAAATTCCCTCTATTATTAGCTCAGGGAGCAGAAGGAATTGCTGTGGGATTATCGACCAAAATATTGCCTCACAATTTTATTGAACTGATTGATGCATCCATCAAATATTTAAAAGGAAGAAGTTTTACTATTTTGCCAGATTTCTTAACTGGAGGAATTGCAGATTTCACCAATTACAATGACGGTAAACGTGGAGGAAGAATCCGTGTTCGCGCTAAAATAACTCAACTCGATAAAAAGACCTTAGTCATCAATGAAATCCCTTTTGGAACTACGACAACTACTCTGATTGACAGTATTATCAAAGCCAATGAAAAAGGGAAAATTAAGATAAAAAAGATCGAAGACAATACGGCTGCAGAAGTAGAGATTTTGGTGCATTTACCTCCCAATGTTTCACCAGACAAAACCATAGATGCCTTATATGCCTTCACCAATTGTGAAAATTCCATTTCGCCTTTGTCGTGTACTATTGAAAACAACAAGCCTGTTTTTATTGGAGTTTCCGAAATGCTAAAACATTCTACTGATTTAACCGTAGACTTGTTGAAAAAAGAATTGGAAATTCAGTTAAATGAATTGGAAGAACAATGGCATTTTTCTTCTTTAGAACGAATTTTTATAGAAAATAGAATCTATCGAGATATTGAAGAAGTTGAAACTTGGGAAGGAGTATTAAAAGCAATTGATCTTGGTTTGCAACCGCATATCAAACATTTAAAACGAGCCATAACAGAAGAAGATATTGTTCGTTTGACAGAAATTCGTATCAAGAAAATTTCAAAATTTGACATCGACAAAGCCAAACAATTTATAGAAGGCTTAGAAGATAAAATTGCTGGAGTGAGAGGACATTTAGCGAACTTAATTGAATTTGCAATTGACTATTTCAAACGTTTGAAAGAGACCTATGGCAAGGGAAAGGAGCGCAAAACAGAAATTAAAATTTTTGATGATATCGTAGCCTCTAAAGTTGCCATGAATAATACTAAACTCTATGTGAATAGAGAGGAAGGCTTTATTGGAACTTCATTAAAAAGAGATGAGTTTGTAACTGACTGTTCAGATATTGATGAAATTATCATTTTTAGAAAAGATGGTAAAATGATGGTAACAAAAGTAGACTCGAAAATTTTTGTTGGAAAAGAAATTATTCATGTTGCAGTCTTTAAAAAGAAAGATCAACGAACGGTTTACAATTATATGTATCGTGATGGTGCTCGTGGTGCTAGCTTTATGAAACGTTTCAACGTAACCTCGGTAACACGTGATAAGGAATACGATCTTACAAACGGGAACAAGGGATCTCTTGTTCATTACTTTTCCGCAAACCCCAATGGGGAAGCAGAAGTAGTTACGGTCAATTTAAGAGCTGTAGGGAGTGTTAAAAAACTTAAGTGGGACATTGATTTTGCCGATTTAAGTGTCAAAGGGAGAGCTGTGAGGGGAAATACAATTTCTAAATATGCAATCAAATCGGTCGATTTTAAATCGGCTGGAGTTTCCACTTTAAAGCCGAGAAAAATTTGGTTTGATGAAACTGTACAACGTTTAAATGTTGATAATAGAGGAACTCTACTAGGTGAGTTTAAAGCAGAAGATAAATTATTAATAATTACTCAAAGTGGAAAAATTAAAGCGGTTAAACCCGATTTGTCAATGCACTTTGAGGATGACATGATTGTCTTAGAAAAATGGAAACCCAACAAACCGATTTCTGCCATTTATTTTGATGGTGAGAAAGAACGATACTATATCAAACGTTTCTTGGTTGAAACTCCAGATAAAGAAGAAGTTCTGATCAGTGAGCATCCAAAATCGCAATTGGAGATTGTAACCACAGATTACAGACCTATGGCCGAAGTGGTATTTTCTAAAAGAACCTTAGCACCTCAACAAATAAATTTTGAATCATTTATCGCTATCAAAGGGATCAAAGCACAAGGGAATCAATTGACTACCAATAAAATTAAGCAAGTCAATTTGTTGGAGTCCTTACCTTTTGAGGAGCCCGAAGAACCTAGTTCCGAGGAAATTGAAGTGGTAGAAGAAGAAATTATTTCTAATACTTTGTCAATCGATGTGCCAACAATTGAAAAAGCGTCAGTTTTAGAAGTCCCTAATAAAGAAGATAAAAAGAACGATCTATTGAAGAAAGCTATTCAGAAGAAAAAAGAACGCAAAGACGATGATTCGCAGCAAAGTTTGTTTTAAATAAACATTCGATGAACAAAATAGGTTGAATAGAAGCTATTACACCCGAGTCAACCATTTTTTATCATCGACTATTAACTACTTTAAATTCGAGGAATTATGGTGAACCTCATTCTGCAGAAGTGGTGATCAATTCATTTGATTTTGAAAAGATAGCTTCATTCAAAAACAAGGAAGATGGGATTTGTTAGTTCATAGGATGATATTGCAGTGCCTGTTTTTGACACCACAGCGATTGATGCTGCAGCTGGATGTTCATAGATTCAAAAATAATTTTTATTTCATCTTCTCAAAAAAAGTCAGCTCATAATTTGGCAATACCTCGGGATTGGTGATTTTAATCAAATCCTTCAATACCAAATCGGGTCGAGTGCTTGCCAATTCATAATAAATAACTCCTCCGGATGTTCCTTTTCTTATAATTGGAGTGTAGACCTTAGTCATTTTGAAATGCTTTAAACTGAGCATACAATTGGTTACTATTCAGAAGTTGCTCTTTTGAAGTAAAATATCCTGGAGCTATCCAAAAATCAGCAGTAACACCTCGATCAAAAACACTCTCAAAACTTAAAGACAGACTTCCTTTTCCTTTCGAGTCTTTCCACAAATAATCCAAATTGGCATCTTTTAAAAATTGTGCCACAAAACTTTCTCCTGCGGGTAAATTCCAAATGTCCTTATTCATAACAGCTCCTGATAGAATAGAAGGCTTTTTGGTTATTTTTAAAGCCGTATTTTTTGCATCAATATAATTTTTTTCGATCACCTTAAAAATACTATCTGCTTTTTTTTCTTTATCAAACAATACTCCAAAAAACTGAATCCATTCGGCTCTTCCTAAAGGGCTTTCCTCTAGCCAATCTCCATTATAAATCACTTGGATTCCTGCTTTTTGAATAGTAGTAAGACTCTTGTCAGCTGATGAGACGCTAAAGCCGACGACCAATTCAGGGTGAAGGTCTAATAGAATTTCAGTATTTAATGAATTTTCATTTCCAATCTCTGTAATTTTTCCAGCATCTATGAGCGCTCTAGTTTTTTTAGAGGAAATATATTGAGTATGTGGAAATCCAACAATCGATTTTTCTTCATCAAGCAATTCCACCATCGGGATGTGCGTGGTAGATGTAACGACTAGGTGCTGTATGGGAATTTGTATTACATTTTTTTTGGTGGGTACTAATGTGTTCCTTTTTTCAATGAAATATTCAAAGGTTCGATCTGCATTTTGATAGGCAGATTTGATGCGAAGTTTTTTTAGTCCTTGATCTTCAATAATTTCAAAACCTTTCGCATATTTTATTTTAGAAAAATTTTCTCTTGAGACGGGAATTTTTACTTTTTTACTACAAGAAAAAAGCACTAATAAAAATAAAATGGGTAAGAGGTGTAAAGTACGAATTTTCATTAAAAATATTTTAAAGAACAAGATTACAAAACAATTTTGTATTTACAATTTTTAAACTAAGTTTGCATCGATTTTAGGTTTTAATGTGATTTTCATTTTGCATTGAATTAAAAGGGAATCTGGTTAAAATCCAGAACTGTTCCCGCAACTGTACGTTTGTGCTGAATAATTTCAGCACCTCACAAGAGGATGTTACTTTCACTTTTGCCACTGATTCATTTTGGGAAGGCTAAGGAACATCAAAACAAGTCAGGAGACCTGCCTATCTTCAAAAGTTTAAAACTTTCGGGATAAAAGTTTATGTACTAATCGAAATTATTCGTGCACAAAATTTACCTGATTTATTGAGATTTTCCATACAGGAATAACAAATTATTCATCTAAATCAATGAAAATGAAAAAGGAAATCATCCTATTAGGAGTATTGGTCTTTAGTCTTTTGAACGCAATTGTGAATGCCCAAGAGCAGCCACAGACTGCAGAAAAATTAGAAGAGATCGTAATTACCGCGACAAAATTCAATTTAAATAAAAAGAACACAGGGAAAGTTATTACGAAGATTTCCCAAGAACAATTGCAAAACAATGCAGGAAAATCGGTTATTGAGATTTTGAATACCGTTGTAGGTATAGATGTTCGTGGAGTCAATGCCAATGCAACCGAACCAAGAAGTATCAATGTTCGTGGAGGAAGAAGTAGGCAAGTATTGGTTTTGATTGATGGTGTTCCTGTAACAGATCAATCTGGAATCAACCAAGAGTTTGACCTTCGTTTGTTGTCCTTGAGTCAAATAGAGTCCATTGAAATTTTAAAAGGAGCTTCGTCAACTTTATACGGTTCTGGAGCTGCTACAGCAGTGATCAATATCATTTTAATAAAAGCATCTAAAGACCAAATATCTGGATCTTTTGAGACTCATTTAGGAACGAATAATACTGCATCAACTAACAAGAGTAAGTTTTCTGATGGAACCCAAAATTTTAGTCTCCGTGGAACCTTGGGAGATTTCAACTTTTTAGGAGCATTTAGCGTCACAGGTATCAACGGGATGTCATCAGCAAAAAATAAAACGGCTATCGTTTTTGAAAATGACAGCTATGCATCAAAGAACGGCTTGTTAAAATTGGGGTATAGGCTCTCCAAAAAATTCAATGTGCAAACCTTTTTGAATTATGATACTTTTGACTACGACTTCGATACAGGAGCTTTTGCAGATAGTGATGTAAATACAGGAAATCAAGAGCAATTAAGATTTGGGATTCAACCCACCTACAGCTATCAAAAAGGAAAACTTTATTTAATAGCCTCTTTCAATACTATAGAAAGAGAATTAAATCAATTCAATTCTTATTCAAATACCTTAGATGCATATCAATTTCGAGGAAGAAGTCTCAATCTGGACTTCGTTCATCACTATGAGTTTTCTTCTCAACTCCAATTAATTACGGGAATCAATTATCAAAAACATTCAAATAATTCTATTACTCCTTTTGGAATTATAGACAAAGAAATTGCCAATTTCACTACGTTTGATCCTTATGCTAGTGTTGTCTATATCGCAGAAAACGGATTTAGCATCAACTTTGGTGGGCGATTGAATATTCATAATGTTTATGGAAATCAGTTTGTTTATGATGGAAATTTTGCTCAGAATTTTGTCATCAATGAAATGCATTCAATCAAAGGAATAGCCTCGTACAGTACTGCTTTTATAACTCCTAGTTTGTACCAGTTGTATGATGGGTTTTCAGGGAACATTGCTTTAAATCCGGAATCAAACAAAACCTTTGAAGTTGGTTTTGAATACGATTTTAAAGATTGGTTTTCTATGGATGCCGTTTATTTTAACAGAAAAGAAACAGATGCTATCATTTATGACAATACCACTTATACCTATGCAAACAGCTCTTCTGACGCCAATGGATTAGAAATCAATGCGAAAGTAAGTCCTGTCGATTTTTTAACATTAGCGAGCTCTTATACATATATTCAAAGAGATCAATTTGAAGGTGCAGACGATTATATTCCCAAGCATAAATTGGTAACTACTTTGGAAGTGGTGCCCTTTGTAAATTCTTTTATAAGTCTGACCTATAGAAATGTCGCATCAAGAGCTGTTTTTGATCGATATGGAAGTTTTGGAACTGCGGGTACCGATAGGTTATTGCCCAAATATCAGGTTGTAGACCTTATGGCAAATTATAAGTTCTTAGACAATACAGTCTCTCTTTTTGGAGCTATCACAAATGCTTTCAATGAAGATTATGATGACATTTTAGGGTTTTCTACTCGTGGAAGAAATTATAAAATTGGAGTGAGGTTACAATTCTAGGGATTCACAAAATTATTTCAGATCTAACTTTCATACTTATGCGAAAGAATTTGAAAGAAGATTTATTAAGGTACTTTCTAACAGAAGGTTTGTATCCCTCTTCCTCTTAATAGACTTGAGCTTTAAATTGAAAATGATAAAATGTGAATAAAAAGTATCTTTCTTCCTCAAATTAAAGGAATAGAATGGCTAAATTCACACTTTCATTTTTGCTAAAAGATAACCCTTGAATAACTACTTAGATTCATTAAACGAAGCTCAGAGACAGGCTGTTTTACAAATGGATGGTCCAATGATTATTATCGCTGGAGCAGGTTCTGGAAAAACACGTGTATTGACTTATAGAATTGCACATTTAATGCAACAAAATGTGGATCCCTTTAATATTCTTTCGCTCACATTTACCAACAAAGCAGCAAGGGAAATGAAAGAGAGAATTGCCTCTGTAGTTGGGACTAGTGAAGCAAAAAACCTTTGGATGGGAACTTTTCATTCGGTATTTGCAAGAATTTTACGTTCAGAAGCTGACAAACTGGGGTTTCCTTCCAATTTTACGATTTATGATTCTCAAGATTCTGTGAGATTGATCGGCTCAATTATTAAAGAAATGGGCTTGGATAAAGAGCGTTATAAAGCAAAGCAAATTTTAAACAGAATTTCCTCTTTTAAGAATAGTTTAATCACCGTTAGAGCCTACTACAATAATGCCGATTTACAAGAAGCAGATTTGCATGCGAGCAGACCTAAAGTTGGTGAAATTTATAAGGAATATGTTGATCGTTGTTTCAAAGCAGGGGCGATGGATTTTGATGATTTACTTTTAAGGACCAACGAGTTATTGGCACGTTTTCCAGAATCTTTGGCAAAATATCAAAATCGATTTAAATACATTATGGTCGACGAGTATCAAGATACTAACCACTCGCAATACTTGATTGTTAAAGCATTGGCTGATCGTTTTCAAAACATCTGTGTTGTGGGAGATGATTCTCAAAGTATCTATAGTTTTAGAGGAGCCAATATTCAAAATATTTTAAGTTTTCAAAAGGATTACCCTGAGGTAAAAACCTTCAAATTAGAACAAAATTATCGTTCTACCAGTACCATTGTAAATGCAGCAAATTCTGTAATTGCAAAAAATAAAACAAAATTAGACAAAGAGGTTTGGACTTCAAATGATGCAGGAGAGAGCATTCAGGTGATGCGTACCATTTCTGATGGAGAAGAAGGGCGGTTTGTTGCCCAGTCCATTTGGGAAAATAAGATGAACCATCAATTAAAAAACGATCAGTTTGCAATTTTATATCGTACCAACTCTCAGTCGAGAGCAATGGAAGATGCTTTGCGAAAAAAAGGAATTGAATATAAAATTTATGGGGGAATTTCTTTTTATCAAAGAAAAGAGATCAAAGACATTTTGTCATATTTACGGATTTTAATCAACCCAAATGATGAAGAAGCTTTAAAGCGAATAATCAATTATCCTGCACGTGGAATTGGCGCAACCACAATAGACAAGCTAACCATTGCGGCAAACCACTATAAAAAATCAATTTTTGATGTTTTAAAATACATCGATAAAATTGATTTAAAATTAAATGGGGGAACCAAGAACAAGCTTCAGAATTTCATGAATATGATGTTGCGCTTGCAGATAGAGTCACAAACAAAAAATGCCTTTGAAATTGCTGAAATCGTTGTAAAACAAACTCAGTTAATCAAAGACTTAGAAAAAGATGGAACTCCTGAAGCAGTAAGCAAAGTTGAAAATGTTCAAGAGTTATTGAATGGAATCAAAGATTTTATTACCGATAAAATAGAGCAAGGTGAAGATGCTTCATTAACGTCCTTTTTGGAGGATGTTGCATTGGCAACTGATTTTGATTCTAAAAAAGAGGATGATAAACCCACTATTTCTTTAATGACCATTCACCAATCTAAAGGGTTGGAATACTCGCACGTCTATGTGGTAGGCTTGGAAGAAAATTTATTTCCATCAGCTATGAGCATGAATACTCGAAGTGAATTGGAAGAAGAGCGTAGACTGTTTTATGTGGCATTGACAAGAGCAGAAAATGTTGCCTATTTGACTTATGCCCAAACTCGTTATCGTTGGGGGAAATTGGTCGATGCCGAACCTAGTAGGTTTTTAGAAGAAATCGACGACCAATATCTACACTACATCACCCCAAAAACTCTTGAACCAACCATCAATCGCTTTGTAGAAAAAAGCTTGTTTGAAGATGCTCCCAAAGGAATTCGGTTTCAAAAGCCTATTCAGCGTAAAAAGATGGAACGAGATATTGCCCTGAAGAAAGAAATTGTTGTTCCAAAAAATTTAAAGAAAGTTTCTCAAACCTTGTCAAAAGGAAACCTTTTTGATAATGAAATTATTGTTGGTAATATTATTGAACACGATCGTTTTGGAAGAGGAGAAGTCCTCTCTTTAGAAGGGAAAGGGCCCGATAAAAAAGCAATGATTCAGTTTGGGACCGCAGGTAAAAAAAACCTGTTATTGCGTTTTGTAAAGCTAAAAATTATCGGATAAAAGACTTTGTTTAATTCTTTTGAAATCAGTAAAAAAACTAAAAATAAAATGTTATTTTGCGACGGTAAATATTAGTAGCATACAATCTTGTAAGGTCGAATGAAATAGCGACCTTAAATATAAATTTCTTATTTATTTTTAATAACTAAGATTCTTCACAAAAACAAATAGATGACATTCGATTTAGAATACAATTCAGAAAGACCGTTAATGATCATTCCAGAATACGGGAGACATATACAAAAATTAGTAGACCATTGTGTAGCTCTAGAGAGCAAAGAAGAACGCGATAAAATGGCAAAAGCAATTGTCGATGTCATGGGGAATTTACAGCCTCATTTACGAGATGTTCCTGATTTTAAGCACAAGCTATGGGATCAATTGTACATCATGTCTGATTTTAAATTGGATGCTGAATCACCATATCCACAACCATCAAAAGAAGAATTGCAAGAGAAACCGGAAGCTTTGGCATATCCTAAATCTGCCTCGAGATATCGTTATTATGGGAATAATATCCAAACAATGATTGATGTAGCTCTCAGTTGGGAAGATGGAGACAAGAAAGAAGCATTGGTATTTACCATTGCCAATCATATGAAAAAATGCTATTTAAATTGGAATAAAGATACCGTAGACGATGCAATAATTTTTAAACATTTATATGACCTGTCTGATGGTAAAATTGATCTAAGAGAAACCAAAGAAGAACTCTCAGAAAGTAAAAATTTATTAAAAAAACGAAATTCCCAAGGGCAGAACAATACAAAACCTGTATACAAGAAACCCCATCATAACAATCAGAATAAAAACAGAAAAAGATAAGTAGCAATGGCATCATTTAGAATAGAAGGAGGACATCAGTTAGGAGGGACTATTACACCTCAGGGAGCAAAAAATGAGGTTTTACAAATTCTTTGTGCGGTTTTATTAACGCCAGAAAAAGTCTTAGTTCATAATGTTCCTGATATAATTGATGTGAATAAACTGATTTTTATTTTAAGTGAACTGGGAGTCAAAGTAGAAAAGCTGAGCAGCAACTCCTATGCTTTTCAAGCAGATGAAATTAATTTGTCATACCTAGAATCTGCCGAATTTAAGAAAGATGGAAGTTCATTAAGAGGATCTATTATGTTGGTAGGGCCACTATTGGCTCGTTTTGGAAGAGGGTACATACCGCGTCCAGGAGGAGATAAAATAGGAAGAAGAAGATTGGACACCCATTTTGAAGGCTTTATCCGTTTGGGTGCTACATTCAGATACAATAAAGAAGAACATTTTTATGGAGTAGAAGCAAAGGAGCTTCAAGGAACAGAAATGCTTTTAGATGAGGCTTCTGTAACAGGAACTGCCAATATTTTAATGGCTTCGGTTTTGGCAAAAGGAATTACTAAAATTTACAATGCAGCCTGTGAACCCTATATTCAGCAATTGAGTAAAATGCTAAACTCTATGGGAGCAAAAATTTCTGGTGTGGGCTCTAACTTATTAATCATAGAAGGCGTAGATGCTTTGGGCGGATGTGAACACAGGGTTTTACCAGATATGATTGAAATTGGCTCTTGGATTGGTGTTGCCGTTATGACACGTTCAGAAATGACCATTAAAGATGTGAGCTGGGAAAATTTGGGACAAATTCCAGATGTTTTTAGAAAGCTGGGAATTCAACTAGAAAAAAGAGGTGATGATATTTACATTCCTCAACAGTCCTCTTATGAAATTCAGAACTATATTGATGGTTCTATTTTAACCATTTCAGATGCACCTTGGCTAGGATTTACACCTGATTTATTGAGTATTGTTTTAGTGATAGCAACTCAAGCAAAAGGAACTGTGTTGATTCATCAAAAGATGTTTGAAAGCCGTTTGTTTTTTGTCGATAAATTAATTGATATGGGAGCCAAAGTAATTTTATGCGATCCGCATAGAGCTACTGTTATAGGACACGACCATCAATCGCAATTAAAAGCAACCAACATGACTTCGCCAGACATTAGAGCTGGTATTTCGTTATTGATTGCGGCATTGTCTGCAAAAGGAACTTCCATTATTAACAATATTGAACAAATAGATAGAGGGTATGAAAATATTGAAGCGCGATTAAAATCTATTGGGGCAAAAATAGAGCGTATTGAAAATTAAGAACTTTCGAAAACAACAACCTAAAATAGTGTCAGTTTGACACTATTTTTTTGTTGGCAACATTTTTGCCTATAGATAGAAGAAATTTAATGATTACAAAAGAGATGAGTACGAAAGAAGATATCAAAGAAGAAGAAATAAAAAACACAGAGGAAGCACAGCAAGTTGAAGAAAATCAAGAAGTTGCATCCGAAACGGTTGTAGAAGAACCTACTTCAGAAGAGTTGCTTCAAGCAGAAAAAGACAAGTTTTTACGTCTTTTTGCCGAGTTTGAAAACTATAAAAAAAGAACCACTAAAGAACGGATTGAGCTTTTTAAGACTGCAGGACAAGAAGTATTGACATCTTTACTGCCAGTTGTAGACGATTTTGAACGTGCTTTGTCACATTTGGAAGAAGATGAAAAAGCTGAAGAACTAAGTAAGGGAGTGACATTGGTATATCAAAAATTTTATACGACTCTTGAACAAAAAGGTATTTCCAAAATTGAAACGAATCCTGGCGATGTTTTCGATGCAGAACTTCACGAGGCGATTACTCAAATTCCAGCTCCATCGGAAGATTTAAAAGGAAAAGTAATTGATTGTGTTGAAAAGGGATACAAACTAGGTGATAAAATAATTCGCTATCCTAAAGTAGTGATAGGTCAATAAACAAAGAACAACCATTGGTGATCCATGATCGCTCATAATTGATAACTGATCACTGATAAGGATCACGCAAGCATATGGCAAAACAAGATTTTTACGAAATATTAGGCATTTCTAAATCGGCTTCTCAAGCAGAAATAAAGAAAGCGTATCGGAAAATGGCAATAAAATATCATCCAGATAAAAATCCAGATGATAAAATTGCTGAAGAGAACTTTAAGAAAGCTGCAGAGGCTTATGAAATATTAAGCGACGAAAACAAAAAAGCACGTTATGATCAATATGGACATCAAGCTTTTGATGGACCACAAGGTGGCGGCGGTTTTGGCGGCGGTGGAATGAACATGGATGACATCTTTAGCCAATTTGGAGATATCTTCGGCGGAGGCGGAGGTGGCTTTGGAGGTTTTGGAGGCGGTGGCGGTCAACGTCAAGCTCGTGTCAAAGGAACCAATATGCGTATACGTGTAAAACTCACTTTAGAGGAAATTGCTGTAGGTGTCGAGAAAAAAGTAAAAGTTCGTAGAAAAGTACAAGCAGACGGAGTTCAATACAAAACCTGTTCTACCTGTAATGGTTCAGGGCAGCAAATGCGAATTACCAATACAATTTTGGGTAGAATGCAAACTGCTACAACTTGTTCTGCGTGTTCTGGTGCTGGAGAAATGATCAGCAACAGACCCAATAATGCTGATGCACAAGGGTTAATTGTCGTAGAGGAAACAGTTTCCATTAATATTCCACAAGGAGTTACAGAAGGAGTACAATTAAAAGTAGGAGGAAAAGGAAATGAAGCTCCAGGAAAAATTCAATTCCAGGAGACTTGTTAGTTCTTATTGAAGAAATTCCTCATCCAACCTTAAAAAGAGAAGGAACCAATATTCACTTCGATTTATACATCAATTATTCTGATGCGGTACTAGGAATTAGTAAAGAAGTAGAAACCCTAACGGGCAAAGTGAAAATTAAAATTGATGCAGGTACGCAATCAGGAAAAATATTGCGTTTAAAAGGCAAAGGCTTGCCAAGCATTGAGCGGTACGGGACAGGAGATTTTTTAATTCACATCAATGTTTGGACTCCTCAAGAATTGGACAAAGAACAAAGAGCCTTTTTTGAAAAAATGCTAGACAATGAAAACTTCAGACCCAACCCGAATACTTCAGACAAGTCATTTTTTGAAAAAGTAAAGGATATGTTTTCATAATTGAATAATTAATAGTTTTTTGTGGAAAAAATATAATTTTTTATATTATTTTATATCAGATTACAATTATTTAATATATATTTGCAGTGTTGCTGAGCAATCAGTAACACTTTTTCTTTTTCATAGCAATTTTTCCCACTCATTTATGAGTGGGTTTTTTTATGAGGAAAGTTTTATACTTTTACAGTATTCAATAGCAGATCTATCTTATCGTCACGTCTCGGCGTGAAGGAAAGTCCGGACATCACAGAGTAGCATAGCGGATAACATCCGTCCAGCGTAAGTTGAGGACAAGTGCAACAGAAAGCAAGTACAGTTCGGCTGTAGTGAAACCAGGTAAACTCTATGCGATGCAATGCCATGTAAATTAGAGCTTGAGAGTGACTCGCTCGATTCTAAAGGGTAGGCAGATAGATTCTAAGAGTAATTTTAGAACGAGATAAATGATAAGAACCTTTTTTAAAAAAAAGGGACAGAATTCGGCTTACTGATCTGCTATTTTTATTAATTAATTTTTACGATATTCGTAAATTTAAAGCTTTTAATAAGTGTTTTTGTAACTAAATCTTCAGTTATGAATCAAATATCTTTTTTTTATTCAATAATTTAAGCAATCTATTATTTATTTTTAAATTTAGCATTAAATATAGTAGATTTGCGATACTAAAATACTAAAAAATATACATATATGGCTTTTGATATTGAGATGATCAAACAAGTCTACGCAAATGTTGTAGAACGTGTAGATGCTGCTAGAACCATTACAGGGAAACCACTAACTTTGGCAGAGAAAATTTTGTATTCCCATTTATGGGACGGTACACCAAGTAAAGCCTTTGTAAGAGGTCAAGATTACGTTGATTTTGCCCCTGATAGAATTGCTTTACAAGATGCAACTGCACAAATGGCTTTGTTGCAATTCATGCAAGCAGGTAAAAGTAAAGTTGCTGTACCTACCACTACACACTGTGATCACTTGATTCAAGCTAAGAACGGAGCTGGAACTGATTTACAAAGTGCTTTGAACACGAGTAATGAAGTTTTTAATTTTTTAGAATCGGTATCCAACAAATACGGATTAGGATTCTGGAAGCCCGGAGCAGGGATTATTCACCAAGTAGTCTTAGAAAATTATGCTTTCCTTATGGAATGATGATTGGAACCGATTCTCATACCGTAAATGCGGGTGGATTAGGGATGGTTGCAATTGGTGTTGGTGGCGCAGATGCTGTTGATGTTATGGCTGGAATGGCCTGGGAATTAAAATTCCCAAAATTAATCGGTGTAAAATTAACTGGAAAACTTTCGGGTTGGACTGCACCCAAAGATGTTATTTTAAAAGTGGCTGGAATTGTTTCTGCAAAAGGAGGGACTGGAGCTATTGTTGAATATTTTGGTGAAGGAGCTATCGGAATGTCTTGTACAGGTAAAGGAACCATATGTAATATGGGAGCAGAGATAGGAGCAACCACTTCTACTTTTGGGTATGATGAATCAATGGAACGTTATTTACGCGCCACGGATAGAGCAGATGTTGCCGATGCAGCAAATGAAGTAAAAGACTATTTAACTGGAGACGCTGAAGTTTATGCTAATCCAGAAAACTATTTTGATCAAGTAATTGAAATCAATTTATCAGAGTTAAGTCCTTTGTTAAACGGTCCATTTACACCAGATTTATCTACCAAAGCAGGTTCAGATATGACGGCTATTGCTAACAAAAACGAATGGCCATTAAAAGTAGAATGGGGATTGATTGGTTCTTGTACCAACTCTTCGTATGAAGATTTATCAAGAGCTGCTTCTATTGCTCAACAGGCCTTAGACAAAGGGTTGGGTATTAAAGCTGAATTTGGAATCAATCCAGGTTCTGAAAAAGTACGATATACTGCAGATAGAGATGGAATTTTAAATGTTTTTGAACAATTAGATGCAAAGATTTTTACAAATGCCTGTGGTCCTTGTATCGGACAATGGGCACGATATGAAGATCCTAAAAATGCACCTAAAAACTCAATCATTCATTCTTTCAATAGAAACTTTGCAAAACGTGCTGATGGAAATCCAAATACGCACGCATTTGTAGCTTCACCAGAAATGGTTGCTGCAATTACCATTGCTGGTCGTTTGGATTTTAACCCAATGACTGATACGCTCATTAACAAAGAGGGACAAGAAGTAATGTTAGATGAGCCTACTGGATGGGAATTACCTCCAAAAGGTTTTGAAGTAAAAGATGATGGATATCTTGCCCCAGAAGAAGATGGAAGTGGTGTTGTGATCAATGTGAATCCAGAATCTGAAAGGTTACAACTGTTAGCTCCATTTGAACCTTTAGGAACTGATTTATCGGATGTGAAATTGTTAATTAAAGCTCACGGAAAATGTACTACCGATCATATTTCTATGGCGGGTCCTTGGTTGCGTTATAGAGGTCATTTAGATAATATCTCTAACAACTGTTTGATTGGTGCTGTAAATGCCTTCAACATGAAAACTAATTTTGTAAAAAATCAGTTAGATGGGGAGTACGATGCAGTTCCTTCAACTGCGAGAGCATACAAAGCAGCGAATATTAAAACAATAGTTGTTGGTGATCATAATTATGGTGAAGGTTCTTCTAGAGAACACGCTGCAATGGAACCTAGACATCTAGGAGTAGCTGCAGTTTTGGTAAAATCTTTTGCGAGGATTCACGAAACAAATTTAAAGAAACAAGGAATGTTAGGTCTTACGTTTGCTAATGAAGCTGATTATGACTTGATACAGGAAGATGATATTTTTAACTTTGTCGATTTAAATGTGTTTTCTCCAGGAAAACCCTTAACACTAGAAGTGGTTCATGCAGATGGATCTAAAGATAGTATTATTGCGAATCACACTTACAATCAAGGTCAAATTGATTGGTACAAAGAAGGTTCAGCATTGAATTTAATTAAAAAGCAAAACAATTAATTATCTTTTCAATTTTAAATACAACAAAGCTCCTAAAGAAATTTAGGAGCTTTGTTTTTTTATCATTAAACGGAAAAAGCACGCTATTAATTTTTAACTTTAACTTTAAAAGTTAAAGAATATGTTTCTCCCCTTAGAGTTCCCTCTACATCCATTTTTTTATAGTTTAGCTTATTTTTAATATAAGATGAAACTTCTTCATTGTCAGAATCAATATTTAAAATGACCAATTCATTTTTAGTATTCATGATAAAGGAAATTGTTGCGGTGCTTTCTTTTTTAATATGAATCGGCATTTTAGTCCCGATGACAGCAACGATTTTTGCTCTTAATTCATTATTCGATTTGGAGTTGTTTTTTTCTGTAGCTTGTAAAGAAAAAGTTGTCAATAAAGCAATTGAAACTACGGCAATAATAATTTTTAAATTTTTCATAATATGTGTTTTTTATTTGTTTATACAGTAAAGACGACCCATAAAAATAAAGGTTTCAATTATTCTGAGACTTAACAAAAAATTAACGCAATTTAATGAGAAGGAGTGAATTTGGACTCCTGTATAAAATGAAGAAGTGCTTTATCTTTGAGTTACTTTGTCAATCACTTCTTTTAATAGGGTACAGCCTTCAATAATTTCTTCGTCAGAAATTGTGAGTGGAGGTGTAATTCGGATTGCTTTTTTTTCAAAAAGTAAAAAGAATAGAATAAGACCCCTGTCTAGGCTGCTTAGAATGATTTCGGAAGCCAATTCTGCTGTGTCTACCATAGCAGCCAACATCAATCCTTTTCCTCTTATTTCTTGGATTGCTGGATGTTGTAAGTGTTTTCTGATGAGTTGTTCTTTGCGTAAAGTATCAGAAATTAAATTACTAGTAGTAATTTCTGTAACAGTTGCCAAACCAGCAGCAGCGATTATAGGATGACCACCAAAGGTAGTAATATGTCCTAATTTTGGTTCATTTTGTAATAATGCCATCATTTTATGTGGTGCTATGAAAGCTCCAATAGGCATCCCGCCACCCAATCCTTTTCCCGTAATTACGATATCAGGATTTACATTATAATGTTCAAACCCCCAAAACTTTCCTGTTCTTCCAATTCCTGTTTGAATTTCATCTAAAATCAACACTGCACAAACTGCATCACATCGTTGTTTTACTTTTTTAAGAAAATTATTGGTAGGTGTAATAAACCCTGCACCTCCTTGAATGGTTTCTAAAATAACTGCGGCAGTTTTAGATGTGATTTTGTCTAAATCGGCTTCATTATTGTATTGTATAAATTTTGCTCCAGGAACTAGGGGTCTAAAAGCTCTATTTTGTTCTTCTGCGCCAGAAATACTCATTGACCCTTGTGTATTTCCATGGTAAGAATGTTTTGCTGCAATTATTTCAGACCTTCCAGTAAGTTTCTTTGCCAATTTTAAGGCACCTTCTGTAGCTTCTGTTCCTGAATTGGTTAGATACACAGCCATGTTTCTATTTGGAAAGGTTTCTGAGAGTGATTTGCACAAAGCCACTGGTGCTTCTTGTACAAACTCACCATACACCATGACATGCGAATACTTGTCAACCTGTTCTTTAATTGCTTGAGATACTTTTGGATGTTGATGTCCTAAGCTATTTGCAGAAACTCCTGCAACAAAATCCAAATGTTTTTTCCCATTTGTATCATAGATATACGAACCCTTTGCATATGATATTTCTATTGCAAGTGGGTGAGGAGTGGTTTGTGCCTGATATGTGAAAAAATCCTTCTTCATTATTGTTCACTCAAAGCCTTGATCGTTCTGACTGGTTTCTTTGGTTTTTCGACAGTGGCTTCTATGGTTGGTGTAGAAGTTGATTTTACGATGACTCTTTTGCGTTTGGCATTTTTAGAAAGTATAGAGATTTTTTCAGTTATGAAAACGTCAGTCATTTTTTTGGGTTGTTCACTTTCACGCCAAATAAATCCCCGGAGCTGTTTTACGTCGTCGGGAAGTCGAGAAGGGGGATAGGTTTTTCCCTCTGTACTTTTAAGATATTTAATCGTTTCAATGATGCCTTTAGATAAAGTGAATTCGATATTGCTCGCAATTTCTTTTGAAATGGATTCTAAAACTGTAGCTTCATTTCTATTGTAGTATACAGATTCAGCATTTCCTTTTACCAGTAGGGTTCTAATGCTGTTGTTCTTAAATTTTCCGTAAATATTTCGCCCTTTTATTTGATTGAAATCTTCAATCCCCAAAGAATCTTTCGAATTGATAAATGCATTATTTAATACCTTTAAGGAGTCTAGTTTTTCAGTTTCTGTGTCGGTAATTAAATGAATTACATCTCCTGTTATCTGATTTTTATCTGCCCATAAAACTGGGTGCCTAAACATTCTGGTAAGACCAGTGGCTTGATCGGTATGGATTGAATCGCATTTTCCCTGCAAATCAGACTTGAATATTTTTACTTGGTTATAGGTACGAATGATTCTTTTTTCAGGAGGACCAGTAACCAGAATTGTATCTCCATGTACAAACATTGAATCTTTTCCAATAATACTAATTGCTAGGGCTTTTTTAACAATAAATAATGAATCTTTTAGCTCGAATAGTTCGGCATAATTTCCTTTGGTTAAAAAATTTTTAACCGAATCTTTAACGATAATATTATTGGTAGCAGAGGCAAATCCTCGGTTCTTGTCATAATAGAGACTATCTCCTTCGATAGTTCGTTCTTTTAAAAATAATTTTGCATTTTTTACAAAATGAGAAACATCTGTTTTGGTATTGTAAAACCCTTTTTCACTATAAATATGGTTTTGATCCGATGAATTGGTAATAGTTGTAGGACCATAGAAATAGGTCAAACCAGTATTGGTATAATAGTCCAAATGATCTGACACTAAGGTATGTTTTGGATTGACCACTTGTACTTTAGTGATCGCTGTAAATTTTTTCTTTTCTAGATAGTAATTCCCTTTTTTACTCTTTAAGGTATTGGTGGTGTCTTTTATAGTTGCATAACTTTTATAATACAATTTCTGATTTAACCGATCAAACTGCAAAGTATCTGACGTTAAGGTCATCGATGGGTCTTTTAAAATGACATTTCCCCATGAAAGTACCTGTTTCGAATTCCCATCATAATCAGTGTAATCACTGGTTTGTGTAATGGTGTCTCCTTGTTTTAAAAGCACATTTCCAATCGCTTTAAAAAAGTTTTCTTTTTTATAATAGAGTGCCTGTTGACAGGTTAAGACAGCCCCTTCATGTGTCATTTTGACTTCTCCTATCAATCGGGTAGCTCCGGGATATTTTTCTTCGTTGGTATCTTGAAGCTTTGCACTATAAAGAATCCTTTTTACTTGTGCAGTTGCACATAAAGGAAGAATCACTAGAAACAAAAAAAATATTCTTTTCAAGATTTTAGGTTTTAGGCAAAAATACTGAAAAGAATATCTCAAGTGTCTTAATATTTAGATAAAACTATCGAACGATGGTTTGTTTTCTGTCTGGTCCGACAGAAACGATTTTAACAGGAACGCCAGTTTCTCTTTCAATAAAAGCTATATAATCTAATAAGTTCTGTGGCAATTGCTCTTCAGAAGTCATTTTAGTTAAATCTTCGTTCCAGCCTTTAAATTCTGAATAATTTACAGAAACATTTTCGGGTTCGATATTGTAAGGTAAGTGTGAAATTTCCTTTCCCTTGTAGTTGTATGAAGTACACACTTTTAAGGTTTTAAAACCAGAAAGTACATCTCCTTTCATCATCATTAATTGAGTAACTCCATTAACATCTACTGCATATTTTAATGCGACTAAATCTAACCATCCACATCGTCTTGCTCTCCCCGTTGTTGCACCAAATTCTTGTCCAATTCTTCCCATTGTTTCTCCGTCTTCATCAAATAATTCAGTTGGAAATGGTCCAGAACCCACTCGGGTAGTATACGCTTTGAAGATTCCAAAAACATCGCCAATTCTATTTGGAGCCACTCCTAGACCAGTACAGGCACCTGCAGCAGTTGTGTTTGAAGAAGTTACATAAGGATAGGTTCCAAAATCAATGTCGAGTAAAGATCCCTGAGCTCCTTCTGCTAAGATTGTTTTCTTTTCTTTGATTGCCTGATTTAAAAACTCTTCACTATCAATAAATTGTAAGGTTCTTAATTTGTCAATTCCTCTGTCAAATTCAGCCTCTAATTCATCCAAGTCATATTCAATCTGAATATTGAAATAATCCAACATCCCGAGGTGTTTTGCTGTCAAGGCATGGTATTTTTCTTTCCAATTATCCAATTCTAAATCACCAACACGCATACCGTTTCTACCTGTTTTGTCCATATACGTTGGACCAATTCCTTTTAAGGTAGAACCAATTTTTGCTTTTCCTTTTGAAGTTTCTGAAGCAGCATCTAACAGTCGGTGAGTAGGTAAAATTAAGTGTGCTTTTCTCGAAATTAATAATTTCGAGGTATAATCAATATTGTGTTTGTCTAAATTTTCTAATTCTTTTTTGAAAATAACTGGGTCAATTACGACCCCATTTCCGACAACATTCAATGCAGTTTTGTGAAAAATTCCAGAAGGAATGGTATGTAATACGTGTTTTTTTCCGTCAAAAATTAATGTGTGCCCAGCATTTGGTCCTCCTTGAAAACGAGCGATGATATCATAATTTTTGGTTAAAACATCTACAATTTTTCCTTTTCCTTCATCTCCCCATTGTAATCCGAGTAATAAATCTACTGCCATTTGTTGTGTAATTAGTGTGTTGTTGTTTGTTGTGTTGTAATTAATGTGTTGATTGCTCTTTCTTCTTTGTTCCGTAGAAGTAAAGAGAATGATTATGGATGTCTACATTGAAAACTTCTTCAATGGTTTTTTTTATAATTTGTATTCTTGGATCGCAAAATTCTTTAACTTCTGCTGTATCCGTAATAATTAAATGATCGTGGTTCTTGTCGAAGTAGCTTTTTTCGTAGCGCGCCATCGATTGGCCATTAAATTGATGCTTTCGAACCAATCCACAGTCAAGTAACAAATCAATGGTATTGTAGAGCGTGGCTCTACTTACGCGGTAGTTTTTATTTTTCATTTTGATATACAAAGATTCAATATCGAAATGATCGTCTACAGCATAAATTTCTTGAAGAATGGCAAAACGTTCAGGTGTCTTTCGGTGCTTATTGTCTTCTAAAAAAGAAGTAAACACTTTTTTTACAACTTCCTGATTGTTTTCAGAATTACTCATCTATTAATTTTTTCAAAAACAAATTTACAGTAATTTATGAATTAATTAATGCTTTTAAATAAATGATATTTACAAAGTATTAACACGCACCACTTTTTTCACCCCTTCGATTTTTTGAATACTGAAAATCAGCTTTTTAAGTTGTGCTCTATTGTTGACACTGATTGAAATTTTACCATCAAAAACTCCTTCATTTCCAGCAATATTAATGCTGTGAATAAAAACGCCAATATAGTTCGATATAATTCGTGTCAAATTATTCATGATTCCATCATTATCAACTCCATTGATCTGTAAAATTACTTTAAAATCCTGTTTGGTAGAATCGATCCATTTTGTTTTGATAATACGATAGGCATAATTTGACTGTAAAGAAATTGAATTTGGACAATTTTTTTTATGAATTTTGATACCGTCATTTATGGTGATAAACCCAAAAACAGCATCTCCAGCAATTGGATTGCAACATTTAGAGAGTTTATATTCTAGTTTTTCTTCATCATTTCCAAAAACTAGGGCATCATATTTATGGGTAACTTCTTCTTCTTCAATAAAATCTTTATTTGGAGATTTTCGGAGTTTATTTTTAAAAAAACTGATGAAAGTATTATTTCTTTGTGTCACAAAACTCTTGAGCTGAGTATTGTCTATGGCTCCACTCCCGATTCTGAAAAACAAATCGAAACTGGTTCTGAGTTTAAAATAGGTAACCAGTTCATTCACCACTTTATCGTTAAAAGCAATTTTTAAATGACGTAATTTTCGGTTCAAAATAGCCTTTCCTTCGTCAGCAATCTTTTTTTCTTCGTCTTTTAGGGCGGCCTTAATTTTAGTTCTTGCCCTAGCC
The DNA here is from genome assembly GCF_032758595.1 of Polaribacter sp. HL-MS24. Lineage (NCBI taxonomy): Bacteria > Pseudomonadati > Bacteroidota > Flavobacteriia > Flavobacteriales > Flavobacteriaceae > Polaribacter > Polaribacter sp. HL-MS24. Next base: position 2,405,768 of record NZ_CP136415.1, on the reverse strand, counting down.
GTAATCACAAAATCCAACCATCTTGAATTGGGTTTGATATTTGAGGTAGTAATGACTTCAATTTGGTCTCCACTATTAAGAATATGACTTAATGGGACTAGTTTCCCATTGACTTTCACTCCTCGACACTTTAGTCCTACATCGGTATGAATAGAAAATGCAAAATCTAAGGCTGAAGCTCCTTTTGGTAAGGATTTTAAATCCCCGTTTGGGGTAAATACATAAATCTCTTTTGCATATAAATTCAGCTTAAAGTCTTCAACAAAATCTACTGCATTTAAACTTTGGTTTTCTAGGGTTTCCTTTAATTTATTCAACCAACCTTCCAGACCATTTTCGTTGATTTTTCCTTGTTTGTATTTAAAGTGCGCTGCATAGCCTTTTTCTGCAATTTCATCCATTCGTTTGGATCGAATCTGTACTTCAACCCATTGAGCATCCGGACCAATTACGGTTATGTGTAGGGCTTCATACCCAGTTGATTTGGGTTGCGAAATCCAATCTCTTAAACGAGATGGGTTGGGTTTGAAATAATCAGTTACTATAGAATAAATTTTCCAAGCTTCAAATTTTTCATCAACTGAATTAGGCTCAAATATAATTCGAATCGCAAATTTATCGTACACTTCATCAAAAGATACATTCTGTTTTCTCATTTTTCTTCGAATCGAGAAAATGGATTTGAAACGCCCTTTTATTTCATAGTTGAAATTTTCTTTGTTTAAGCCTTTTTGAATGGTTTCCGAAAATGTATCGATGTAATTACGCTGCTCTTCTTTACTTTCCTTAATCTTGGCTTTAATGTCTTTAAAAACTTCGGGTTCGGTATATTTTAAACCCAAATCTTCCAATTCGGTTTTAATATTGTACAATCCCAATCGATGCGCCAAGGGTGCATAGATATATAAAGTTTCTGATGCTATTTTGATTTGTTTATCCGCTGGCATTGCATCCATGGTTTGCATATTGTGCAATCGGTCGGCAATTTTTATTAAAATTACTCGAACATCGTCATTGAGCGTCAATAGCATTTTTCTGAAGTTCTCTGCTTGAATTGAAGCGTCTTGCTCCTTGTTCAAACGAGAAATTTTAGTCAAACCATTTACAATACGAGCAATTGTTTCACCAAAAAGTTGCTCAATATCTTCTATAGTGTAGTGGGTGTCTTCAACTACATCGTGCAACAAGGCCGCTGCGATGGAAGTAGCTCCTAATCCAATTTCATAGGCAACAATTTTTGCAACTGCTATGGGATGGTAAATGTAGGGTTCTCCTGTCTTTCGTCTTTGTGCAGAATGCGCTTCGACAGAAACTTCAAAGGCATGACGAATCAAGTCTCTATCGTCCTTTGATAAAACTTCATAAGTACCCTTTAGCAAATCCTTGTAACGACTTGCTATTTCCTTGTTTTCTTCTTCTTCAGAAACCTTGTATTCCATCTAAATTTAGTGCATTTCATTCCTATGTGAAAATAGGACAAAGAAATTACATAAGCAACTATTCCTTTTTTAAATTTTGAACTCTTTCTAACAGAGTTGGATGGGAATAATGCATGAAAACATATGCAGGATGGGGAGTAAGATTGCTTAAACTGTTTTTGGACAGTTTTTTAAGTGAGCTAATCAAGGGTTCAGCAGCAAAGGTTTCTTTGGCGAAATTATCTGCCTGATACTCAAATACTCGCGAAATATAATTCATCATTACACCTGTAACTTCTGATAGGGGAGAATATAAAATTCCGAAGGCAATAAAACCAATATGAAAACTTGGTTCAGAAACACCCAGAGCTTCTGAAAAAATGGGCATATTGATGAATAATGATAGGAGAAATAAAGTAAGTCCGGTGAGTAGGATAGAGGTCATTAAATTAAAAATTATGTGTTTTTTTTGATAGTGTCCTACTTCATGCGCTAATACTGCCACAATTTCGTCGGTTTGTAAATCCTGAATCAATGTATCAAAAAGAGTGATTCTTTTTTGAGTGCCAAAACCAGAAAAATAGGCGTTAGCTTTAGTGGATCGTTTAGATCCATCAATTACATAAATGTTATCGATAGTAAAACCTACCTTGTGTGCATAAGTTTTGATGGCAGATTTTAATTCACCTTCATCTAAAGGAGTTTGCTTATTGAACAAGGGAACGATTAGTTTTGAATAAAAAAGATTGATCAATAGTGAAAATGTAGCTACTAATATCCAAGCATAGATCCAAAAATTAGCTCCTGCAATTTGATAAAACCAAATAATTAGCGATAAAATTCCTCCACCCAAAAGCGCAGAAATCAACCAGCCTTTTAGTTTGTCAATCCAAAATAGTTTTTTTGTGGTTTTGTTAAATCCAAACTTTTCTTCGATGACGAAAGTTTTATAATAAGAAAAAGGAGTGGTTAAGATGTCAGAACCAAACATGATGATTGCAAAGAAGAGTAAGGCAACCAAAATCGGATTCTCTGTATAGTTTCGTGCAACACCATCGACGTATTTAAATCCGTCTAAAAAGAAAAAACTGAGTGTAAGCGCAACAGAAAAGATAGTGGTTTTTTTAGAAAATTGCTCGTTGGTTTTCTTGTAGTCTTGAGATTTTTTGTATTCATTTTCTTCGTAAACGTCTGACAATTCAGCAGGGATTGGGTCATTAAAATGCTTTGCATTGAGTGCACCCAAAATACTGTCTACAATAAAGCTGAGTACAAGTATAGAAATAAGAATGTAAAATACGGTTGTGGCTTCCATTAGTGCTTCTTTTTTGCGTACAAGGCAGCACCTATGATGCCTGCATTATTTTTAAATTTTGCAACTTTTATTGGAACATCTACGGTTAAATGTCCTTTAAATTCTTTAAATTTCTTGCTAATACCTCCTGCTAAAATGAAGAGTTTTGGAGTATGTATTGTTTTGATATGAATTAAAAATAGATCAAATCTTTCTGCCCATTGTTTTAATGATAACCCGTCTCTTTTTCTTGCGGAATCTGCAGCAAATTTTTCAATAATTTCTCCATCTGTATGATAAATTCTCCCCAATTCTACATTGGGAATTAATTTTCCATTATAAAATAAACCAGCGCCAATGCCGGTTCCAATAGTGATTACAAATACTTTTCCGTTGCTATTTTTTCCAGCTCCTAGCTTTATTTCAGCAAGTCCGGCTAGATCGGCATCATTACTTACATAAAAAGGCAACCCTTCACAAGTTTTTTTGAAAAGTTTGTCAATTTTGACATCGACCCATTGTTCACTTAAGTTTCCGGGGTGTTTGCACTTTCCATCCACTACAATGGTAGGAAAACAACAGCCAACAATTCCCTTCCAATTAAAATAAGAAACCATTTCTTTTACCACTTTTGCAACAGCTTCAGGGGTCGCAGGTTTTGGGGTATCGATTCGGTGTCTTTTGGAAATTAATTCTCCTGTCTTGGTTTCAACAATTGCTGCTTTGATTCCTGTTCCTCCAATATCTATTCCTAAAACTTCCATATTAAATAAATTGTCTTTGTCTTTTGGCTTCAAAAAGTACGATAGCAGCAGCAACAGAAACATTCATGGAATCTATTTGCCCTTGCATAGGTATCTTTATATTTTGTGTGGCTTTCTCTCGCCAAATGGCTGTTAGTCCCGTTGCTTCTGTTCCCACTACAATTGCTGTAGCTGTCGTATAATTTTCTTTATGGTATTCGTTTGAATTCTGAAGAGTGGTTGCATAAATGTGTACCTTATGCTGATTTAAAAAAGCAATGATTTCTTCTGAGCTCCCTGTTGCAATTTGATTGGTAAAAACACAACCCACACTCGAGCGAATAATGTTTGAGTTATACAAATCTGTTTTGGGGTTTGCAATCAAAACGGCATCAATATTCGCTGCATCAGCTGTTCGCAGTAATGCACCAATATTTCCAGGTTTTTCTGGGGATTCGGCAATTAAAATAAGGGGAGTGTTATTCTTAAACTCAATATTTTTCAGGGAAAAATCCTTAGTTTTTACTAAAGCAATAATCCCTTCTGTTGAATCTCTGTAGGCTAATTTTTGATAGACCTCTTTAGAGATTTCGATTCTGTTGATATTGGAATTGAAAAGATGCAAAATTTCGCTTTCAGAAATTAAATCTGCATCGTACAATACAGTCTCAAATTCATAAGCACCCTTGATGGCTAATGAAATTTCACGTTTTCCTTCAATAAGAAAGAGCGCTTGTTTTTTGCGCTCTCGAGCTTTGTCTTGAAGTTTTAGTAAATTTTTTATATAAGTATTTTGGGGGCTGGTAATGACTTTCATTATTGCAAAGATACTAATTTGTATGTTTTGGGGAAAGACTAATTTTTGAACAAATATCCTACCTATTTTTTAAATTGATACGTATAAAATGATTTACAAAATGATCTTATTCTGCTTTGTATTTATTTGAATAGCGCTTCCACAATTTGGTTTGGTGAGTTTCTAAGCTAATCTTTCTACCTTGAATAAATGCATCAGTCAAAATATTTCCTTTCATATCCAAAGCATCTCCTTCCGATATAAATAAAGTTGCTTGTTTTCCTACTTCTAAGGTACCAACTAAATGGTCTATTCCTAAAATCGTAGCGGTACTGGAAGTAATCAATTTCAAGGCTTCTTCTTTATCTATTCCATATGCAGCATAGGTTCCTGCATAAAAAGGGAGATTTCTTGTATTCATTCGCTCCATTTGTCCTTCCATTCCCAAACTAACAGTAATTCCTTTTGCTATTAAAATCTGAGCTGTTCTATAAGACAAATCATAATCGTCATCTTCCCCATCTGGTATTCTATGAGAGCGATCAATAATTACTGGAATGTTATTTTTGAGTATCAAATCGGCTACATTTTCAGCACCTTTGGCATGCACTAAAACCAACTTCTGAATGCCTAGCTTTGTTATTGTAGCAATAGCATCAGTAATTTCACGTTCACCATTTACATGAACAAAAAGACGTTGTGATCCATCAAATAATCCTTTTGTTGCGTTATAAGGGATGTTTTCGACTGCTTGCTTACTTTCTATATGTCTTTTAGCATCTAAAAAAAAGTCTTTAATTTCATTGATTTTTTCAATGTATTTTGGATCCTCTTTTAAGGCAGGATCTTCACCCAGCCACCATCGACCCCGAGTAAAACTTCCTACCAATTGATATGAATGGCATCATCTTTTTGAACAACAGCATCTTCCCAGTTCCAAGCATCAAATTGCATGATTGATGAAGTTCCAGAAATAGTCCCTCCTCTAGGGGTGATTTGCCCCATCAACACGCCGTTTGGACGCATAGTTTCAATTACTTTGCTTTCTGAATTGTATGCAATTAGACTTCTGATATGAGGCAGCATGGTACCCACTTCATCTTCATCATCAGTTGCTCTTACGGCATCAATTTCTACTAGACCTAGGGATGCGTTTGCAGCGATAAATCCTGGATAGAGATGTTTGCCTTGGGCATTGATAAGAATCCCTTGACGGGCAATTTTTGACATTGCATTGCCAACAAAAGTAATTTTCCCATCATTGAACATCAGTAATGCGTTTTCAATGACCTTGCCATTTCCGAGATGTGCTGTTGCCCCCTCTATACTATAGGCCTGTGTTTGTTTTGGTGCTGGTGTTTGTTGTGAAAAGAGATTTCCTATCCAAAAAACGCAGAGCAAAGCTGGTATCAGATTATTGTTCATTTGATTTGGTTTATTTTTTTTATTCTGTATCACAGTGGAAGTTTTGATTTCTTTTTTTCTTTGGCATTTGTGTTTCTCCACCTTTCATTTTTGCATCCAGCATCATTTTGATTAATTGACCTTTTTCGGATTGAATGGCTTTTCGTTTTTCTAAATCGCTTGCAATATCAAAATAAACTGCACCATCGATGATTGTTTTTTCTGCTTTTGCATAAATTGATAGTGGATTCTGATTCCATAGAACCACATCGGCATCTTTTCCTTCTTTGATGCTTCCTGTACGGTCATCTAAATGCAACAATTTAGCAGGATTGATTGTGATCATTTTCCAAGCTTCCAGTTCCGACATCCCTCCATATTTAATGGTTTTTGCTGCTTCTTGATTCAATCTTCTAGACATTTCTCTATCGTCAGAATTGATAGCTACGGTAACTCCTTGATTTGCTAAAATTGCAGCATTGTATGGAATGGCATCCAAAACCTCATATTTATAGGCCCACCAATCAGAAAAAGTAGAAGCACCCACACCATGCGCTTTCATTTTGTCTGCTACCTTATAGCCTTCAAGAATATGGGTAAATGTATTGATGTTAAAATTAAATTTTTCAGCAACCTTCATCAACATATTAATTTCAGATTGTACATAAGAATGACAGGAAATAAACCGCTCTTTTCGAAGGATTTCTGCTAAGGTTTCCAATTCGAGGTCTTTACGATAAGGTTTTCCACTATTCTTTTGGGCATCATATTCCTTCGCTCTCTGGAAATAATCCATATAAACTTGTTCTGTTCCCATTCTTGTTTGTGGAAAACGAATGGTATTTGTTTCTCCCCAATTGGATTGTTTTACGTTTTCACCCAAGGCAAACTTGATGTATTTGGGTGAATTTTTTATCAATAATCCGTTTGCATTTTCACCCCATTTCAATTTGATAATGGCAGAACGCCCCCCAATTGGATTTGCCGATCCATGCAAAATTTGAATGGTGGTAACACCTCCTGCTAAGTTCCGATAGATATTCATGTCGTTTGGGTTCACCACATCTTCGATGCTAACTTCAGCGGTAGAATTATGCCCAGATTCATTGACTGCTGAAGTAGCAATATGAGAGTGTTCATCTATAATACCAGCAGTTAAGTGCTTTCCAGTTCCGTCGATGACTTTGGCATTTCTTTGACGGATATTTTTACCAATTTTTGCAATACGACCCTCTTTTAGTAAGACATCCGTGTTTTCCAAAATACCTTCCTCTTCAGAGGTCCAAACAGTTGCATTTTGAATTAAAATAGTCTCTTGGGTGGGAATACGAACGTTTCCATAGCCAACATTGGGATAACTGACAGGAGAAAAGACCAAACTATCTTTTTTCTTCTCTTCCTCTTTTTTCTTTTCTTTTTCTCTGGCAATTTGCTTCGCAGCTGACCATTCCGATTTCTTTCCAGAAGCATCATAGGCAATGCCTTGCATGACATTTGCTACATTCACGGTTTGTCCTACCAATCTGACGTACCCTTCGTCTCCTAGTATGGTTATGCGAATCCAGTTGTCTTTATAAGAGAACTGTGATTTTATTTTTTTATCCCCTAAAGTGATATCTCCTTTCTGCTTGGTACCTTGTCCAGTAATGTTTAGAGTGTAGTTGGTATTGTGTACAGATAAGTTGTAACTTCCTGTAAGGTTTCTGATAGTTCGATCGGTAATAACATTTTTCGTGCCTTGAACCCAGTTTTCAAAGAGGATTGTTTTTGGGTCAAATACATCTCCAGAGGTAATGATGAAATTGGCATAACTTCCCACGTTCAAATTTCCAATATTGGTTTTTCCAAGTATTTCTGCAGGTTTTGTAGTCAAAGCTTCGAGAGCTTTTTCCTTATCAAAGCCATATTTTATAGCTTTTTGCAGATTCTTATGAAAATTCTCAAGGGACTTCAATGTATGTGTGGTCAATGCAAAAGGGACTTCGTTTTTTGATAAAATTGCTAGATTGCTAGGTTCTTGATTCCATCTTCGCAGATCACTCACAGCAATGTTTTTTGCAAGCAATGGATTGCTCACATCATAGGCTTTTCTGAAATTGATTGGAATGATGAAATTGGCATTGGTTTTCTTAATGTCATCTATTCGTTCAAATTCATCACCCCCACCTACAATAGTATACTGTATTCCGTATTCGTCACCAACTTTGTCTGCTCTTAAAACATCTAAAAGATTGCCGCCATCAAAGAATTGTACCAGGTTTTTGTTGGCATTCAATGCTGCTAAAGAAGCATCTTTGTTTTTTGCATTTCCACTAGCATACCAATCTGCATCCAAATAGGTTTGACGCAATAAAGCCATTGAGCCCATTTTTGAGGTTGGATAGGCCTGACGTGATTGAACACTTTTAGTAAACGATAAGTATTGACCAGAATTTTGATCCAACATTCGATAGGCATCAGAAGAATTTGGGTTCAATGCCACCAAGATTCCATTTCCTCGTATAATTCCGTCTTGTAAATGTGTATTGACAACTCCAAAACCCGCTTTTAAATATTCAGTAGCTTTTTTGGTGTCAAATACAAAATGGTTTTTTGCTTTGGTTTCTGGTCGGATATGATCGTTCCAATAATAGCCTTTTCTGGTAGCATCATATTGAGGTGTTCTGCTATTAGTTTCGGCTTTTTTTGGTTTTGAAATTCCGAAGTCACTATATACATCAATAAATGAAGGATAGATTGTGTTGCCTGTTGCATCGATTAGATTCGTTCCCTTTGGGATTTTTACAGTTTTCCCGACATCAATCACTTTTCCATCTTTAATTAGTAAGGTTCCCTTTTTTATGATTTTTTTAGGAGTCACATAGAGGGTAGCATTTTGGATTGCGACCATCGTACTCGGAGTTGTTTTAACTCCTGTATTTGTTGGAAAGTACTCCTGAGCTTTGGCAGAGAACACCATCAAAAAGGAGCAGAACAAGAATACTTTTTTCATAGATATTTTTTTGAAACTGTTATAGCTGTCTAAATTAATAAAAAAAAATTAACTTTTTTCTTCAAAGTAAGAAATCAACAAATCCACTACATAATTATAAGAAGCAGTCCCTTTTTCTTGTTTGTTGGCTTTTAAATACACATTGTAGCCTTTTTTAACCCAGGGCTCAAATGGGTTTTGATAGGCTTTCCAAAATTGATTGCTATTTTGAAAATCTTTCAGAATTCCGATATGAATCTTTTTCCAAAGTTCTGAAGCTGTTTTAGGGTCTCTTTTTCTAACCTCCTGAATGAGGTATCCAAAAGCCATGCGATAGCTAGCATATTTGAAATAGACATCCTCATTGTAATTTGCAGCTAAAAACCCTATGAAATTCGCTTCATTTTCTGCAGCATATCCAAGCTGATGCGCCATTTCGTGGCAGGTAGTGGTTGGGTAACTTGTTTTTGGGATTCGATCATTTACTTGTGCTTCTCCTGTTAAAGGATTGAAATACCCCGCTGTTCCATTATAACTTTGCAACCCGCTCATTAAAGAATTTTTTACGGAAGGATATTGATAGTAAAGAGCCGGAAAATCATGCGCTAAATTTTTATAACCGTTCAATGCCATTTGATACATTTTTTTTGAGGAATAAGGGTTATGGACTCTCAAGGTATCATTTTGGGTAATACTTTCATGACAATAATTCAACTGTTCAATTACCTCAGAAGTTGTATGGAGCAATTGTTGTGTGGTGTATTCTGTTTGATTATAACCTAAGTTTTTAGCCAAAGAAATGCGGTAGTAATTCAATCCCCAAAAGAGATAAAAGCATCCATAGAGAAGAGAGAGTGCGGCAGTCAATTGCACCAATTTCGGAAGCCAATTTTTGAATTTATTTTTAAACATTTTATAGACAAACCGTAGGAACAAAAAAAGAAGTAAAGCAAGCAATACATCTCCAAAAGAAAACGGAATCCATCCAAATAGCATTCGAAAAAATGCAGCAATGATTGGGTAAATACCTTGAGAATAATAGTGTTCAACAATGGCTGGATGTTTCCCAGCAGCTTGTACCAAAACAATCTGAATTGGAAGTAGAATTGTGAGAAAAAGATGCTTTTTGTTAATTTTCATATGGGTAAAAATAACAAATCAATTTAGAAGTTGTGTGGTTATGAACAAGATAATAACAATTTAGTTTACAATAATTGTCAACAAATAAAAGTTCTAATTCTTAAAGCCCAATCAATGTAAAAAATTACATTTGTATCCATGGAAAAAACGAATGCGATCGCAGGAACAAAAGTAGATAAATCGAGAATTATTAGCCTTGAAAAAGGTAAGATTCCGCCACAGGCAGTCGAATTAGAGGAAGCTGTACTCGGTGCGATGATGATTGATAAAAAAGGAATTGATGATGTTATCGATATTTTAAGTGCAGACGCTTTTTACGACAGCAAACACCATGAAATTTATGCGGTCATCTTTGAATTATTCCAGAATTCAGAGCCTATTGACCTTTTGACAGTTTCGAACTTGTTGAAAAAGAAAGGGAAATTAGAATTTGTTGGAGGTGATTTCTTTTTAATTCGTTTAACACAAAAAGTTGCATCCTCTGCACATATCGAGTTCCATGCTCGGATCATTCTTCAAAAATACATTCAACGAAAGTTGATTTCTATTTCAAGTGAAATTATCGAAAACGCTTACGATGAAAGTACTGATGTTTTTGATTTATTAGACGATGCAGAGGCTAAATTATTTGAAGTAACACAAGGGAACTTAAAAAAGAGTTCTGAAGATGCAGGTTCTTTGGTTAAGCAAGCCTTAAAGAAAATTCAGGAAATTGGAAATCAAGAAGGAATGTCTGGTTTGGCAACAGGGTTTACCAAATTAGATGCTTTAACTTCTGGTTGGCAGCCTTCCGATTTGGTCATCATTGCTGCACGTCCCGGTATGGGAAAAACAGCTTTCGTGATTTCGATGGCAAAAAATATGGCCATTGATTTCAATCATGGAGTTGCTGTATTCTCTTTGGAGATGTCTTCTGTGCAGTTAATTACCCGTATGATTTCTTCGGAAACTGGGCTGACTTCTGAAAAATTAAGAAAAGGAAATTTAGAGCCTCACGAATGGGAACAACTCAACGTGAAAGTAAAAAAATTATCTGATGCACCCATCTTTATTGATGATACCCCGTCTTTGTCCATTTTTGATTTGCGTGCAAAAGCACGAAGATTGGTGTCACAACATGGCGTAAAAATTATTGTGATTGATTATTTACAATTAATGACAGCTGGTGGAAAAGCAGGAGGGAACCGTGAACAAGAAATCTCTATGATTTCTAGAAACTTAAAGGCATTGGCAAAAGAATTGGCTGTTCCAGTCATTGCACTTTCGCAATTGTCTCGTGCAGTGGAAACACGTGGTGGGTCCAAAAGGCCATTACTGTCTGATTTACGTGAATCGGGTGCAATTGAGCAAGATGCAGATATTGTCTCTTTTATTTTCCGTCCTGAATATTACGGAATGACTGAATGGGACGATGACGAACACACACCATGTGAAGGACAAGGAGAGTTTATTGTTGCTAAACATAGAAACGGTGGTTTGGATAATATTCGTTTGAAATTTACAGGGCATTTGGCAAAATTTTCAGATTTAGAAGAAGGTTTTAGCTCTGAATTTCAATCATCCATGAATGCAGATTTTCCAGATGATGTTTTTCCAGATCAAAGAATTGAACCCAAAGATGCATTTGGAGGAGATGAAACTGACATTCCATTTTAATTCACTATTTTTATTTGATGAATGAATTCATAAAAAAATGCAAATGAAAAAAGGGCTCTCATTTCTTTTATTTTTAATGATTTCAAACTCAGTTTGGGCATCTTTTATCTACATCCCTATGAGTGATGAGAATCAGAAAAATCATTTGAAGGCCTATGGAATTGTGTATTTTGGTTTGGAAGTAGGGCTGAAGTCAAAATGGTTGCTCAACTATGATGGTGGAGCCTTTTTGATAGAACACAATAAAATAATTGAGAAAGAATGCAAAATAAGAGGGGTTTCTTACGAGGTAATTTCGGATGCAAAAGCCCAACTGGTATTGCAAGAAATTAGTGCACCCTCTTCCAATCAGGATGCGGTAACCCTAGAGAAAGCTCCAAAAATCGCAGTCTATTCGCCAAAAGATAAATTGCCTTGGGACGATGCAGTAACCATGGTATTGACCTATGCTGAAATTCCTTTCGACGTTGTTTATGACCGTGAAGTTCTCGATGATAAATTGTTATTGTATGAATGGTTGCACCTGCATCATGAAGATTTTACAGGGCAGTATGGTCGGTTTTACGGTTCTTTTAGGACGACTCCTGGTATATTGAAGGCAAACAACGGGCAGAAAAATTAGCCAAAGAATTAGGGTTTGAGAAAGTTTCTCAAGAAAAGTTAGCTGTTGCAAAAAAAATTAGAGATTATGTGATTGGGGGTGGATTTATGTTTGCAATGTGTTCTGCAACGGATAGTTTTGACATCGCCCTTTCAGCAGAAGGGGTAGATATTGCAGAAGCCATGTTTGATGGAGACGCCTCTGAACCGAACTATCAATCTAAAATCAATGATCGTAAAACATTTGCCTTTAAAGATTTTGAATTGATTCGCAATCCTATAACCTATGAGTTTTCTAGTATCGACATGACTCAAAAGCGTAAAATCCCTAAAACATCCGATTATTTTTCATTGGTAGAATTTTCTGCTAAATGGGATCCAGTTCCTACAATGTTGACTCAAAATCATACCACAGTGGTCAAAGGTTTTATGGGACAGACCACTTCGTTTGATCGTAGTACGATCAAGTCGAATGTATTGGTTCTGGGGGAAAACAAAACCAATAGAGAAGCTCGGTATATACATGGCACCAAAGGAAAAGGGATGTTTACTTTTTACGGAGGGCACGATCCAGAAGATTATACTCATCGAGTTGGAGACCCAAAAACCGAATTGGAATTGCATCCTACATCTCCAGGATATCGCCTTATTTTAAACAATGTATTGTTTCCCGCTGCAAAGAAAAAGAAACAAAAAACTTAGGTATAGACCCATTTTAGTCGCCTGAAGAGGGACTATAAACAGGCTGTTAATAAATCTTCAATAAATATTTTTTAAAGCCAATACAAATCCAATCACTTTTGTATTTTTGTTCACAACAAATTATAATTTAAAAATGCCAACAACACAACAATTACAAGATTTCACGCAACAAGTTCGTAGAGATATTTTACGTATGGTTCATAAAGTAAATTCAGGGCACCCGGGTGGTTCTTTGGGGTGTGCAGAGTTTATTAGCTGTCTGTACCAAGAAGTAATGGACTATTCTTCAGACTTTCCGATGGACGGTGTCAACGAAGATCTTTTCTTCTTATCAAACGGACATATTTCGCCTGTTTTTTATAGTGTTTTGGCACATAGTGGCTTTTTCCCTGTGTCAGAATTAGCAACTTTTAGATTGTTAGACTCTAGATTACAAGGGCATCCAACAACACATGAAGGATTGCCAGGAGTCCGAATAGCTTCAGGTTCCTTAGGACAAGGAATGTCGGTTGCAATTGGTGCTGCACAAGCAAAAAAATTAAACGGAGACTCAAAAATCGTTTATACTTTACATGGTGATGGAGAACTGCAAGAGGGACAAAACTGGGAAGCAATTATGTACGCATCTGCCAAAAAGGTAGATAATATTATTTGTACAATCGATTTAAATGGAAAGCAAATTGACGGTTCTACCGATGAGGTTTTGGCAATGGGAAGCATCAAAGCAAAATTTGAAGCTTTTGATTGGGAGGTTTTAGAAGTTGAAAAAGGAAATGACATCGATACTATTTTAGCTGCTTTGGCTGCTGCAAAATCTAAAACAGGAAAAGGAAAACCCGTTTGTATTTTGTTAAAAACAGAAATGGGGAATGGGGTCGATTTTATGATGCATACGCATGCTTGGCATGGGAAAGCACCTAGTGATGCTCAATTGGAAGATGCTTTGTCACAAAATCCAGAAACCTTAGGAGATTATTAAAAACACATTTCTCACTTTTAAAAGTGAAATACGATAGTTATCAAAGAGTTTTTCAATAATGTTGAAAAACTCTTTTTTTTTGTACTCTTCAACAGTGATTCTTTGCCTTTAGATTGAAGAGCTAGAGATTTCTTCTCAGTCAGCTTATAAGGAGGAACTCAAAGGTTTTTAAATTTTAAGAGGTTTAAATGATTGTTTAATTATAAATAAATTGATAATGAGTCAATTGTGTCAATGTTAAACATTTTGGATCCATACTTAAGTATTTTTTTTGAATAGTTCTCTTAGAATACAAGTATCTTTACTGCGAGGAAATTGTAAATCGCTCAAATATTAAATCTTTATACTAGGAATGAAAATAGGTATTGTTTGTTATCCAACCTTTGGTGGAAGTGGAGTTGTCGCAACAGAATTGGGAATGGCTTTGGCCGATAAAGGGCACGAAGTTCATTTTATTACTTACAACCAACCTGTGCGTTTAGATTTTATTTCACACAATTTACATTTTCATGAAGTCCTGCTAGAAGAATATCCATTATTTCACTATCAACCCTACGAATTGGCACTATCAACTAAAATGGTAGATGTTGTAGAAAAACACCATTTGGAAGTCTTACACGTGCATTATGCAATACCACATGCCTATGCTGCCTATATGGCTAAGCAAATGTTGAAAGAAAAAGGAATTCACATCAAAGTGGTTACAACACTTCACGGAACTGACATTACCTTAGTTGGAAGCCATCCAACCTATAAAACAGCGGTTGAATTTAGCATCAATCATTCTGATGTGGTTACGGCAGTTTCTAAAAGTTTAAAAGACACAACCAATCGCCTTTTTAATATCAAAAAAGAGATTCAAGTAATTTATAATTTTATTGATGACGAAAAGTACGACCATGCGAACCATGAAGAGTGCCAACGAATTGCATTGGCAAATCCTAATGAAAGAATTTTAACCCATGTGAGTAATTTCAGATCTGTAAAAAGAACTGAAGATGTAGTACGAATTTTTCATTTAGTACAACAAGATGTTCCTTCAAAACTATTAATGGTAGGTGATGGTCCAGAAAGAGCAAAAACAGAGCAATTGGTTGAGCAATTGGGACTTTCTGGAAAAGTATTTTTTCTAGGAAATAGCAACGAGGTAGCTAAGGTATTATGCTATTCGGATGTTTTTTTACTGCCTTCAGAAACAGAAAGTTTTGGACTTGCTGCACTGGAAGCAATGGCCGCAAATACTCCAGTAATATCAACAAATACTGGGGGGTTGCCAGAAGTGAATATTCACGGAAAAACAGGATATTTAAGTAATTTGGGAGATGTAGTTGAGATGTCACAAAATACCATCTCTATCTTAAAAGATGATGCTACCCTTTTACAATTCAAACAAAATGCAAAGGCACATACCAAGCAATTTTCATTAGAAAATATCTTGCCAGTCTATGAGGATATCTACAAATCTTGTTGTGAAACGTCTTAAGAATTATAGAAATTCATACTTTCAATAATGAGTGCTTCAGAGACTTTACAATCCAATTGATGATTTTCAAAATCATTGAGCAATACAAAGTTAACTTGTCCGCTTACATTTTTCTTATCGTGTTTCAATAGGTCAAGAATAGCTCCAAAATCACTTTCTAAAAGGTTCGTTTTGAGATAGAGATCGACAATCGTTTCTTTTATCAAGGCTAATTTTTGGACAGGGAAGTTTAATAATTTTGAAGAAATATAACTTTCACAAACCATTCCAATTGCAATAGCCTCCCCGTGCGTCAAGTTTTCTTTGTCTTTTGATTCTAGGTAAAAAGATTCAATTGCATGCCCAATAGTATGCCCGAAATTTAAAATTTTTCGCAAACTGTGTTCCTTAGGATCCTGCAAAACGATTTCATTTTTTATTTCTACAGATCGAAATATTAATTCATCGTAATTGGGTTCTTTAGATGTTCTTATCTGATTAAAAAGATGCAGGTCATAAGTAAGTCCGTATTTAATAATTTCTGCCATTCCAGACTTAATTTCTCGTTCTGTAACGGTCGACAAATATTGAGAATCAACCAACACCATTTCTGGATTTGAAAACAATCCAACTTGATTTTTCAATACCCCTAAGTCTACTCCTGTTTTTCCACCTACAGATGCATCAACCATCGATAATAAAGTGGTCGGAATATTGATAAAGTCAATTCCACGTTTAAAAGTTGCCGCAACAAAACCACCTAAATCTGTAATGACACCACCACCTAGAGTGATGAGTAAACTTTTTCGATCTCCACCCAATTCAGTTATTGCATTCCAAACACCAATACAAGTCTCTATGTTTTTATTTATTTCACCAGATTCAATTTCAATAACCTCAATTGGTTTTTCTGTAACCAAATTCGGAATAAATTTAGGATAACAGTGTTCAAAAGTATTCTCATCTACTAGAATAAAGAGGGTAGAGTAGTTCTTTTCAATAATTAAATTGTTAAGGTTTTGGTAGGCTTTATCTTGAAAGTGAACAAGATAAGAGGCAGCTTGAATAGATTTCATATGGGTTTCAATAAATGCGCAATTTAAGTAGAAATTATTAAATTATTTGCAGTCTATCGCTATCTTTGTTGAATTAAATTATACCCTTAATGAAATTTTTCGAAAACACCCAAGTTGCATTTTCTTTAAAATCAGATTCTGAACTAGAACGTGCATATTTTCTTTTTAAGATGATTCAAAACCAACCGATGGTTCGTATTGGAACAGCAGTTACCAATTTTGCTTTAAAAGCACATTTACCCGTTGAAGGGTTGATTCGTTCGACAGTTTTTGATCATTTTTGTGGTGGCGTAAACGAAGAAGATTGTTTAACTGTAATAGATGGAATGTATGAAAAGGGAAATGTCTGTAGCGTTCTGGACTATTCTGTGGAAGGAAAAGAAGGAGAACTAGTTTTTGATGCAACCGTTGAGAAAATTTTGAAAGTAATTGCATTTAGTCAAGATAAAAAATCGATTCCTTATGCCGTATTCAAACCAACTGGTTTTGGAAGATTCGGTTTGTTTCAAAAAATAACAGAAGGTAAGGAATTGTCCCCTGAAGAAAATACAGAATGGGAGCGCGTTAAAGAACGCTTCCACGAAGTATGTAAAGCTGCTTCTGAAAAAAATATCCCACTATTAATTGATGCTGAAGAAAGTTGGATGCAGGGGGCTGCTGACGATTTGTTAGAAGATTTAATGGAAACCTACAACAAAGAAAAAGCGATTGTTTTTAATACCCTACAAATGTATCGACATGATAGAATGTCATATTTAAAAGCACTGCACCAAAGAGCACAAGAAAAAGGGTTTTATATTGGATTAAAGGTCGTGAGAGGTGCGTATATGGAAAAAGAACGCAGAAGAGCTTATGAACACAATTACCCTTCACCAATTTGTGCCGACAAAGCTGCTACAGATTTAAATTATAATGAAGCAATTCATTATATTTTGGAACATAAAAAAATTGCTCTTTTTGCAGGAACTCATAATGAGGAAAGTTCAATGTTGGTGATGGAACTTGCTAAAAAGCACCACATTGCTGTAGATGATCCTAGCTTATGGTTTGGGCAATTATTAGGGATGAGTGACCACATCAGTTTTAACTTGGCAAAAGAAGGCTACAACGTAGCCAAGTATGTTCCTTTTGGACCAGTTAGAGACGTGATGCCATATTTGATTAGAAGAGCAGAAGAAAATACTTCGGTAGCTGGACAGACCAGCAGAGAGCTGAATCTGATTCAGGCAGAACGAAAAAGAAGAAAATTGTAATGACTTCCAGAGAGGAACTTAACATTTTACTGATTAAAAATAAAGCGCGATTGGCGAAAGAATTAGCCGAGAGTAAGGAAGTGGTTCGATTGATTAAAAAATCAATAAAAACGGATTTGACCGAAGAAGAAACGTTAAAAGTTAGAAACCAATTGCTCGATATTTGCAAGGCCATTCCTGCATTTGCTGTCTTTCTCTTACTATAGGTGGCGCTTTGCTATTGCCTTTACTTATCAAATTGATTCCAAATATCTTACCCTCAGCTTTTCGAGAAGATCTTTAATTTTCATAATCCAAAAGGGATTGTTTCCTTTTTTATCGGTAAGTGTATCCTTTCAGAAAAGTGGCTTTGTGGATTTTGAAAGTAGCATACTCCCAAACAATGACATGTGAAAAGGCTTTTTTGGTTAAAATAACTCGATAGAAAGATTGTAATTCACATCTAAACAACTACTTTTGCACGAAATTTAAGAAAGTACAAATGCAACCAATAAGAAATATCGCAATCATTGCGCACGTCGATCACGGAAAAACAACACTAGTAGATAAAATTATTGATCAAGCTAAAGTATTGGACGATCGTAAAGAACGTACAGATTTATTGTTAGACAATAATGACTTAGAACGTGAAAGAGGAATTACAATTCTATCCAAAAACGTTTCTGTAACCTACAAGAATACAAAAATTAACGTTATTGATACTCCGGGTCACGCCGATTTTGGTGGTGAAGTAGAGCGTGTATTGAAAATGGCAGACGGTGTTTTGTTGTTAGTAGATGCATTTGAAGGACCGATGCCTCAGACTCGTTTTGTGTTAGGGAAAGCTTTAGAGTTAGGATTAACACCTATTTTGGTTGTTAACAAAGTAGACAAAGAAAACTGTACTCCTGATATCGTTCATGAAAAAGTTTTTGATTTAATGTTTGCATTAGAAGCAACAGAGGAGCAATTGGACTTTACAACAGTCTATGGTTCAGCAAAAAACAATTGGATGAGTACCGATTGGCAAAATCAAACCGAAAATATTATTCCTTTATTGGATGCCGTGTTGGAGTCAATTCCAGCAACCAAATACAATGAAGGTACTCCTCAAATGCAAATTACTTCTTTAGACTTTTCTTCTTTTACAGGTAGAATTGCCATCGGACGAGTATTTAGGGGAGATTTAGAAGTAGGAAAAGAGTATATGCTTTGTAAGGCTGACGGATCTACAAAGAAAGTTCGAATCAAAGAACTCCATGTATTCGAAGGAATGGGGAAAGTTCAAGTAGAAAAAGTACCTTGTGGAGATATTTGTGCAATAACAGGTCTGGAAGGTTTCGAAATTGGAGATACTATCGCTGATTTAGAAAATCCTGAAGCGTTGCCAAGAACAGAAATTGACCAACCTACCATGAGCATGTTGTTTACAATTAACAATTCTCCTTTCTTTGGTAAAGAAGGAAAATATGTTACTTCTCGTCACATTCGTGATCGCCTCTTTAAAGAATTAGAAAAGAATTTAGCCTTAAAAGTTGAAACAACCGATTCTGAAGATAAATTTAATGTTTTTGGTCGTGGTGTTTTACACTTATCCGTATTGATCGAAACCATGCGTAGAGAAGGATATGAATTGCAAGTGGGAAGACCACAAGTAATTATTAAAATGATTGATGGGAAGAAACATGAGCCAATGGAAACATTGTCGATTGATGTTCCTGAAGATGTTGCTTCTAAAGCGGTAAACTTGGTTTCTTTACGTAAAGGTGATTTATTAATCATGGAACCTAAAGGAGATCTTCAACATTTAGAGTTTTCAATTCCATCTCGAGGATTGATTGGTTTAAGAAACAGAATTTTAACAGCAACTGCGGGTACCGCAATTATCAACCATAGATTTAGTGAATATGGGCCTTACAAAGGAGACTTTACCGAAGAAGTAAAAGGAGCAATCGTTTCTTCTGCTGCTGGTAAAGCAACTGCCTATGCATTAAACCGCTTACAAGACAGAGGACGTTTCTTTATTGATGTGAATCAAGAGATTTATGTTGGTCAAGTCATTGGTGAAAATTCAAAATCTGATGAAATGGCTGTAAACTTGATCAAAGGAAAGCAATTAACTAACATGCGAAAATCGGGTACCGATGATGCTATGAAAATTGCTCCAAAAATAAATTTCTCATTAGAGGAAAATATGGAATATATTAAAGCTGACGAATATTTAGAGGTAACTCCAGAAAATCTTCGTATGCGTAAAATTGTTTTTAAGGGATAATTTTAAAAAAAAAGCGATTAAAAATACAAAGACTCAAGTAAAAACTTGAGTCTTTTTTATGATAAAAATTGAGAATCTCTTAGTTATAAACTCAATGGAAGTGTAAATATAAAACTACTTCCTCTTCCTATTTTACTTTCAGATTTTATTTCTCCATGATTCATTTGGACAAATTCTTTACAAATTAGCAGTCCCAATCCACTACCAGATTCTCCAGCGGTTCCTATAGATGAAGTGTTTTTATTTGACTTGAATAACTCGGCCTGTTTTTTAGGATCGATTCCTACACCGTTGTCAGAGATTCTAACTTCACAAAAATCGTTTTGAATGCTAGAAGAAATTTGTATCTCTCCATTGGCATTGGTAAATTTAATTGCATTTGAAATAAGATTTACAAAAATTGATTTCAACATATTTCGATCTGCTAGTACAGCAATAGGATCAGATGCATTAAAGACTAAGGAAATCTTTTTAATACTAGCACTCGGATGTAATATCTGAATCATTTCTTCAATAAGAATATTGATTCTAATCTTTTCAATTTTAAAATTAACATACTCGTTTTGAGTATTTCCCCATTCCAAAATATTGTCTAACATTACTAGAGACTCTTTGGCTTTGGTGTATAAGATGGTACTGTATTTTAACGTTTCTTCTAAATTTCGATTTGCAGTTGCATTTTCGATTAATAAATTAGAATACCCAAGAATTACATTAAAAGGACTTCTTAGATCGTGTGCGATCACGGTTAATAAACGGTCTTTAGAAATGTTTAGGGCAACTACTTTGGCTTTGGTTTCTTTTAATTGGGTAAGTTTTTTAGTATTTTCTGGAATTTCATTAAAAATTATAGCGATTTCTTGCTCATTCACTTTACAGGCATAAATTTCAAAATACTTTTGAAGCTCTTTAGAATAATTCTGAAAAGATTGAGTGTTTCCTGTTTTTAATACCCTAGCAAAGGTTTCAAACCAATAATTTTCAACGATCACAAAAATATCATTTACTTTGTGATCTATGATTTCTTCAATTGGGAGGCCAATTATTTTTTGAAAAGTAGAATTAACTTTTCGAAAGTAGAAGTCTACAGCTTGATTATTTGTATCAAAAATTAATTCAATAATGACAAACATTTCATTATTGTTTTCGAGATAGGAAGGCAATTTTTTATCGGAATCTATGAGTAGTCCTTCTAATTGTTGTTCGAGTCTTTGATACTTTTCTAGAAGAGCTTTAAATTTTTTCTCATAATTCATATGTTTTTTTTTGAAAGATATCTTATTTTGTTCAAATATGAAAGTTTTATTGAACTTAGTTTTAGGTTACTCGTAATGTTACCTGTTCGCAATCAGGATGTTGCATTTTTATTACTGTATTTATAATTTAAAATAAAAAAATATTATAATTATGCACAAACGAGTGCTAAATTTTATGATACCCTTAAAAATAAAGGGAAATATCAAATATCGTTACTAGGTTTTTTTTTATAAATATTAAAATCACTATATTTGTTGCTTACGATCAAAAAAATGAAATTTATTCAAAACCATCACCACCATTTTCTAATTTGCAATCAAGCGAAGTGAAAATGTATTGAATAAAATCAAGATATTTACAAACCCGTTTGAGACAATCAAGCGGGTTTTTTCTATGAAAATAAGACGGATTGCTCAAGCATTAAACAACAGAACATGAAAAAAATTAGAATTGCAGTTCAAAAATCAGGAAGATTAAATGAAGATTCTATGCGAATCTTAAAAGAAATTGGAATTGCTATTGACAACGGTAAAGATCAGTTAAAAGCTTCAGCAAGAAATTTTCCTTTAGAAGTTTTCTATTTAAGGAATGGTGACATACCTCAGTACTTGAGAGACGGAGTGGTAGATGTTGCCATTATTGGAGAAAATGTATTGATCGAAAAAGGAAGTGATCTTCAATTTGTAGAACGATTGGGTTTTTCGAAATGTAAAGTTTCGATAGCGGTACCGAAAAGTTCTAAAGCAAATTCATTGAAAGATTTAGCAGGAAAACGAATCGCCACATCCTATCCCAATACCGTCCAGAAATATTTACAGCAAAATGCTATTGACGCTAATTTACACACCATTAGTGGTTCTGTGGAAATTGCTCCTAGTATAGGCTTGGCAGATGGAATCTGTGATATAGTATCGAGTGGAAGTACCTTGTTTAAAAACGGATTGAAAGAAATTGAAGTACTTTTTGAATCGGAAGCTGTTTTAGCAGTTTCACCCTTAATTTCGGAAGAAATGAGTACTATTTTAGAAAAAATTCAATTTAGAATTAAAGCAGTATTGAAAGGGAGAAATTCAAAATATATTTTACTGAACGCTCCCAATGACAAACTCTCAGAAATCATTTCTGTTTTACCTGGAATGAAAAGTCCTACAGTTTTGCCATTGGCAAAAAATGGATGGAGTTCTGTGCATTCTGTGATTGACAAAGGACAGTTTTGGGAAATTATTGATGAACTCAAAGCTTCAGGTGCAGAAGGAATATTGGTTTGTCCAATTGAAAACATGGTTATTTAAAAGACTCAAACCTTGTTGGTTTTTGACGCGAAATTTTTTAGAATCTCTTAAAATCGAATACAATGAATATCATAAAGAACCCCGCAAAAAAAGAGTGGAAAACCATATTGCAACGCCCCACACAAACGGTTGGTGATATTGAACAAACGGTAACTCAAATTTTTGACGACGTTAAAAGAAATAAGGATGCTGCCATTTCAAAATATACTGCCCTTTTTGATGGTGTCGAATTAGAAAACACCCAAGTTGCTGTATTTGAATTTTCAATTGCAGTTGCTAAAGTTTCCGATGAATTGAAAATTGCAATTCAACAGGCAAAATCAAATATTGAAGCGTTTCATACAGCTCAAAAAACGGAAAAGGTTTTTATAGAAACCACTAATGGTGTTTCGTGTTGGCAAGAAAAAAGACCCATTCAAAAAGTAGGTTTGTATATTCCAGGAGGAACCGCTCCTTTATTTTCTACCGTTCTAATGCTTGCTATTCCAGCACAAATTGCAGGATGTAAAGAAATTGTATTGTGTTCCCCTCCCAACAAGGACGGAGAGATTCATCCCGCTATTTTATATACAGCACAACTCTGTGGTATCACCAAAGTGTTCAAGGTAGGGGGGATTCAGGCCATTGCTGGAATGACCTTTGGTACTGAAGTCATTCCGAAGGTCTATAAGATTTTTGGACCTGCAAATCAATTTGTAACCGTTGCTAAACAATTGGCAACCAAATATGGTGTTGCAATTGATATGCCTGCAGGGCCAAGCGAATTATTAGTGGTTGCTGATGATACTGCCAATGCGAGTTATGTTGCTTCAGACTTGTTGAGTCAAGCTGAACATGGAGCAGATAGTCAAGTCATTCTGGTTTCAACATCAGAAAAACTAATTCAAAAAGTTTCTTTGGAACTTCAAAAACAATTAATAACGCTTCCTAGAAGAGATATCGCGCAAAAAGCCATCGACAACTCCAAATCGATATGGGTTGCTTCTGATGAAATTGCCTTGGAATTGATCAATGAATACGGACCAGAGCACTTTATTGTTTGTACTAAGAATACGAGTTTTTATGTAGATCAGATTGAAAATGCTGGCTCAGTGTTTATTGGGAATTATACCCCTGAAAGTGCTGGTGATTATGCTTCCGGAACAAATCACACCTTGCCAACCAATGGTTTTTCGAAAGCCTATTCTGGGGTGAATCTAGATAGCTTTACAAAAAGTATTACCTTTCAAGAAATCACTAAAGAAGGAATTTTGAATATTGGAAATTCTATCGCTGTTATGGCCGCAGAGGAAGGTTTAGAAGCCCATAAAAATGCTGTGATTTTACGATTAAACGATTTAAAATAAACAAATAATTATTTGACGACGACCTTTGGGAGTCGATGCGATTATGGATACTACAAATTTCAACATCAACCAGCTCGTAAGAGAGAACATCAAAGGTTTGCAACCGTATTCTTCGGCAAGAGATGAATACAGTGATTCAAGTACACAGGATATGGTATTCTTAGATGCGAACGAAAATCCTTTCGAAAACGGTGTCAATCGATATCCCGATCCACAACAAAATCAGGTGAAAGAAATTTTATCGAAGCTAAAAAAAGTAGCACCCAAAAATATTGTATTAGGAAATGGGAGTGATGAAATTTTGGATTTAATTTTTAGAGCTTTTTGTGAGCCTAACATAGACAATATTATCACATTGCCTCCTACGTATGGGATGTACAGTGTTTTGGCGAATATCAATGCGATTGAAAATACAAAAGTCCTATTGACTGATCGTTTTCAACCAAAAGTTACTGAAATTTTAAAGCATGTAAATCCACGTACAAAAATTTTGTTTTTATGTTCACCTAACAATCCTTCTGGAAATAGTTTTTCGACAGAAAAAGTGGAAACTCTGTTGGGGGAATTCAAAGGTTTGGTAGTGATAGACGAAGCCTATATTGATTTTTCGGATGAAAAAAGTTGGTTGGAACGATTGGAAGAATTTCCAAATTTGATCATTACACAAACGTTGTCAAAGGCTTATGGCTTGGCAGGAATCCGCTTAGGGGTTTGCTATGCTTCTCAAGAAATTATCAGTATTCTAAACAAGATCAAACCCCCCTATAATGTCAACGAACTTACACAGCAAAGAGCAGTTGAGCGTTTGAGTAAGGCTGAAGAGGTAAGTTTAGAAATTCTTGAGATAAAAAATCAAAGAACAGCGTTGATTTCTCGTTTGGAAACAATTCCTTTTATTCAAAAGATTTATCCGACAGCTTGTAATTTTGTGTTGATCAAAGTAGATGATGCCACCAAACGATACCAACAACTCATCGCAAAGGGAATTGTGATTCGAAATAGAACTACACAACCTCTTTGTGAAAATTGCCTAAGAATTACTATCGGAACCGAAGAAGAGAATACAACATTATGGAACGCTTTAAAAGAATTATAAATGAAAAAAGTATTATTTATAGATAGAGATGGAACTTTGGTTTTAGAACCCCCTGTAGATTATCAATTGGATAGTTTGGAGAAGTTAGAATTTTACCCAAAAGTATTTCAATACATGGCAAAAATTGCTTCAGAATTGGATTATGAGTTGGTAATGGTTACCAATCAAGATGGATTGGGTACCAGTTCTTTTCCTGAAGATACTTTTTGGCCAGCACAGAATAAAATCATCAGTGCCTTTGAAAAAGAAGGTGTTGTCTTTTCTGAAGTGTTGATCGACAGATCTTTCCCACATGAAAATGCATCTACTAGAAAGCCAAGAACAGGTCTTTTGACTCACTATTTTTCTGAAACCTATGATTTGGAGCACTCTTTTGTATTGGGAGATCGAATGACAGATATGGAATTGGCAAAAAACTTAGGGGCAAAAGGAATCTATTTAGCTGAAAATCCTGATTTAGGAATTGAAGATATCGAACAGTCTAAACAAGAAATTGTTGGTTGTATTGCTCTTAAAAGTACTGATTGGGCTGAAATTTATAATTTCTTAAAGTTGAAAGATAGAGTAGCAGAAATTACAAGGAATACCAACGAAACGAAAATTTATATCAAAGTGAATTTAGATGGTTCTGGGAACAACGATATTTCTACAGGCTTGTCATTTTTTGATCATATGTTGGATCAGATTGGTCGTCATGGAGCTATGGATCTTACCATCAAAGTAAAGGGCGATTTGGAAGTGGACGAACACCATACAGTCGAAGACACAATGATTGCATTTGGAGAACTTTTTAACAAGGCCTTGGGAACCAAATTAGGAATTGAACGCTATGGTTTCTGTTTGCCAATGGACGACTGTTTAGCGCAAGTTGCAGTAGATTTTGGTGGTCGAAATTGGTTGGAATGGGATGCTGAATTTAAACGAGAAAAAATAGGGGACATGCCTACAGAAATGTTTTTTCACTTGTTTAAATCCTTTACTGATGGTGCAAAATGTAATTTGAATATCAAAGCAGAGGGAACTAACGAGCACCATAAAATTGAAGGAATTTTTAAAGCCTTTGCTAAAGCAATGAAAATGGCTGTAAAAAGAGATGCAAACAACATGTTTTTACCTTCCACAAAAGGAATGCTCTAAGACGAAGTTCTTATTGGTAATAATGTAACTTATTGATAAACAACAAATAATAAATAACTCATTATGAGAATCGTAATTATCGATTATGGTGCCGGAAATATTAAAAGTATTCAGTTTGCTTTTAATCGATTAGGTATAAATGCTATTTTATCCAACTCTATTGAAGAAATTAGAGCTGCCGACAAGATTATTTTTCCAGGTGTTGGAGAAGCTAGCTCTGCGATGAAAATGTTGAAAAAAAGCGGGTTGGATGTTGTGATTCCTACGTTAACTCAACCTGTATTGGGAATTTGTTTAGGCATGCAACTCATGTGCAATTCTTCTGAAGAAGGGAATACCAAAGGACTTGGAATTTTTAATGTCGAAGTAAAGCGCTTTTCAAAGAATGTAAAAGTTCCTCAAATGGGGTGGAATACCATTTCTAGTTTGAAATCCAACCTGTTTACAGGAATCCAAGAGAAAGAATTTATGTATTTGGTACATAGTTTTTATGCTGAAAACTGCAAGGAATCCATTGCAATTACCGATTACGAAATTCCTTATGCTGCTGCCTTGCAAAAAAATAATTTTTATGGAGTCCAGTTTCATCCAGAAAAAAGTGGCGTAGAAGGAGAACGAATTTTGAAGAATTTTATAGAATTAAAGTAAGAAGTTAGATAGTAGAAGTAAGAACATTAAATATCAAACTTTTAATATTTCACTTTTAATAGCTCACTTTGAATATCAAATTTTCCCAATCTAACTGTATAAAAAATATTTAAGATATGAGAATACTACCAGCGATAGACATAATAGACGGAAAATGTGTCCGCTTGACAAAAGGTGATTATAGTACCAAAAAAATTTATAATGAAAGCCCCATAGAGGTTGCCAAAGAATTTGAAGCTGCAGGAATAGAATTCTTACATGTAGTCGATTTAGATGGAGCAAAAGCAAGTCAAATAATCAATTATAAAGTTTTGGAACAAATCGCTTCAAAAACAAATTTAAAGATAGATTTTGGAGGAGGTTTGAAATCAGACAAAGATCTAGAAATTGCATTTAATTCAGGTGCACACCAAATTACAGGTGGCAGTATCGCAGTGAAAGATAGAGCAACTTTTGAGCGCTGGATTTCAAAATATGGTACTGAAAAAATCATTTTGGGAGCAGATTTTTATCCCGACCAAACAGGAGGGAAAATCGCAACTAATGGATGGCAAGAAGAAAGTAATATGGAGTTGATCCCATTTATAAAAGGATATCAGGAAAAGGGTATCGAATATATTATTTGTACAGATATTTCCAAAGACGGAATGTTGCTGGGCCCCAGTTTTGAAACCTATGTAAGTATTTTAGAATCTACTACAATAGCTTCCGAAAATCCCATAAAGTTAATTGCCTCTGGAGGAATTTCAACCTTTGAAGAACTCCCAAAGTTGTCGGAAATTGGCTGCGAAGGAGTTATTATTGGAAAGGCAATTTATGAGAATAAAATTAGTTTAAAACAATTGGAGAATTTTATAGTACAACAGTAGAAAATAGGAGACCTATACTATTGAAAGTTTGAAGTACAATAGACTTATTCACCTTCATTTTTTAATATCGTACTTCTTTTATTTCCTATCTATTATAAAGAACAGAACCCCAAATATAGAGCCATACAGCATGTTAACAAAAAGAATCATTCCTTGTTTAGATATTAAAAACGGAAGAACAGTAAAAGGAATTAATTTTATCAATTTAATAGATGCAGGAGATCCCGTAGTTCTAGCGAAACAATATGCCGATTTAGGCGCAGATGAGCTGGTTTTTTTAGACATTTCGGCAACTCTAGAAGCGAGAAAAACGATGGTTGAAATGGTTTTGAAAGTTGCGGAACAAGTCAATATCCCCTTTACAGTTGGAGGTGGAATTTCTTCTGTTGAAGATGTAGACCTTTTGTTGAAATGTGGTGCAGATAAAGTATCGATTAATTCTTCAGCAATCAAAAGACCTGAATTGGTTAATGAATTGGCAGATAAATTTGGAAGTCAGTGTGTCGTGGTGGCAATAGATGCAAAAGAAGTTGATGGTCAATGGTTGGTGCATTTAGCAGGAGGAAGTATTCCTACGGAGATCAATTTATTTGATTGGGCAAAAGAAGTAGAAGAACGAGGAGCGGGTGAGATTTTATTTACTTCAATGAATAATGATGGCACAAAAAAAGGCTTTGCCAATGAAGCTTTAGCAAAATTGTCAACTGAATTGAATATACCGATTATTGCTTCTGGTGGAGCTGGAACCATACAGCATTTTATAGATACCTTTCAACAAGGAAAAGCCGATGCCGCATTGGCAGCAAGTGTTTTTCATTTTGGTGAAATACCAATTTTAGAATTGAAAAAAGCATTGAAAGTCCATTCCATTCCAGTGCGTATCTAATAATAAGTAAAGGATAAGAGTTTTTAAATAATAATAGTTAACAAGTACCCAAATTCTCCGATTAGATAATTAAATTTGCTAACAGGAGTAATAAAACAACAAGAATGAATATCGATTTTAATAAAAATTCAGACGGATTAGTACCTGCGATTATCCAAGATGCAACGACCAAAAGGGTCTTGATGTTGGGCTACATGAACGAAGAAGCCTTTGCTAAAACTCAAGAAACCCAATTGGTTACCTTTTTTAGTAGAACAAAAAATCGTTTGTGGACCAAAGGAGAGGAAAGTGGAAACGTATTAAATTTAGTTGATATCAAATTGGACTGCGACAATGATAGTTTATTGATCCAAGTGCATCCAAATGGACCTACCTGTCACAAAGGAAGCGATACTTGTTGGAATGAAGTTAATAGTCCAAATTATGGGTTCTTTTCTACCTTAGAAGAAGTTATTTCAGAGAGAGTTGCCAACAAAGACACTCAGAAATCCTATGTGGCAAGCTTATTTGACAAGGGAATCAATAAAGTAGCACAAAAAGTAGGAGAGGAAGCTGTGGAAGTTGTGATTGAAGCAATGGATTCAAATGATGAATTGTTTATTTATGAATCTGCCGATTTATTATTCCATTATCTATTATTGCTTCAAGCAAAAGGATTTAAGTTAAAAGACATTGAAGCAGAGCTAAAAAAGAGGCAAAAATAAGCACTCGTTTTACCACCAAACAAAAAAGAATTTCTCGAGTACTCCTTTTGGGTTTTTTACCCAGCAGAGTGGGGAAAATTGCCTTTCTAAAAAGTCTTTAGATTGGTCAATGAAATCTGAATAGCTAAGCCAATCTACATTCGTGTGAGGTATGACTAACCAATCCTTCTTTTTTGGAATATAGAATGTAGCTGTATTCAATCGGGAAATTTCATTTCTATGAAAATAAAATCCAACAATACACTCCGAATTCAATTGGTGTAACTGAATATTCTTTGCTGAATAAGGAATAAATAATTGTGCTTTAAAATAGACCTGTTGAACAATTTGATCAATTTCCAAAGGAAGCTTTTCTAAATAAAGAATACATTCCTTGGAGTAGAGCAGAGGTAACTGTTTTTCTTTGAGTTTGTTTAATTTAGAGCGCAAAGTGTCTTTTTTATTGGGACCTACAAAATGGGAAATTTCGTCAGTTCCAACGGAGGGATCATATAAGTAAAATTTATAAATCACTTCAAGATGAATCGGTTTTTTATTTTTTAAGAGGATACAATCAAGTTCTCCTAAGGTGGTTTTTTCTCTCTGAATTTGAATATTTTCAGAAAGAATTTCGATCTGAGGATTTTGACGAAGTTGAAAGGAAACAAAACGTTCGATGTATTTCCCCAGTCTTAGATTGGCGTCAATTGCGAGATTAAAAGCAGTAAACTGCTGCGCTATTTTAAAAGGTTCGAAAGTATAAAACGGTTTCCCTACCCATAAACTGGGAGTTTTGAGAAAACCTTCAAAATGTTTTTGGATGTCTTTGGTTTTTTGTTGCATTCATCTTCGAAAATACAAAACCCTTTCCAAATAGTTTTCGTAAATTTCACATTTAAAATTATTTTTATGCAATTCAATTCATCGACCTTACACTATTTAAATGAGCTTCAACAAAACAACAATAGAGATTGGTTTGCTGATAACAAACTAACCTATTTGAATGCTCAAAAAAATGCCAAAGAAGTTTTTGCTGCGATTCACGAACAATTGCAACATCACGACGAAATTGAAAAATCTAAAATGATGAGAATCTATAGAGACGTTCGTTTTTCTCATGATAAAACTCCCTACAAAGCCCATTTTTCAAATTCTTATTCTAGATTAGGAAAAGAATTAAGAGGAGGGTATTTTTTGAAAATTAAACCTGGAGAATCAATGCTAGCTGGTGGGTTTTGGGAACCTAATAAAGAGGATTTGTTCAGGATTCGAAAAGAAATAGAGATGGATGCTTCTGAAATCAGAGGTATTTTAAAAGACCCTAATTTTCAAAAATATTTTGGAAACCAGTTTGAAAGTCTAGGGGAGCTAAAAACAGCTCCAAGAGGTTTTGACAAAGAACATCCAGCTATCGATTTATTACGAAAAAAGGGGTTTATAGCCGTCCGAAATTTTACCGATGCAGAAGTTTTGTCAGAAAATTTTGTAAACGAAGTAAATGAAAGCTACAAAGCATTGCGACCCTTTTTTGATCTATTTAGTGATATTTTAATGACCAATTTAAATGGGGAAAGTCTCCTTTAAATTCGTTTTTATTTCTTTTTTTAAAACTACATAGGTAATGATTGTCGCAAGTACATCGCCAATGGCAAACGAATACCATACACCGTCTACACCGTAATAAACAGGTAAAATATAGGCCAATGGAATAAGGAAAACACCTTGTTTCAAGAGGGTTAATAACAATGCAGGCAAAGCTTTTCCTGCAGCTTGAAAATACGCAGATCCCACCAATTGTATCGCAATGATAGGAGAAACTAAAAAGACTAGTATCATTGCTCTTGGTGTTTCAGCTAGTAAGATCGGATCTGTAGAAAAAATACTGATGATTTCTTTTGCAAAAATAATGATCAACACATAAATAAACCCAGCAATTGCACAACCATACCCTATGGCTTTTTGAATGGTTTCTATCACTCGATCAAATTTTTTGGCACCATAATTATAGCCTGCAATTGGTAAAAAACCTTGTGTAATGCCCATAATTGGGAATAAGGCAAACATCATCACTCGATTGATAATTCCAAAGATTGAAATCGAAATTTCACCTCCATATTTGTATAAGGAATAATTTAAGACAATCATTAAAACACTGATAGTTCCTTGTCTAACTACCGAGACACCTCCTAGTTTAACAATTTCATTCACGATTGAAATATCGAATCGAAAATATTTAGGAACAATTTTTATTTCACTTTTTTTTGAAATAAAGAAATAAAGAATAAACAAACCACAGCTGGCAAAGGAAATTGAAGTCGCAAGACCAGCTCCATACATGCCCATGTTTAAATACTTTATCAGTAAGATGTCTAAAAATATATTGACTACTGCAGGAACCATCATGGCATACATGGCAAATTTCGGCTTTCCTACTGCTCTAATTACTGGGTTTCCCATCATGGCAAAGGTTAAAAAAGGAACCCCATAAATTATGATGTCAAAATACTCTTGACTAGGTTGTAAAATTCCTCCTTTTCCTCCAAAAAGCGTTAAGATTTCAGTACTAAAAAGATTTCCTAAAATAACAAATAGCAATACCAAAAGAATTGTTAAGCTCATTTGATTTCCAAAAGTAAGAATGGCTTTTTTAACATCTCCATTTCCCAAAGCCCTTGAAATAATTGAACTTCCTCCAATACCGATTCCCATTCCAATAGAAGAGATCATAAATGCAATGGGTAATACTACAGTGATAGCCGCAATGGCTAATACTCCAATCCATTGCCCTACAAAAATAGTGTCTATTATCATATTTAATGACATGACAAGAATTCCAATAGATGCTGGAACTGCTTGTTTTATCAATAATTTACTAATCTCTGCTCTGCCTAATTCTTCTGCTAGTTTTACCATAATTTTTCGACTGCAAAGATGACGATTTTATAACAGTTGTGTTGAATTCAGACCTCATTTATTATTATCGCCACATAAAATTGTATAGGTTTGTAAAAAAATAGATCCATGAGCTCAATCTTTGAATTGAAACGTATTGTACAGTCGGAAGATATTGATGAATTAAATCACGTAAATAATGCTATTTATGTAAAATGGATGGACGAAATAGCTCACCAACATTGGACTGTTCTGACAGAGAATTACCCGCTACCTGAATATATTTGGGTCGTTTTAAGACATGAAATTGATTATGTAGGACAGGCAGTTCTGAACGATGAAGTGCTTGTGAAAACATGGATTGGAAACACTCAAGGATTTAAATCTGAAAGGCATATTGAGTTTTCTAAAAATGGAACTCTTTTGGTAAAGTCAAAAACCATTTATGGTATGTTGGATGCAATAACCTACAAGCCTACTAGAATTAGAGAAAACGTATTAAAAGTATTAGAACCTTTCAAATAAAAGTATCTTTGTGCATCTATATTAGAACCATCAATTATGTCAACATTTTCAGCATTAGGAATCCGTAAAGAGTTTCTTCAAGGATTAAAGGAGTTAGGAATTAGTTCTCCTTCAGAAATTCAAGAAAAGGCCATTCCTTTATTATTAAAGTCAAAAACAGATTTTGTAGGATTAGCGCAAACGGGTACTGGAAAAACCGCTGCTTTTGGGTTGCCTATTTTACAACAAATAGACCCTCATAAAGATGAAATTCAAGCCTTGATATTATCGCCAACTAGAGAGTTGGTGCAACAGATTAAAAAACAATTGTTCAAGTACACAAAATATTGTGAGGATAAAATCTTTTTAGAGGCTGTTTTTGGTGGAGAGAAAATTGATATACAAATCAATAAATTAAAAAGAACTACTCATATTGTTGTAGCAACACCAGGAGGTTGGTCGATTTAATTGAACGTGGGGATATTGATATCAGTCACATTACTACTTTGGTGTTGGACGAAGCTGACGAAATGTTATCAATGGGATTTAAACAAGATTTAAATCGTATTTTAAAATTCACAACTGGAGAAAGAAATACGTGGTTGTTTTCTGCGACCATGCCTGATGAAATTCAACGAATTATCAAAATTTATATGGATTCAAATTCACCTAGAGTTGAAATCAATAAAAATTCTTTGGTAAATGAAAACATCAATCATCAATACATAAAGACCACTATCAAGCAAAAAACGAATGCCATCATTTCCTATATTGAAAGAAGAGGTACAGAACGAGGAATCATTTTTTGTAAAACAAAATTAGGGGTTCAGAGTTTGTGTCATCAACTAAAAGAAGAAGGATTCTCTGTAGGAGCCTTAGAAGGAGATATGCAACAAAGAGATCGTGAAAAAGCAATGCGAGCCTTTAAGAACGGAAGTTTACAGTATTTAATTTCTACTGATGTTTCTGCAAGAGGTATTGATGTAAGAGGTTTGGAGTTTATCATACACCACCAATTACCCGAACAGATGGAATACTATACCCATCGAAGTGGAAGAACTGCAAGAGCAGGGAAAACAGGAAATTCTATCGCTTTTATCTTACCGAGTGAATTGGAAAGGATTCATGAAATTCAAAAAGAACTCAAAATTAGTTTTACCGAAGTAGAATCGTAGTAATGGAGTTAATTTATATCTTAGACCTTATTGGAACCTTTGCATTTGCCATTAGTGGTGCCTTATTTGCTTCTGATAAAAAGTTTGATCTATTTGGAGTTCTAATAATTGCCTTTGTAACTGCTGTGGGAGGTGGAATGCTCCGTGACATTATGATCAATGCGCATCCAATTAATTGGATTGGTGATTTAAATTATGTGTGGACGATTTTAATTGCTGTTGTATTTACCTTTTTATTCAAATCGAAAATTGCCCCTTTAAGTAAAACCTTATTTTTGTTTGATACAATTGGGATTGCTGTCTTTACCATGTTAGGTGTTCAGAAAGGGTTTAGCTATCATTTACACCCTTTTGTTGCAATATTGATGGGAATGGTTTCTTCAGTCTTTGGAGGTGTTTTAAGAGATGTTTTGACCAACAGAGTTCCATTGATTTTTCAAAAAGAAATTTATGCCTCCGCATGTTTGTTAGGTGGCTTGGTATTTTGGATAGCAAATTTTATTCAGCTTTCAGAATCTATACAGTTACTGGCTACGATCTGCACAGTAGTACTTGTGCGCTCTATTGCAGTGAAATTTCATCTAGAATTACCTAAAATTAAGGACGATATTTTTCAAAAAAACTAACAATCATGCAAGCACTTCTTTTTAAGGATATTACTGAATTTAGTAGCATGTTGGGAAAATCCTTACCGGATGGAGATTGGTATCCAATCACACAACAAATGATCAATGATTTTGCAAATGCTACTTTAGATAAACAATGGATTCACATTGATAAAAAAAGAGCCGCAAAGGAAAGTCCATTTAAGATGACTATTGCTCACGGATTTATGTCGGTGGCCATGATTTCTAAGATGCTCGAAAACGCATTTACAATCCAAAGTGTAACCAT
Organism: Polaribacter sp. HL-MS24; assembly: GCF_032758595.1. Classification (NCBI taxonomy): domain Bacteria; kingdom Pseudomonadati; phylum Bacteroidota; class Flavobacteriia; order Flavobacteriales; family Flavobacteriaceae; genus Polaribacter; species Polaribacter sp. HL-MS24. The sequence continues at coordinate 2,371,341 of NZ_CP136415.1, read as the reverse complement.
GGGCTTAAATTATGGAATGAATAAAGTTCGTTTCCCTAGTCCTGTTCCTGTTAACAGTGAATTAAGAATGCGTTCGATGGTCAAAGAAATAGCTCCTTTGGGTGAAAAGGGTATTAAAGTAATTTTTGAATGTATTATCGATATCAAAGGTCAAGAAAAACCCGCTTGTGTTGCTGAATTTATTGCAGCATTATTTGAATAAAAATTGAGCTGCTTAAAAGTAAGCTTCATTATTATTAGGAATCTCTTAAGACAGCCACCCTTTTGAATCGACCAATCGAGAATACCAGACTAAGAATACTGCAAATCCAATAATCAGAATTGGCATTGCAATTCCTCCTAGTCCATACACATCTTTTATTTCACTCATAAATCCATGAGTCATTTGTACAAGAACCCCTAGTAAGGAAATGATAAAAAATGTTTTGGCAATTTTTTTTCTCAACAACAACAAAAGAGATCCTAGAACTCCAGCAAAAACTGCAAAAGCAAAAGCTGCAGTTGCCCAAGCTGGAACAGATTCCATATACAACCTCTGATTTTCGGGCAACAAGGCTTTCAAATCATCTGTAATAAAAGCCTGTCCAATGTAATTTAAAACGCCCATTATATTCCATACCAATGCAACGATGCTTAGAATCCAAAATACGATATTTGGTTTATTTGATTGTGACATGATTTTGTATATTTATAGTTATAAATATAAATGTACAAAAAATATCGGTAAAGTGTTTGTAAATAAGGTGTTAAAATTTCAAATCACATTTTTTATTCAAGAATTGAAATGGCTGCAGTTTTAAATAATGCTGCTTTTGAAGTAAAAAAAGCATTCTCTAAATTAATTGCTTTGAGTTGTACATCAATCAATTTAGATTCTCTAGAATTTACTAAGAACAATGAACTCTCTCCTAAAAAAAACTTTCGTTCTTCTGCTTTTAATAAAGTAGAATAATCTGCAACGATGGTTGTAGTATACTCTTCTTGAATTTGAAAAGAAGCTAGTTCTAGTTGAATGGCATTGATTTTGTTTTTGAGCACTACTAGGGTAGACTGATTTTCAAAATCAAGTTCTTTCAATTTGATTGTCGCTAATTTATAATCTGCTCGCTCTTTTCTTAAAAACAAAGGGACACTAAAAGATACTCCAGCTTTATAATTATTGGTATTCAATGCCTTCAACTGGGGACTATTTTCTGTCAATACATTGTATTGCAGGTCTATTTTTGGTAATAAATTATTTTTTTTCAACCTTCTATCCATATCGAGCCCCTCTCTTTTATAGGAGATCGCTTTCATCTTTGGGTGTTGCTCAATGTCAAAATTTTCAATATTAAAAAGTGCAATATTCAATGCAGTATCAATCGAATCCATCGTTTGGATATCGGGAATCATGTTGGCTTGCAATTCTACAGGAGTATTATTGTTCAACCATAAAAAAGAAGAAAGTGCCAAAGAAGATTTTATCAATTGTATACGCGCTTTTTCTAAGTTTAGTTTCCGTGTTTTTAAAGTAATTCCTGCTTCTAAGGTATCAATTGCTGGCTTATCACCTGCTTTAAAGGCTTTTTGAGTGGCATAAAGTCGAATTTCAGCATTCTTTAAAAATGCTTCAAATATCATTTTTTCCTTGTAGGCTTTCAGCCAATCAAAATACGAGATGGATGCATTGTGTAAAATGTCATTGACAAGAATTTGTCGTTCTTCTTTGGCTTGATTGATGAAAAAACGGGCCTTTTTTAGAGAGGCCATACGCTCATTCATCAAAAAACCTCTTGCTAGAGAAATACTAACCCCTGCACTGTAGAGCCCGTCTATTGGAAGTTCGGATTCTGGATTCAAATACAATCCATCATTTTCTTCAAAATTTGCTTTAACTTCTATTCCATACCAAGTTGGAATTTTAAATGCTGCATTGAGTTTATTGTAGTAGTCTTTATTTTGAAACTGTTTTTTGTTATAATCAACTTCAATTTTTGGATCAAAAGCACCTCTTGCCTTTAGCAATTGAGCTTCACTAGTATGAAGTATTAAATTGGCCTGCTTAACGATGGGGTGATAGGACTTTACAAATCCCAAATATTCAGACAAACTCAATACATTTGAGATGTTTTCTTGAGAAAAACCAACAGAAAATGAAAAAATACTGAGGAGTATAATATGCTTTTTCATAACTTAATTTTTAGACACTTTGCTGTTCTTTGATCCGTTTTCAGGTTGATAATAATTTGGAGGGAAACTGTTCAGTTGTCTCCAGAATTCAAACCATATCGGGACATCCTCCAATAGTGCAATGGTTTTTGCTCCCGAGCCTACTCGCAATACTTCGGGCCATGGATGATCCTTTGCGTCGGGAGCCAAAAGAACCCGATATTTTCCATTAGGACTGATAAATCGTTCGATTGCAACCACTTTTGCTCCATAGGTTCCATAGGAAATAGTAGGCCATCCACTAAAAACAATTGCAGGCCATCCATCAAATTGTACTCGAACTTTTTCATCCAAATGAAGCAATGGCAAATCGATGGGTCTTACAAAGGTTTCAACAGCTAATTCATAGTTGGCTGGCATGATTCCTACCAAATCTTCTCCTGACTTAAAGGTTCCACCAATTCCTCCTTTGACGGCTTTGTTAATATATCCGTTTTGTGGCGAAGTAACATATAAAAGACTATTTCGAACTTTATAATTACTGTTGCTATTCTCTAATTTTGATACTTGAGCTTGTGCATTATATCCTGCAGATTTTGCAGTGTACATCTCACTTTGTGCTTTTGAAATTTTATCGGTAAAAGCGACTTGTATTCGAGACAATTCTAGTTGTGCATTTAAAATTTCATTTTTGCTTCCCAGCAACTTGTTTTCTTGTGAGATTCTTTTTGCATCAGTCTCTTGCAATTTTAATCGCTTTTCTTCTACATCTTTTACGGCTTTTAAGCCTTCTTTTTGAAGAGTCAAGGTACGATTGTATTGAGTGGTTGCAATTTTGACATTTGTATTTGCAGCAACAAAATCGATGCTATCTCTTTTCACTTTTAACTTCGATTGCAACAATTTGTTTTTTGCTTGTTCAATTTTCAATTGTTGTTCATTTTTCAATGCTTTTATCTGTCGTTGTAAAGCAGCTACTTTCTCGTTATAAGCAATAACAGAAGCGTTTTTAGCAGAAATTTGCTCACTGGTTCTTTCAATGAGTTTGCCATCAAAATAATCACTTTTCACTTCAGAAATTCTCATGATAGTATCTCCTTTTTTGACAAAATCACCCTCTTGAACAAACCATTCTTCAATTCTTCCCGGGATTTGAGATTGAATCGTTTGAGGTCTTTGCTCTGGGCTTAAAGTGGTTACCAAACCTTTTCCTGTGATGTTTTGTGTCCAAGGAAGAAATAATAGAACAAATCCCATACCAGCAAATATCAATAAAAAGCGATTGAACATTTTGTAATACTCTTTGTCGAAAATTGTTGTACCTGACTTGTATTTTTTCAAGTTTACTTTTTTGTGCAACTGATTGTTAGAAATATTTAACATCGCTTATTTGTTTATGGTTCCTTTTTCTAAGGTAATTACTTGACTACATTTTTTAACCCATTCTTGATTGCTACTGACTACTATTAAAGACCAAACTCTTTGCGGATCGGTTAAGTAGTTGATGATATGATTGGTTTCTTTAGGATTAAATTGATCCAAAGGATCTTCTAAAATCATAACCTTGGGTTGTTTAATTATAGCTCTTGCCAAAATTATTTTCTTTGCAATTGTATAGGACATTTGCTTTCCTTCTGGATACAAAACCGTTTCCAATCCATTGGGCTGTTCTTTGATAAATTGCGTTAAACCAACTACCGCTAGGACTTCAAAAATTAATTCATTAGCGACTGTATTATTTCCAAAAGTAAGGTTCTCTCTAATGCTTCCTTCAAAAGGAGTTTCATCCGATAGCGACAAACCGAGATTGGACCTGTAATGATTGAGATGTAAACTACTTAACGATAAATTGTTAATGTAAATATTCCCCGAAGTATGAGAGTTGATGCCAGAAATCAAACGAAGTAAACTCGATTTTCCAGATCCACTTTCTCCCTGAATCAAGAGTCTACTTTTAGGTGATAGCTCCAAAGAAATGTTTTGAATAATTGCTTTTTTTCTATTTTTTACTTTGTAGGAAATGGCATCCAATTCAATGTGGATCCCATTTTTAAAAGTTGATTTGCTTCCTTCTTGAGATTCTAATTCTTTGTCAACAATTTGACCCAATTTTTCTATGGAAGTCAACACATCATAAAATGATTCTAAGCCCGTAATCAATTTTTCAACAGAAGCTATCACCAAAAGAATAATAATTTCTGCAGCAACAAATTGTCCAATATTCATTTCTTGATTTAACACCAAAGCACCTCCAATTAATAACAGTCCTGCGGTGACAAACACTTTAAATCCAATCATTTGAATAAATTGAATTACTAGTATTCTAAAATGTCGATTTCTAGCAGTGATGTACGAGTCTACCAATGCATCGTTTTTGTCGAGTGCTAAATTGGTATTTCCGGAAAGTTTAAAGCTCACCAATGTTCGAGCAACTTCTTGAATCCAATGTGCTACTTTGTATTTTATTTTTGATTCCTCTAAACTTGTTTGCAATCCTTTTTGAGCCGTAAACTTGAATACAATATAGATTAAAACCAACAATAGAAACCCAAAAATGATAAAAAACGGGTGGTAAAATGATAATAAAATCAAGGCAAAAATAATTTGCAATAGGGCAGAAGGGACATCGATCAAAATTTTAGACAGTCCTTTTTGAATAGTTAGGGTGTCAAAAAATCGATTTGCTAATTCTGGTGGGTACTCATTCCGTAACGCATTCATTTTTATTTTTGGAAAACGATAGGTCAACTCAAAAGAAGCCCGTATAAAAATACGTTGCTGAATGGTTTCAATAATTCGTAATTGCATTAATTGTAGTGCCCCAGAAAACACGACTCCAATGGTAACCAAAATTACTAAGATAAACCATGAAGTAGATATTTGTGCTCCTTGAATTAGATTGATAATTGCTTGAATTCCTAAGGGCAAAGACAAAGCAACAAATCCATTGAAAATTGCGTAGTAAAAAATTTGAAAAATATCTTTACGTTCCAATTCCAACAAACCAATAAATCGTTTCAGGGGATAATTGTATTTTTTTCATCTTTTATTTAATTGCGTTTTTTACTAATTGATTGAAATATTGGGTAATACTTGTTTCACTGTCTGCACTGGTTAAGGTTGGGAAATGTTCTTTTAAATAATGTTGGTGAATTGCACCTTCTAGGAGAGTACTAGCTAAACTAAGCGCATACGGATACTTAGGATGAATGCTTGTGATTGTTTCTTGAATTCGACTGATCAGACGTTTGTAAACAGTAAAGTATCCTTCTTTGTTTTCAGCATCCACATTTTTGGTCAAATAGGATTTTGGACCCTCATTGACAATTATTTTGTACAATAAAATTTCGTTGATATGTGTAAAATTACTGTCTTTTGTAACAGCCCGAGTAACCACTTCAATGACTTTTTCCAACTTTGTTAACTGGTTTTGAATACTATAGGTTTCGATGACTAATTGATATTCTAACCACGACCAATACCATGAAGTTAGATATAATAAAAGTTTGTGTTTGCTTTCAAAATACCTATAAATTGAGCTTTCATTTGAATTGATGCGCAACCCTAGTTTTTTAAACGTAAAATTTTCAAAACCAATTTCATCTATCAAAAGAATACTATGTTCCAGAATTTTCTTCCCCAATTCAGAGGTTTCAGGATCTTTTATATAGATTTTATCGGGAATTGAAATTTTGATATTACCTAATAAATGCTGCATACTTCAATATATTTTTGCAAATATAATAGTATTACTATTAATATCAAAAAGCAAAACTATTATTTATTGAAATTTGAATATAAAATTTAATTAATCATTTAAAAAATATTATCTTTGTAGGGTAAGAAAGAATACACAACTCCTTTAAATTTGTTTGTTTGTAATTTTAAGTAAAGTATTTTATCTTTATAATCATCTATAATCTTTAAAATATTTATTTAATTAATGGCAAAATCGCAACAAACCTTTAGTAAGAGTGAAAAAGAGAAAAAGCGCTTAAAAAAGCGTCTTGACAAGAAGAAGAAGATGGATGCCCGTAAGGCTGACCGAGATGAAAATGGAACAGAAGGAATCCAGTTTGCCTATGTAGACCATGATGGAAACTTAACAGACACTCCACCAGATCCAGATTTAAAAGTAGAAATAGAACTGGAAGACATTGCAGTATCTGTTCCTAAGAAAGAAGATTTACCAGAAGAAGACCCTGTAAGAAAAGGAAAAGTATCTTTCTTTGATTCATCCAAAGGTTTCGGATTTATTATCGATTCAATAAATAATGAAAAATATTTCACTCACGTAAGTGGTTTAATTGATACCATTGTAGAAAATGATAAAGTATCTTTCGAATTGGAAAGAGGAATGAGAGGAATGAATGCTGTGAAAGTGACTAAAATATAGTATTCATCACCTCAAAATATACAAACTCTGCTGAATTAGCAGAGTTTTTTTTTGAACATCATAAGACCAATCAAATCTCATTGATTCCCGCTAAAAATTCAATTTATTAGTCTAAATTCGCGGGCTAAATCAATATTTTGAAAATAGATAAAAAACAGCTTTTAATACTCTTAGCATTTTTCTCAATTTATTTCATTTGGGGTTCTACCTATTTACTGAATAAAATTGCTGTTTCTGAAATCCCTGCATTTTCGTTGGCAGCTGTTCGTTTTTTGACTGCTGGAAGCTTAATTTTAGGAATCGCTAAAATTTTAAAGAAGTCTTTACGGATTTCAATAAAACAATTATTAAACGCATTCATAGCTGGATTTCTTTTTCTAGTATATGGAAATGGGGTATTTGTGTGGGCACTAAACTATATTGATAGTGGTTTTGCAGCATTATTAGCTTCTACTCAACCTTTGTTTGTACTTCTCTTAATGCGTTTGATTGACGGAAAAAGAATGCAAATAAAGTCCATTATTGGAGTAACACTCGGAATGTTTGGTATGTACTTACTCGTCAGTCAAAAAGGGGTTTCCTCAAAAGAGGGGAGTCTATTCGCAATTATTGTCATGTTCAGTTGTGTTTTGAGTTGGAGTTATGGTAGCATTTTTGTTTCCAAAGCAGATTTGCCTAAAAATTTCTTTGTGAGTACGGGATATCAAATGCTCATTGCAGGTGTCTTTTTATTGGCGATTAGTTTTGGCTTGCAAGAAACCTGGGTTTCACCATCTCTCTGGAGTTTAAATGCTCAGCTCTCCGTTATTGGATTGATTCTTTTTGGTGGAATTGTAGCATTTACCTCTTTTAACTTTTTATTGAAAAATGTTTCTCCAGATAAGGTATCTACATCGGCTTATGTAAATCCCATCGTTGCGATGCTTTTAGGTTGGTATGTATTGGAGGAACAATTGAGCAATCAATCTATAATTGCAGCGGTAATTCTCTTAACGGGGGTCTATTTCATCACGTCTCGGAAGCGATTATAACTGATTATCAATAAAATAGTAATTTTTAACACATTTTGAATGTAGAAAAAAAGGCTTCTTTTTTCTTTGATAAAAGAGACTTTAAACCCCCTGATACATTCATATAAGTTCTTGAAACTGTCTAGATTTTAAGGAGTAAGTCACTGAAAAAATAAAAATAAAATTAAAATAAGTGAATTAAAGTTGTGTGAAGTAGAAACATAGTTCTATCTTTGTACCTTAATTAATTTAATAACAATATAATGAGTAAAGGAACAGTAAAGTTTTTCAATGAATCTAAAGGATTTGGATTTATCACTGAAGAAGGAGTTGAAAAAGATCATTTCGTACACATTTCTGGATTAATCGATGAGATTAATGAAGGAGATCAAGTTGAATTTGACTTACAAGAAGGAAACAAAGGATTAAATGCAGTTAACGTAAAAGTTATCTAAATATATACTTAAAGTTTTTAAAAAGACCCATCAAAAATGATGGGTCTTTTTTATTACGCCTATTTCAGTAAAATTCCAACTTTACAACCTTTAATAAATCCTCAGAATATTGCAGCACTAAGTATATTTTCTGCCAAAAGTGTCAGTATCTTTGCATAAATTTTTTTTCATGTCAAATCTTTTTTCCAATTTAGGAATTAATTCAGAAATTCAACAACGTTTATCTGATATTCAAATCGTTAACCCTACAGATATTCAAAAGAAAGTTATCCCAGTATTTTTATCTCAAACAGAAGATGTGGTTGCCTTGGCCAAAACAGGAACTGGAAAAACTGCTGCTTTTGGTTTGCCACTGATACAACTAATCGATCCTAAGAATACTGCCATCCAAGCAGTTATTTTAGCTCCTACTAGAGAACTCGGGCAGCAAATTCACACCAATTTAGAGTCTTTTGCTGCGCACAGTCCAGAGGTATCTATTGCGGTAATCTGTGGTGGGATACCGATAAAACCTCAAATTGATCGATTAAAAGCAACTACACATATTGTAGTAGCTACCCCCGGCCGTTTGGCTGATCTTGTTAAACGTGAGGCCATAGATCTCTCAAATATCCAGTATTTTATTTTGGATGAAGCCGATGAAATGGTCAGTGCTTTAAAAGAAGGCTTGGACAGCATCATTAAAGTAATTCCAAAAAAGAGAAGAACCCTCTTGTTCACAGCAACACTTTCTGGAGCAATCAAACAGATGGTGAATAATTATATGGCAACTGCGGTTGTGCACCTAGAGGCAGATATGAAAACTCTTGGACATCAGGGGATTGATCACCAGTATGTCATTGTTGAACCAATTGAAAAATTGGAGGTTTTACTACATTTTTTAAATACCAAAGAAGGACAAAGAGGAATTATTTTTTGTAAAACAAAAGCGGCCGTAAACAAATTGGCCAAAAACCTAGCAATCAATAAATTTTCTTCTGGTGCATTGCACGGGAGTTTGACTCAGGGAATTAGAGATCGTATTATGGGTCAATTTAGAGAAGGTCATCTTGATATTCTTGTGGCAACAGATTTGGCAGCACGTGGTATTGACGTAAAAGAAATTTCCTATGTAATCAATTATCACTTACCCGATACCTATGATACCTATGTGCACCGTAGCGGTAGAACTGCGAGAGCAGGGGCAAAGGGACTTTCTTTAACTATTTTACAACAAGAAGAAGCACAAGAGATGGTTCATTTTGAAAAAGAATTAGGAATCGTTTTCAAGGCTTTTCAGAAAGCAGATGCGCAAAGTATCGAGGAAAATAATGGTTTGCTATGGGCGAAAAAAATCTTTAAAACCAAACCCAACAAGACCCTTTCAGAAGAATTTAGAAAGAAAGTGAGAACGGTCTTTCATCACTTAACCAAAGAAGAGTTGATTGAAAAATTATTGGCAAATCACATTGCACAAACAACTGTTTCGATTGCCAAAACAGAAGTGACTAAAAAGAAATCTAAAAAGTAATCGCAGGATCATTATATGAGCAATCAACAGCAACCTACCGATATCGATTCCTGCATTAAAACTTTACAGAGTTTGTTGGCGGATACCAATCAATTGTTCGAGTTACCCGAAGCACAACGCGTTGCGCTATTTAAGGTTGCAGGAGAATTGACAAGACCCAATCGTGATGAATTTGAACGTCGAAGGAAAGATGCTAAAAAGGCAGCAAAACGCAAAATGATTGCCAAAGATGTACATGCACGGAAGTCAACGGGAATCCGTTCAGCTCGTGAGGCAGCACTCTTTGTAGCTCCCAAATTACTTGCAGCTACTTCAATTTCAGAAGAGACTCCAGAACTAGAATCTCCTCGAAACTGTTACGTTTGTAAAACTGTTTTCACGAAGTTACATCATTTTTATGATACCATGTGTACCCCTTGCGGTGATTTGAACTATGCGAAACGGTTTCAAACAACCGATTTAAAAGATCAGGTTGCAGTTATTACAGGTTCTCGATTAAAAATTGGGTATCACATCACATTAATGTTACTGCGTTCGGGAGCAACCGTAGTGGCAACGACTCGTTTTCCTGCAGATTCTGCCATTCGTTTTTCCAAAGAAGAAGATTATAAAGATTGGAGTGACCGATTGCATATTCACGGGTTGGATTTGCGTCACATCCCAAGTGTAGAGATTTTTTGTAATTATATAGAACAAAAATATGATCGATTGGATATCCTGATCAACAATGCAGCTCAAACCGTACGAAGACCCTCTGGGTTTTATTTTCATTTGATGGAAAACGAGAAACTTCCGATTGATCAATTACCGAAGCTGGCAATAAAACTCCTCGAAAATCATATTGAATGCCTACAAGAATTGACTGATTTGAGTATTGGTACTTCAAAAACAAGTAAGAATAATGTACTCCCCGTAACATGGCATGGTCCAGAACCTGGAATTGGGCTACGAAATTCAGCAGCTCTTTCTCAAATTCCTTACAGCTTTGATAATTCTTTGCAAACATCAGAAGTTTTTCCAGAAGGAAAACTAGATGCTGACTTACAGCAGGTAGATTTAAGAAAAACCAACAGTTGGCGTTTGAAATTGGGCGAAATTGAAACTACAGAAATGGTCGAAGTTCAGTTGGTAAATGCTGTAGCACCTTTTGTTTTATGCAATCGTTTGTCAAATTTAATGAAAAAACAGAATACTGGTAAGAAGCATATTATCAATGTATCTGCAATGGAAGGTAAGTTTCACCGATTTAAAAAAGTAGACCGACATCCACATACCAACATGGCAAAAGCAGCATTGAACATGTTGACACATACCTCTTCAGCAACATTTGCAAAATCAGGAATCTATATGAATGCTGTAGATACCGGTTGGGTAACGGACGAAGATCCTGCTGAATTGTCTAAAAAGAAAGTAGAGATCCATGATTTTCAGCCTCCCTTAGACATTGTCGATGGTGCTGCACGAGTAATGGATCCTTTAATTGATGGAATCAACACTGGAAAGCACTGGTCAGGAAAATTTTTAAAAGATTATTTTCCAATTGACTGGTAGCTTTGAATAGGGATAAGCGAAAAGCAAAGAAGGAGTAAGGAGTTTCATTCACAAGTTAAGTAAAAAAAGATATGGCAAATACGATCAAAGATCAACAAGATATTTTAGCAAAACTAAATATTCTCGCATTGAACCCAATGCAAGAGGAGGCTATTTCACTCATAGAATCCAATACCAATACAATTTTACTTTCCCCAACAGGGACTGGGAAAACACTGGCGTTTTTATTACCAATTATTCAAACCTTAGATCCAGATTCGGAAGAAGTACAAGTTTTAATTTTGGTGCCTTCACGCGAATTGGCAATTCAAATAGAACAGGTAGTTCGCAATATGGGTTCTGGTTTTAAAGTCAATGCCGTATATGGTGGACGTCCAATGTCTAAAGATAAAATCGAATTGAAACATGTTCCTACTATTTTAATTGGTACTCCAGGTCGAATTTCAGATCATTTTGCCAATGAACGTTTTTCTAAAGATCATATTAAAACGCTGATTTTAGATGAATTTGACAAATCATTGGAAGTAGGCTTTGAATATGAAATGAGAGGAATAATCAATCAATTAACTTCTTTGAACAAACGCGTTCTAACTTCTGCCACACAAGGGGTAGAAATCCCTGATTTTGTAAGATTAGATCAACCCAAAATCATCAATTACTTAAAGAAAAAAGTGGATTCAAAGTTGGAAGTAAAAACTGTGGTTGCTTCATCAAAGAACAAAACACAGACCCTAGTAGATTTGATTTTACACCTTGGAAATCAGCCCGGAATTGTATTCTGTAATTTAAAAGACAGTATCTCAAAGGTGAGTCAGGTTTTAGATAAAAATAAAATAGCACACAGTACTTTTTCTGGAGGAATGGAACAAAGAGAGCGAGAACGCTCTTTGATTAAATTCAGAAATGGAACCAGTCAAATTTTGATTGCAACCGATTTGGCAGCAAGAGGAATAGATATTCCTGAATTGAAATATATCATTCATTTTGAGCTTCCTAAAGCCGCAGAAGAATTTACACATAGAAATGGAAGAACTGCGAGAGTAGACGCGAAAGGAACTGCTTATGTACTGAAATGGGAAAAAGAAACCTTACCCGAATTCATCAAGAAATCAAAAATTGAAGATATTTCTAAAAAAGCTCCTCGAAAACCACAATTTTGGGAAACCTTATTCATTTCTGGAGGTAGAAAAGATAAAATTTCAAAAGGAGACATTGCAGGCTTGTTTTTTAAACAAGGAAACATTACCAAAGATCAACTGGGGGACATAGAGTTGAAACAAGATTGTGCTTTTGTTGCAGTACCTCTAAGTATTGCTGATGAGTTGGTGGAAAAACTAAACAATAGCCGTTTGAAGAAAAAGAAAGTTCGGGTGACCTTAACATAGGGTCACTCATACATAACCAATGAAACCGCTCCTATTTTGATGCGGTTTTTTTTGTAATTTAAAATGAGAGTGTGTAGTTGAGTTAGTGCCCTAAGTATCCTATAAAAAAAACACTTATCTATCGAACGATTACTTTTTCAATAGTGGCTGTAGAATCGCAACGTTGTATCAAGAGACTGACGTTCTTCAATTCCTTTGTTCCTGAAATATAATAGTCGGCACATGGTTTTTGTCTCGGGTTTCCCTTTCCAAAATCCACATTACCTAAATGTAAAATAGTAGAAATATTTGTGGTGTCTATGTGATGTTGTTGCATGGTCATTAGTGCATCATCTGAAAACACCCGTTTTTTGATTCGAATGGTTTTGAGAGTTCTGGCATCCATTCCATAGTCAAAAGTGGCGTTTTTTTGTTGCCAAAAGAAATATACTCCTACTGATCCTAAAGACAGTCCTACTAAATAATAAAAAATTCTTTTAACAAGCATGGTTTCCTTTTGATCTGCAAATTTAGGTTTTTAATGGTAGAGAATCCCTTATAAAATCAATAAATTAATATCTCTATACGGAAGATCAAACCAATCTGCAATCGTTTTATTGGTTAGAACTCCATGATAAAAATACATCCCATTTCGTAAACTTTTATCAAAGCGAGCAGTATTCTCAAATCCGCCTTCTTCGGCAATGTTTAAGAGGTATGGAGTAAAAATATTACTTATCGATACCGAGGCGGTTCTTGCATAACGAGCAGGGATGTTAGGCACACAATAATGAATGACTCCATGTTTAATGAAAGTAGGTGTGGTATGGGTGGTTACGTTAGAAGTTTCAAAACATCCACCAGTATCTATGCTTACATCGACAATGATGGCGCCTTCTTTCATTTTTTCAACCATCCCTTCAGTGGCAATTATTGGAGATCTATTTTTCCCTCGAATTGCTCCAATAGCGACATCACATCGCATCAAGGCTTTTGTCAAGGATTTTGGTTGCACTGTAGAAGTGTAAATTGGTGCGTTTAAGCAATGCTGTAGTTTTCTAAGTTTGGTAATCGAATTGTCAAAAACTTTAACTCTAGCTCCCAATCCAATTGCGGTTCTAGCAGCAAATTCGCCCACAGTTCCTGCACCCAAAATCACCACACTGGTGGGGGGTACTCCTCCAATATTTCCAAAAAGCAATCCATTTCCTTTATTCACGCCGCTCATTAATTCGCCTGCTATTAAAACTGAGGCAGTTCCTGCAATTTCACTCAGGGATTTTACAATTGGATAGCTATCATCTTCATCTTTGATAAAATCAAACGCAATGGCAGTAATTCTCTTTTTGGCCAAACATTCAAAATAATGTTTGTTCTGAGTTTTTAGTTGCATTGAAGAAACTAAAATTGCTTGTGGATTGATATAAGAAATTTCCTTTTCTGAAGGAGGAGCTACTTTTAAGATAATCGTACATTTAAAAGCTTCTTCACTATTGTAAGATATTTTGGCACCTGCATCCGAATATTCTTTGTCTGTAAAGTTTGCGCCATCACCTGCACCCGTTTCAATAACAATTCGATGTCCATTTGCAGTAAAGGCAGCTACTGCATCTGGAGTTAAACAAACACGTTTTTCACCTAAGAATGATTCTTTGGGTAAGCCAATAAAAAGGGTTCCTTTTCGCTTTTTAATTTCTAGCATTTCTGTTTGAGGCAACAACTCTTCTGGACTGAAAGGGGAAAAAGAACTCATATGTGTGACGTTAATTGAATGTTACGCTGTCCATTTTCTAATATTGATAAATGAATCTGAACAGCATCTAAAGGTAGTAAATTTTCGATATTCTCTGGCCATTCAATCAAGCACCAATGATTTTTGTCGAAATAATCTTCAATTCCCATATCCAAAGCTTCTTCCTCTTCTGTAATTCTGTAAAAATCGAAGTGAAAAACTGACTCATTTTCTTGAGTGTGATATTCATTTACCAATGAGAAAGTAGGAGAGGAGACTCGATCTTCTATGCCCAAAGCTGCACAAATTTCTTTGATCAATGTAGTTTTTCCTACACCCATTTCTCCGTAAAACAAGACCGTTTTGTGTTTTGCAGATGCAATTACTTCATGGGCAATGGCCCCTAAGTCTTTTAAAGAGTAGTTTTTGTTCATCTTGCAAAAATAAGAAACCTTTGGAATAGTTCTATCCCAATTTAAGTACTTCTCAAAGATTAGTAATTTCTGTCAATCTTCTTTTTGCTGCAAAAACTTACTTAGGGCTATATATTGCACAAGGAATGATCATTTCTTCCAATGATATTCCTCCATGTTGATAGGAATTTTTATAATACTTGACAAAATGATTAAAGTTATTGGGATAAGCAAAAAACAAATCTTCTTTCGCGAAAATAAAAGGACTGTTGATTGCAACTGCTGGCAAGAAAATATCTTTCGGGTTTCGAACCGCATACACATCTTTTTCTTCGTAAGAGAGACTTCTTCCTGTTTTGTAGCGAAGATTGGAACTGATGTTTTTATCGCCAATTACTTTGGTTGGATGTTTACAATTGATCGTTCCATGATCAGTAGTTATGATTAATTTTTGACCCAGTAATTGTGCTTTTTGTATGATTTCAAACAAAGGAGAGTTTTTAAACCAACTAAGGGTCAAAGAGCGATATGCTTTGTCATCACCTGCCAACTCTTTGATCACTTCCATATCCGTTTTGGAATGTGAGAGCATATCTACAAAATTATAGACCACAGCAGTCAAATCGTTTTGTTTGGTACCATTATAATTGTCTGCTAATTCTTTCCCGTTTTTTAAACTGGTAATCTTATAGTATTGGTGATTGATGTCTAGTCCCAATCGTTTTATTTGGTCAGTAAGAAATTCATTTTCAAAAAGATTCATCCCTCCTTCATCGGTGTCGTTTTTCCAAAATTCTGGAAAACGTTTTTCCATTTCAGAAGGCATTAAGCCCGAGAATAGAGCATTTCTTGCATATTGTGTTGCCGTTGGTAAAATTGAAAAGTAAGAATACTCATCTTCTTTTTTATAATAGGTATTGATCAGGGGTTCTAAGATTCTAAATTGATCGTAACGTAAATTATCTACCACAACCCACAACACTCCTTGATCTTTACTCAAATGGGGCATCACATAATTTTTAAACACGGTATGCGAAAAAGTCGGTTTGTCATGAGCTGTGAGAAAATCTGCGTAATTTTTTTTAATAAACTTAAAAAATTGAGTGTTAGCCTCTTGTTTTTGACTTTCTAAAATCCCCAACATTCCTGCATCACTGATATATTCTAACTCTAACTCCCAATGAACTAGTTTCTTGTATAGTTCAATCCACTCTTCGTAAGAGTTTACCATCGACAAATCAATGGAAATTTTTCTAAATTCCTGCTGATAACTCGAGGTAGTTTTTTCTGAAACTAATCGAGAATGGTCTAAATTTTTCTTTAGACTTAGTAATATTTGGCTAGGGTTGACAGGCTTTATTAAGTAATCTGCTATTTTAGAACCAATAGCTTCTTCCATAAGATACTCTTCTTCACTTTTAGTTATCATAACTACTGGCAAATTTGCCTGTTTTTGTTTGATTTCTGAAAGGGTTTCTAAACCTGAAATTCCAGGCATATTTTCATCTAAAAAAACAATGTCAAAGTTTTGTTCACTTACCAGATCTATTGCGTCTGAACCATTGGTACAAGAAGTTACTTCATAGTTTTTTCGTTCTAAAAATAAAATATGTGGTTTTAACAAATCGATCTCATCATCTACCCATAAAATCTGTATGTTTTTCATCATTGCTCAATTTTATAATCACTAACGATAAAAGTATTCATTTGTTATTGCTTTTCAAGCTTTAAAATGATAAAATATTGCCAATAAAATAAAGTTCTAAAGTATTGTTTGTATTTTGCGCTACAATCAATAGATCTGTAACATTGAAATCAAACAAATTAAAAATATTAAACGATCCTATCTACGGATTCACTAAAATTCCAAATTCATTATTATTTGATATTATTGAACATCCTTATTTCCAAAGGTTGAGAAGAGTGTCTCAAATGGGGCTGTCCAATTTGGTCTATCCAGGAGCAAATCATACGCGTTTTCATCATGCGATTGGATGCATGCATTTGATGCAAAATGCCGTTCATGTATTGCGATTAAAGCAAATTGAAATCTCAGACGAAGAAGCAAATGCCTTATACATTGCTATTTTATTGCATGATATTGGTCATGGTGCATTTTCACATGCTCTTGAACACAGCATTGTTGATGGAATTTCTCATGAGGAAATTTCTTTACAATTCATGAAAAAATTAAATCACCAATTTGAGGGTCAGCTAACTTTAGCCATTGAGATTTTCGAAGGAAAATATCCTAGAAAATTTTTCAACCAGCTAATTTCAAGTCAACTAGACATTGATCGATTGGATTATCTAAGAAGAGATAGTTTTTATACCGGTGTTGCTGAAGGGAATATTTCTTCAGAAAGATTAATAGCTATGATGAATGTTGCAAATGATTCCTTGGTTATTGAACAAAAAGGAATTTATTCTGTTGAAAAATTTTTAATCGCACGCAGATTGATGTATTGGCAAGTATATCTGCATAAAACTGGATTATCTGCAGAGAATATGTTGGTCAATGTTTTGCGCAGGGCTAAAGAATTGTCTGAGGGAGGTGCTAAACTCTTTGCAAGCAAAGCTTTGTTCTTTTTTTTGAACACAAAAATTTCAAAAGAAAACTTTACTGATTCAACCTTAGAGATTTTTTCAAAGTTAGATGATTATGATATTTTATCAGCCATTAAAGAGTGGACAGCACATTCTGACAGGGTACTTTCTGCACTCTCAAATATGATTGTAAATAGAAAACTCTTAAAAGTAGAGATTCAAGAAAATCCTTTTTCTGAAGAGTATCTTCAAAAGAAAATTTCAAAAATGATGACAAAGATGGAATTTTCAGAAGAAGAAGCTCGTTATTTTGTATTTCAAAAAACCATTAAGAATCAAGCTTACAACCCGTTGTTGCCGATTCAAATTTTGAATAAAAATGGAAAGTTAAGTGATATTGCAAAAGCTTCGGATCAATTAAATTTACAAGCATTGACGAAACCTGTAATTAAACATTTTGTTTGCTATCCAAAGCAAATGAAATTAGCCCAATCCTAAGAAATTTTATATTTTTGCAATTGATGAAATTTACAGCAGAACAAATAGCCGAAATTTTAGAAGGAGAAGTTGTTGGGAACCTAGCAGCAGAAGTTTCTAAATTATCTAAAATAGAAGAAGGAGAAAAAGGGTCATTAACCTTTTTGTCCAACCCAAAGTATACCTCATTTTTATACGAAACTAATGCTTCTATTGCGATTGTGAATAAAAGCTTTGTTCCTGAAAAAGAAGTCAAAACAACGCTCATTAAAGTAGAAGATGCATACAAGTCTTTTTCGAAATTATTAGCATTTTTCAATACCGTAAAAAACAACAAAGTAGGAAGAGAAACTCCTCACTTTATTTCAGATTCAGCGACTATTGGCTCTGAAGCATATATTGGAGCATTTGCCTATATTGGTGCGAATGTAAACATTGGAAACAATGTGAAAATTTACCCCAACGTTTTTATCGGAGACAATGTAACCATTGGAGATCATTCTCTATTGTTTGCTGGTGTCAAAATTTATTCTGATTCTATAATAGGAGCCCACTGTAAAATTCATTCAGGAGCTATTATAGGTGCTGATGGTTTTGGTTTTGCTCCAGACGCGAGTGGAGCCTATACAGCGATACCACAAATAGGAAATGTAATCATAGAAGATCATGTAGATATTGGTGCTTGTGCAACTATCGATCGGGCGACATTGGGCGCAACGATTATTCGCAGCGGAGTGAAGATCGACAATCAAATCCAGATTGCTCACAATGTAGAAATTGGAAAAAATACGGTGATTGCATCTCAAACAGGGATTGCAGGTTCTACCAAAATTGGTGAAAACTGTATGATAGGCGGTCAAGTAGGAATAAGTGGACACTTATCTATAGGAAATCATGTAAAAATATTAGCACAAGCTGGTGTTACTAAAAATATAAAAGACAATGAAATTGTGAATGGAACTCCTGCTTTTAGACTGAAGGACTACAATAAAAGCGCAGTGTATTTTAAAAATCTCCCCGATTTGGCATTAAAAATTAATCAATTAGAAAAAGAGTTTACTACTCAAAAAAGCATTTCAAATGAGTAAAAAACAAAACACAATTCAAAACGAGATTTCACTTACTGGTGTTGGTTTACATACAGGAGTGACAGTTACAATGACATTTAAACCCGCTCCAGCAAATCATGGATTTGCCTTTGTTCGTGTAGATTTGGAAGGAAAACCAACCGTAGAAGCAAAAGCAGAATACGTTGTCAACACACAAAGAGGAACTAACTTAGAGAAAAATGGGGTACAAATTCAAACCTCTGAGCATGTCTTAGCTGCTGCAGTAGGACTTGATATCGATAACTTATTGATAGAAATGAATGCTTCAGAACCGCCAATTATGGATGGTTCTTCTAAGTTTTTTATAGAAGCCCTTGAAAAGGCAGGTATTCAAGAATTAGACGCAGAAATTGATGAATATATTGTCAAAGAAGTGATTTCTTTTAAAGATGAAGCTTCTGGAAGTGAAATTATTTTGATGCCTTCTGAAGAATATCAAGTAACGACTATGGTTGATTTTGGTACGAAAATCTTAGGAACTCAAAATGCAACATTGACCGCTATTTCAGATTTTAAAGATGAAATTGCCGATGCAAGAACCTTTAGTTTCTTACACGAAATTGAAATGCTTTTAGAAAATGATTTGATAAAAGGAGGAGATTTAAACAATGCCATTGTGTATGTCGACAAGGAATTGTCTGACGACACTATGGAGAAATTAAAAAAAGCGTTCAACAAAGAACATATAGCTGTTCAACCCAACGGTATTTTGGATAACCTCAGTTTACACTGGGCAAATGAGGCCGCAAGACATAAATTGTTAGATGTTATTGGCGATTTGGCACTTGTAGGGACTCGAATTCGAGGAAAAGTTATTGCCAACAAACCAGGACATCAAGTCAATACCTTGTTTGCAAAAAAATTATCCAATATTATCAAAATAGAGAAACGAAATAAAGTTCCTCATTACGATTTAAATTTACCCCCATTGTTAGATATCCATCAGATTATGGATATTTTACCACACAGGCCTCCATTTTTACTCGTGGATCGTGTTTTAGAACTTTCTTCGACACATGTTGTTGGAATGAAAAATGTAACGATGAATGAGGATTTCTTTGTAGGTCATTTTCCTGGTTCGCCAGTAATGCCAGGAGTTTTACAAGTAGAAGCTATGGCACAATGTGGAGGGATCTTAGTTTTGAGTACCGTATCAGATCCAGAAAATTACTTGACTTATTTTATGAAAATGGACAATGTAAAGTTCAAACAAAAAGTATTGCCTTGGAGATACATTGATTTTTAAATGTGATTTGATTACGCCTATTCGAAGAGGAATTTGCCATATGCAAGCCTATGCTTACGCAAACGGAAAGTTAGTAGCCGAAGCAGAATTAATGGCTCAAATTTCAAAAATAAAATAGCCTATGAATCAACCATTAGCATACGTACATCCACAAGCAAAAATTGCTAGAAATGTTGTAATAGAACCTTTTACGACCATCCATAACAATGTAATTATTGGATCAGGTACTTGGATTGGATCCAATGTAACTATCATGGAAGGAGCACGAATTGGTAAAGACTGTCGAATCTTCCCTGGAGCAGTCATCTCAGCTATTCCACAAGACCTAAAATTTGAAGGAGAAGACTCTTTGACAGTTATTGGAGACAATACAACCATTCGTGAATGTGTAACAATCAACAGAGGAACAAATGCATCTGGTAAAACAGAAATCGGAGACAATTGTCTGATTATGGCAACAGCTCATATCGCTCATGACTGTATTATTGGTAATAATTCGATTGTAGTGAATGGTGTTGCCTTAGGAGGGCATGTAACTATTGGTGAACATGCAATTATAGGGGGTTTGGCAGCAGTACATCAGTTTATTCATATAGGAGATCACGCCATGGTTTCAGGAGGATCTCTCGTTCGAAAAGATGTTCCCCCTTTTACAAAAGCGGGGAAAGAACCACTGTCCTATGTGGGAATCAATTCTATCGGATTGAGAAGAAGAGGTTTTTCAACAGAGAAAATCAGAGAAATTCAAAATATCTATCGAATTCTCTATCAAAGTAAATACAACAATACCCAAGCCTTAGAGAAAATAGAAGCTGAAATGGAAGCGACTACCGAAAGAGATGAAATCATCCTTTTCATTCGAAACTCTCAACGAGGAATCATGAAAGGGTACATGGGAAGTTAAAAATTTGAGAACTTAATCACATAATAATTAAAATAAGAAAATGGCTACAACATCAGATATAAGAAACGGTTTATGTATAAGTTACAATAACGATATTTATAAAGTCGTTGAATTTTTACATGTGAAGCCTGGAAAGGTCCCGCATTTGTAAGAACAAAATTAAAGAGTGTTACCAACGGAAAAGTTGTAGACAATACCTTCCCTGCTGGAAGAAAGATTGAAGATATTCGAGTTGAAACTCATAAGTTTCAGTATTTATACAATGATGGTGATATCTATCATTTTATGAATGAAAAAGACTATTCCCAAATTCAATTACAAAAATCTGTTTTAGACGCACCTTCCTTAATGAAAGAAGGAGAAATTGTAACCATCATTATCAATGCTGAAGACAATATGCCATTGTCTGTAGACATGCCAGCTAGTGTTGTTTTAGAAGTAACCCATACGGAACCTGGAATTAAAGGAAATACGGCAACCAATGCTACCAAACCTGCAACGGTTGAAAGCGGAGCAATCGTTAATGTTCCTCTGTTCATCAACGAAGGAGATAAGATTAAGGTAGAAACTACCAAAGGAACCTATCAAGAAAGAATTAAAGAATAATTTTGAAATTTAATATTCCTCAAACTTTATCACAGATAGCGCAACTTATCAATACTGATTTTGTGGGCGATTCCAATTTTTCAATCACAGGAATTAATGAAATTCACGTGGTTGTTAAAGGAGATATTGTATTTGTTGATCATCCTAAATATTACGATAAAGCATTGAATTCTGCGGCAACTACCATTTTAATTAATAAAAAGGTTCCCTGTCCAGAAGGAAAAGCATTGTTAATTTCGGAAGATCCTTTTCGTGATTTTAATAAAATAACCAAACACTTCAATCCCTTTATCGCAGCAAAAGTTAGCATTGCTGAAAGTGCTATTATTGGAGAGGGGACAGTAATTCAACCCAATGTTTTTATTGGAAATAAGGTACGCATAGGTCGCAATTGTATCATTCATCCAAATGTTGCAATTTATGACCATACCGTCATTGGAGACAATGTAAATATTCATGCAAATACAGTCTTGGGAGCTGATGCCTTTTATTATAAAAACAGAGCAGACGGATTTGATCAATTACTTTCAGGAGGACGGGTTGTTTTGGAAGACAATGTCGATTTAGGCGCATCTTGTACGATTGATAGAGGTGTTACTGGCGATACAAAAATTGGAAATGGAACCAAGATTGACAATCAGGTGCACGTTGGGCATGATACTGTAATTGGGAAAAAGTGTTTAATTGCTTCTCAAACAGGAATCGCAGGTTGTGTAATCATTGAAGATGAAGTGACCATTTGGGGGCAGGTCGGTACCAATAGCGGAATTACAATTGGCAAAGGAGCTGTGATTCTTGGGCAAACAGGAGTTACAAAATCGGTTAAAGGAGGGAAATCATACTTTGGAACACCGATCGCAGAATCGAGAGAAAAGCTAAAAGAAATGGCAGAAATGAAGCGATTTTTAAAAGACCGAAAGAATTCTTAAAATTCTTTTTTTACGACTTACAATAAACTATTTTTGCACCAGTAAAAAAATAAAAAAAATAAAAACCAATGAGTGTTTTAGTAAATAAAAATTCAAAAATTATAGTTCAAGGTTTTACAGGTGGTGAAGGTACGTTTCATGCGGGTCAAATGATTGATTACGGAACCAACGTAGTTGGTGGTGTAACACCAGGTAAAGGTGGTCAAAAACATTTAGACAAACCTGTTTTTAACACTGTGTTAGAAGCTGTTGAAAAAGTAGGAGCAGATACTTCAATAATTTTTGTACCTCCAGCTTTTGCTGCTGATGCAATAATGGAAGCTGCTGATGCGGGAATCAAAGTAATTATTTGTATTACTGAAGGGATTCCTACTGCTGACATGGTTAAAGTGAAAGCCTATATCGATGCAAAAGATTGTACGCTAGTAGGACCTAACTGTCCAGGAGTGATTACTCCAGGCGAGGCTAAAGTGGGAATTATGCCCGGATTTATCTTTAAAAAAGGAAATGTAGGAATCGTTTCTAAATCTGGAACTTTAACCTACGAAGCTGCAGACCAAGTTGTAAAACAAGGTTTTGGTATCAGTACTGCCATTGGTATTGGTGGAGATCCAATTATTGGAACTACTACCAAAGAAGCTGTTGAAATGTTGATGAATGACGACGAAACAATAGCGATAGTAATGATTGGTGAAATTGGCGGAAACTTAGAAGCAGAAGCAGCTCAATGGATCAAAGCAGATGGAAATAGAAAACCAGTTGTTGGTTTTATTGCTGGGCAAACTGCTCCAGCAGGAAGAACAATGGGACATGCTGGTGCAATTGTAGGTGGGGCAGATGACACTGCTCAAGCAAAAATGAAAATTTTAGCTGAAAATGGAGTGCATGTTGTAAGTTCTCCAGCAAAAATTGGAGAAATGGTTGCAAAAGTGTTAAATCGTTAATTTTAACATAAGTAACTGTTAAAATTGTAGTTTTATATAAATATAATCCGTTGAATTTGTAAATTCAACGGATTTTTTTATTTAACAATAAATACATTATTATGAAGCAAATTAAATTATTCTGTATGTGTGTGTTTTTTATCTCAGCTCTAAGTTGTTCAACTAATGAGACAAGTTATGAAACTACAACTCAAAAAGACAGCAACGGTTTTACCTATGAAACTGTGGAGAATGATCCAACAGGATTACGCTTATATACCTTAGAAAATGGGTTAAAAGTATATCTAAGTCAAAATTCTGATGAACCGAAAATCCAAACTTATATCGCTGTTAGGGCGGGTTCAAATTATGATCCAAAGGAATCTACTGGATTGGCTCACTATTTAGAGCATATGTTGTTCAAAGGAACTCATAAAATCGGTTCCGCAGATTGGGAAAAAGAAAAAACCTATTTAGATAAAATTTCTAGGTTATACGAACAGCATCGAGCAGAAAAGGATGCTGCTAAAAAATTAGCTTTGTACAAAGAGATCGATAAGGTTTCCCTAGAAGCATCAAATTATTCTATTGCAAATGAATACGACAAAATGACTGCTTCCCTTGGAGCAACGGGAACAAATGCATACACTTGGTTTGAGCAAACCGTATATACCAATAAAATTCCTGCAAATGAATTTGATAAATGGATCGGATTAGAAGCTGAACGTTTTAGCACATTGGTATTGCGATTGTTTCATACAGAGCTAGAAGCTGTTTTTGAGGAATTCAATCGCGGTCAAGATAATGACTTCAGAAAACGATATGCTGCCATGTTAGAGGGTTTGTTTCCAAATCATCCTTACGGACAACAAACAACTATTGGAACTGGAGAGCATTTAAAAAACCCTTCTATGGTCGATATTAATAATTATTTCAACACGTATTATGTTCCAAATAATATGGCCCTTGTTTTGGTTGGCGATTTAGAATTTGACACTACAATTCAAAAAGTCAATGCTACTTTTGGCACCTTTGAAAGAAAAGAATTGACTCATCCAACTTTGCCGAAAGAAGCACCTATTACAGCGCCTGTAGTCACTGAAGTTTTTGGTCCTACTTCTGAAAATATTTCTCTGGCTTTTAGGTCGGGAGGGACTAATACAGAGGAAGAAAAATTAGTAACCCTTTGTGATATGATCATGGCAAATGGAAATGCTGGAATTATCGATTTAAATTTAAATCAAAAACAATTGGTACAGAGAGCGAGCTGTTCTCCGACATTTTTAAAAGATTACGGATATCATACCTTTACTGGAACTCCAAAATCGGGTCAAACTCTAGATGAGGTGAAAGATTTACTTTTAGCGCAAATACATAAATTAAAGAACGGTGAGTTTGATGAATGGATGATCGAAGCTGTTGTGAATGATTTAAAACTAAATCAAACTAGACAATATGAAAACAATTCAGCTTTGGCAGACTCCTACGTAGATGCCTTTATTTATAATCAAAATTGGTCTGATCGAATTAAATTTTTAGACGATTTAAAGAAAATCACCAAATATGAATTAGTGGCGTTTGCAAACAGTTTTTATACCAATAATTATGTTCTTACTTATAAGAGAAAAGGGACTGATGATAATATTGTAAAAGTTTCCAATCCAGGAATTACTCCAATCAATTTGAATAGGGGTAAAAGTTCAGACTATATCAAAGCATTTAACCAAATTGAATCTGAGCCCTTACAACCAAAATTTGTAGATTATAAAACTGCGATCCAAGAAACACATACGGAAAATGACATCAAGGTTTCCTATGTTGTCAACGAGAAAAATGATTTGTTTGATATGAACATCATTTTTGATATGGGAAGTGATAACGATAAAAAATTATCACTAGCCGCTGGGTATTTAGAATATTTAGGGACTGACAAATTCACCAACGAAGCACTTAAAAAAGAGTTTTACAAATTGGGGATTTCTTATTATGTAAGCACTGCAAAGGACAAAACCTATGTGGGTTTAAATGGTTTAAGAGAAAATTTACCAAAAGGGTTGGAGTTGCTAGAACATCTTTGGGACAATGCGATAGCTGATCAAGAAGCCTATGATAAATACGTGGAGAAAATCTATAAAGGACGCCAAGATGGGAAAACTCAAAAGGGAAATATTCTTTGGAATGGCTTAATGAATTATGGCAAATATGGTGAAGACTCTCCTTTAAGAGATTTGATCCAAATGGACGAATTAAAAGCCATTAATCCAGAGGAATTAGTTGCTTTGATTAAAGACATGAAGAATTACAAACAGCGAGTTTTTTATTACGGCAAGGGTGTTGACGCTGCAGTAGCCTCATTGAATACAAGTCACAAACTCTATGGAGACTTAAAAGAATACCCACCAAAAAAGGAGTACAAAGAAATTGAAACTGGTGGCAATGTATACTTTACTGATTACGATATGGTACAATCAGAAATGTTGTTTTTAGCAAAGGGAGCCCCTTTTGATCCTGAAAACATGGCAGCTTCAACTTTATTTAATACCTATTTTGGTAGTGGCTTATCTTCTATTGTATTTCAAGAGATTAGAGAATCAAAGTCGTTGGCATATTCTGCTTTTGCTTCCTATGAGAATGCATCTAAAAAAGATGCGCCAAACTATGTGATGGCTTATGTGGGTACTCAGGCTAATAAATTGGAACAAGCTGTTGAGGCGATGCTGGATTTGATGAACAACATGCCAGAAGCAGAAAAGCAGTTCAACGCAGCAAAAGAGGCTACTTTAAAGCAGCTAGCAGCACAACGAATTACAAAATCGAATATCTTTTGGTCCTATGAGAGATTGAAAAAATTGGGGATTGAGAATGACAATAGAGAATTGATGTACAATACCATTAAAGGAATGACCTTGAATGATTTGAAAGTATTTTTTGATAAAAATATTAAAGGAGCATCTTATACTGTTTTGGTGATTGGAAATAAGAATGAACTTGACGTGAAGTCATTAAAAAAATTAGGAAAAATAAAAGAATTGGATGTCGACTATTTGTTTAACTACGTTTCAAACAAAGAAGTCAAGCAGTAATTGCAATCATTTTACTTTATGTAAAAGAGCTGTCTAAAAAGGAGCATCTGGTTCATTCTAAATTAGTTATCGTTTCTAATTTGAGTTGAGATTGACCAAGCCAAACCTTTTCTGTCAGCCTCTTTTATTTTAGTATATTTGCCGTCTCAAAAACAAGTACAAATGAAATTACTAGAAAATAAATCTGCAATTATTACTGGAGCAACTCGAGGAATTGGCAGAGGAATCGCCATTGAATTTGCAAAACAGGGTGCAAATGTAGCTTTTACCTATAGTTCTTCTGTAGATGCTGCAAATGCATTAGAAGCAGAATTAAAAGCGTTTGGTGTTGCTGCAAAAGGCTACCAATCAAATGCTGCCAACTTTGATGCAGCACAAGAATTAGCCAAAAACGTTGTAGAAGAGTTTGGAGCAATCGATATCTTGGTGAACAATGCAGGAATTACCAAAGACAATTTGTTAATGCGTATTTCTGAAGAAGATTTCGATACGGTAATCGAAGTAAACTTAAAATCTGTCTTCAATTTAACCAAAGCTGTGATTCGTCCAATGATGAAACAACGCAGTGGTACTATCATCAATATGAGTTCTGTAGTAGGGTTGAAAGGAAATGCAGGGCAATCCAATTATGCAGCTTCTAAAGCAGGAATCGTTGGTTTTTCAAAATCCGTAGCACTTGAGTTGGGGTCTCGTAACATCAGAAGCAATGTGATAGCGCCTTAGTTTTATTGAAACTGAAATGACTGACAAACTCGACGCTGCTGTAGTACAAAACTGGAGAGATTCAATTCCATTAAAAAGAGGAGGAAAGCCAGAAGATATTGCGAATGCTTGTGTATTCTTAGCTTCTGACATGAGTACTTATATTACAGGACAAACGCTTTCTGTAGACGGAGGGATGCTTACTTAATCCTCCATACCTGCAATCATTCAAAACCTGTAACAAATTAACGTTGCAGGTTTTCATTTTTTAGGGAGTTCTTTATATCTTTACCTAAAAAGAGAACCATTGCAAACAAATACGATCCTTTTGATACTTCTTGCCCTCTTGTTGAGTCTGTCCATCGTATATTTTCAATATCTCTACAAATCTCAAGACTCAAGAAATCGGAAAGCTTTCTTTTTTGTAGTGCGCTTTTTTAGTCTTTTTTCATTATTTCTCTTATTGATCAATCCCACGATTGAACAAACTCTTATTGAGTATAATAAACCTGTTCTAGGGGTGTTGATTGATAATTCTTCTTCCATAAAATTCTTAAATCAGACGGATACTGTTCGATCGGTGGTGCACAAGATTGAATCAAACAAAGCGCTTCGTACGAAATTTGACATTCAATATGTCGCATTTGGAGAAGATGTACGTGTGCAGGACTCTTTGCGTTTTAATGAGCATCAGACTGACATTTCCAAAGGATTACAAGCCATACAGAATTTGTATCAAAGCCCTAATGGGGCTGTTGTACTCCTTTCCGATGGCAATCAAACTTCAGGAATTGATTATGAATTTACCAACCCTAAAAAACCTGTTTTCCCAATTATTATTGGAGATACTACACGGTATCAGGATTTGAGTATTCGTCAAATCAACGTGAATGCCTATAGTTATGTACAAAATAAGTTTCCAGTAGAAGTGATGTTGATCTATAAAGGCAATACCCCTGTAACTCGTCGATTTACCATTTACCAACAAGGGAAATCTGTCTATACTCAGAATGTTCGGTTTACACCCTCAAAAAAATCAGTAACGATCAACCCACATCTGACTGCTCGTAAAGAAGGCTTTCATTTTTATACGGCATCGGTTCAACCCATAGAAAATGAAAAGAATGTTCAAAATAATTCAAAGAAATTTTCTGTAGAAGTCATTAGTGAGCAAACAAAAATTGTGATTGTATCCTCCATTTCACACCCTGATTTAGGGCTTTTAAAAAAATCACTTGAAACGAATAAACAGCGTTCTGTAGAAATTGTTTTAATTGATGAATTAAAAAATCAAATCAATGATTGTCAGTTTGTTGTATTGTATCAACCGAATAATAAATTCAAGGACTTATTGACTTCAATCAAAACACAAAATTTAAATTATCTCTTGATTTCTGGTGCGGCTACTGATTGGAATTTCATCAATCAACAACAACTAGGTTTTTCGAAACAGGCCATCCATCAGACAGAAAATTACAGTGCAGACTTCAATGCTTCGTTTTTGCCATTTTTACAAAAAGACATCGGATTTAAAAATTTTCCGCCGTTAAAAGATCAATTTGGAGAGGTTTTGATTTCTAGAGAACATCAGCAATTGCTGTCACAGAATGTTTTGGGAATCTCATCTCAACAGCCTTTAATTGCAACACTTGAGCAAAATAATCAAAAAACAGCAGTCATTTTTGGAGAAGGTATTTGGAAATGGAGGGCTACTAGTTATTTAATGAATAATTCTTTTCATGATTTTGATGAATTTATTGGAAGTCTTGCGCAATACCTCGCTTCCAATAAAAAAAGAAATCGATTGGATGTAAGGGCAGCTGCAGTATATCCTGCAAATCTCCCTATCCATCTCTCAGCCTATTATACAGACGAGAATTACCAATTTGATAAGAGGGCTTCTTTGCTGTGTACACTTGTCAACGAAGAAAACAAAGCAATCAAAAAGATTCCTTTTTCTCTAGTCAATGATACTTTTCAGCTTGTACTCGAAGACCTTCCTTCAGGGAATTACACCTACAATGTGGGTGTAGAAGGACAGCAAATTCAAAAAAGAGGATCTTTTTCCGTTATTGCATCTCGCATCGAAGAACAGTTTCACAATGCAAATTCAGACAAGCTTACTCGATTCGCCAATGCAACAGGAGGGAAGGCCTATCTTTCTTCAGAAATTGATCGATTGATCAATGAATTGAATTCCGATGCAACCTTGGTGACAACTCAAAAATCGACTCTTAAAGAACAGCATTTGATTGATTTTAAATGGTTGTTAGCGTTGATTCTCTTATTGTTAACGATTGAATGGTTTGTAAGAAAATATTATGGTAAAATTTAAAGAATGTTAGAACACTTTTTTCAATGTCCCTATTGCTGGGAAGAAATTTCAATGTTGCTAGACACCAGCGTCCGCAACGAAAATTATGTAGAAGATTGCGAAATCTGTTGCAACCCTATACAAATAGACACTCATTTTGAGAATGCAGAATTGACTCATTTTAATGCTATCAATTTAGAACAATAAGATATCAAACCTACTTGTAAAAGAGCTCTTTGAAGAGTTTCTTGTCAAGTAGTTCAGGAATTTTTTATAGAGGGATTTCGTACTTTGAAAAGATCAATTTTAGTAGGTCATAAAAGATCCGTGGTTTTATCAATGGAAATCTTTGAGGCAACGAATAATAAATTGTAAATTTGAGTAAATTTAAAACAAATAAAAATGTCAAGAAATCAAGTAGATATGAACTTTCCAAAAGGGGGAGTATTTTTTATTATTGTAGCAGTAATCGGAATATTTTTATTCTCTAAATCGACGGTAACTATTGGTCCTGGAGAAGGAGGAGTTATTTTTGAAAGTTTAGGAAGCGGTATAGATACCGAAAAAACCTATGGCGAAGGATTTCACATCATGTTGCCATGGAATAAGATGATTGTTCGAAAAGTGCGTCAGCAATCTATTTCTGATGAAATGAATGTTCTTTCTGTAAACGGATTGGAAGTTCGTGTAAATGGGACAATTTGGTATGAACCAGAATTTAGCAATTTAGGAAACCTGATTAAAACCAAAGGAGAAGATTACGAACGTGAATTGTTAGATCCGGCCATTAATGCAGCAGCAAGAAGTGTTGTAGGGCGTTATACACCAGAGCAATTGTATTCTAGTAAAAGAGATGTGATTGAGCAAGAAATTTTAGACGAGGTGCAACTTATTCTAAAAGACCAATATTTATTGGTGAAAAGAGTTTTGGTTGAGGACGTAAAATTACCGGCAACCATTAGAACTGCCATTGAAACCAAATTAAAGCAAGAGCAGGAATCTTTAGAATATGAGTTTAGAATTTCTAAAGCTGAAAAAGAAGCAAAAAGACAAAAAATTGATGCAGAAGGGAAAGCCGTTGCAAATAAAATTTTAAGTGCTTCATTAACCGATAAAATCCTACAAGAAAAAGGGATAGATGCAACTTTACAGTTGGCTAAATCACCAAATAGCAAAGTCGTTGTTATTGGTTCTGGAAAATCTGGAATGCCAATCATCCTAGGAAATCAATAAGAATTTACTTTTTGTAACAAAAAAATCCAGCGAATCGCTGGATTTTTTTTTGAATATCATATGGTGTTTCATGGAATGATAGCTTGTTATCAGGGTTTAATTTTGAATTCTTTCTGGAATGTTATTTCGCTCAATTTTACCCTTTTTATTTGCCTTGTAATTTTCATAACAATCCAAAACAGCTTCGATCATTTGCAAATCAGAAGCTTTTTTGATAAAGTATTCAGAATAATTACAGTCAGAGAGTAGTTCCGATAATTCCTGACGGTCCATCTCTAAATATTCCATCATTACTTCACGATCAAATTTACCAGAAAGCATTTTTCGTAAATCATCTTGCTTTTTTAGTTTTTGAAGTTTTCGCAACTGTTTGGGTTTTTTCCCAAAAAGAGTGTATAAGAAATCTACAGGTTGAAACAAGGCAGCTAACGGGGAGGAAAAGTCTTTGGCCTTAGGTTTTCCAACTTCATAGGTTTGAGGCAAACCATTGATATGGATTCTTGTAAATCGGTCCTTAGGCACTTGCTTGACATCAATTTCTAAGACACCAATCAATTTGGTAGACTTGATGACAATCTCACGTACTTCTTCTGGTTTTTCATACAAGGCAATGATCAATTCGTTTCCTTTCAATAAATCGTTGGTAACTTTTAGTTTGATTGAAGCGAAACCTAAATAGGAAACCAAAATGGTGTCGTTGGCACGGGTAAGAAGCTCAAAGAACCCTGTATCGCTGGTAATGGTTCCTTCCACACGGTTCAAGTTTAAAATATGGGCAGCACTTAGTGCACGCTTGCTTTCGCCATGTACAATTTGTCCCTTTAAGTTGACTACTTTTAACGAATCTGTTTGCGAATGCCCCAGAAGACTACAAACGAGCAGTAGCGCGAGTATTATTTTTTGCATTCTACAAAATTAACAATTTTCAAATGGAGATTGGTTAATTTATTGTAAAAAAGATTGAATTTCCTCCAAAATAACTGCATCCTTAAAGCTCCTTTAGCTTTGGAATTCTCTTTACCAATCTCGACCTCTACTCCCTTGAATTTTACCTCATTTTTCTAAAAAACAGTTTCATTATATAACTGTATGTTTATTTTTATTTGTATTTTTTAAAATTTATTTTTAACTTGCATTGGTAATTGCAACAGCCGCAATAGGATTCTACGGTTATTGTGATTTAAAGAAGAAACATTCCGTTAAAATGATACTTCTTTGTGGGGTCTCCATATAATTTCTAAATGGGACACTCACTAGCGGAGCTGTGTTTGGTTTATAAAAAAGGGAAGTTAAAGAGTTAAATACATTGAATGAAAAATATACTATTAAGGCCGCATCAATTGAGGAATGAATCGATTATTGTGATTCAGTTTCCTTTTGACAAGGAACTTATTGGCTGTGTCAAAACAATTGAAAATACTCGCTGGAGTCAGACCTTAAGCTCATGGTATGTGAAAAAAAAAGATTTTAATTTACATCGTGTTTTTAATGTATTTAAAAGCATTGCCTATGTGGATTATTCGGCACTTAAAATTACAAAAGACCGTACTCTACCCAAAGAACGTATTAAACGAAAAGCATACGCTAAGACACCGATCCCCAACACCTATATTGAACATTTAAAACTAAAACGGTATAGCGAAAATACGATTAAGTCCTATGTTTCCGAATTTAAAAAATTTAGTTCCTATTTTTCCAAACATAATTTAGAAACTCTAGACAAAGATGATATCGAGGGTTACTTACTGTATCTTATTCAAAAGCAGAAAGTATCTGCTTCATCACAGAACCAAGCCATTAATGCTATTAAATTTTATTACGAAAAAGTATTGCAGCAGCCCAAAATGGTTTTTAACATTGAACGCCCAAGGAAAGCGAAGTTACTTCCTAAAGTACTTTCAAAGGAAGAAGTGTTTGCTATTATATCCACAATTAAAAACCTAAAACACCGCTGTATTATTTCACTAATTTATTCTGCTGGATTGAGAAGAAGTGAATTACTGAATTTAAAAATCATTGATCTCGACTCTTCTAGAAACCTGATTTTGATTCGCGGTGGTAAAGGAAATAAAGACCGTCAAAGCATTATTTCTAAGGAATTATTTAATCATCTAAGAGAATACTACAAAAAATACAAGCCAAAAACTTGGCTTTTTGAAGGAGCAAATGGAGGACAATATAGTCCGTCAAGTATAGCGAAAGTACTATCGAAAGCGAGCAAAATAGCAGGAATACGAAGAAAGATTACTCCTCATATGCTTCGACACAGTTTTGCAACTCACCTTTTAGAGCAAGGGGTGAGTCTCAGACATATTCAAACACTTTTAGGGCATGGTAGCTCCAAAACAACGGAGATATACACACAGGTGTCTACGCAAGAAATTGGGAAAATAAAAAATCCTTTGGATGATTTTTACAAGACAAAAAGTTCAACAATACATACCGATTTGGGAAGTATTGTGGAACAAAATCAAAATATAAAGGAAATAAACACACCTAAAGGTGTTCATATACACTAGTTACCACACATTTGAAAATGAACCTTGGAAATTACATAATAATTTTAGCTTTGATTTTGGGACTTTCCTCTTGCAAAGAGAAGAAAAAAACCAATATTGACATCAACGAAACGGTTGAAAATGTTTCGTCTAATTTAGAGGTTGACCATTTCAATATTTGGGTTGAAAATCCCAAAAAAGCAAAAGAAAAATTAATAGAAATTGGATTTACTTCTGTTCCCGACTCACTTTCCCAAATACACGAAGGACAAGGAACAGCAGGCAGATATTTCAATTTTCTCAATGGATACTTAGAGTTGATTTTTGTTTACGACCAAAGTGAATTAGAAGAAAACAATAAGAAAAATAAAGAGTTGGATTTTGTGGAACGTGCAAACTTTAAAGAAAATGGAGCATCACCGTTTAGTATCGCTCTAAAAATAAAGGATTATAAAATCGAGAAAATACCTTTTGAGAAAGTTAGATATCATCAAGATTGGATGGAAGAAAATGTAAACATATATTCCGCAAAAAACTCAAAAACCAACCTTGGTGAACCTTCAATTTTTGTTGTTTACCCAGAAATTGAATCCGACAGATTTGAAACATTGGCTGATTTAAAAAAAATCCCAGAAGAATATTCAATTTGGAGAGAATTTTTTAAACATCCAAACGGAGCAAAAAAAATAACGAATATCACAATTACATCGTCTGGCTTAGACTTGGAAACAGAAACAATCAAGGCAGTTAACGGAATTGAAAACATAACCGTCAAAAATGGAACAGAACATTTAATGGAATTATATTTTGACAATAATGTTCAGAAAAAATCATTTGATTTAAGACCTGAATTACCAATGATAATTAATTTATAAAAAACGTGTGGTAACAAGGGCTACAAGTAATTGCTTGTTATCGCCTACTTCCGAAAATCCTCGTGGATTTTCAGTTTGGTGTGTACTTGTTAAGTTAAGTGCTAACCCACGCAACTACTCATAGCCAAGATCGTTATGAGCAAGTAAAACAAACAATTTGAAAAAGAAGAATCTAATCGTTTTTGATATTGACGGGACTTTAACTGACAGCGTCAAAGTTCACCAGAAGGCATTTACAGAAATGTTGTTGGAGATAGGTGTTCGTCAAATTAATGCAGAATACAAATCATTTATGCACCATACTGATTCCTATATCTCAAAAGAAATTTTTGAGACAGATAGAAATGAAAAATTCTCTGCCAAAAAAAACATTGAATTTGAAAATGGTTTATATAAGAAGATAAAGTCTCAGGAGATACTGGAGATTTTGGGAGCAAAGAAATTGATTGAATATTTGGACACTAATTCCGATTTTGGAATTTGCTTTGCAACAGGCTCTTTAAGAAGACCTGCTATTCATAAATTAGAATCGATTGGTGTCAAATTTGATGAAAGTTTATTAGTTGCTTCTGATAATATTTATGAAAGAGAAGAAATCGTAAAAAGAGCTATTGTAAATGCTCAAGCCTTTTACAATATGGATAGATTTGAACGTACAATTTCTATAGGAGATGGATTGTGGGACTTAAAAACGGCAAAGCAATTAAATATAGAATTCATTGGAATTGGCGATAAAAATAGAGAAGTACTTATTAATAATGGAGCAGAATTAGTATTTGACAACTTACTTGACATAAATATGTTCTCAACAATTTAAAAGTCTATGATTAAAGGAAATTTAAACTCAAAAGACGATTTAACCATCCTTGTTAATGAAAAAGGAATTCAAAATTGGGAACAATTGATGAATTTCGTCAAAAATATCCCATATGGGAGAAATTCAAATCGAACAGATTTTTCATTAGTAATTAAAGAAAATAAAGGAAGTTACAGTTCAAAACACGCTTTTCTATCTCAAATTGCCAAATTGAATAACATTCAAGAAGTGAAACTTATTTTGGGAATTTATAAGATGAATAACTCAAATACGACAGGAATTGGAGATGAATTAGCGAAGAATTCTATTGAATATATTCCTGAAGCACATTGCTATTTGAAAATAGACGAAAAATATCTCGACTTAACAACTGTGGATTCCGATTTTTTAAAACTCAAGAATGACATTCTTGAAGAGATAGAAATTAAACCGGAACAAGTTGCAGACTTCAAAGTGAATTTTCATAGAAATTATCTAAAAAAATGGGTAGTAAACAGTAATCAGAAAATGACATTTGATGAAATCTGGAACATTAGAGAACAATGTATTAGAAACTTAAGTAAACAAACCAGCTCATAACAATGTATATGAAATCATAGCACCCTACGGGATGCTACGCTTCATATACTAACCGTTATGGGCAATTAGAACAAATATCAACCATATCCGAGAATCAACTCTGCTTGGAAGAAAAAAATAAAAGAGTTAAAACTTTGAATTGTCTATAAACGGAGTTTCTTGAAAAAGATGGCAAAATTGCAAGTGTTCAACCCTCCTAAAAAGTTGAATACGTTAAAAATTAAATACAAATTAAAATGAAAAATTTGAAATCTATTATTTATGTGACCTTAATGTTATTAATGATTACAGCTTGTACATCAGATAACGACAATTTAAAAATTGAATCGCAACAAATTGATTATGAAAGTTTAAATTTAAGCTTAAAAGAAAATATTATATCTTTTAATAATATGCTTGAATATGATGAATCATTATCTAAAGAAGTTGATGAGTTTATAGAAACTGGTGATGATAAATATTTTCAAAGAAAGTATTCTAAATCTTCAACAGAAGAAATTGTTTATACAGTAAATGAACTTTCGGATATCTATTCAGATAAGCAAAAAGAGTTTTTAGTAAATTTTTATAATGAACTTGCTAATAGTAAAGATGGATACATCCTTGACATAGTAACATCTCATAAAGATTTGTTAACTCAACAAAATTTTAATTCCGAAGAATATGAGCAAATTCATTCTCTTTTAATAGCATCTGAACAGTCAATCTTAGTCTTAGATGGGATTATTGAAATTGATGATGCAGAAAAGAAATCAAGCTTTAGTTCAAGGGGGCAAGGGGATGGTTTTTGGGATTGTATGCGTATAAATGCTGGAAAAGCTATTGGAAGAGGAATAGTCACTGGAGCTATCGGTGGTGCAATAAGTGGAGCATACTATGGAGCTACTGGTGGTACCGTAGTTTTACCTGGTGTTGGAACAGCAACTGGAGCTGTTGGTGGAGCTGTTTTTGGAGCTGCTGGTGGTGCAACTGTAGGAGCAATTTGGGGAGCGATTTGGACAGCTGTAGATTGTGGTGGAGGTGTAGCTCTAAAAGAGTTTTTTAAATCAAGCAAGAAATACTAGTCAATAAATCTAAGTAAGAAATTATGAAAAAAAGTAAAAAAATTCAATTCTTTCTTAAAAAGCACTTTTATAAATTTAGGATACTAACTATTACATTAGGAACATTAATTATGTTTTATGGACTTTACTTTTCAGATAAACCAGCTACTATAAAAACAATAATTGAAAATAAGAAAAACCCTATGATGTATTTATGTATTCTATTTTCTTTTGCAGGTTCTTTATTTATTAATTATATTATTGGAGGATTTAATAAAGAGAATGTTAGAAAAATGACTTCAAAGAAAGAGTTTAAAGATTAAAAGCCCATAACACTCTGTATAGTTAATGGCTGCAAAGAACTAACTTTAGGGTTAGTTCTTTTTTATAAAATTTATTGCTTACCAAAAATTTTAAAATTTTTAACACGCCACTAACCATACAGTAAACGTTACCCAACATTTTGACAAAATATTAATGTTTAGTCAAAATAAGCGATAATGACTAAAAAAAGGTTTGCGCGAATGGACATTACTCGGACGTAATCTTTGCGCAGATGGACTTTACTCAGACGCAACCATTGTTGAAAATAAACATCCTTAAAGTTCTAATTAGATTACAACCGAATGAAATATTCAATCCATATTTTACTATTGATATTATTGTTTGCATACCCTAAAACTCTCATAGGTCAAGATAGTCCCAAAAGTAAATATAGCATACAATTTAATCTAGGCCTTTCAAGAACGTTGCATTACAACCAACCGGTCAACCAGAATCGCTGTATTGAAGGTTGCTTTCCCGAAGAGCAAAAACCAAAAAATACACCAAATGGCTCTCTAAATCTTTATCGAGAATTAAATCAAAAAAATAGTTTGAAGATAGGACTTGGCGCTTCTAGTTATAGGTATTGGGAAAAAGGACTTACTGGAGATGGTGGTGGCACTTTCTCCCCCTATGAACTTACTAAGCGATGGAGCTTTTATGGTGTTTCTATTGGTTATAGGTATATTTTTAATCCAGAAAAAAAGTTAGGTTTTTTATAGAAAACGATTTTATCTATGAAATTCCGACAGAAGATTATCCCTTACTTAAAAGTGGATTAGCCATACAGCCCAAAATCGGAGCCATTTTAAGCATCAATAGTAATTGGAGTATTCTTGCTGAAGGGTTCTACAAATCAGCATTAACCACATATAGTGACAAAGATTTTGGAAAAGACTACAAACCTTATGCTTACGGAATACAATTAGGGATTAATCTAAAAATATGAATCTGGTTTACCTGAATAAGATTACGCAAAAAAACGTTGGGTAACACAACCTAAACGTAATGCGGACTTTAGGGCAAAAACGAAAGGTCTGTGTATATTTATAATGTCGCTAAATCTTATGGATTTAGCTTTGGACAAAAAAAGAAAAAGCAAAACCAAAAGCTTTAGCTTCGTGCGCAGACGGAAACAAAAAGTTTCCTTGCCTCCGCACTACGCTTAGCCGAGCCGTTATGGCTCATTTGCGAACAATAGAACATTCAGTTAAATAGGAAATAAAAGCAGATAAAATTGAATAACCAATCAATCATATTAGACCTTGATGATACAATCTTTCCAACAAAGACTATGGATAAGGAAGTTTTCGATTCTTTCTTCAATAACTTAACGGAATGTTTGCAAGTAGAGCATGATTCTTCACAAATTAATGACATCATTAATGAGCTTTGGATAAGACCAATTGACTACGTTTTCAATAAACATAATGTCAAGTATGGTTTAGTTTTAAGCGCTTTCGATTTTTTTAAAACTGCCGACATCAACTTAAATATTAATCCATACTCTGATTATTCATATTTAAAATCTATTCCACAAACAAAGTTTCTTGTTACAACTGGGATAAAGAATTTGCAATTGGCAAAAATTAAAGCTTTGAGGATTGAAAAGGATTTTGAAGAAATTTTCATAATTGACCCAATTATTGATAATCAGCCTAAAAGTTTAGTGTTTAAACAAATAATAGAAAATCATAATTTATTACCAAGTCAAATATTTGTGGTTGGAGACAACCCCGATTCTGAAATTAAATCGGGAAATGATTTACAGATGATAACAGTCCAGATATTACGAGAAAATATAATTAAAGGGGATAATGCGAATTATTATATCCATAACTTCAATGAACTTAAAAGTATTTTAGATATAAACCATGAATAATAAAGTTCCTGAGCACTGGCTGGAAATTGCAAAACGAATAAATTCAATCGCTCAAACAGGATTGACTTTTACAAAAGACAAATTTGACAAAGAACGATATACCGAATTGCTCAATTTGAGTTTGACGATAATGAATAATATTACGGAGATTGATACAAGGAAACTTGATTTTGTTTTTAATCGAGATGTTGGCTATCAGACTC
Organism: Polaribacter sp. HL-MS24; assembly: GCF_032758595.1. Lineage (NCBI taxonomy): Bacteria > Pseudomonadati > Bacteroidota > Flavobacteriia > Flavobacteriales > Flavobacteriaceae > Polaribacter > Polaribacter sp. HL-MS24. Next base: position 2,332,468 of record NZ_CP136415.1, on the reverse strand, counting down.
CAAAAGTAGGAATCCGAGCTGTTGTCTTTCGTGAGAATAAAATATTATTGGTTAAAGAAAAAATGGACGGTAGATGGAGTTTACCAGGCGGTTATGCAGATACGGGAATGTTGCCTAGTGAGATAGCGATAAATGAGGTAAAGGAGGAATCTGGATTTGATGTAAAACCAACACGGATTTTGGGATTGATTGACTATAATAAATATCAAGAAAAACCATTTCCTTTTGATGTTTACCAATTATTTATGGAGTGTGAAATTATAGGAGGTGAGGCTCAAACAGGGATTGAGACAAGTGATGTTGGATTTTTTGATATATCAGATTTACCAGAATTGTCGGAACGTAGAGTAACAAAAGAACAGATAATGAAAATGTATGAGTTATATAAAGATAAAGAATTAAAACCGATATTTGACTGAATATTAATGATAAACGAGCCATAACAATGTGTATAGTGCATAAGGGTTTCAGAGGTTTTCGAGCGGTATTACCCGCCTCAATTTTGGGTTGTAACTTGATAGGTTTATTGCCCGCAATCCCTTACGACACCATACACCGACCGTTAGCACCAATAAGAGCAGAATAAGAATGAAAAAGATAGAAACCTACATTGTTGATTCTTTCACCGACCAACCATTTAAAGGTAATCCAGCGGGAGTCTGTTTATTGAACGAGAGTCTTGCAGATTCTGAAATGCTCTCAATTGCAAAAGAATTAGGATTTTCAGAAACAGCATTCGTCAGTAAGCTAAATGGGAAAAATGTGTTTTCTATAAGATTTTTTTCGCCAGTAATGGAAATACCGTTATGCGGACACGCTACTCTTGCTTCTTCAAAAGTACTTTTTGAAAATAACGGAGAAAATTCACTCACTTTTGTGAATATCCAAAATTTGGAATTACCAATTACACTTGAAGATGGATTTATAAAAATGGAGTTCCCGATTTATCATACAATACCGCAAGAATCACCTATTGAATTACTTACAGCACTTGGGATTAAAAAAATAAATAACAGTGAATACAATGCAGAAACCAAAATATTATTGCTTGAAATCACAAATGCTGAAATCCTGAAAAATCTGACACCCGATTTTGACAAATTAAAAAAATCGCACATAGAAATTAACGGAGTACTGGTAACGGCGATTTCGACAAAGCCTGAATTTGATTTTGAATCAAGATATTTTTGGCCTTGGAGTGGAACCAATGAAGACCCTGTGACAGGTGGAACCCATACCTTTCTAGCTAAATATTGGGGTGTCAGATTAAATAAAACTAAAATGAATTCTTTTCAATGCTCTGAACGGACTGGATTTATGGAAGTTGAATTATTGAATGAAGAGAAAATGACTATAAGAAGTAAAGCTCAGATCGTTTTGAAAGGAGAGCTAAAAATATAAAATAACTGGTGCTAACAATGTATATAAAATATAGGCGAAACAGTATTGAATTCAAGGCTTTTAGCCCATATCAAACTTTGTATCCTACCGAAAGTTTAGTGCTTCTAAATCGCCTACTTTTCATATACTAAACGTTGTACACAATTTGACGAATGAAAAAAGCATCCATTTTACTATTATTTTTTATTGTAGTTGTTTCGTGTAAACAGAACAAACATGAAAAGGCACAACCAACTGCTGAAAAAATTAAGTTCACCGAAATCATAAAAGAAGATTACGAACTTCATAAGCCAAGCGAAGAAATAAAAGGAGTTTTAATTTTATTCGGTGGTTATCCTGAAAATGCTGATGTTATAAAAAGGGAGTTCCAAATTCTTGATATTGCAAGAGAAAACAGTATTGCTGAGTTGTTGTCAAATTTTAATCAGAAACTATGGCTTGAGAAAAGTGAAAAATATCAACTCGCAAAAAAATTACAGGACATAATTATTGAAAATAAACTGCCAACTGAAAATATTTTTGTCGGTGGCTTTTCAAGTGGTGGAGTTGTAAGTCTATTAATAAGTGATTTTATTATTGGGATGAAACAATTCTATATTGACCCGAAAGGAGTGTTTATCGTAGATTCACCAATAGATTTGACCGCATTGTACAAATCATCTGAAAAAAATATAGAACGAAATTTTTCTGAACCTTCAATTCAAGAAAGTATATGGCTTTTAGAAATTTTAGGCAATAACTTCGGTAATCCAAAGGACAATATTGCAAAATATGAAAACAGTGCTGTATTCACTTGTAGCACGAATAACATCTCAAACCTAAAAAAATTAAAGCGTACAAAAATCAGACTTTATACAGAACCTGACACTCTTTGGTGGAAAGAAAATCGAATGGCTGATTACGAACAAATGAACGCTTTTTATATCAAAAAATTATCTGAAAGTCTTATCGAGAAAGGATATGAAAGTGTTGAATATATTCCGACAATTGATAAAGGATACAGAGCAAATGGCGAAAGACATCCTCATAGTTGGTCGATTGTAGACAAAAAGGACTTGGTAAATTGGATATTGAATAAATAAAATCTGTGTACAACAATACCTATACGCAATGCCCTTCGGAACACTGCGCATAGCCAAAACGTTGGTAGCCATTTGGGAACCGAAACAGAGTGATTTAAAGACCATCCGACTTACGGAATTTGAAAGAAAAAACGTAAATTAACTCTATGAAAGTGAAGAATAAATACCGACTAAAGGTCGAAACCTAACAGCCTAAGACCTTAATGGGCAATAAAAACTTATAACATGAAAACTTTAAAAATGAATTTTTTCTATTTATTTCTTTTAAGTGTTAGTATCTCATTTACTAATTGCGAAAGTGATTCTACATCAAATGAGGAACAAAACAGTGAGGAATTAGCTCTAGTTGATTTTGAAAAACAAATCAGCAATATAAAATCTAATTTGGGTGGCAAAAATGGTGAGTCAACTTCGAAGAGTACTTCATATGTGGCTGCAAAATTTGATATTCGAATGGAAGGAGAGAATTATATCATTGAAAACATAAGATATTTAAACGAATTTGAATATGGTTTTGCGGAAGGTTTTTCAAATCAAGCATCGAAATCTATTGAAGGCGGTGGAATAAAGGTTTCTTGTGAAAAGACAGGGGAAATAACCGAATGCCCAGAATTAAGTGGGATTGGAGCCGGAATGCGACAAGCTAGATGTGTAGGTAATGCGGTTAAAGCTTGTCTTGATGGTGGAGGTTGTGCCGAAGTGTGTAGTATGGAGGCAGAAATTAAACAGTAACGGCTACCAACACGGTATATAAAAAATAGCAGTTAAGTGCAAACTACAAAGTTTAATTCTTTTCTGCTATTTTTGTTTTTAATACGAATATAAAGAGTATTTATTCTGCTACTTTTCATATACTAACCGTTACCTGCAAGCTGAAAAGCCAACCGCACAGTCAAGCACATTTCATTTTTTTTGTGCTTCAAAAAATAAAAAGAGCTTGCCTTTTCCCAACGCTCACTCAGAACAAAAATCAGAATTTAAATAGGAATTTAAAAAAATGTCCGTAAATTTGTCCGTGTACGTAAAAACGTCCGTGAATAATTATGGCAACAATTAATTTTTATTTAGACAAACCTGACAAAAAAGGGTTTGCACCAATTCATCTTCGAATAAACTGTAACGGAAGCCAAGTTAAGGTTTCTACAGGACAGAAAATAGAACCGAAAAACTTCAATAAATCCAAACAAAAAGCGATTGGATTGAGTGTAGAATCTCACGAAATCAACCATTATTTAGATTTCCTAAGAGAACGTGCGGACGAACTTTTGCACCACTCTAATAAGAAAATCTTTGTACAAGACGAAGTAAAAAGCGTATTGAACGAACACATAGAAAACTACAAAGAAAGTAACAATGTAAATATTGTTAAAGAACAGGTTGCACTTTATGGAAAACCTTTCACTTTTGTAGATTTATTTGCTGGAGCTGGCGGTTTTAGTGAAGGTTTTTTACAAGCTGAACATAATAATAAATTCTTCGATTTCGTTGTTGCCAACGACATCAACGAAAATTGCGAATTAACTCACGTTGTTCGCTATAATCATCAATTAGGTTTGGATGCTGAATTTTTAAAACAGGATATTACTGAACCAGACTTTTTAGACAATTTATTAGAAAAAATAAATGGTCGTAACATTGATGTTGTTTGCGGTGGACCACCTTGTCAAAGTTTTAGTCTTGCAGGAAAACGAAAAAAATTCGATAAAAAAGACGACCTTTTTTCTCACTACCTAGAAGTCATTAAGGTTTTACAACCTAAGTACTTTGTGATGGAAAATGTAAAAGGCATTTTGACTAAAGAAGGTGGGAAAATAAAAGAATTGATTATCAAGGAAATCAACTCTATTGTTGACACAAAAGAAATTCCATTACTAAATACATTCATCAAAAAAATTCGGAAAGAATCAAATTCTTTCCTTTTAGATAGTATTGTAAAAAGAGTTGAACTTGAAAAACTACTTAAAAAAGATAAAGAAACTGGAAAAACTGATTTCATCAACTTTGTAGAGAATAGATTTAAAAAACTAACACCAAAAATCGCAGATTATAAAACCAGTAAAACGGACGAAAATATCAATACCATTCGTCACGGCTTTAACCTTTTGGCAAGAACAAAAGAATGGGAGAAATTAAAGCGTGACATTATCAAAGAAATGGATTTTTGTAATATTGATAGTGATGACTTTGCAAATTCCTTTACAGATTTTCTAACTGAGATAAGCTCTGAAAATATCATTTCAAAAATTGAAAACTCATTTAAAGCTTTAAAAGTTCCAACTAATTACAAAAAAGATTGTGAGGATATTATAACTGCTTTAAAAATCTACACAACATCTTTTGATGAATCCATTGAGATTTTAAAATCTCAATGCAACAAATCACAAAAAAGGGAATTAGAGACTATTCTTGAAAGTATTAGGCTTTATAAAATAGAACAACCATTTGTTGCAAACGCATCAAATTATGGTGTTCCTCAAAATAGAGAAAGAGTACTTTTCATTGGTTGTCGCAAAGATCAAAAGTATATTTCCGAAATCCCTGCAACAGTTTCCGAAGAAGAAAAAGTAACCATTTTTGAAGCTTTATACGATTTAGATTTTATTGGTAATAACCAAGAAGCACATCGATATGAAGAAATTGATATTTCTGCTCAATACAACGGAACCGCAAAGAAAATGGCTAAACTTCTCAAAAAAAGAAAAATTGACGGAAAGCCTATTTCCAAAGGTGGAAAATCATTTGCAGAATGGTCAAAAAAAGGTAGATTAATTGAACGATTTAAGCCTCAAACAAAACCATTTTACGTCAAGAATACCGAAGGTTTGGAGAATGGAGAGAAATATTTTGACATCTTAAATAATCACAAAACAAGTAATCAAAACGAAACCGTTATTGAAAGACTTGGAGTGATTTTAAAAAATGGTAATTATAGAAAATCACAACCAGAACTTGAGAAATTAAATCTTTCTACAAACAAAAGAAATTACAATGTTTTAAAACCAGACGAGCAAAGCTCTACAATAATGACTATTGCAGACGATTACATTCACTACAATTCGCCAAGGTCTTTAACAGTTAGAGAAATGGCACGCTTACAATCGTTTGATGACTCATTTGTATTTCAAGGAAAGCGGTCTACAGGTGGAAATAATAGAAAAACAGAAGTACCACAATACACTTTAGTTGGAAATGCTGTTCCGCCTTTATTAGCTAGAGCAGTCGCAAGTGAAATTTTAAAACATATCAAGTGAGAAAGCTTACAAACTCAGAACAAGAAAAGATAAAATTACTGACTAAAAACCAAGTTTCTCTTACTTTAATTGAACCAACCGAAACGGGATTAAAAAAATCCATAATGGATGCAACTGGTTCTGTCAGAAGTTATTTAAAAAGTGAAAATATTCACGATTACAAATTACAAAAACAAGGTACAGAGAGTAAAGTAATGATTCCAGCAGTTATTCATACTGGTTTTAAGACAATAAAATCACAAGCATCTTTATATCGTCCTTCAACTAAAAAAGGAGACCCAAGAATTTGGTTTTATAGCTTAACAAAGGTTGCAGATCCAAACGATATTATTGCAATAACTTACTTTGATAGTCGACTTCAAGTTTTCAACTTGACAAAATTAGACATCAGAGAATTGATTAATTCTTCAATTCTAAATCCATTTCAAGAGTTAATTAATGCAATTAACACGACTGAGAATGAAGTAGCTTTTGAGCTTTTGGCAATGTTAAGAAAAATAGCAAATGCTGGCCCAATTCCTTCAATGGTCGATGCTGACACTTCTGTAGGCAGAACACTTGAGACAGCACTAGGAATTGACATTAATTCGTCTAAACAACCAGATTATAAAGGAATTGAACTTAAATCATTCAGAAATAGTAGAACAAATCGTAAAAATCTATTTGCACAAGTTCCAGATTGGAAATTAAGTAAGTTTAAAAGTTCCGCAGAAATTCTCGACAATTTTGGTTATGAACGAGAAGAGGATTTTAAATTGTATTGCACAGTTTCTGCAATTACTAGAAACTCGCAAGGTTTGAATCTAAGAATTGATAACGATATTAAACAACTGATTGAAAACTCTGATAAACCAGAAGTTGGAGATTTTGTGGTTTGGACATTGGATAAACTTCATAACCGACTAAAAACAAAACATAAAGAAACGTTTTGGGTAGAAGCCGAAAGCACTAGAATAAATGACCGAGAGCATTTTCAATATAAATTGGTAGAGCACACAAAAAAGCCAATCACTTCTCAATTTGACTTACTAATTGAACAAGGAATAATTACGCTTGACCATTTAATTAAGCGAAACTCAAAAGGGAAAGTGGTAGAAAAAGGTCCGTTGTTTAAAATCAAACCGAAAGGAATTGAGCTATTGTTTCCGCCAAGTGAAAGTTACAATTTAATGGCATAGGGGAATTGCCTACGCTGAATGCCATACACATTTCCAGTCGCACCATCCAAAGCTACACCAAAACTGTAAAAGAGTATGTCTTTGCCAACGCTAGCAAGTTTGCGGAAAAAAGCCTGCCAGATAACAATGTGTATAAAACATAGCTAGTAAAGGCTTTACCAAAGGTTTTTGCTTATTTATTAAGTCCGCCAAATTTTTAATTTGGTTATATTTAGAAAAAATTAAACATGAAAATTAAAAATTCGGCTCTGTGTTAATCCGAAAATTTAGTGTCTTTTTACACGCTACGTTTCATACACTAGACCGTTGGTAACACATTATGAAAAAAACAACCCATTTAATAATTTACTATCTTTTTTTATCTTTAATATTTTTTGTTTCTAATAAAATTAAAGGACAAACAGTTTTATATGCCGGTTTTGAAGATCAAAATAGAGTTGATCCTGAAATGACATTAAAAAAGGGGAGAATTGATAACGCATATCAATTTGAAAGAGAAACTAGTCTCGGATACCCTAGAGCAAATATGGAAGCAGGAGCAGTAGATTCTAAGAATCCATTTATAATATATTATGCTTATAATTGCTCACTTAAAAAATATGACCTTAACTTAAAGCAGATATTTACTATTGGTAATTTTGATAATTGTTTATATTTCACAGGTTTTGAATTTGATCCATTAACAGGTAATCTTTTTGCTTTAGCAAACAAATCATTATATAGTATTAATATTGAAACAGCATCTGTAAATCTTATTGGAGAAACAGGAATTAGAGCTAAATCTGTTGCTATTGACGGAAGTTCAAATATGTTCGCAATAGACGTTTACAATAGTAGTTTATATAGTATTAATAAAACTACAGCAGAAACTACATTTATAAGTAGTTTAGATTTTAATGCCATAACTCAAAATGGAATGGCTTGGGACACAGATTCTGATACTATTTATTTAACAGTAAGGAATAATAATGGTGGTATTGAACTAAGAAAACTTGATAAGTTTTCAGGTAAAACAAATATTATTAAAATTTTTAATGGTAGTTCAGAACCCTTTGCTAAATATTGCAAGTGGATTACATTTATAAACTCTGCATTACTTTCTTCAAAAGATTATAAAAATGATTTACTTAAGTTATATCCAAATCCAGCTAACGATGTAATTTATTTTATATCAAACGTTGAACTTAAATCTGTAATAATTTATGATTCATTAGGTAAACTTATTCTCGAAAAAGAGAGTGAATCTTCGTTGAAAAAAATAGATATAGCCCAATTGAATTATGGAGTATATACAATTAAAGTTTTATCTGAAAAGAAATATCAAATTTTAAAATTCATAAAAAAATAAACGTGTTACAACAAGGTATAAACTGTATTGCTAACATTTAGCTTACTTGGGAAAGTCCTCGCGGACTTTCTAATCAGTAATTATTTACTTGCTTTTAGCTTGACGAAACCGCAACAAAGTTTATACAGAAACGTTAGCAAATATTGCGCGAATTATTAAATTTCTTATATTTTCAATAAGTTTATTGAATTATTTATAAATTAACACTAATAAAAACTAAGAGTAAAAATAATTAACAAAATGAAAAAACAGAAGATTACACTATTATTATTAATTTTAATCATAAACGTTGGAAATGCTCAAAAAAAATGGTTTGAAGGAAGCTTAATATTAAAAAATGGAGATACAATCATAGGAAATTTAAAATTGCCACTTATAAATAAAGGAGTTCTTGTTAATTATCATAAAATTAAATTTAAAAAAAGTGAGAAAGACAAGGAGTTTGAATTTGACCATTCCAATGTAAACAAAGCATTAATAAAAGAACGAAATAATAAAACAGCTATTTTTGAATATGTAAAAACGTCAAGATCAAAATACCAATTATTTAAACTAATTGAATTTAAAAAAGTTAAACTATACGCAAGAACAGTTAGTAACTCAACAATGTCATTAGGAATGATTGGTGGAGAACGTGGTTTTACATCTTCAACTTACTATTCATCTCAAGATAATGAATTTTATGTATTAAGAAAAAATGAAAAGATTGCTTCTCCTTTAATAACCTTACCTACAAATATGAGTGCATCACTTTTTACTAAATCTTTCAGGAAGAGAGCTATGAAATATTTTTCAGATTGCCCTTCTTTGGTTAAAAAACTTAAAAAAAGAGAATTTAGAGAAAGTCAAATATTAAAAGTTATCGCTGAATATGAAAGTTGTGAATAAAGCTATTTTACAAAAAAAATAATATGAATTATTAAATAACATTTGTTAACATCTTGTATAAAAAATTGCTTATTTTTAGCTTAATCAAAAGTATATGCTTTTCTAAAGTTCTTCTATTTTCCTTCGGAAAATAGCCGTACTTTTAAAAAGCAACTTTTCATAACACAAACACGTTAGCAAATATTAGAATGAAAAACACAATAACTATCATTTTTTTATTTATATTTTTTTTTAATTCATTTTCTCAAGTTGAAAGTGATAGTTTGATTTTGAAAGAGTATATAAAATGCAAACCTAATTTTGAATATCTTGACTTAAAGAAAAATATTTTCAAACATTGGGGAGTAAAACTTATTTATATTTTCGCAAAAGATGATTATGATTTTATTAATCATCCAAAAGAAAATTCATCTACTCATAAGGATTTAGCAAATAAATTTGGGGATAATTGGGAAGTAACTTTTAAAAATGAATTATTCTTAAATGAAAGAGTTTGGTTTTTAGAATGTAATAATAAAAAAGACTTGAAAAATTTAGAAAACCTTACTTTAAGTGTTGAAAAAGGAAGTTCAAACATAAAATTCAATTCCGATAGAACATTTACTCTTTGGACAGATTTTAGAATAGAAAAAGATGATGATTACGGAGAGGAAATCCTAACAACACCTTATTTAGGAAATTATACTTTAAAAGAAAATACTATTCTCTTGAAATTTGATGATAACACGGAATTACATTATGACTATGAAATTGTTAAATCGAAAATAAAACTAAAAATGAAAAAATAACATTTGCTAACACTCTGTATAATTAATGGCTGGTTCCCGCCTACTTACGAAAATTCCGCTGGAATTTTCTATTCGGTTTTTATTTACTAAATCAGTTACTGAAACACGCCACTAATCATACACAACAACGTTAGCAAATATGCTAGAAACCGAATTACTAATTTAAAACCTTCAACGAATTATGAAAAACGTAAACAAACTAACATTAACAGTATTACTAATTTTTGGAATATTAATTTCTTCTTGCCAAGAAGAATTTAATGAGAACACTGAATTAACAGAACCTGTTGCAGAAATTGACACTTCTAAACTAATCGATTTTAAAGGTTTGCCAGTAAATCATAGATTTTCTACACCTATTAAAGATTTAGAAATAAAACATACTGAAGAAAACTTAAAACACCTATATCAAACTTCAAAACGTGCCGTAGCAAAACAAAAAGGATTGGCTTTTAAAGCGGGAAATTCGGAATTACCCAATGCAGAAATTATTGCTGAAGTTACTTAAACAGTTCTAGATTTATTTCCTTATAAAAAAGTAGAGAAGGAATTTGAAGAACAAATTCCAGAAGAATTAGATTCCATTCAACTTTTAGAAATAGAACAACTTAAACAAATAGAATTTGAAAAAGAAGCACAAGAACATTTGGAAATGATAAAACAAGATTTCCCAACACTTACTGAAACAGAAATTGAAGAAAATATTGAATTAATAGATGAGTATTATTCTCAAAATTTAGATTATGTAGTGTTAGATAAGATTGCAAAAAAGGAAGATGAATACGCAGGCAAGTTTGCTGCTAGAAGTAAGACTTGCGTCTATAAAAAAATCATTAGTATTAAATGGGGGTTTGTACGAGCTACTTATGCTATGGTTTTAGCATCTACAAGAGCAAGTACCTCTGCTGGAAATTATTATCCTGACTCCTATGGAAGTTATTATGGTTATGCTGGCGGTGGTGGGACAGATACAAGAGGAGATGCTTATAGACATATTTTATGGAATGCTTTATTGGCAGATTATTATTTTACTTTTAGTTCAAAAAATCCTCGTATAGCTTTTGCAAAAGCAGTGGCAGATGCTAATGAAGAATGCAATGATAATAATCCTGTTGATAGCGAAGCTATGGATTATCATAATAATGCTATTGGCAGAAAAATATGGTCTGACAATACTAGTTATAGAAAAACTTGGTTTGGATGGATTTATGGCTTAAACACCCCTAGTACGAGTAGAATAAAAGATTTAGTGCGTAATGCTGTGAATAAAAGAAGTTGCTTTATTGTGAAGAAAGCAAGAAGTACTATATTCCCAAACAATCAAATCACAAGTGATAGATCTGCTCCACAAATAAAAGCAAAAATTGATGCTACACATCCAAATACAGCAGTTTATTTTTCGGGAACAATTGCGCCCTCTTCTTGGGAAAGAAACATTATAAGATATGATTATTCCAATTGTGGTTATGGAGGTAATTATGGAAACTGCCCCAAAATCATATATGGAAATAAAAGAATAGAAAAAGTACCTTGCTATAAACTTTAAAACGATTAGAATTATGAAATTAAAAATAATATTAATTTGTTGTATTTTTTTATTCACCTCTTGTCTGCCATCAGATGAAGAAAACGTTCGAGTTGGAATTATGTTTGATATAGCAAATACAACTGACTTAGAACATAAGAATATAAAAATAACTATAGGAGGTATGAAGGATGGTAATTTTGTAGGTACAGAATCATATACCTTACCCACTATAAGAATAAGGAATAATGATTCCGAAGCACAATATATTGCAGTAGACCATAACAGGTGGAAACCTAATCTAAGTTTAATAAAAGAAATTTCTGATAAGGCATATTTTACTTATCAATTAGAAGGACGTCAACCTCTATTGTTGTATAATGAATTTGAGTCTGATGAATTAGTAGTTGCTGAAATCGCTAAGAATGGAGTTGTAAAAAGTAGATATGGAGTTAATTTAGGTCTTAATATTTTTGAAGATTCATTAATGGATGGTAGTATTCATGAGCAAGATAATTAAAAAAAACAAAAACACATTTGCTAACAACCGTAACCGTTGCACAAGCCCCGAAAAAAAGTAAAAAACCTTCCTTTTTTAGCCGATGTGCGGGATGCCATACTAAAAAATGAGTGTGCTGTATTGTTTTTTAAAGGGGGGTATATAGGACCCAATGCCCTTTGTGAGGGCGGTAATTTCAAAAAACACAAAACGAAGGGCTTTTGCCTTAGATTTTGCCAGTTTTTGAGTGAATTTCACATACTTTTTCAGATTGTAAGCCATTGCTGCTAGGTGCATCACCTTGTTGGCTTGCTGTATGCCTATGGTATTGATCTTTCTCAGACCCATAAATTGAGTCAGTGTCCCAAAAACAGGTTCTACCGTGCTTTGACGTTTACGTTTCATAAAGCGTCCTTGTTTGCTGTGGACTCGTGCATTGTTTCGCTCATATTCCTCTCGGTAGTAGGTTACAGAAAATTTCTTCTCTTTGGCGGATTTACCTAGGCATTGGCTTGCTATTGGGCAGCCATTACATAGTTTACTCGACCCTCGGTATTCCTTTTTTAAGGTCTGGGTACGGTAGTCTTTAAATACTTTTTTGAAGGGGATGGATTTTCCTTGTGGACATACATAATGGTCTTCTTGATCATTGTAAATAAACCCTTTGGGACCACCTTTGTAGGTGCCATGTGGAGGAATAAAGCTTTGTAAGTTCACTTGTTCTAAAAAGGCATAGTTCTCTCCACTACTATAACCCGTGTCGGCGACACAGTTTTGCCATAGTAATCCCGAGTGGTGAAGTCTTGGTTTTAAGCGATTTACAATATCCTGAAGGTATTGATTGTCTTTCTTATCGGCATGGTAAGCCTGAATGTCGGTGATGACATGGTGGGCGGTGTCTACACTTAGCTGACTCATATAATTGAGTTTTCTGGCTTTGCCTATGTTTTACACTAATTCTTGCATCAGGATCGGTCGGACTGTAATGGATTTTGTTGCTGGTGTATTTACTGCCTTTGTTGCCTGCACCGGGGCGCTGATCTTGATTTTTTGACCAGTTCTTGTTACGGCTTTTTATAGCGCCTAGTTCTTGTTTGTTTGCATCAATAGTTTGTTGAGTTTTAGAGGCCTTGTTTTCTTTGGCTTGTCGATGGGGTTTATCCATACGGCTGATATGACGTATCTTCTGCAAGTGTGATTCTAAGTCTTCTTTGGGAACTTTGAGTTCCAAACTATCCATGGATGCATTGGCTTTCACTGGGGCGGAGTCAATGGCTTGGGTGTGACCACTGACCATGCCTTTGGAAATACACAGTGCTAAAACCTTGGTAAATACCTCTTCAAAGAGGCTTTCTGGAAACAATTGTCGTGTACGACTAATCGTTGAATGCCATGGCAGTTCATCATCGATATCATAACCGATGAAATACAAAATATCCATACGCATGCTGCAATGGGATATCAGCTTGCGATCACTAATGATGTTTTCTAAATAGCCGACCAAACACAGTTTGAAAAAAACTACGGGATCTACGCTTTTTTGCCCACTTGTACCATAATAAGCTCTAGTCAAGCCATACAAATAGTCTAAATCTAAAACGCCTCCTAACTGTCGGTAAAAATTGTCTTTGGGTACTCGTTCGCTCACACTAAAACAAGCAAACAGCTTTTCTTGATAGGTCTTTTTTCCTTGCATCCTTAAATTTAAAGAAAATATTTTTATTATCAATCTATATTTACTTATATTTGGGTAAATACTTGTGCAACAGGCACAACACCTATACGCAATGCTCTTCGGAACACTGCGCATAGCCAAAACGTTGTGTGGCATTATAAACTCAAAACCTTAATTAAATGGAAAACATTGTAAGTGGAAATATAGGATTGATACATTTATTGGTTTCAATTGTAGCGATGATTACCGGAATTGTTGTACTAATAAGTAAGAAAGGAACAAAAAGACATAAGCAGATTGGATATATTTATGTGACGTCTATGTTATTGGTAAACTTTACTGCATTTATGATTTATAGACTTTTTGGAGGGTTTGGAATTTTTCATTTTTTCGCTATAGTAAGCTTTTTGACCTTATTGGCTGGAATGTACCCTATGTTAAGACGAAAGGGTAGGAATTATATTTTTAGACATTTCAATTATATGTATTGGAGTGTAGTTGGGTTATATTGTGCTTTTTGTGCGGAGGTCTTGACAAGGATTCCATTTTATTTGTCCATTAAAACCAGTTGGAAATTATTTTCGACTTTGACAGTGTTGAGTATTTTTATAGTTATGGTAATAGCTATTGTAATATTTAAAAAATATAAAATTAAATGGCAAACTGAATTTGAATAATAACGACCGCACAACAAGGTATAAGCGATAATAGCTTCCTAACGTCAGCTACTATGCTTATAATCACCGTTGTACACAATTATGACAAAATCAATCTACATATTACTATCATTATTAATTTCAGGAAATGTTTTCTGTCAAACTTCAATAATTAGCGAAAGTGATATTCCAAAACTTGATTCTATCATAATACACTTGGAAAAGAATTACAGCCAAAGTGAAACGCCTAATTTTTTCTCACTACCACAGACATCAGCAAGTTATTTCGAAATTATCACAAAAACCCCAAACAAATTTATTACTGAATTAAAGAAATCAGATAATATAAAACAGCTAAAAAATAAATTCAAAGGATTACAAGTTGACAAAGATTTATTAATTATAAAAAATGCCTATTCAAATTACAAAAAGGAAAAGAAATTACAGATAAAATCATTTGAAATTGGCAAAAGTCAAAGACACATTATTGACAGTCAAAACTATGACATTCAATTCTTTTTAAATGAAAAACAGAATACTAGAATGTATTTCTCTGTTTACCAAGAGAAATGGGGCAAACATAAAGAATCAACCATAATAAAAGGCTTCTACTTAAATCATGATTTCAAACTAATAGCTATCCCAAAACAACTTTCAGATTGGATAAACTACACAGACCTAATAGTAAAGCCAGAAACATCCATTTTTTATGATAATGACGACAAGTCAAATGAATTTAAACCATATAATAGAACTATTATTGACTCATTAGTGAACTACTATGAACTAAAAACCAACAAACCACCTTACAGAAAAGAACAAGATTATATTGCTCGCAGAAACGAACTAAATGAATGGCAATCTAAAAAAGAGAAATTTGCAGACAGCCTTTATGCAAATGACCGTAATTTTAAAAATCTGCTATTAGAAGCTTTAGATTATGCAGAAATAAACAAAGTCTCAAATGGAGATTTAGAGGATTTTACTGCTCAACTTATTTCGGAGAAAAGAGCCTTGGAATTAATGAGGCAAAATAGACAAGTGGGAACTTGTAGTTTTGACAACGGACCAATAATTCAACAAAAAAGGATTGCGAGTTTGGCTTCAAAAACTCAAAATTGGAATGTTTTTATAAAGTCGTTCTTAAACATAATGAATGATAATGTTTCCAGAAACGCAAATAGTAATATTGCTTCAAACGCTAGAAAAACATATATCGAAGAGCTTGCAAAGCTCGATATAGATATTGATAAAATCTTATTGGGTTCTAACGTAAGAATTACTGATACAATGCGAACCCACTATTTTTCTGATGGTAGCAAAATCGCAAAAGCATATGCTAACTTAAATTCTGGCAAACAAGAATATTTCGAGAATACAGTTTTCGAAATAATCAAAGACAAAGAAATTGATGCTTTTAATAAGCTACATTTTTATAATACACTAAAAAATTACCAATATTTTGTTAAAGATAGTATTGAAAGAATCCAGTTAGAGAAAGACATTGAAAATCTAATTCCATTTCTTCCTAAAGAAATAAAATCAAGAATTCAAAACCCAAACAAACAATTATACGATTTACTTTATCGTGAAAAGCAAACGTTAGATAACTTTGATATCAAATCCTCAATAATCGCAAATATTTATTCTTATAGTTTCGACGGAGACTGTTGGCAAGCCGAACTTATTGACAAAAACTCTGATGGAAGAATTATATACGACTTAATAATGGCAATCGGAGAGGAAATCACACCGCTTCAAAATTTCATTGACAAAAAAAATGAATTGAAATCTCGTGTTGAGCAACATTCATTTTTACAACAAATCATTAATGTCAATAGAGAAAATAAGGTTTACATTAAATTCACAACCGATAAGTCATTCGTAAATAACAGAAACAGAGTGACAGAAGATATGCCAAAGGAATTAGTAGACGAATTAGACTTTGAAAATGCAATATCACTTTATGTGTCATTTCCTAAAAGAAAATATGTCCGCTTTGTTTTATTAAATAATCGAAACTTATTGATGTTAGGAATACCTAAAGACTTTGAATTACCTTATTTATAAATTCGAAGACTTAATGACTAAAGAAGAAAAATCATTTCTATCGACATCATATAAAAGCTTTAAACTATTTGATGAGAAAGGAAAAATGTTAAATTAAAAATAACTGTGTACAACAATGGTAACCGTTGCACAAGCCCCGAAAAAAAGTAAAAAACCTTCCTTTTTAAGCCGATGTGCGGGATGCCATACTAAAAAATGAGTGTGCTGTAGTATTTTTTGGAGGGGATCTACGCTTTTTTGCCCACTTGTACCATAATAAGCTCTAGTCAAGCCATACAAATAGTCTAAATCTAAAACGCTTCCTAACTGTCGATAAAATTGTCTTTGGGTACTCGTTCGCTCAAACTAAAACAAGCAAACAGCTTTTCTTGATAGGTCTTTTTTCCTTGCATCCTTAAATTTAAAGAAAATATTTTTATTATCAATCTATATTTACTTATATTTGGGTAAATACTTGTGCAACAGGCACAAAGCATATAACGATCTGTCGGGCTAACCGCCCGCCCGCCGTATATGCAAACGTTGGCAAACATTGGCAAACATTGGCAAACATTAGCGAAATGAACAAGAAAATATTTAAACTTACCTCAATAATTATATTATTATTTCTATCAATAAATTTGTTTTCACAAGAAAGCAAAAATAGTAAATTCAAGTATGGAATAAACCTAGGCGGAAATCTATTTGAATTGAAACAAAATTATGTTTTTGAACGATATAATGGAAGGCTAAACTATTCTTTTGGATTTTCAATTGAATATAAAATTAATCAAAACTTATCCTTTCTATCAAACATAAATTACGATAGGAAAACAATGGTATGGGTACACCGTATTTCATCCGTTTCTAATGGTGGTTTTGGAAGTTATACTATAGAAGATGAAATTAGATTTAGCTACATTAATATCCCTGTCTTTTTAAGATATAATATAGGTAACTCAAAAAAATTAGGATTTAATCTTGGAGGTTTTTATAACCATGCCTTGAATATAGAAAATGAAGCCAAAGTTATAGAAAGTGAATCACCGATTAACGAAGTTGGCGATGAGTCTTTTACTCAGCAATCAGAACAAATTATTGATGATTATGATTATGGAATTCTTTTTGGTGTTTCTTACCAATTTGCACTAACTGAAAAGAATCATTTTACACTAGAATTAAGAAATGAATTTGGATTAGCAGATATATCACAAATTCCTGTATTTAGTAAGATAAAAACAAACACGTTAAAATTAATTTTAAATTGGCAACTTCCAATATAATAACGTTTGCTAACACTGGTAATCGTTGCACAAGTCTACGAAAAAAGTAAAAACCTTTCCCGCGCTAGCGAGTGCGTCTCGCTCTGACGGTAAGGATAGGAAAAATTGAAGGGAGAAATGTATAACGAATTCGTTCAACGGCATCAACAAGATCCTTGCCCTAGCAAACGAACCCTGTCTTAAGATTTCTTTCTTGCCAGCTGCGCAAAGTCTCCCGACTTCGCGCAACTAAAAAAAGCATAGAATGAAAATTTTGAGGTATCAAAATGAATTTTGAAAAAAAATTAATGAGAATTATATAAGCTCAAAGTCGGGAGACTTTGCGCAGCAGGAAAAAGTAAAAAACCTTCCTTTTTAAGCCGATGTGCGGGATGCAATACTAAAAAATGAGTGTGCTGTAGTGTTTTTTGGAGGGATTTATGCTTTTTTTTCAGCTGCTTTCTTAATATGCTTTGGTCAGCCGATATAAATAATCTAAAACGCTTCCTAACTGTCGGTAAAAATTGTCTTTTGGTGCCCGTTCACTCAAACTAAAACAAGCAAACAGCTTTTCTTGATAGGTCTTTTTTCCTTGCATCCTTAAATTTAAAGAAAATATTTTTATTATCAATCTATATTTACTTATATTTGGGTAAATACTTGTGCAACAGGCACAATGGCTATAAGTAATTGCTTATTCACGCCTACTTCTGAAAATCCCTGCCTGCCGCAGGCAAGCTCACGTATTTTCAGTTTGGTGTGTACTTGTAAAGTTAAGTGCTAAACCACGCAACTACTCATAGCCCAAACGTTGGTAGCCATTTGACGATAATATTGCGTTAAAATTAAATGTTCATAAAAAAGAAAAGTTGTACATTGAAACAACAAAAGCCACTCGCTTAAAGAGATTTGAACATTAAGAGTAAGCAAAATAGTAGAATTGAATGAATACCAAAAACGGGAATATTTCCCAAACCAACTTTTTTAAAGTTGGGTAATTTCATAAAAAACAAAAATTATGAAAATACTATCAAAATTTATTATGGCTTTCACAATAATCTTTATGATTTCTTGTGACAAAGATTAAAATTTAGATGAAGCAAACATTCTTTCCAAGGTTGTTGACATTAAAATTTCTAATAACAAGAGTTCTAAAAAATCAACAAACTCAGATATAGAACTGACTGGTAATATTGAATTTAAAATGGATGATGAAAAAGAAGAATTTTTAGGTTTTGAACTTTCTGAAAACTTAATTAAAGCTACAGGTCTTTCAAAAGAAGAATTGTATGAATTAATTTACTCAGATATTCATATTAATCCTGATGGAACTTCAAAAAGTTTACATTCTAAAAATTATGAAAAAGCAGGAGGAATCAGTGAATGTAAATCTGATTGTCATAAAAGATATACTGATGGAGATGGAAAAAAAATTAAAGGTAGAGGTTGGTGTAAATTTGGTTGTTATGTTGATGCTGTTGTAGAAGTAGCATTAAAAATACTACTAGGATTAATTAAATAAAAGTATAAAAATGGTTAAGAAGGAAAATTCATTTTCCTTCTTAATTTTAACATTAAACTTTATGAGAAGAATTCTTCTATTTACAATAATAATTACTTTTTTTTTAAGTTGCAATAGGATTATGCTATCTATTATTACTCCTAATAATGTAGAAAAAAGTTTAAAAATTATGAAAAATGACCATCAAATAGTTGTTTTTCTCCCTATGGTACACTTAGCAAAACCTAGTTTTTATAATAAATCAAAAAAAATTATTGATTCATTAAAAAATGAAAATTATACTATATTTTACGAAGAAATAAACATTAATAAAAAATATTATAGTAAAAAATTAGACTCAATAAATAAAAAAGAATTATTTATATTACTTAGGAAGTATAGAAAAATACTTGGAAGATTTCAAATTAATGATTTAACTAGTCAATCAAATAAATCTTTACCAAAATATTTTAAAAACAAAAAGTTTGTGTCACAATCAAAAGAAATTTTAGGTATTGACACTTTAGATATTAATATTGATGTTTCTTTGACAGAATTAATACAAGCTCATGAAAAAAAGAATGGTGTAATTATTTTAGATAAATGTGATTACAATACAGGTTTTAAGGAAAAATATAAATGTAGTAAACTAAATAAATATTACGCAATAAGATACTATAGGGATAGTATAGCTGCTAATAAAGTTTTAAAATATAATAAAGAAAAATCTTTAATTATTTTTGGGAAAGGTCATTGGTATGGAATTTGGCCATATTTTAGAGATGAAGGGTTTGTATTAGTTGAAAAATAAACGGCTACCAACAACGTATAAGCCCAATAAGGGTTTAAGGCTTGGAATAAAAGCAGTTTTGTGTTTGTAGAATTATTTTTAAACCGAAACTACAAGTGTACAAATCCCTTACTGGGCTTATACAAAACCGTTAGCACCAATTAGAGCAGATCAAGTAAGAATGAAAAAAATAGAAACCTATATCGTTGATTCATTTACGGACCAACCCTTTAAAGGAAATCCAGCGGGTGTCTGTATATTAAAAAATGAACTGTCTGATTCAGAAATGCTTTCAATCGCAAAAGAATTAGGATTATCAGAAACGGCATTTATTGGTGAGCTTAATGAAAATAATGAATATCCCATTAGATTCTTTTCACCAGTAATGGAAATTCCATTGTGTGGACACGCTACTTTAGCTTCTTCAAAAGTACTTTTTGAAAAAAACGGACAAAATTCACTCACTTTTGTGAATATTCAGAACTTGAAATTACCAATTAAACGCAATGAAGAATTCATTAAAATGGGATTCCCAATTTATGAGACAATCCCTAAAGAAGTACCATTTGAATTACTTAAAGCCCTTGGAATTGAAGAAGTGAGTAATAGCGAATACAACGCTGAAACCAAAATATTGTTACTTGAAATTCAGAGTGCTGAATTATTAAAAAACCTATCCCCCGATTTTGACAAGCTAAAAAAATCACATAAAGAGATTAACGGAGTAGTTGTAACTGCACATTCGACAAAGGTGGAATTTGACTTTGAATCAAGATATTTTTGGCCTTGGAGTGGGACGAATGAAGACCCTGTAACAGGTGGAACGCATACCTTTTTGGCAAAATATTGGGGAAAGAAATTGAATAAGTCAAAGATGAATTCTTTTCAATGTTCAGAAAGAACTGGATTTATGGAAGTTGAATTATTGAATGAGAAGAATATGACGATAAAAAGTAAAGCTCAAATTGTTCTGAAAGGAAAATTAAAAATTTAACTGGTGCTAACACCGGTAACCGTTGCACAAGCCTACGAAAAAAGTAAAAACCTTTCCCGCGCTAGCGAGTGCGTCTCGCTCTGACGGTAAGGATAGGAAAAATTGAAGGGAGAAATGTATAACAAATTCGTTCAACGGCATCAACAAGATCCTTGCCCTAGCAGTCGAACCCTGTCTCAAGATTTCTTTCTTGCTACAGCGAAGGCACTTTCTAAAACACCAACGAAGCTGTATCGACAGCTTCTTGGTTGTTTTAAGAAGCAATAGGTCGCTATTTCGCTGGCAATACTTTCCCAACACATTCACCAAAACCAATTCGTACCTGATCCTTTTTACAATGCGCTCGCATAATTACCGTATCGTTGTCATTGATAAATTTACGGGTGGTTCCGTCTTTTAGCCTAATTGGGTTTTGTCCTCTCCAGGTAAGTTCTAACATCGAGCCATAGCTATCTTTAGTTGGTCCTGAAATGGTTCCAGAGCCCATCATATCACCCGCCTCAACGGGACATCCGTTTACGGTGTGATGCGCCAATTGCTGTGCCATGGTCCAATACATATATTTGAAATTGGAGTTGGAAATCACAGTTTCCTCTCCATTTTCAGGCTGAATACCTACTTGCAAATGGATGTCATAACTTCCTTTTCCTTCTTGTTTCAAATAGGGAAGCGGCTCGTGTACCTGTTTTGGATTGTCTGTTCTAAATGGTTCTAAGGCATCTAAGGTTACGATCCAGGGTGAAATGGTAGAGGCAAAATTTTTCCCTAAAAAGGGGCCTAAAGGCACATATTCCCATGCTTGAATGTCTCTTGCAGACCAATCGTTGAATTGTACCAATCCAAAGATGTATTCTTCTGTTTCTTCAATCGGAATTCGGTCGCCCAAAACATTGGCATCTGTTGTAATAAAAGCCATTTCAAGCTCAAAGTCTAAGAGTTTAGTGGGGCCAAAACCAGGAGTAGTACTTCCTTCTGCAGGTTTGGTTTGTCCGTAGGGTCTTCGTATGGGCGTTCCAGAAGGGACTATCGAAGAACTTCTTCCATGATAGCCAATAGGAATGTGTAGCCAGTTTGGCAACAAAGCATTATCGGGGTCTCTAAACAATGAGCCCACATTGGTTGCGTGCTCTTTACTCGCATAAAAATCGGTATAATCTCCTACAGAAACCGGCAAAAGCATTTCTACTTCATCCATTCTAAAGATTATTTTTTCCTTATGTTCAACGTGATCTCGCAAACGACCGTTGCTTGCATCAAAAACTTCAGCAATTCTATTTCGAACCAAGCGCCATGTTTTTCTACCATCAGCGATAAAATCATTCAAATTGTCTTGTAAAAATAAATCATCGGTTAATGGAATTCCTTCAAAATAACCCAACTGATGAAATGCGCCTAAATCAATTGCAAAATCACCAATTCGACTACCAATAGTAATCATATCCTCTCTAGTAATAAAGACTCCGAAAGGAATGTTTTGTATTGGGAAATCTGAATCTTTTGAAACCTGTAACCAAGATTTTCTGTTGGGATTATTCGCTGTAATGATCATGAGCTGAGATTTTAATTTTTATCAAATCTATGCAATTTTTTCTCTTTCCGAGAATGAAAAATCATCAAAAACTTATTTTTAACAGTCCATTTATACCAATACAATAATTGTTAAAAGAAAACGAAAAAATAGTTGGAAAAGATATTTCATACAACCCTCTTTTTCATTATTTTTGTAAACTTATAAAACCCACAACAATGCAACAAGATAATTTAATTTTCGACCTTATAGAGGAGGAAAAAGAAAGACAATTAAACGGACTAGAGTTAATTGCATCTGAAAACTTTGTAAGCGACCAAGTAATGAAAGCACAAGGTTCTGTTTTAACCAACAAATATGCAGAAGGATATCCTGAAAGCGTTATTATGGAGGTTGTGAAATTGTTGATATTGTTGAACAAATTGCGATTGACAGAGCTAAAGAATTATTTGGTGCTGCCTATGTGAATGTGCAACCTCATTCAGGTTCTCAAGCCAATACTGCTGTTTTTTCAGTGTGTTTAAAACCTGGGGACAAAATCTTAGGATTCGATTTATCGCACGGAGGGCATTTAACACACGGCTCTCCTGTAAATTTCTCAGGAAAATTATACAAGACCTCTTTTTATGGAGTTGAAAAAGAAACTGGAGTTTTAGATTATGATAAAATACAGGAAACAGCTACAAAAGAACAACCAAACTTAATTATAGCTGGAGCTTCTGCCTATTCTAGAGACATCGATTTCAAACGCTTTCGTGTAATAGCAGACAGTGTTGGAGCTATTTTATTAGCTGATATTTCTCATCCTTCTGGAATGATTGCAAAAGGAATTTTGAACGATCCCTTACCACATTGCCATATTGTTACCACTACGACCCACAAAACGTTGCGCGGTCCAAGAGGGGGACTGATCATGATGGGACAAGACTTTGACAATCCTTTTGGAGAAACGTTGAAAAATGGTAGCTTAAAGAAAATGTCTTCTTTATTGCAATCGGCGGTTTTCCCATGAAATCAAGGAGGACCTTTAGAACATGTAATTGCTGCAAAAGCAATTGCTTTTGGAGAAGCCTTAACAGATGAATTTTTAGAATATCAAATTCAGGTAAAAGAAAATGCAGCTGCCATGGCAAAAGAATTTGTTGCCAAAGGCTATGACTTAATTTCTGGAGGTACGGACAACCATATGATGTTGATTGACCTACGTAACAAAAATATTTCTGGTAAAGATGCTGAAATTGCACTTGGAAAAGCAGACATCACTGTGAATAAAAACATGGTTCCTTTTGATGATAGAAGCCCGTTTGTAACTTCTGGAATCCGCGTAGGAACCCCTGCTATTACAACTCGTGGTTTGAAAGAATCGGATATGGCTGCTGTAGTTGGTTTTATCGATGAAGCAATACAGAATGCTGAAAATGATGAAGCTTTACACGAAATTGGAGAAAGAGTCTCAGCAATGATGTCTCACAGAAGATTGTTTGTGATGTAATGTATTTCATCCCTACAAAATATACAACGGGTTCACTTTTAGTGAGCCCGTTTTTTTGTGATGATATTTGTCATGTTTTTTATAAAAAGTTTATTAGAACTTCGTTGAGTGTAATTGATGTACAATGGGATCTCAATCTGTAATAGCGATCAAAACAAAAAAACAGCGCAAAGAATTTGTACGACATCTACTCAATGATATTGAAGCTTTTGAGTATATGCTTCAACATCAAATGTTTGAAACTGGAATTCAAAGAGTAGGGGTAGAACAGGAATTGTGTCTTGTAGATAAAGATTTTAGGCCCTCAACGACAGCCTTAGAGATTCTTGAGAAAATGGATGACAAGCATTATACCACAGAACTCGCACTCTTCAATTTAGAAATCAATTTAGATCCTTTTGAATTGACTCACACTTGTTTTTCGGATCTTGAAAAGCAGCTGATAGCACTCTTAGAAAAAGGATCGAACGTAGCAGAACAAGTTCAAAATACTAAATTAATTCTAGCTGGAATCTTACCCACATTGAAGAAAAAAGATTTGGTCTTTAAAAATGTGACTCCCTTCAAACGCTACAAAACACTCAATTCAATATTGAAAAAAATACGTGGGGAAGATTTTAAAATTCATATCCAAGGGGTAGATGAACTTATTCTAAAACATGAATCAATCTTATTTGAAGCCTGTAATACAAGTTTTCAAGTGCACTTACAAATTTGTCCTGAAGAAGCGATCGATAAATACAATTGGTCTCAGGCTATCGCAGGACCCATATTGTCAATCATGACAAACTCACCAATTTTACTGGGGAAAGAACTTTGGAGCGAAACTAGAATTGCCCTCTTTCAGCAAAGTATCGACTTACGA
Organism: Polaribacter sp. HL-MS24; assembly: GCF_032758595.1. Classification (NCBI taxonomy): domain Bacteria; kingdom Pseudomonadati; phylum Bacteroidota; class Flavobacteriia; order Flavobacteriales; family Flavobacteriaceae; genus Polaribacter; species Polaribacter sp. HL-MS24. The sequence continues at coordinate 2,307,696 of NZ_CP136415.1, read as the reverse complement.
AATATTTCTCATATTTCTAGAGAACAAAGAGCACGAGTTTCATTTGGCGAAAGCTGGGTAAAAGAATCTATTTTAGAATTATTTACTGATGATATTTCAAGATATCCTCCTATTGTCTCTTCAAAAATTGAAGAAGATTCTCTCGAGTTAGTGCAACAAGGTATCATGCCCAAACTCATGGCCTTAAATTTACACAATGGGACGCTCTATAAGTGGAATCGATTGTGCTATGGCGTTCACGACAATATAGCGCATATTCGAATTGAAAACCGATACATCCCTGCAGGCCCCAGTGTAAAAGATGAAATTGCAAATGCTCTTTTGTGGGTAGGAGTGATGCAAGGGATGCCAAAACAATATGAAAAAATTTGGCGTAAAATGCCTTTCAATGATGCGAGAGGCAACTTCATTAATGCAGCTAGGACAGGAATGGACAGTTATTTTAATTGGTTTGGAAAAGGGATGTCTGCAAAAAAGCTATTGGAAACGGTTTTAATTCCAATGGCTAAAGAAGGCTTGTTGAAATCGAATATTGATGAGACTGAAATTGATCATTATCTAGAAATTATCCAAAAGAGAATCGATACTAATACTACGGGGAGTAAATGGTTGATTCGCAACAAACGAACACTACGAGCCGAATTTTCAAACTACGAATCGAATGTGATCTTAACTGAAAACATCCATAAAAATCAGCAGGATAATATCCCTATTTCTGAATGGAAGCCTGTAGAGTTCTACAAAAATGACAGTCAAAAAAAATACGATAAAGTCTATAAAATAATGTCGACACATCTTTATGTTGTGCATGAAAACGATTTATTGAAATTGGTGTCTAAAATTATGGAATGGAAGAAAGTTCACCACATCCCCGTAGTAAATTCAAGAAACAGAATTGTAGGAATTATTGATAAAAGTCAGTTGGAAGAAATTGATTTTTCTTCTAAAAATACCTTCAAAACAATTGCCAAAAACATCATGAATACTAATTTTGGTATTGCAAATCCAGACATGTCCTATCAAACAGCAAAAAATATCATGAACAGTAAAAAAAATACTGCAATAGTAGTTGTTAATGGGGATTTATTAGTGGGTATTATTACAAAAAGTGATTTTGAAAAAATTGAACAAATCAAAAAAACTTTATGAGTCGTCCTATCGAAATTGAATCCTTTCAAGAGAAAATTTTCATACAAAGAATCATTGGTAGTGTTCAAGGAATTAAAGAATCTCCTACTGTGATTGCTATTGGAGGAATTCATGGCAATGAGCGGGCAGGAGTAAATGCCTTGATAAAAGTTTTCAAAACCATTGAAGAGCAAGACATTCAATTTAGTGGGAATTTCTATGGAATTTCAGGAAATATCGCTGCACTCGCTGAAAATATCCGCTTTCAAAATGTTGATTTGAACCGAATTTGGACCAAAGAAGAAATTTTAAAATTGCATTTAGAGGATGATTTAGAAATTGAATCTCAAGAACAAAATGAAATTTACACCTTTTTAAAAGAAATTCTCCATATTGAAAATGGGCCTTTTTATTTTTTAGACTTGCATACCACTTCTTCAGATACCCAACCTTTCATTACCATTAGCGATTCGCTCAATAATAGAAAATTTTCTTCCAATTTTTCCATTCCTACGGTGCTCGGAATTGAAGAATATTTAGAAGGTCCCTTGCTTACTTATCTCAATGAATACGGACATATAGCATTGGGATTTGAGGCAGGTCAGCATGAAAAAGAAGTGTCTGTTGATAATTGTATTGCATTTTTGTGGTTGGCCTTGGTTGCATCTAATTGCCTCCAAAAGGAAGCAGTACCCAAGTATTCATTTTACCAACACAACTTGTCGCTCTTTAAGGAACAGCAGGTTTTTTATAAAATCGATTACAGACACTCGATCAAGCCTTTTGAGAATTTTAAAATGGTAAGTGGGTTTCGGAATTTTCAAAAGATTTCAAAAAGGGAACTCTTGGCATTTAGCAATCAAAAAGAAGTAGTTGCACCCATCGATGGCGAACTTTTTATGCCTTTGTATCAACCAAAAGGAGATGATGGTTTTTTTATCATCTCCAAGATTTCTCGCTTCTGGTTATCACTGTCTCGATTTTGTCGGAAAATACAATTTCATCACGTGTTAAAATTATTACTATAGGTGTGCGTGGAGTCAGAAAAGACCCCTATGGATTGGAGGTAAATCCAAAAACAGCTGCCTTTTTGGCCACAGAAATCTTTCATTTATTTGGCTATCGAAAAAAGGTTCTCAAAAAAGGACGTTATTATTTTATAAAAAGAGATCGAAAAGTACAAGAGTTTCTTTAACCGAAAAGAATTCCTCGAAGCTCTGACTCAAGCATAGTTTGTTTTTAGAAATGTATTATTCTTCATTTTCATCATCATTGTTTGCTCGATCTATGATATTTTCTGGGAGTGCTTTTTTGGCTTTGGCACCCATTTTTCTCAATTTTTCTACACTGGTAATTAGATTTCCTTTTCCTTCAAAAAGTTTGTTCATGGCTGCATTATAATCCGTTTTAGAAGCGTCAATTTTCTTTCCAACACCAATCAAATCACTCAACAGACCATGAAACTTGTCATACAAACCACCAGCTTGTCTTGCGATTTCTAACGCATTTTTTTGCTGTTTTTCGTTGTTCCACATCGAATCAATAGTTCGTAAAGTTGCCAATAGGGTAGATGGGGTAACAATCACGATATTCTTTTCGAATGCCTTATTGTATAAGAAATTATCTGCATTCAATGCAATGGCAAAGGCAGGTTCAATTGGAACGAAAAGCAATACAAAATCGGGTGATTCAATTTTATAAATATCTTCATACTTTTTTTCACTCAATTGTTCAATATGTCTTTTAAGAGAATTGACATGTTCTTTTAGAAACTGTTCTTTGTCTTTTTCATCTTCGGAATTGACAAATTGCTCATAGGCTGTTAAGGAAACTTTAGAATCAACGATCATTTTTTTGTTGTCTGGCAAATGAATCACAACATCGGGGAGTACTCTTTTTCCTTCCTCGTTTGTAAAACTTTGTTGTACAAAATATTCTCGATCTTTTTCCAAACCCGATTTTTCTAAGACTCGTTCTAAGACCAGTTCTCCCCAATTTCCCTGAGTTTTATTGTCTCCTTTCAAAGCTTTGGTCAAGTTGATGGTTTCCTTACTCATCTGTAAGTTCATCTCTTTCAAACCAATAATTTGCTGACGAAGTGCAGCATGATAATCAATACTTTCTTTGTGGGTCTGCGTTACTTTGTCTTCAAACCCTTTAATTTTTTCTTGCAAAGGGCTCAAAATGCTTTTAATATTCTCTTGATTTTGTGCTGTGAATTTAACAGATTTTTCATCTAAAATTTTATTCGCTAAATTCTCAAATTCTTTGGTAAATTTTTCTTGAAGCTTTTCGACTTCGTCTTTGTTTTCCTCAAGTTTATGTTGCAGATTTCTTAAATCTGCTTCTTGACGGGAATTCATCGTGAGGAGTTGCTCTTTTTCTTGCTGCAAAAATTTGAGTTCTTTTTGAAGTTCTAAAACAGACTTTTCAGCATATTCTTTGGAAGTTTGTAACAAGGAATTTTGTCCCTCTAGGACTGAATTCTCCTTTTCTCTTTTTAGTTTTCCTAATAGACTACCTATAAATAAGCCGATTAGAATCCCAAATACTATCAATAAAAAGTTAATTATTAAATCTATCATCATTTCGAATTAAGTCCTTAAATTTAGAACTTTAAAATATACAATGAAAGGATTTTCGAAATTTATATTATTTAGAATTTTAGGCTGGAGATTAGTGGGAGATTTCCCTCAAGATATTAAAAAATATGTTGTGATAGCTGCACCTCACACCAGTTGGATCGATTTTCCAATTGCAATTTTGTCAAGAATGGCCTCAGGAACAATGATCAACTTTATCGGAAAGGGGTCGTTATTTTCTGGACCTTTTGGTTTTTTCTTTCGTTTATTAGGAGGAACTCCTGTAGACAGAAGTAAAAATAATAATTTAGTAGAATCAATTGTTCAAATTTTTAATTCTAAAAATGAATTTCGATTAGGACTTTCTCCGGAGGGAACTCGAAAAAAAGTAGACAAATGGAAAACAGGTTTTTATTACATCGCCAAAGGAGCTCGAGTGCCTATTGTAATGGCAACCTTAGATTTTGGTAAAAAACAAATACTGATTTCAGAACCTTATACCACAACAGACAATATGGAAGCGGATTTTCAATACTTCCATGATTTTTTTAAGCATGTTCAAGGAAAAAATCCTGAATTATTTTAAATGATCACTTCAATTTTTGGGATACTTTTTCTGCAATTCCCACAATGACTGCTGTGGCTTTGATCATGGATTCCACAGGAACGTATTCATATCTTCCATGAAAATGATGTCCACCAGCAAAAATATTGGGACAAGGCAATCCTTTAAAAGAGAGCTGCGAACCATCGGTACCTCCTCTAATGGCCTTGATCAGAGGTTTGATACCCAATTCCTTCATCACTTCTTCGGCAATATCTACAATATGCATGACTGGAACAATCTTTTCTCGCATATTATAATATTGATCTTTCAGTTCAATCTGTATAAGATCTTTTCCATATTTTTTGTTGAGTGCAGCGCCAATGGATAGAATATTGTTTTTACGTTTTTCAAATAAGTCCAAATCATGGTCTCTAATGATGTATTCAAGGACTGTTTTTTCTACGGTTCCTGTGAGATCATGCAAGTGATAAAAACCTTCATATCCTTGGGTGTTTTCAGGTACTTCTTGTGGTGGTAGGGCTGCGATAAACGCATTGGCAATCAATATCGAATTGATCATTTTTCCTTTGGCATAACCGGGGTGAACAATTTTTCCTTCAATGGTGATCTTTGCAGAAGCTGCATTGAAATTCTCGTATTCCAATTCTCCAATCTGACTTCCATCCATCGTATAAGCCCAATCTGCACCAAACTTTTCTACATCAAATAAATGCGCCCCCTTGCCAACTTCTTCATCGGGAGTGAAACAAATTCTGATATCTCCATGTTTGATCTCTGGGTGTTGAACCAAATACTCCATTGCAGAAACAATTTCTGTGATACCTGCTTTGTCATCAGCACCCAATAGGGTAGTTCCATCGGTTGTGATGATTGTTTGTCCTTTGTATTCTAATAAGTCCTCAAAATAATCGGGAGATAAAACAATGCTTTGAGCTGAGTTTAAAACTATCTCTTTTCCATCATATTCGTGGTGAATCTGAGGGCGTACATTTTTTCCTGTAAAATCGGGACTGGTGTCTATATGAGCGATAAAACCAATCGTAGGAACCCTGTAGTCTAAATTACTGGGTAAAGTCGCCATGAGATAACAGTTTGCATCCAGTTCAACATCCTGCAGGCCAATGGCTTTCAATTCTTTTTCTAATATTCGTGCCAAATTCCATTGTTTTTCAGTTGAAGGAAAAGCAGGGTTGTTAGGGTCTGATTCGGTGTCAACTGTAACATAACTTACAAATCGTTGTATAATTTTTTCTTTAGAAATGATCATTGTTAATTTTGATTTTTTAATAATAGAATAATGCGTCTATTTGCTTTTGTTGAAAAGAGTGTTCAATTCGAGTTTCCCTATTTTATGATGTCCCGATAACCATGCTGTATGTTCATTTACAAACTGGATGGCGTAATAGGAGTTGTTAGAAATATCCTTCCAAGTTATTCCTGCGTCATTTGAAAAAGAAACTCCCGTTTTCCCAACAGCAAAAATCTCTTTTCCATGGGTGTTTGGAACGTATTGCACACAACTTTTATAATTAGGGTTTTGACCATCCGCAACAAGTTTCCAAGTTTTCCCACCATCTATAGTTATTGCTTTGTTAGCTGTGTTTTCTAATGGTTTGGTATAATCTCCACCCACTATGATTCCATTCATTTGGTCATGAAAATCAATAGAATAAATTCCTTGTGGGCCAGTACCTTGCTGTATTGGAGTGCTGAAAATTTCCCATGTCTTTCCAAAATCGGTAGATTTTAAAACCCTTACTTTTTCTCCTCCAGAAGCAATCCAGACTGTACTTCCTAAAGTTTTGATATTGGTATTACTAGCGGCAAAAAAAGCTTCTCCTTCTTCAAATTTTGGTAAAAATTCACAGGCAACTTTTTTCCAGTTCGCACCTCCATCGTTTGTTACAATAATCGATGCACAGTCATCAGTTGGATCACCAACACCAATACCATGCAATTGATCTTCAAAGAAATGCAGGGAATCATAAAACACTTTTTCGTGCAGTTCTGAATAAACAAGGGTAGATTCATCTTCTGAAATTCGATACAATAGAGCAGGGTTTCCCACGGAAAGGGCATACAAATGATTTCCATTGAATGCCAAACTTCTAAAATGTGGCACTATGGTGTCTTGAAAGATTATTTTTTTTACCTTCCAAGAGTTTCCATTATCTTTGGTGGTACCGATGGTTCCGTTGGAACCCGCATACACAAGATGATCGACATTCATTGCTTGAATGGCCCGAATGCTGGCACTGTCTATTTTATACTCTTCAATTACAATCGACTCGATTGTTCTAGGAATATAAGGTTGATTGCAAGAAACAAAAATAATTGCGACAACAATAAGGATGAATCGTCTTTTCATTTTTAATATGTTTACAATACGAATTTAATACATCCTAATCGAGTTTTATGAAAAAAGCATTGGTAATTTCAGGTGGCGGAAGCAAAGGAGCATTTGCTGGGGGAGTTGCACAGTATTTATTGAATAACGAAGGTAAGGAATATGACCTTTTTTTAGGGACTTCTACAGGAAGCTTAATGGTGTCTCATTTATCCCTTGGGATGCTCGAAGAATTAAAGGAATTGTATACCAACGTTACTCAGAAAAGTATTTTTAGTAACGATCCATTTACAATTAAAATGGTTGCTGGTGAAAAAATTATTAGCATCAATCATTTAAACACACTTTGGAATTTTATCAATGGGCGAAAAACGTTTGGAGAAAGTAAAAACTTACAAAAACTCATCAAAACTAAGATCACTTTAGAAATGTTTGAAAATATCATCGCTAAAGACAAAGAGGTGCTTGTGACTGTTTCTAACTTAACAACCAATCAAATTGAATACAAGTCCATTCGGGACTGTTCCTATAATGATTTTTGTGATTGGATTTGGGCTTCATGCAATTATATTCCGTTTATGAGCTTGCTCGAGAAAGAGCACTGTCAATATGGCGATGGTGGTTTTGGCTCTTTAATTCCAATTCGTGAGGCCATTTTAAGAGGAGCTACAGAAATTGATGCAATTATTTTAGATACAGAAGTTATTCAAACAAATCGATTGCCTGCCAAAAATCCTTTTTCATTGCTCTTTGATGTCTTTGATTTTATGTTGACACATGTAGAGAAACACAATATTACTATTGGCAAATTGGCTGCAACCAATAAAGACGTCACCTTAAACTTATATTATACACCAACTGTTTTAACAACCAATTCTTTGGTTTTTGATCAAAAGTTAATGCGAAAGTGGTGGGACTCTGGTTATGAATATGCAAAATCAAAACACAAATCCAATATGAGTGAATTTAGACCCGATGTATTGGGCTAAATTTAATGAAGCTCTACATACATATTATTGCTCGTAGGGCTTGCTAATTTTGAGTTGTAAATTTCCTCAGAGTGCAAACCTCTTGAGGAAGTTTCCGTTCCTCTTTCTCCAGTGAGCATATACCTAATTGTTCTGTCTAAAAGGGGATCAGACCGCTCTCCCAAAACTCCTAAATTGCCATAATCTTCACTCAATACAACACCTGGAAGGGTAGTCCCTGGAACAAAACCATTAATTTCGTTTTGATCATCTTTATTGGCGATCTCTAATACTATAGGTTGCAATGCATAGTTATGTTGGGTATTGAAATTCAATCCGTTTTTTTGTAAATTATCCGAATCATACAAGGTAATTGATCCCACTTGTTTGCCAACGGTTTCAGTTCCAACCAAAAAAACATCAATATAAGATCGTAGACTATTGATTACCAATTCAGAAGCAGAAGCTGTACTGCCCGAAACGATGAAATAAACCCGAGATAAATTCAAGGAGTTGATATTTTCTGAAACGACACCATTGTCAATTTTATCGGTAAACCGATTTAGAAAGTCTTCTTCAGGAAATTCTGCCATTACTTTTTCATTCCACACTTGCTTTGAGAAAATTTCTCCATTGAACCCACCTGTAATCATCGCTCCTAAATAAGTTGCAGTTCGAACAGAGCCTCCACCATTGTAACGCAAATCGACAATTAAATCAGAAATATTATCATTTTTAAAAGTTAGAAAAGCGGCATTCAATTCATCATCAAAAGAAGATGAAAACTGATTGTACATCAAATAGCCAATTTTATTATCCACTCCCTCATCTAAAACGGTTGCAATTTTTACAGGGTTTTCTTCCAATTGAGATTTGGTAAGTTGTATGCTGTTTTCAGTCGCGATTGGATCCCCGTCATTGTACTCGGCCAAACCAATAGAATAACTATTGGAAGATAATAAAGTGCCATAATTGGTATCGGTGATTTGTTTTCCATCAATTTGATTAAAAATCATTCCTCTGGTAACACCGTTGATGGATGCATCAGAGCCGGGCACTACATAACGAACATATCCAAAAACATTACTAGAAGACGTTCTGTAGCGTACCAGTCCAAACTCCATTCCGTTGTTTAACGTTATCCCCTGGAAGGCATTTTCTAAAGCTACATAATCATTAAAAATCATTGAAAATCGATCTGTAGGTCTGAACAGCAAATTTTCAAAAAGTAGTTCAGGAGTTGGAAATCCCGACAGGTAATTATTTAAGGCTCTTTGTGAGTTGAAGCGTTTGTCAGCTAGGTCCGGTTTAGAATTTTGCCAAAGATAATAAGCGTTGAGTCCCTTCCAAACAAAATGGTTTACTTCGATATTTTCGGGAATGTTCTCTGTTTTAGAAGAACAATGGGAGAGTAAGACAATACTCACTAATGCAATCACAATTTTTAAAGACAATTTCAACTTCATAGGTTTGGATTTTACTTTGTAATTAAACGCAATTTAAAGAATATTAGTATTATTTTTATAATTCTGTGTAACAAAATAAATTGATACTCGTCATAAAAGTGTAGCAACCTTTCAGAAGAAAGAAAAAATTGTTACTGGTTGCGATACAAACTAATAGATAATGAAACAATCCGATTTTTTGAATATTGTTTTACCATTTAAAGACAAAGTTTTTAGATTAGCAAAAAGACTGTTAGTTTCTACTGAAGAAGCCGAAGATGCCACCCAAGAATTGTTATTTAAATTATGGACACGGAAAGAGAAAATTGGAGAGTATAAAAATATTGAAGCATTTGCAATGACCATGACAAAGAATTACTGCTATGATCGATTAAAGTCGAAACAAGCCAGTAATTTAACTTTAGTGCACAGCAATTATAAAGAAAAAGAAACGAGTTTAGAAAATAAAATTGAATATCGAGACAGTGTCAACCAAGTGCACCAATTGATTCAAAATTTACCAGAACAACAAAGAACCATCATTCAACTTAGAGATGTTGAAGAGTATGATTTTGACGAAATTGCAAAAATTGTTGACATGCAACCAACAGCAATTCGAGTAGCGCTCAGCAGAGCGAGAAAAACAGTCAGAGAACAACTTACAAAAAAACACAACTATGGAGTTAGCTAACATAGAAAAATTACTAGAAAAATACCTAAACGCAGAAACCTCTTTGCAGGAGGAAGCCACCTTGAAAAGCTATTTTACAGAAGGACCTGTTGCACCACACCTGCAAGAATACCAATCGCTATTTAGCTATTTTACAATCAGCAAAGCCGAAAGCTTTTCAAAACCCATGAGGTTCACCACTCAAAAGCCGAAAGGCAAAAGACTTCGATGGTTTTCGATAGCAGCTTCTTTAGCACTTCTAGTAAGCGTATATGCAAGTTCAGAAATATACAAACAACGAAAATTAGAACAACAATACGCACAGATTAGTAATGCGCTAACGCTCTTGTCTATAAACCTTAAAAAAGGTGAAAATGCCATTGCAAAAGTGCAGACCTATGAAACCACGATCAATAAAATATTAAAATAACACACCCCTAAACTATAAATTATGAAGAAAATAATCCTATTCATTGCAGTAACATTAATACCAATCCTTTCAAATGCACAGTCCTTTTTTGATCAATTAGAAGACATGGACAATGTTGACATGGTCGTAATTACCAAAGATGCATTTGAAATTCTCTCAAAATTTGAAAATGTACAAATTGAAAACAACGAAGGAATGCAAATCTTTAAAATCATTCGAGATTTGAATGAATTTAAAATGTTTTCTACCAAAGATGTAGCAATTGCAAGTAAAATGGATGCGATGAGCAAAACAGCAATCAAAAAACAAAAACTGACCGAGTTGATGCGTGTCAAAGACGAAGATTCTCGAATTAAAATCTATGTAAAAGCTACTAAAAACAAGGATTACGTTAGTGAAGTATTGATGTTTATTAATGATGTAGAAAAAAACTCAACAAAGAAAACAGAGGCAGTCATCGTTTCTTTAACTGGTAACATTGATGTTAATAAAATCTCTGAATTGACCGATACTTTCGTTAATGAATCTAATAAGAAGTAAATCAATCAAAAGGAACTTTGGACCAAGAATCGCTCAACGTTTCTTTGAAAATAAAATCAAATGAAAAAAACAACCACCATCATTTCATTCGTACTTCTGGTACTTTTTGGAACAGCCTGTACAAATGAAAAATCCTTACAAACCTACTTAGTAGAAAGCAGTGAAAAAGAAGGCTATATGTACGGAGATCTTCCTGTTCAGTTGCTGCTTAGCCCTAAAGAAGGTGCTTCTGAGGAAGTCAAAACAACCGCGAAAAGCATTCAAAAAATAAACGCTGCCTTTTTCAAAAAAACTGCAGAAAATGGGACTGCTTATGAAACAGAAATGGCAACATTGAAAACAATTTTTTCCCATAAAAAATATAAAACCCTAGGAAGCGTCAAAGCAAAAGGGATGAATATGAAACTTTATTACACAGGTGATGCAGCAGAAATTGACGAAGTTATTGCTTTTGGATACAGTGACGAAGTGGGAGTAGGAGTTGCAAGGATCTTAGGGAAAAATATGAATCCCGCGAGAATTATGGAAATGCTCGGAAAAATCGACGTAAACATGGATGCCATCGACCTCAACCAATTCAAAACGATTTTTTAAATTCAAATAGCCTTCTTCATAGGTTCATTTATAGCTGTATTTTCGAAAGAGAATACAGCTATTTCTTTTTAACGGCGAGTTAACACGCACACGACTTTATTTTCTTATTTTTGATACCTTGACGCAGAGACTATGAAATTTCAACGAATACTTTCCCTATGTATCTATCTTTCTGTTGCAGTTAGTTTTGCACAGAATTCAACTATATATCGTGGTGAACGAGATAAAATACATGTTTTAGAGCATACCAAACTAAAAGTAGATTTCAATTTTAAAGAGCGACAGCTCAACGGTGAAGCATGGATTACCTTAAAACCCTATTTCTATCCCACCAACAAAGTCACCCTAGATGCAAAAGGAATGTTGATTCATCTAGTAAGTTTGGCCAATAAAAAATTGGATTTTCATTACAACAATTTACAGTTGATTGTCGACCTTCCTAAAACGTATACCAAAGAAGAATCCTATACACTCTATATCCGATATACTGCAAGACCAGAAAAGGTTCAACAGGAGGGAAGTGCCGCTATCAAAGCCGCAAAAGGATTGTATTTTATCAATCCTGATGGGTTAGATACCCACAAACCAACTCAAATATGGACCCAAGGCGAAACTGAAGCTAGTAGTTGTTGGTTTCCAACCCTAGACAGCCCAAATCAAAAAACATCGCAAGAAATCTACATTACAGTACCTGCAAAGTACACCACACTTTCAAACGGGGAATTGATTTCGCAAACTCGATCGGGTACAAACCGAACTGATTATTGGAAATTTGATCAGAAACATGCGCCATACCTCTTTTTTATGGGTATTGGTGAATTTGAAGTTGTGAAAGAAACATCTAGTGAACTTCCGATTGCCTATTATGTGGAAAAAGAATATGCACCTCATGCAAAGGCAATTTTTGGAGATACTCCAGCAATGATTGATTTTTTTTCTGAACTGTTAGGAGTAGATTACCCTTGGAAGAGCTTCAATCAGATAGTCGTAAGAGACTATGTGAGTGGTGCTATGGAAAATACCACAGCCGTAGTACATGGAGAACAGGCCTATCAAAAACCAGGACAGCTCATCGATCAAAATACACATGAAAATACAATAGCACATGAAATTTTCCATCATTGGTTTGGAGATTTAGTCACTGCTGAAAGCTGGTCAAATCTTGCTCTCAACGAGTCTTTTGCAAACTACAGCGAATACTTATGGAGAGCTCATAAATATGGAGACGAAGAAGCAAATGCGCATTTGTACGAAAATAATTTGGCCTATTTCAACGGTCAGGATGCCTCCAAAAAATTGGTGCGTTTTCAGTACGAAAATAAAGAAGACCTCTTCGATTTGGTGAGTTATAATAAAGGAGGAACAATTTTGCACATGTTGCGAAACTATTTGGGAGACGAAGCCTTTTTCAAAGCCTTACAGCTCTATTTAAATGAAAATAAATTCAAATCGGCAGAAGTACACCAACTCCGATTGGCCTTCGAGAAAATCACTGGGAAAGACCTCAATTGGTTTTTTAATCAATGGTTTTATGGGGCAAATCACCCGCAAATAGAAGTCTCTTACGATTACAATACCATCCAAAAAAAAGTAACCGTCAATATTATTCAATTACAATCCGAAAAGTTCAAATTTCCCTTTGCTATTGATATTTATGAAAATGGGCGCTCAAGAAGAGAACAAGTATTTGTAGACAGCAATGATGCTTCTTTTACCTTTTCCTATCAAAAACAACCCGATTTTATTCAAGTAAACGCCGACGGGGTTCTGTTGTGTGAAATCAAAGAGAACAAGGTCTTGAGTGATTATATTTTTCAATTGAAACATGCAAAAAATTACGGAGATCGGAGGGAAGCCTTATTGGAGGTTCTTAAAAAACAAGACGATAAAGATGCCTTTAACGCTGTTGTAGATGCCTTAAATGATTCTTACTACAAAATTCGGATTTTAGCCCTAGAAAACATCGATTTGATCAATAAATTTTCTAAGAAAGAAGCGATTCAGCGAATTATGAAAATCGCCCAAAATGATTCTAAAACTCTTGTACAAGCTGCTGCGATAGAGACCTTAGGAAAATTAATTGACCCTGAATTGACCCCAATTTTCAGTAAACATCTCAACAGTGAGTCTTATGCAGTTGTTGGGAAAAGTTTGGTTGCAATGTACTATGTAAATAAGCAATTAGCAATTGAGAAATCCAAATCCTTTCCCGACGAAATTCGCAAAATTTTAGCCACCCCTTTGACGCAAATTTTTATTGAAGAAAAGGACGAGAAAGAACTCCCATTTATTGCGAAAAACGTACTTTCAGGAATGTTTTTAACTGGAGATCCTAAAACCAAAGCCATCTATCTTAAAGCCTTTGATCAAATTTCTGAAAGCAACAATACAGAAGCGATTAAAAATCTTGTTGAAGATATGATTGTAAAAGGAAATCAATATAAGGAATTTGATTTTGATAAGGTAGTCATCAACTTGATGCGAAAAATGATTCAGACCCAAAAAAAACAAAATCCACCCAATAAAGAAACCAATATTGAAACCATTAAAACTGCTATGGCAAAGTTGATCTAGTGTGTAGTGATCGCCTATCAGTGATTAATTTTCGGAGGTCAATAAGCAAAAAGCAGTGGTCAATTTTTAATGCACTCATACTGAACACTGCTTCCGCCTTCTGGTCATCGTTTATCCTAATCTTTATCAAACCACAACTGTAACAGCTACAATTCCTGTCTTTTTTTCTGCATTTGATGCTTAAACGATTACCTACTTGATTAAGAAATTTCTTTAGTTTTTTTTCGAATTGTCATTGAACTTTGTAAAAAAGAAGTATTGTATACTTTTTTGATAATACCAATACTATTGACTTTCACTTTAATTGGATTGAAGGTTTTCCATCCTGTTTTTCCATTTCCAAAACCTTTGATATATTCGTATGCCTTACCTAAATCCCCATCTAATGTACTTTCGTAATGCTTTCTAAAATAATAATCCTTGGATGAAAATTTTTGAACTCGATATAAATGATCTTGCAATAGTCTATAATCTATAGCATTCCAATCAATATCTTCCTCCTCTAAACCTAGTAAAAACATATCATTGATTTCTAAAGTAGTTACTATTTCAGTACCGTTTTTTGGTAACTGAACGACGGGTTGTCCCTGTCTTTTTCTTTCTACTGCTGTCCAAAAGGTAACGACCTCCTCATAAAGGTTGCCATCTAAATCTTTATAAATCAGTACATGATGATTATTCATCGGGTTTACATACTGATTAGTTTCTCTTTTAAGTTGTTCTGCTTTTCTTATATTTTCTTTAATTCTTACTTTTTTAATAGCTACAGGCAAACCATTTTTATTTGGTAAAAAAATTTGAGGTTGCTTGAGACCCTTTTCATTGATTGTAAAAAAGGTTTCATTAGGAATTTTACCACTGATAAAACCACCTAAATGATTAATTCTTTGAAGTATTAAAAAATGAATGGAGGGGTCTACAATTTTGTCTAACTGTTTTTCTGTAGTCAAACTTTCTAATGGTTTTCTAATGTGAAATGCTTTATTAGATTGTGGTGATTGTCTTAAGCCATACACAGATTCATTGTGCAATTGTCCTCTGGCAGCAATTCCAATATTCTTGTATTCTACCCCTTTTTTAATAGTTTTGTGGGTTCTAACAGATAGCAATTTCTTTTGCTTTTTATGAGAAATTAGAATTTGTGTAATTGCGTTTTCGGCATCTTCTTTAAAATGTGCCCAAGGGATAGGAAAGTCTTTGAGCTCTTGGTTCTTATGATAGCGATTTCTTTTTTTCAATTCTTGCAAATGACTTCTTGTTGTACATGCTATCACTAAAGCATCGATAGCTTGATGTCTGTAATCATCTCTGGTTTTGGTATCTTCTTGAGTATTTAAAATACTGTTCAATCCCCAATGATGTCTTAGTCTCGCTGTCATATGTCCAGAGGCTACCAACACACTCCCACAAATTTTAGAAAGGTAATTTTTTGTTTCTCTGCTGATATATCGAGTATCGTTCAAATGTCTACTAATAAAACCTTCATCATGCTTTTTTTGGACAAAATGTTTGAATTTAGAGTAGGCATTGGGATAGCTAGGATATTTATCTTTAAAACAATTCAGTGCTTGCATTTTTACTTCCTCCCATTTCTGATCTCCTTGTGTACTATAATATTCATAGGGGGTTTTATTTCCTTTTGCGATAGTTTCAGTAGCATAACAGAGTGTCTTATTGGTAAATCGATCGTCTAATGAACGACTCCAAGGAAAAATGTGATCTATATGTATTTCTTCCGTAAAAAGTTGAGAAATACGTATGGCTTTTCCTGAGTACGGACAGGTATAATTGCATTCTTCCCAAAGTTTGTATTTCAAGATATTACTATGGTTGATTTGTTGTCCAAGTAGCATAAGTTCTTTTTTTACTCGGTCGTCTTCCTTTGCAAAAAATTGTTGTTTTCTTCTTGTTTCATATCGACTTTTCTTTGAAGCCTTTAAATCACGTGCTAATTCTATATTAATTTCGTCGGGCTTACCATAGGCCTCGATTAGTTCATTTACTAATTTTCTAATTTCAAACAGTACTGAAGTTACAACAGGATTTTTAATCTTCAGGAGCTCTTTGTCTGCTTTATCATCTACAGGAAGTTTTTCTAAAATTTCAGTAGTTTTAATAGAGGTAGTGGGATGGTATAGTTTTACTAATTGTTTTTCCGTACAATGAAACATATTTTGCAACATGGTTTTTAAGGGCTCAATGTAGCCAACTTTTAAATTGGAGCTTACAATTTCTGGAATACTGATTAACAAAAATTTTTCGTTTTGATACCAATCGTTTCCGAGTACATTTTTCACACCCGCAAAAGCGACTGCAATATCATACACAAACCCAAGTTTTAAAAAAGGAAGAATAGAGCGAATGGCTTTTCTACTCAGACTTGCATAGCCTTCTTTTAGGTTGAATTTAGAAATTAGAGTTGCTTGATCTTCGTCAAAGCCCCAATGTTTTTTCGCATATCCCTTCAATTTTTCTCGATCGTCAAAAAAATACAGAACATGCCAGATATCTTCTTGTTCTTTTTCTGAAAAATCAAACCATTGAGGGCCAAAGAATTTTTTATGAGATAAATGACTGATGGTGTGAGATCCAATTATTTGATCTAGATCCTTATAATTAAATTGATATGCTGTATCCAACTTTCCGAGTTTTTTTCTGATCTCTTTGAAACGAATTTTCTCTTTTGAAAGTAAAAGCGCAATAATTTTTTTTCTTTCTTGGGCAGTAATCGTTTGTTTTTCTCCCTTGAAATCACAGGAAATCGTATTGACCCATTGATAGATTCGAAATAATTCAAAAGGAATAGCACTTTGTGGACATTTGGTTTTTTTAGGTTCAAAATGACAGTAGCCCACCAAATGTTTCTGAGAGCGGAGGGGTCTTTGGTAAAACAAAACACCGTCTTGAGGATACTTGTCTTTTTTACGTCCACCAATATTCGATTTTAATGTCTCGGTCAATTCGGGATGAAACTGTTCTTGAAACTTCCAGATTGCTTCAAACTCATCGATATACATTTGTCTTGTGGTGTATCTATTTCTAATTCGCTCCATTTCGCCATCATAGGGCTCATTTTCTTTTGGGAAAATTGAAAACAAATAGTTTCCTAATGTTTTGCTTTTAGCAACATGATCAAGGGTATTCTCAATTCCAATTTTACCGATTAACGCCTCTCCCTTATACAACACACTGGTTTTCTTTACGTCGGCACTAGCGGTTCTGCTATTGCTTAAAAAGCCTCTTCGTTGAATCATATGGTAAAAAATTCTACCTATTTCAAACAAAGAAATTTTTTCTTTAATAGCCCTAGATCGTATCGAGTAGGGATTCATATGAAACCATTGTGAAATTATTGGATTCTTAAAAAATGTAGGACCGTTCCAATTTGTAACCAAAGAAGCTTCAACTGGGCATAAACCATTAGCTGTTAATAGTCTCAATAAGATTTTTTTTCTAATTTTTCTTCTAAAAATTTGACGTCTTTTTCCTCTATCTTCTGTTCTACTTGCATTTTTGGAAGTTTCGCGCCCTTCTCCTTTTCCAAGGTCAAGAACCCCTTCAGGAAAAATACGACTCCCCATGCCTAAAATGCTATTGCTTTCAATCAAAGCCCACCCGATACTATGGGGTCCTGAACTTATTCCAAGCTTCTTCATCATTGATTTCTATTTTTTTAATAAAGATAAAATTTATATTAAAAAAAACGAGGAAAAAACTTTTTATTTTGTGAATATATATTCACTATATTTGTTTAGATTAAAAATCCTAATCTTTAATCTTATCACAATAAGGCTATATGCCGTAGATGAAAATCTTTAGTCCTGCTTCGTGTAGGACTTTTTTATGTTCTTATTTTAAGGGGAATGGTGATATCAATATTACTAATTGATCATTAATTAATATTTATATAATTTATATGTTTTTTTTATAATTTTCCATAGCATAAAGCAACTATCTATAGACAGAGCACTATTTCTGATATTCTTCAAAAGTACCATCTTGGTAAAAGACGACTATTCGTTTGATTTTTTTAGCAGCATCCTCATCTGTGGTGGGAAATAGCCCTGGATTTTTTTGTAGAGAAGCGTGTGGTGGAGTGGAAGTGCTTGTTTTTGGAAATACACCAACACCATTTAAGAGCCAATACAGATCTACATCAGAAAAGATTGAGGTCACTTTGAGGACAAAATCCAAACTTGGTTTGTTTCTACCTGATAAAATATGTGAGATACTAGAACGCTGCACACCAATCTTATCTGCAAATAAAGAGGCCGTAAGCTGATGAAAGTCCATCACTTCTTTCAATCGATTTGTAAATTCAGTAGTGTTTACCAATGTAATTTATATTTATGTTACAAAAGTAACTCAAGTTTCCTGAATAAGCAATGAGAAACATAACTTTAACAAAAACAGTTGCTATATATTAAATTAAAACTTTAAGTAAACTTTATAAAGCATTGAAAAAGTTAATTTTAAATAAATTAAATAGAAAATCTATATTGTATCATTTATTTTGATGGTTACAAAATTAAACCGTGAGGAAACTGTTTACAGAAGTAATGAACATTCCATCAAGAGCAGTTTACAATTGTAATAAATAGTTGTTTTACAATTGTAAAAAAATGATTTGTTACCAAAATGGAATTCTGTATTTTTGAGGCATAAATTTTAGATCCCATTTTATGCCATTCCTATCCCTGAGTATTTTAGATGAATTATTTGACAAAGGAAAAGAGACCGCTTTGTTTGGGAGATGGATTCGCCTAAAAGACATCGCACCAATTCTTTTAAATCATCAGAAAAAGATTGAGGTACAAGAAATAGGTTTTTCAGAACAGCAAAGGTCGATTTACCGTATCAAAATAGGAACTGGAAAAAAGAAAATTCTTATTTGGAGTCAGATGCATGGAAATGAAAGTACTGGTACCAAAGCTGTTTTCGATTTGTTAAACACCCTTGGATTGAACTCAGAACCTTGTATAGAAAAGATTTTAACGGAATGTACCTTATATATAATCCCGATGCTCAACCCGGATGGATCGGAGGTTTATACCCGAGTAAATGCCAACAAGGTAGACTTGAATAGAGACGCTGTAGATAGAACAGCAGTTGAAAGTAAACTTCTAAGATCTGTATTAGACAGTATTCAGCCTGATTTTTGTTTCAATTTACACGATCAACGGACTATTTTTGGAGTTGAAGGAAGCAAACACCCTGCTACGATTTCTTTTTTAGCTCCTTCAGAAGAAGTAAGCAGAGCACTTACCCTTGGCAGAAAACAAACGATGAATGTCATTGTTGCTATGAATAAGGTGTTGCAGCAAGTCATTCCAAATGCAGTGGGGCGCTATACTGATGAATTTTACCCAACTGCTACTGGGGATACCTTTCAAAAATTGGGCTATAACACGATTTTAATAGAAGCAGGTCATTTCCCAAATGACTATGAGAGAGAAGTGACTAGAAAGTATAATTTTTTCGCCCTTGTACAAGGAATCTATCATATTGCTAGCAACGATGTTTTTGAAGCCTATGAGGAATATTTCAACATTCCAAACAACATACAAAATTTCTATGATGTTATTCATCGGTATCCAACTTCCCAAAAAAAGGATGTTGCTTTTCAATATGAAGAAAAAATTATTAACAATCAATTAGTCTTTGATCTGCAAAAAGTAGCAGATAATGATCTAAAATCATATCTTTCTCATAACGAAATCGTTTGCGATTGCTAATTTTCTTAAATTTTTTTCATTGTTTTTACAATTTTTATAAATTAAATTCATATATTTGTCAATATATTTGAATTATACGCAATTATGAAAAAATACATGCTAGATGAAATCGATCATCAAATTTTAGACATCCTAATCGAAAACGCTAGAACCCCATTTACAGACATCGCAAAAAAATTATTAGTTTCTGCAGGAACCATTCACGTTCGTGTAAAAAAAATGGAAGATGAAGGTATAATTCAAGGTTCAACATTAACGCTTAATTATGAAAAAATGGGCTATTCATTCATCGCTCATGTAGGTATTTTTCTAGACAAAACCTCTAAGACACAAAATGTAATTGAGGATTTACGTAAAATTCCAAATGTAACTGTTGCATATGTAGTGGCAGGGATGTATAATATTTTCTGTAAAGTAAGAGCTAAAGGAACATCAGATGCCAAAGATATTATTTATGCTATTGATGAAATTCCTGGGGTCAATAGAACAGAAACCATGATTGCGTTGGAAGAAAGCATCAACGATAAAAAACGAATGATGCACGCTATTTTTAAAGAATTATAGATTATCGAACATATTTATTATTAAATCCTCATCATTTGATGAGGATTTTTTATGTTTGTATACCAACAAACAAAAACTTACATGTTTTATAAATCCAACGATAGTACGTATTCCTTTTCAAAAGAGACCTTGATTGAATTGTATGAAAACATGTTAAAACCTCGCTTGATCGAGGAAAAGATGTTGATTTTATTGCGTCAAGGAAAAGTTTCGAAGTGGTTTTCAGGAATTGGACAAGAAGCCATCTCAGTTGGAGTTGCTATGGCACTTCAGCCAGATGAGTACATGTTGCCTATGCATCGAAACTTGGGCGTCTTTACTACTCGAAAAATCCCACTCTCCCGATTGTTCTCGCAATGGCAAGGAAAGATGAACGGCTTTACAAAAGGAAGAGACCGGAGTTTTCATTTTGGAACACAAAAGTATCATATTGTAGGAATGATTTCTCACTTAGGGCCTCAGTTTGGAGTTGCAGACGGTATTGCATTAGCCAATAAAATTAAAAATCGTAAACAAGTTTGTGCAGTATTTACTGGAGATGGAGGCACCAGTGAAGGGGATTTTCACGAAGCCTTAAATGTTGCTTCTGTTTGGAAGCTCCCCGTATTGTTTTGTATCGAAAATAATGGGTACGGACTGTCAACCCCTACAAGTGAACAATTCAATTGCGAACATTTAGCCGATAAAGGAATTGGGTATGGAATGGAAAGTCACATTATAGAAGGAAACGATATTTTGGAAGTGTATTCCAAAGTTTCAAAAATTGCAGAAAGTGTTCGAAACAATCCAAGACCTGTTTTAATCGAATTTAAAACCTTTCGTCTTCGCGGACATGAGGAAGCTAGTGGTACTTCCTATGTACCTCAAGAATTAATTCAGGAATGGAAAACCAAAGATCCACTTATCAATTTTGAAAAATATTTATTGGAGAAAGACTGTCTAACTCCTGAAATGATTGCAAGTTTACATTCAGAAATAAAATCTGAAATCGATGCCCACCTAACCATTGCCTTTGAAGAAGAAAAAATTGTTCCCAATGTAGAAACAGAATTGGCAGATGTCTTTAAAGAGCATTTGTTTCAAGAAATAGTTCCTTCTCCACACAAGAAGAACATTCGTTTTGTAGATGCCATTTCAGAAGGGCTTTTTCAATCCATGGAAAAATACGATGAATTGATTTTGATGGGACAAGATATTGCCAGTTACGGAGGAGTTTTTAAAATTACAGACGGATTTTTAGAGAAATTCGGAGAGGCGAGGGTTCGAAATACACCGATTTGCGAGTCGGCAATTGTTGCAACTGCATATGGCTTGTCTGTAAACGGAATGAAAGTGATGATGGAAATGCAATTTGCAGATTTTGTAACCTCAGGTTTTAATCCCGTGGTAAATTTATTAGCAAAATCACATTATCGCTGGAACGAAAAAGCAGATGTGGTCATACGAATGCCATGTGGAGCCGGAGTAGGAGCGGGCCCTTTTCACAGCCAGACCAACGAAGCATGGTTTACCAAGACACCAGGACTAAAAGTCGTGTATCCAGCTTTTCCTCAAGATGCCAAAGGCTTGTTGGCAGAAGCGATTAATGATCCAAATCCTGTTTTATTTTTTGAACACAAAGCTTTGTATCGTTCAATTTATCAAGAAGTCAGTGAGGAGTATTTCACCATTGAAATCGGAAAAGCAAATCTAATCAAGTCAGGAAGTCAAATTACAATCATAACCTACGGAGCAGGGGTACACTGGGCTTTAGATACTTTAGAAAAAAATCCCTCGATTGCTGCAGATTTGATCGATTTGAGAACTTTACAACCTTTGGATGTAGAAACGCTGTATGCATCGGTTCAAAAAACGGGGAAAGCAATCATACTTCAAGAAGACTCTCTTTTTGGCGGAATTGCAAGCGATATATCTGCATTGATTACTGAAAACTGTTTTGAATATCTAGATGCACCAGTCAAAAGAGTTGGGAGTTTAGAGACACCCATTCCTTTTCAAGGAGATTTAGAAAATCAGTATTTGGCAAAAAGTAGTTTTGAAAAACATTTAAAATTACTGCTGAATTATTAAAAAATAGTATATTTAGGCACAAAACAACCCCCAATGAACAATAAACAAATCATATTTAAGAAAAGACCCCTAGGAACTCCAGATGCAGCAACTTGGGAACTACAAGAGCATCCCGTACCTGAATTACAGCATGGAGAAATCCTCGTTCAGCATCATTATATCTCATTGGATCCTGCTATGCGGGGTTGGATGAATGATACAAAATCATATATTCCTCCCGTTGCTGTAGGAGATGTAATGCGTTCGGGTTCTATTGGAAAAGTGATTGCTACCCATAATAATTCAAAATTTGAAATTGGAGATTGTGTAACAAGTTGGGGAGGAGTTCAGCAATATGCCATTGGAAACGGAGATGGGTGGTATAAAGTTGATGAGGGTTTGGCCTCCATGCCAATGTATTTAGGGACCTTGGGAATGCCAGGTATGACTGCTTATTTTGGAATTACCGAAGTTGGAAAAATTAAAGAAGGAGATATTGTTTTAGTTTCTGGAGCTGCTGGCGCTGTTGGAAGTATTGTTGGTCAGATTGCAAAAATCAAAGGCTGTACCGTAATTGGAATTGCTGGAGGTCAAAATAAATGTGAATATCTTATCAATGAGTTGGGATTTGATGAAGCGATTGATTACAAGTCAGAAAATATTTACACAGCATTAAAGAAAAAATGTCCTAGGGGAGTTGATGTTTTTTTCGACAACGTAGGAGGAATGATTTTAGATGCTGCTTTGAGTAAATTACGAATGCATGCCAGAGTTGTTATCTGTGGAGCAATATCACAGTACAACAACAAGCACAAAATAAACGGACCAAGCAATTATTTATCTCTTTTAGTCACCCGTTCTACCATGCAAGGTATGGTGGTAATGGACTATATCAAAGATTTTGGGATTGCAGCCAAAGAAATGGGAGCTTGGTTGAAAGAAGGAAAATTAAAATCTAGAGAAGACATTTATGAGGGAATTGAGAATTTTCAAGAAACCTATGAGCGTCTTTTTTCTGGTGAAAAAAACGGAAAATTAGTGTTAAAAGTAATTGAAGAATAACACTTTATTCATGTGGATTTTTCCATTGAAACTCTCTAAAAAGAGAATTCCAATCTTCTGGGAATTTGCTTTTTAAGTTTAAAAGTTCTTCTGTATAGGGATGTTTAAAGACCAAGCTTCCAGCATGCAAAAATAAATTTTTCCAACCAAAATTTCTTTCAAACATGATATCATGGTGTTTGTCCCCATATTTTGCATCACCAATTAAAGGATGACTGATTTTGAGCGTATGCGCTCTCAATTGATGCATTCTTCCCGTCTTTGGCTGTAATTCTACTAAACTATAACGTGAGGTGTGATAGGGTCTAACTGGAATGTCCAAAACGATAGTCTCCAGCGTTTTTAAATGGGTAAGTGCTTCTTTATGAGATTTTCCATCTTTTCCCTTCACAGGGGTATCGATAATTTTTGATTCTGGAGCGTGTCCTCGAACAACCCCATAGTAGGTTTTTTGAATTTCTCCAAGGGTAAATAATTCCTGAAATTTAGCGACATAGCTTGTCTCTTTAGCCAACAAGATGATGCCCGAAGTTTTACGATCCAGTCGGTGTACAGGATACATTTTTTTACCAAATTGTGCTTCCAACAATTGCAATAATGATTCTTCATCGGCAACATTTCTTGAAAGATATGAATGATGCACCACTACATTATTCGGTTTACTGATACAAATGCAGTATTCATCCTCGTAAATTACTTCTAAAACCATTCTACACATATTTATGCAAAAATATTGAATTTAAGCACACAAGAAATATTTCTTTTTATGTTTTCACTAATCTGAATAGAAGGGGGAAGATTGAGTTATCACAGCTTGTTTAAAAACTCTATTTAACATAATATAAATTATAGTACAAAACTAAAGTCAATTTATTGTTTATAATCTATATACAGAATCTTTACAGTCAGTTTCAATCTAATTAATGTCAAGTATTTACGATTTTATAAAAATGAAAAATTGCAATTTTTTACTATGGGGTATGAACAATTCATTTTCGTTAGTAAAAATACAAAAATCTAATAAATAGCATGAGCACACAATACCAATTTGCATTTACAGAGAACCTGTAAAAATAATCTCACAATGAAAGTAAAATCCTTTATGTGAATCAATAGATAAAATATCTACGCCAATTAAGTTGTACATTTGCTGCAATTATTTGACAACATATTTTTTTATTTCCTATGCCATTTAAAAAATTACACCCACATCTTAAAGCCTTTCTTGATTCTAAAGAAATCACCAGTCCTACTCCCTTTCAGAAAGCGAGTATTCCAACCATAAAAAGCGGAACCAGTGTTTTTTGTATAGCCGAAAAAGATCTTGGAAAAACAACTACTTTGATTTTAACCACTTTGCACAAAATTAAATGTGAAGAGTTTGGTACCGCACCCAGAGCTATTGTTCTTGTAGGCTCAAATGATGATGCATTGGAAATCTATGAAGAGTTTTCAAAATACACAAGATACACCGATGTACGTGTTTATCTAGCAGATGAAAAATCTCATATTGATTTGTTAAAATCAGAAATTTTTGAAGGTGTTGATATTTTGATCTCTACAACCAAACAAATGAATAAGTTGCTTTTGCTGGAGGGAGTAAATACGACACAAGTCAAGATTTTAAGCATTGATGATGCCGATTTTTTAGCACAAGGAACATCAACTGCCGATTTGATTTCAATTACTCAAAGCATACACAAATGCCAGTTTGTGATTTATGCAGAAAAGATGCATCCAGCGCTAAAACGTTTGGAGTCAAATTTTATGGAACATTCTCGAATAGTCTCAATATCGTTATGATCATTCCCAAGCTACATTATATTTCTCAAGGAAACTCTCCGAAAGAGCATTTAGAAAACATTCAAAAAGCTTGTACTTCTGGTGCGGAGTTAGTCGAATTGTGTTTAAGAAATGTTTCCGATAAAAAAATTTTAGAAACCGCAGCAGCTGCTCGAGAAATTACTTCGCATTTTCAAACACGATTGATTCTTAATGGACATTATAAAATTGCAAAAGACATCAAAGCGGATGGAGTTCGTTTAGAAAAAAATGACTCCTGCCCTACTATCGTTAGGATGCATTTGTACACCTTATGGCAAATGATTGGAGGAACTGCAAACACCCTACAAGAGTGTAAAAATCATATTAAGAACGAAGTGGATTATATTTGTTTGACTCCCTTTAGAAATAAAGAAATCAAAGAGAATATTCATCCAGCTATGGGTTTGAAAGGGTATAAAGCCATCTTAGAGTCCTTAGAAACAGAAACACCCATGATTGGATTTGGTGGGATCACCACCACTGATGTGACCGAAATTTTAAAAACAGGAGTTACTGGCATTGGGGTTTCTGAACAGATTACCACGAACTTTGATCTGATTAGAACCTTTAATCAATTATTAAGCGCCTCTTCTACCAAGGAACAGCGGCACGAATTTTAGTAGCTCAACGAAGCTTATAAATCTCTTTCTACTGATTTTTTGTGGTGTGAATAAAAAAATCTTGAAACGAGCAAAGCTTGAAGCAGAGCCATAGAGTTCACTCGTTTCATTTTGACCTGAAAAGATCAAAAATCTAAATTTTATAAGAAACTCCCAGACATCATCTCGAAGAATCCTTTCTATTAAAAAAATACAACTATTCTAATCATCAAATACCTTTAAAAACTATATTCGCGCCATGTGGATGTATTTGGGTTTATTGGCTGCACTTTTTTTAGGACTGCATAATTTATGTAAAAAACATGCTGTTCAAGGCAACGCTGTATTACCAGTACTTTTGGGTACTGTTTTTTCAGGTTTTTTGATATTAGCTCCTTGTTATCTAGGCTCTCTATTTTTTCCTGAATATACACAACAAGTTGGCCTTTACATTACTCCTATTCCATGGGAAACTCATGGTTTTATTTTTGTAAAGGCGGTGATGATGACAACTTCCTGGATCTTGGCCTATCAAGCCTTAAAACATCTACCCTTGACTATTGTGACACCGATACGTTCTGCTGGACCTTTTTTTACTTTTATCGGTGCCATTTTAATTTATAATGAACAACCCAACCGAATACAATGGGTTGGCTTTATACTTATTATTTTGTCTGTTCTTGGATATTCTAAAATAGGAAAGAAAGAGGGGATCTACTTTAAAAGAAACAAATGGGTTTTTGCCATTATTGGAGCAACATTCCTAGGAGCCTCTAGTGGCTTGTATGACAAGTTCTTAATTCAGCGTTTGGTATTGAATCCGCAAACCTTACAATTTTGGTTTTGTAGCTATACAGTGCTGCTATTATTCGCTATTGTAATAGTAACCTGGTTTCCTTTTCCGAAAAAACGCGACCCTTTTTTCTGGCGATGGTCTATCGTTGCGGTTGGTGTCTTATTACAAATGGCAGATTATTTCTATTTTAAAGCTCTACAAGATCCAGAAGCCTTGATAATGCTCTTATCTGCAATCAAACGTAGTCAAATACTCATTGCTGTAGTGGTGGGTGGTCTTGTCTTTAAAGAAAAAAACAAGCGAAAAAAAATGATTCCTTTAGCAGGGATTCTGTTGGGGGTATTTTTGATATTGTATTCGTAGTTCTTTTAAAAACTCGAAGACTTTAATTTTTAAGAAGAAAAAATATCCTTAAAAAATTACGCTATACATCATGAAAATAGCTTCACTCCATATAGCGTATTAAAAATTATGAATGCTTTTTTACTACTAATGTAGTTAACTAAAAAACATTCTTTGCATTTCGGTATTGTCTTTTTCTGAGGGTATCAAATAAGGTCGCAATTCTAAAGCTCCACATATTTCTAAGTAAACACCTAAAGGCATTGGGGTTTCTTTCTTAAAATACCGATATAGGGTTGTCACTCCTATTTGCAATATCTCTGCAAGTTTGTTTTGTGTGACTTTTTTTTCTTTCATTCTGCTCTTCAGGTAGGCTAAAATTAAATCTTGACCTAATTCAGAGGACTTTTTATATGTATCCATCTTATGATCGAATTAATTTTAATCCACCTTCATTACAAATCTGCTTGTTTGCAATATTTTTAGACCAAATAACCTCTAAAGCTATTTTAAAACTCAAGCTTTCTTTGAATGATTTTTCTACTTTTTTTGAGAAGAATTTTACAACTTTATACAGCTGTTTTTCTAAATTCTGGTTGTCTTTTAATACTGATAGTGCGTTAATGATCTTAAAATTTGGCCGTTATTGCTTCGTTGCAAAACAAATCAAATTTACAAAAAAAATGCATATACGTAAAATATTTCATATATGAAAGAAATATATGTAATAATATTCAATATTGAATTAATTAGTCAATTTTTTGATTTTTAAAATTGTAGCTAAAACACAATAAAATCGCTAAAAACAGCGAGTTTGATTAAAAAAAAGAAAAAAATTATGATTTCAAAATATGAGTAAAAAATTGCGAAAAAAGGAATCTAGTGTTTATGAAACCAACTGATTGAAATAATCAAAAATTTCTCCTTTAGAAACGGAACTTCCCTTTTCAATTAAATCAAACAATTCGACATTACGTTCTCCTTGATAAGGCTTAGAACCTTTAAAGATATCAACAGAGTTGTCCATAGGGTTTTGCATCAACCATTCAAAACCTTTTTGTTCTAGTAGATTGATATCCCAATTGATCTTAATTACAATCCTATGAATTTCATCGTCTTCACATTTGAATAAATTCGCAGTAGTTTCAGAAAAATGTTCTAAATACTGAGTTCTAGTTAGCACATCATCCCAAACTACGTCTGAAAACACATTCATTTCGTCTGTTGCAATAGTTGGTTTCTCTGCCTTGATCTGTTTCCATTCTTTAGCATCGATACTTTGTGAAGCTAAAAAACGTGCAAACTCTTCGTGCAAATTTTCAAATTGTTCTTTGGTAAGCTGTCTGTATTTCATAATGAGTTTTCCTATTCATAAAAATTATTGGGAATCTTTGCCAGTAGTTTTCTCTTTTTGAAAAAAAAATCTAACTTGATACAAAAATAAAAAAGCTCGTTATTTCTAACGAGCTTTTTTTAACTAATATTGAAAGTGAATGCTTATTCAGCAATTACTTCAAAAGTAATGTCAGCAACTACGGCTCTATGCAAACGCACAGAAGCTTCATACTTCCCTAATCTTTTCACAGAACCACCAACAACTTTGATAAATTTCTTATCAATATCTGTTCCTGCTTTTGCCAATGCTGCAGCTAAGTCGATGTTGTTTACAGATCCAAATAATTTGTCTCCTGAACCTACTTTAGATGCAATTTTAATTTCATATCCTTTAATTGATTCAGCAATTACATTTGCATCTTCAATTAATTTTGCTTCTTTGTAAGCTCTTTGTTTTAAATTCTCTGCTAAGACTTTCTTTGCAGATGAAGTAGCTAAAACCGCTTGTCCTGTAGGGATTAAAAAGTTTCTACCGTATCCGTTTTTCACAGTTACAACATCGTCTTGAAATCCTAAATTTTCTACGTCTTGTTTTAATATCAATTCCATATCTCTACTTCTTTATTATTTTAACATATCTCCAACGTAAGGCATTAACGCTAAATGACGCGCTCTTTTAATTGCTTGCGCAACTTTACGTTGATATTTTAATGATGTTCCTGTTAAACGTCTTGGTAAAATTTTACCTTGTTCGTTTACTAAATACATTAAGAAGTCTGCATCTTTATAATCGATATACTTGATACCTTTTTTCTTAAATCTACAGTATTTTGCTTCTTTCTTAGTGTCAATGTCTAAGGGAGTTAAATATCTAACGTCTGCAGACTTTCCTCCTTTTGCTTGTTGTTCTATTGATGCCATGTCTTATTTTTTTGTAGATTTAACACGTTCGCTTCTTTTTTCTGCCCAAGCTGCAGCATGTTTGTCCAATCTAACAGAAAGGTAGCGCATAATGCTATCATCTCTTCTAAATTCTAATTCAAACGCTGAAATCTCTTCACCAGAAATTTTGTACTCAAATAAGTGATAAAAACCACTTTTTTTCTTTTGAATTGGGTAAGCTAATTTTTTTAAGCCCCAATCTTCTTTAGATACCATTTCAGCTCCTCTAGAAACCAAATAGTCCTCAAACTTTTGTACTGTTTCCTTTATCTGAGTATCAGATAAAACGGGATTCAAAATGAAAACAGTTTCGTAATGATTCATAATTAAATATTTATTGATTATTTTTAAGGCTGCAAATATAGGAACTTTTTTGGTATTTAAAACATCTTATTCACAATATTTTAAAAGCTTTTTTTGAATCTATCAATGCGAGAACTTCTGGTTAAAACAGGTCTAAAATAAAAGATGTGCATAACTATTTGCACCACATTAATTCAGATCCAAACGCACTCCAAGTGAAATGTTTCGTACTGTGGTGTTTTTAAATAAGGGATTTAGATCATATTTAACATACAAACTTGTCGATTTATATCCAATGTAACTACTCAAGCCATAGTTGACAGTATTCATATTAAAGTTATCATATTGTACTTCTTCAATAGCAACCCCCTCATTTTTTTTATATTCTAAATATTGTCGAGTACCCAATTTAAATCCAACAAAGCCCCCAATTCCAAAACGAAACGATCTATTGCTTCGATCGCCCACATAACCATCATTATTAATTCTATTTTTGGACAGATCCCATTCCAAATGTATTGGAAAAATCATTTGTACATGGCGCAATCTACTTTCAGACAAATTTTCATAAATTCTTGTTACCAAGAGAGTGCTCTCTCCCTCTACCAAATGCTGCTGATTGTTTGTTGGACGAAGATTATTCCACAAAAATGACAAACCATATTTGAAGTACAGTTGAGAAGGAGTTTTATCAATTCGCATTTTTCGGGTATATCCAATTTCATAAAAATGAGATCTCCAAAACTGATATTCTGAATGATTTAAAGAACCGATTTCATGGTCTTGAAGAACATTATTAACCCCCATAGCAAACACAAATTGACTTGTCGTTCTTCTGTACTTTGGTTCTTTCTTTCTACTCTTTCTATCTTCATCAAAATCCATATCTATGGAACCCTCATCCTCACTATCTACTGACAATCGAAAAGTAGTCTTCCCTATTTGAAACGTTCTATTTGTATCCTCCATACTGGCAATGTTACCGTTGGTTTTTTCTTGTACCAACTTTTGAAGCAATTGTTCTTGCTCACTAACCTGCTCTTCAATTCTTTTTGCATGATAGCTTGCTGCTTCATTTTTTAAAGAAGCTGCAGTGGTCTTTGTGATTTTTCCTTGATCCAAACGTGTTTGAATCTTGGCTACCTTGGTTTTTAATGAATCTTTTTGAATTTTGGTAATGTTTTCAATTTCTTTAGAAATTTTGCTTACTTCTTTTTCAAATATTTTTTGTTGAGAATACGCACTAACTGTCACCAAGAGCACCAAGAGGAATAAAACTTTTTTCATTTAATAGGATTTAAATTTGTTGTTATGAGTCTGTGTAACTCAATTTTTTGTTGAGTTGTTATTTCTACTAACAACGGCAGTTGCAAGTGATGAAATATTTTTCTTTAATAGCGCTAAAAAGTTATTTTCAAAGGTTTCTTCCAAAAGGGTTCTTTCGACTTCGGCTAAAATCGTTTTCGGGTCTACTTTTAAATTCGCTTTGTTGAGTTCATCTTGTATTGTTTTCAATACCGATTGTCTATCCGTATTGTTTTTAGCGTAGTAGGTAGCAATTTCGTTTTGAGAATGCGTCACTGCATACAATAAGTCTTGGCTATTGACTTGAATACTGCTTTTAGGAGTGTTCTCAAAAATTTCTTGTTGAACAAAAGCCACTTCTGACTCCTTTACAATTTCATCAATATTTGTGATTACTATTGTCTTTTCAATAGAATCCTTTTCTGAAATGAGGTCTTCTATTGCTAGAAATTCCTGAGAAGGATTTGTTGGATCTTTTTTTACTTCTGTACTTTTTTGTAGTTCTTTTTGTTTTGTACCCGTAATTATAATGTCGCCCTTCTCGACTGGAATATGTGTGATTTTCGTGTTAAGGCGTGTATCTATCTCCTGTTTTACAATTACTTGGTCTTTAGAGATGGGATCGGTTGAATTCATAAAAAACGATCCCCCGACGGAAAGGAGTACCAAAATACTAGCGGCTATCCCAAGATACTTTGCCCAAGAAAAATTCTTTGGAGAAGCTTGTGTATCTAATTGTACTGATAAGCGATCCCAAGCCGAAGAAGATGGCTCAAAAGTTCTGTCTTTCAATTTGTTTTGAATACTTTTGTCTATCTTATTTGTTTCCATGAGCAGTTTGATTCATTGTGTAATAATTTTGTTGTAATAGTTTACGTGCCTTGAACAATTGAGATTTGGAGGTACTTTCAGAAATACCGAGTTTTAAAGCAATTTCTGAATGCTTATACCCTTCTATTGCGAATAAATTAAACACCATTTTATAACCATCTGGCAAAGCATCGATAATTTTTTGAATGTCTGCAACAGAGGTGTTTTCAAGACTTTGGGTTGAAGCATCATTAAAAATACGGTCTTCCTCTGATACATCGATCAAATTCTTTTTTCGGAGGTGTGAAATACAGGTGTTGACCATGATTCTACGAATCCAACCTTCAAAACTTCCTTCGTTTTTAAAGGTGTGTAAATTGGTAAACACCTTTAAAAATCCTTGCAACAACAAATCTTCTGCATGATGCATGTCTTTTACATACTGCCTACAAACACCCAACATTTTTGGAGCATATTGATCAAACAGATATTGTTGTGCCTCTCTGTCGTTCTTAATCGCCTTTTGAATCAGCGAAGTTTGATGGGTATGCAATGAAATTATTTTCAAATTTTGGTGCGTTTTTAATGGCCTACACTATATAGACTACAGAACGATGAAAAAGGTTGCTTCGGGGAAAAAATATTTATTGGATAGCTTGTTCAATGAATCGATTTCAGAGATTTGCTAATAGGCATCCACATCAATAATAAAACGGATGGGTCTATAATCTTTTACTGCTTCAAAGGTATTTCTAATTTTGAGAATCTGATTTTTAGTATTAGCTAACGACTGCTTTGGTGGAATTTTTATCACCAAATTTTTAATATATTGATTTCGAATACGGGAAACAGCAGGTGCAGATGGCCCCAACACAAACTCTCCAAAGGATTGTTGCAAGGCTTTTGCTAACCAATCTATCCCACTATCTACCTTGTTGTAATCTCGATGTTTTAAAGTGATTTTAATCAATCTAAAGTACGGAGGGTATTTGTATTGCCAACGTTCTTGCAATTGTTCCTTGTACATAGCTAAATAGCTTGTCGTAGAAACTTGTTGCAATATTTGATGATTGGGGTTAAAAGTCTGAATGGCTACATTTCCTTGTTTTTTACTTCTCCCTGCCCTACCCGAAACTTGTACCATCATTTGATATGCTCGCTCATGAGCTCTAAAATCAGGAAAATTCAACATGCTATCCGCATTCAAAATTCCAACCAAAGATACATTTTCAAAATCCAATCCTTTAGAAAGCATTTGGGTGCCTACCAATACATCTATTTCCCTAGCTTCAAAGGCTCCTATGATTTTCTGATACCCATGCTTACCACGTGTAGTGTCCAAATCCATTCTCCCAATCGTATAATCAGGAAATAAAGTTTTAAGCTCCATCTCAATTTGTTCTGTCCCAAAACCTTTAGTATCTAAAGTATTGCTACCACAAGCACCACAGCTATTTGGCATGGCACGCTGATAGTTGCAATAGTGACAACGCAATTCGTGTTTGAATTTATGAAAAGTTAAGGTCACATCACAATTTGGACATTCTGGAGAAACACCACAGGTTTTGCACTCTACAACGGGGGAATATCCTCGTCTATTTTGAAATAAAATGACTTGTTCTTTTGCTTCCAAAGCTTCCTGAATCAATAGAAGCATTCGATCGGAAAAATGACCTTTCATTTCTTTTTTACGCTGCTTCTCTTTGATATCAATCAATTCGATTTTTGGCAATTGTACATTGCCATGACGTCGATTTAGAGGTACCAAACCATATTTGTTTTGAGCAGCATTAAAAGAAGTCTCTAATGATGGAGTAGCAGAACCTAAAAGAATCTTTGATTTATGAATCTTTGCCAAAACAATAGCTGCATCGCGAGCATTGTACCTCGGAGAAGGTTCAAACTGTTTGTAGGAAGTTTCGTGTTCTTCATCAACGACAATGAGTCCTAGGTTCGAAAATGGTAAAAAAATAGAAGACCTGGCCCCCAAAATAATGCGTGCTTTTGATTTATTTTCCAAAACATTTTTCCACACTTCGACCCTTTCGTTGATCGAATATTTTGAATGAAAAACTGAAATTTGGTCTCCAAAATATACTTGTAAACGAGTAATAATTTGTGTTGTTAATGCGATCTCAGGCAATAAAAATAAAACCTGTTTTCCAGTATCAAGTACTTCTTGAATCAATTTGGTATAGACTTCTGTTTTTCCAGAACTTGTAATTCCGTGCAACAGAGTCACATCTTTTTTTTGAAAACTGTCTTTGATCTCTTGTAATGCAACCTGTTGAAATTCATTGAGTTGCTTCAAATCATTGGTGTCTCCAACAAAGCTGATTCTGTCAATTTGTATTTCGTAAAACTCAAAGATATTTTTGTCAACTAACGACTTTAAAACACTCGAAGAAACGGCTGCTTTAACTTCTAAATCTTTTGCTTTTATCGGTTTTTTGGAAGACAATAATTGGAAAAAGCCAAGAACAGCTTCTCGTTGTTTTTTTGCTTTTGAAAGTGTTTCTAATAGTTTTTCTAAAGAAGCATCTGACGAATAATCGGGATGCAATCGAACATACTTGACCAATTTGGGTTTGTATTGCTCGTAGATTTCTTCTTGAATGCTTATGGCCGATTTCTGAATCAATGTGTTGACAATCGGCATTACTTTTTTCTTCCCTAAAATAGCAGCAACTTGATGAAGCGTTAATTGAGATTGATGCTGTAAAGCTTCGTAGACTAAAAATTCGTCATCGAGTAATATTGATTCGTCAATTGGAACATCACTTTTAATAATTATTGTTTCACTTTCCAGCAGAAATGCGGAGGGCAAAGAAGCTCTATACACCTCGCCCAACGAACACATATAATAGTCTGAAATCCAACTCCAGTGCTGTAATTGCTGCTCATTGACCAAGGGTTCTTCATCTAAAATTTGATGAATCTCTTTTGCATCATACAGCGTAGGTGCCATTTGATGAATGTTAAAAACCAACCCAGTGTACATCTTTGTTTTACCGAAAGAAACTGCCACACGCATCCCTTTTTTCAAAAAATTCGCTTCGTCTTCGGTTACCGAATAGGTAAACGTCTTCTGAATAGGAATGGGTAGTATAAGATCTATAAAGTGTTGCAAAAAAATAATTTTATGTGTGTTTCTCGTTCCATGACCTAAGAGATGTTTCACTTATAAAAATACGATTACAATCACTTCAAAAAAAGGCTAGGTCAACGGAACATTGAATTTCAAAATTACATAAAAATCACTACATTGTCGTTAGAAAATTTGAAACAAATATGACGGCTCAAGAATGGAGAAATAAGGGAGAATTTAGAACTGTTTTCGGTAAAAATATTTTTGTTATTGACACTTCAATTTCAAAACCATCAGAAGAAAATCCTAGAGAAACACTCGTCATTTTACATGGCTACCCCACTTCTTCCTTTGATTACTACAAAGTCTTGCCAGAATTGGCAAAAACATATCGAGTCATACTCCACGATCACCTAGGCTACGGATTTTCTGACAAACCTTTGGATTATTCGTATTCGCTTATTGAACAAGCTGACGTTGCATTGGAAGTTTGGAAACAATTGGGTGTTCAAAAAGTAACCCTTTTGGCACACGACTATGGCACCAGTGTTTGTACTGAGATTATCGCAAGACACAATAGGAAGCAAATCAATTTAGAAATAGACCAACTGCTTCTTTGCAATGGTTCTGTGCATATCGAATTGTCCCAATTGCGCACCATTCAGAAATTATTAAAAAACAAATACACTGGGAAATGGGTTTCAAAACTGATGCGCTTCCCCATCTTTAAAAGGAATATCCGGAATGTCTATTTTGACAAAAGGCAAGCGACTGATGAAGAATTGATGGAAATCTGGACTCAAATAGAACACAATAATGGTCGAAAAGTAATTCACTTACTGAGTTCTTATATGGTAGAACGCTATACTTTTTGGCATCGATGGATTGGAGCATTGAAAGAAACGTCAATTCCAACCAAAATTATATGGGCTAAAAATGATCCGGTTGCAGTTGCAGCAATTGCAGAATTGTTATCGGCAGAAATCCCAAACAACACATTATTATGGATAAACCATTGTGGTCATTTCCCAATGTTGGAAAATCCTAAAAAGTGGGTTGAATTGGTTTTAAAATAAGATGAATCAGTTCAGTCTTCCGTTTCACTAGTATTATCTGAAGGATAATCTTGTTGATATTTCTTAAATTTACGAGAACCTTCATACAATTCGTATTTTACATACCGACAATCTAAATCCCCGTTCTTAAGTGGGATTCTCTTTGAAGTTCTC
Source organism: Polaribacter sp. HL-MS24 (assembly GCF_032758595.1). Classification (NCBI taxonomy): domain Bacteria; kingdom Pseudomonadati; phylum Bacteroidota; class Flavobacteriia; order Flavobacteriales; family Flavobacteriaceae; genus Polaribacter; species Polaribacter sp. HL-MS24. The sequence goes on along the minus strand of NZ_CP136415.1, from coordinate 2,271,867 downwards.
AAACCTACATTCTTTAAGGCTTGAATATCTGAGGTAATCAATAAGGCAGAACAACCCGGATAATGGTGCTTCAAGGTATCCCCTATTTTCCCATAAAATTCGTTGGTATCTAAACTTAAACGCTCTCCATAAGGAGGGTTGAAAATCATCGTTGTATTTCCAAAAACTTCTTTTTTAGAATTGAAAAAATTCACATGGTGCACCCCAACAAACTCCTCTAAATTTGCTGCTTTGATATTCGCTTCTGCTTTTTGAATGGCAGAAGGAGCTTTGTCAAAACCCATAATTTTAAAATGAGAACTGGTAATTTTTTTGAGCAAGGCATCTTGAATGATAAAATACAACTCTTCGTCATAATCTTTCCAAGTTTCAAACCCAAAACGTTTTCGGTTGATGTTTGCAGGAATATTATTTGCAATCATGGCAGCTTCAATTAAAATCGTCCCTGAACCACACATCGGATCAATAAAGTTTTCATCACCTCGGTAGCCCGATAACAAAACCATTCCAGCAGCCAAAACTTCGTTGATAGGTGCAATATTCGTTGCGGTTCTATACCCTCGCTTGTGCAATGAATCTCCAGAAGAATCAAGTGAAATAGTCAAGTAATCGTTTTTGATATGAATGTGAATTTTCAAATCAGGATAGTCAACATCTACATTAGGTCTTTTACCAAATTTATCTCGAAAATAATCGGCAATGGCATCTTTAGATTTTAATGCGATGTAATGCGAATGATTGGGTAAATTCACAGAATTGGATACAGCACCAATCGCAAAAGTGCCATCAATGTCTAAATATTGTTCCCATTTTACTTTTTTTACAGCGTCATATAAATCTTCTTCATCATAGATTTTTGTAACCTTAATCGGTTTTAAAATACGAATAGCCGTTCTTAAAGCAATATTTGCTTTGTATAAAAAACCCGTATCTCCTTTAAAAGAGACACTTCTGACTGCTTCTGTTACGTCTTTTGCACCTAGGTTCGTCAACTCATTTGCCAAAACACCCTCTAAGCCAAACATGGTGGTAGCCACCATTTTAAAATCTTTTTCCATATTGTAAAATTCTTTGCAAAAATACATTTTATAAAAATGATATTTCAAAGTTTCCAAATATCATTTTGCAAGCCATTAGTTTTAGTTACTTTTACAGACTTTTAAAACTTATGAAAACAAAAGATTGGTTTACAGAATGGTTCAATACCCCCTACTATCATATCCTGTATAAAAATAGGAATAATTCTGATGCTCAATTATTTATGCAAAATATTACACGCTTTTTGGGACTTCCAAAAGGTGCACATGTTGCCGATTTACCCTGTGGTAAGGGGCGTCATTCCATCTTTTTAAATTCCCTAGGCTATAATGTCACTGGAGGTGATTTGTCTGAAAAAAGTATTTCTCATGCAAAACAGTTCGAAAATGAAACTTTACGTTTTGAAGTTTGGGATATGAGAGACCCTATTGATCATCAATACGATGCGATTTTTAACCTTTTTACAAGTTTTGGATATTTTGAAGATGACCAAGAAGATCTAAAAGTTTTGAACAGTATCAAAAAAGGGTTAAAAAAAGACGGCTTTTTTGTGTTTGATTTTCTAAATGCAACAAAACTTGAGGCGACCTTGGTCAAAGAGGAAACAAAAATAGTAGATGACATTACCTTTTATATTCAACGTGAAATTAAAGAGGGGTTTATTATTAAAAATATCTCTTTTACAACTAATGGTGCTGATCATTCCTACACTGAACGTGTTAAATTTTTAGATCTTCCAAAAATGACTTCTTTCTTCAATAAAGTTGGTTTTCAATTGGTTGAAATTTTTGGTGATTATAATTTGTCTACTTTTGAAAAAAATACGTCTGATCGTTTAATTTTAGTTGCCAAATAAATGAGTTATATTCTACTGATATTTGCCGTAATCCTGGGTACTGCATTGGTTTTTGTATTGAAACCGAGTAAGAAATTTATACAATTATTACTAGCCTTTAGTGGTGCCTATTTACTTTCTGTCACTATACTGCATTTGCTTCCAGAGGTTTATGTTGATGGAAATGACTATAAATGGATTGGGATTTACATTCTAATCGGAATTATTGTTCAATCGATTTTGGAATCATTTTCGAAAGGTGCTGAACACGGGCATGTACATATTCATACACATGACAAACGTTTTCCTACTTTATTATTTGTCAGTTTGTGTATTCATGCTTTTTCTGAAGGATTGCCAATTCACAATGCTGGAGACAACTTGCTGTGGGCCATTATTGTCCACAAACTACCAATTGCGATTGTATTGACCACTTTTTTAATACAAACAAAGTACTCAAAAAAAATAACCTTTACGTTTTTGCTTTTCTTTGGATTAATGAGTCCATTGGGAATTTTAGTGGGAGACAAAATTATTTTTTTTACAACCTATGCGTCTGAGATTACTGCTTTGATTATTGGAGTATTCTTACATATCTCTACAATCATTTTGTTTGAAAGTTCAGAAAATCACAAGTTTAATGTTCAAAAATTTACCGCAATTATTTTGGGTATTGTATTAACGATTTTCACCATGTAACCTCATTATCATAACAATCAGACCTAGTTCCCTACTTCATTGATAAATTTGATACGCATCAATCGCAGTTCATCAAAATCATATTCACCATCAAATTCGTCAATAGCATCTTGGATATTATCGGATTCTGCCTCCATAAAATATTCGTAGATTTCTTCTTGTTGCTCTTCGTCTAACAAATCATCCAATGCGTAATTGACATCCAACTTCGTTCCAGAAAAAATAATAGCTTCCATTTCTTTGATCAGTTCATCTATTTTCAGTCCTTTGGATTTGGCAATATCTTCCAATGGTAGTTTACGATCTGTATTTTGAATGATATAAAGTTTCAAACCCGAGTTGACACCTGTACTTTTTACAATTAAATCATCGGGACGTAAAATGTCGTATTCTTCTACGTAGCTCTTAATTAGTATTACAAAATCTTTTCCAAATTTACGTGCTTTTCCTTCACCAACTCCATGAACTTTAGACAGTTCGTCTAGATCCATAGGATATTTTAAAGCCATGTCATCTATAGATGGATCTTGAAAAACTGCAAAAGGGGGAACACCTAGTTTATTGGCAACTTTTTTCCGCAAATCTTTTAAAAGCTTCACCAGTTTTACATCTGCAACACCACCCACGGACTTTGTATTTACAATGATCGAATTATCGTCCCCTTCAGTATACGAATGGTCTTCGGTCATTAAAAAAGAAGTCGGCTCTTTCATGAAGTTTTCACCATTCGCTGTCAATTTTAAAACACCGTATTGTTCAATTTCCTTTCTAATATAATTAACGACCAATATTTGACGTATTAATGCCATCCAGTACGAAGATGTTCTGTCCTTACCAATCCCAAAAAAGGGTTGTAGATGAGTTTTGTGAGAGGTTAGTAAGGCATTTTCTTTACCCATAATAGTGTTTACAATGTCTTTCGATTTGTATTGCTGAAGGGTTTCTTGAATTACGGTAAGTAACTTAATAACATTTTCTTTGGCTTCGTGTTTTTTCTTTGGATTTTTAGAATTGTCATCCATATCTGCTCCATCACCGTTAATTTCGTCAAATTCTTCTCCAAAATAATGGAGTAAATATTTTCTTCTATTCATTGAAGTCTCGGCATATCCTACCACTTCTTGCAACAATGCATGTCCAATTTCCTGTTCTGCAACAGGTTTACTTGCCATAAACTTTTCTAATTTTTCAATGTCTTTATAGGCGTAGAATGCCAAACAATACCCTTCACCATCATCTCGACCGGCTCTACCTGTTTCTTGATAGTAACTTTCTAAACTTTTTGGAATATCGTGGTGTATTACATATCGTACATCGGGCTTATCGATTCCCATACCAAATGCAATGGTAGCTACAACCACATCGCAGTCTTCCATTAAAAACATGTCTTGATGCTTTACACGTGTTTTCGCATCTAAACCAGCATGATAGGGTACTGCTTTGATTCCATTGACTTGTAATATTTGTGCAACTTCTTCTACCTTTTTTCTACTGAGACAATAAATGATGCCTGATTTTCCAACGCGCTGCTTTACAAACCGAATAATGTCTTTTTCTACTTCTTTGGTTTTAGGTCGTACTTCATAAAAAAGATTGGGCCTGTTGAAAGAAGCTTTGAACCTATTTGCGTCTGAAATCCCTAAGGTTTTCAAAATATCTTCTTGCACTTTTTCGGTTGCAGTAGCCGTCAACCCAATAATTGGGACATCATCAATGGCTTTAATGATGTGTTTTAAATTTCGATATTCGGGCCTGAAGTCGTGTCCCCATTCAGAAATACAGTGTGCTTCATCGATGGCAACAAAGGAAATTTTTTGGGTTTTTAAAAAATTTACGTACTCTTCTTTAATCAAAGATTCTGGTGCAACATATAACAATTTGGTGATACCGCTTTCGATATCGGCCTTTACCTGATTGACTTCTGTCTTATTCAAAGAGGAATTTAAAACATGTGCAATGCCTTTGTGCTCTGAAATTCCTCGAATGGCATCTACTTGATTTTTCATCAAAGCAATCAAAGGAGAGACTACAATAGCAGTTCCTTCTGACATGAGTGCTGGAAGTTGATAGCAAAGCGATTTTCCACCCCCTGTTGGCATTATTACAAAAGTATTATCCCCTTTTATAATACTTGCGATTACTTGTTCTTGTAATCCTTTAAACTTATCAAACCCAAAAAACTTCTTCAGAGGACTATGTAGATCCATTAATTTATGTATTTGTTACCCTATTTAATAAACTTTTGCAGAAAGCAAATACAATTGTTTCCATTCTGTAAATTATTTGTGGTAATTTTGCTTTTAATAATTGAAAGATATAACTTTTTTTTATTCTGATAAAATCATTTAAAGTTTGAAAGATAACAATTCAATAATTAATACAGCTAAAGAAACTATTTTAATTGAAAGTAATGCTATTGCAAATCTCACTAATTTATTAGATGAGAATTTCACAAATGCGATCAACTTTATTTTAAAATCGAAAGGCAGAGTCATTGTAACTGGAATTGGTAAGAGTGCCAATATTGCGAATAAAATAGTAGCAACTTTAAACTCAACTGGAACTCCTGCAATTTTTATGCATGCGGCAGATGCCATACATGGAGACTTGGGAAATGTTCAAAAAGACGATGTGGTCATTTGTATTTCTAAGAGTGGAAACACCCCAGAAATTAAAGTATTGGTTCCTTTGATCAAAAACTACGGTAATAAAATTGTTGCGATTACTGGAAATATGGATTCTTTTTTAGGAAAAAATGCAGATTTCCCTTTGAATACTTTTGTAGAAAAGGAAGCCTGCCCTAATAATTTAGCCCCAACAACCAGTACAACGGCTCAATTGGTCATGGGAGACGCCATTGCAGTGTGTTTGTTAAAACTCAATAATTTTAGTAGTAAAGACTTTGCTAAATACCACCCTGGGGGAGCTTTAGGGAAACGATTGTATCTGAGAGTTTCAGACTTGATTAAAAATAATCAAACTCCGATAGTCTTTGAAAATGATTCAATTAGCAAAGTGCTGATTGAAATTTCTGAAAAGAGATTAGGTGTTACTGCTGTCTTAAATTCAGCAAATGCCATCGTTGGAATTATTACTGATGGTGATATTCGAAGAATGTTGAATAAGAGCACAAACATTGATCTTTTTACTGCAAAAGACATTATGGGAATCCAACCAAAAACAATTCTGGAAGATGCCATGGCTGTTGAAGCTTTAGAAAGATTAGAAAACAACAATATCACTCAAATTCTAGTAACAGACAAGTCAAATAATTATATTGGAGTTGTACATTTACACGATTTAATAAAAGAAGGAATTTTCTAATGACCAAACAAAAAGAAATGTCGTTTTTGGAGCATTTAGAAGAACTTAGGTGGCATCTAGTTCGAAGTGCTGCTGCAATTTTCATCTTTGCAATTGTGTTTTTTATTTTTGCAGAAGAAGTCTATGATAATTTCTTACTTGCTCATATTCAACCCGATTTCATTACCTATCAACTTTTTTGTGACTTTTTTACTTTTTTTGGAGCAGAAAGTGATTTTTGCGATATCGGTTTTTCCGAAAAAAAGTTAATCAGTATTCTTGTGACCTCTCAATTGATGAACTCAATATGGTCTTCCTTTATCCTAGGAATCATTGTTGCATTCCCCTATATTTTATGGGAATTTTGGCGATTTATTACCCCAGGACTCCACAAGGATGAAGTTAAAAAATCGAAAAGATTTATTTTTATAGCCTCAGCGCTATTCTTTATTGGAGTTGCATTTAGTTTTTATATAATTGCACCTATTTCAATTAACTTTTTATACAATTACCAAATTTCTTCCTCCATAGAAAATAGTTTTACATTAGAGTCTCATATTGGACTCGTGACCAATATGCTCTTAGGAGTTTCCATTTTATTCGAACTTCCAGTAATTATTTATTTTTTAGCTAAAATGGGACTAATTACTCCAGAATTTTTAAAAAAATACAGAAAACACGCACTTGTAGTCGTACTTATTCTAGCGGCAATCATTACCCCTCCAGATGTAGCCAGCCAAGTAATTGTAGCCATTCCTATTTTAATTTTATACGAAATCAGCATTAAAGTTGCTGCGATTGTAATCAAAAGACAAGAAAAAAATGCCAAATAAAGTTCAAGAATTCAATGCCTATCGTCAAAAAATGAACGACGCCATTTTAAAAGACGACAACAAAGTTATTAAACGAATATTTAATCTAGATACTAATACATTCAAAGAAGGACATTTACCTACCAAAACAAAAGAGCTATTGGGCTTGGTTGCTTCTGCGGTTTTACGTTGTGATGATTGTGTACAATACCATTTAGAATCTGCCATGAAAAGCGGTGTCACCAAAGAAGAAATGATGGAGACCATGTCGATTGCTACTCTAGTTGGAGGAACCATTGTCATTCCGCATTTAAGACGTGCTGTTGAGTATTGGGAACTCCTAGAAGAAAACGCATAGGTTAATTGCACTAATTTTTTGAGTCTATTAAGATTTTTAGAAACAAGAATTCTTACATTTACCCCATTGAACATTTACCCAATTACAGATAGCAAATGATTTTAAAAGCCAATAATATTCAGAAAATTTACGGAAGTAGAAAAGTGGTGCGGGACATCTCTTTGGAAGTAGAGCAGGGCGAAATTATTGGACTTCTGGGACCTAATGGCGCTGGTAAAACCACCTGTTTCTATATGATTGTAGGAATGGTAAAACCCAATTTTGGTCAGATTTTTTTAAATGATGAAGAAATCACCAACGATGCCATGTATCAAAGAGCTCAAAAAGGAATTGGATATTTGGCACAAGAAGCTTCTGTTTTCAGAAAACTCTCTGTAGAAGACAATATCATGTCGGTCCTACAATTTACAAAACTCTCTAAAAAAGAGCAGAAAATAAAATTAGAATCACTAATAGAAGAATTTAATATTGGCCATGTTCGTAAAAACCGTGGCGATCTATTGTCTGGAGGTGAAAGACGAAGAACAGAAATTGCACGTTGTTTGGCTTCCGATCCGAAATTTATTTTATTAGATGAACCCTTTGCTGGTGTAGATCCAATTGCTGTCGAGGATATTCAAAGTATTGTTGCTCAACTTAAAAATAAAAATATTGGTATATTAATAACTGACCATGATGTTCAAGCCACCTTGGCCATTACAGACAGAACTTATTTAATGTACAATGGAAGTATTTTAAAAGAGGGAACCCCTGAAGAACTTGCTGCAGATGAAATGGTCCGAAAAGTCTATCTTGGTAAGGATTTTGAACTCAAGAAAAAGAAATTTATCTAATTTTTCCTTACAGTACATCTTTTTTACTGAAATTTCTTCCAACAGAAAGCAGTAAATACAAAATAATAATCAAAGGGATTGCAAGAATTTCTGCACTGATGATCAATAGTATCGATGCAATCAAAAACAAGTATTTCACCTTATTATTTTGAACACGATACTCTTTAAACTTTAACGAAAACAGAGGCAATTCAGCATTCATCAAAAAGGTTAAAAGAAGAGTAACACCTATGAGAAAATAATTATTAGCAATTAGGTTTTGAACAAATACATAGTCAGTTTGCTCTTGAATCAGTGGTAGTGAGATGACAAATAAGCTCATCGCTGGGGTTGGTAGCCCTATAAATGAATCGGACTGTCTGGTATCAATATTAAACTTTGCCAATCGGTAACAAGCTCCTAGCGTTAGTAGCAAGCCAACAAATTTCAAATAGCCAGTGTCCATAGAGATCAATCCCCATAGATGCTCATCATCTATGCTTTTTTCAATATTTGAAAATACAGAGACTTCTAGTAAATTAAACATGATAATTATGGTACAACTCCGCTGGTTACCATATCCGCCAAAGAATCCAATTCTTTTCCTAAATTTCCAGAAACGTTTAGTAATCGAGCTACAAATCCATCAAAAAAATCAAATACGATTCCCATTACCACTAAAAATGTAGCACCTTGATAATTTTCTTGTACAGCAAGAATGGTCGCAATTGTGCCACATAAAAGGTTACCTAATGTTAGTAAATTGGGAATGTGTTTTTTCATCGAAATATTCATCAGATTAGATGGCTAAAATAGGAAATCTATTTTGGAGGTTTTCAAATTTGTTAAAAATTTGTCATATTTGTATCTAATTGCTATTAAAAAAAAGATGCCTTTACTAAAATCAACCTTCTTTCCTACCCTACCGTTTCGAAATTCGCATTTCAATACTGTTTATCGAGCGCTATTTATGAAAGAGCAGGTTTCTTACAATCGAAAACGGATTCTTACATGGGATGATGACTTTATCGATCTGGATTTCTCTTTGGTAGGATCAAAAACTTTGGTCGTCTTGATTCATGGCCTAGAAGGGAGTTCACAATCAAAATATATTATAGCAGCCTCTAATGAAATGAATGCAGAAGGATTCGATACGGTTGCATTCAATTTGAGAGGTTGTTCTGGCGAAGATAATTGGTTAGTACAAACCTATCATTCAGGGAAAACAGAGGATGTACACTTTGTAATCAATCATCTGGCTGATACCTATTCCTATGATGAGATTGTGATTGTAGGCTATAGTTTGGGAGGTAATTTGACTTTAAAATATATGGGCGAATATGCAAAAACACAATCTTCAAAAATTAAATGTGCTATTGCTGTTTCTGTTCCGATAGATTTGGCTTCATCAGGAAAAGAGATGGGTACCTTCAAAAATAAAATTTATGTGGATGAATTCTTGAAAACGCTACGAGCAAAAGTATTGCTAAAAGCCAAGAATTTTCCAGAGTTCAATCTTGACAAAGAAAAACTTCTTAAAGCAAAGGTCTTCAGAGATTTTGATGTCCTTTATACCGCTCCTGTATTTGGGTTTTCAGGACCCGAAGATTACTGGGAAAAAGCAAGCTCAAAGCCCTACCTCGCAAGTATAGAAAAACCTACGATTTTAATCACTTCTCAAGATGATCCTTTTCTGCCAGCAGAATGTTATCCAATTAAAGAAGCAACCGCATCAAAGAATTTTTATTTAGAAATCACCAAATATGGCGGGCATGTAGGATTTATATCATCTTTTTTACCTCAAGAGAACAGATGGTTGGAAAATAGAATGCTCAATTTTATCAAACAGAATTTATAGTACATACAATATCTGTGTGAAAGAACTGTTATTTCAAATATATAATTCGATATTTGTTGTTTATAAATTAAGCCTTTTGAAACCAAAAATTCTTTTTCTTTTCATCTTTTTTCCACTGTTTCTGAATGCACAAGCATTTCGAAATTACTCGAACGAATTTTTGAATATTGGCGTCGATGCAGCTGCCTTAGGAATGAGTAAATCGGTCGTAGCGACCACCAATGATGTAAATTCAATTTATTGGAATCCAGCAGGTTTGGTTGGAATCAAAGATTATCAAGGTGCTCTGATGCATGCCTCCTATTTTGCTGGAATTGCTAATTATAATTACGCTGCTTTTGCAATGCCTATTGACAAAGAAAGTGCCATTGCTTTTGCAATTATTCGTTTTGGTGTTGATGACATTTTAAATACCACGGAATTAATAGACAATCAGGGAAACATCGACTTCAATAGAATTAGTTTATTTTCTGCGGCAGATTATGCTTTTAATATGGCCTATGCAAGAAATCTCATTTTTAAAGATCTAAAAATTGGTGTCAATGCAAAAGTTGTACGACGAATTATTGGGGACTTTGCTTCTTCTTGGGGGTTTGGATTCGATGCTGGAATTCAATTTGAGAGAAAAGATTGGAAAATGGGATTGATGGTAAGAGATGTGACTACTACTTTTAATAGCTGGAGCATAAATCAAGAAGGGTTTGATAAGATCAAAAATGCGATTCCAGGGCAAAATCAAGAATTACCCGAAACAACGGAAGTTACCAAGCCTAAAATTCAATTGGGAATTGCCAAGAACTTTCAAATTGGAAGATATTTTCACCTGCTTTCAGAAGTAGATGCTAATGTGCGTTTTTTAAAAACGAATGATGTTTTTGCTTCAGATTTTATAAGTATTGATCCTGCGGTTGGTTTTCAGCTAGATTTTGACAAGTTGGTCTATCTGAGGGCTGGTGTGGGTAATTTTCAATTCATCGCAGAATCAGACAATAACAAATCTCTTTCTTTACAACCCAATTTTGGTGCAGGATTTCAATACAACGGAATTCAAATTGACTATGCCTTAACCAATATTGGAAGCATAGGAAACGCTTTGTATTCAAATGTGTTTTCCATAACCTTTGATTATCGATTTTTTAGACCTTAATTATTATGAAAAAAAATGCACTTCTTTTACTTCTATTCATCTCTTTGTTTACGAATTCCCAAACACCAGTTCAACTCTCTGTATATTCCGAAGTGAGCATTGTAACAGCAGATTCGGGAAGCGAACTTTTTGAAGCATTTGGACATTCTGCCATTCGGATTAAAGATCCTGTTTTGCAATTAGACATCATCTATAATTATGGAATGTTTGATTTTAATGCACCCAACTTTTACACCAACTTTGTAAAAGGGAAACTACTTTACAATTTAGGAAGACAGCGCTTTGAAAGTTTTTTAAATAGTTATAACTATCAGAAAAGATGGGTAAAACAACAAGTTTTAAACCTCAATCAACAAGAAAAACAATCTTTTTTTATTTACTTAGAAAACAACGCTACACCAAATAATAGACAATATTTATACGATCCCTACTACAATAATTGTGCAACTAAATTAAGAGATCTAAGCACAATTCTGTTAGGAAATAAATTACATTTCCCTCCTTTGAAATCAATCTCTAAAGATGAGAGTTTACGAAGCTTAATGGAAAAAGAAATTCCCTGGAATACTTGGGGAAATTTTGGAATTAATCTGGCATTGGGAAATCAGCTAGACAACATCATTCCAGAGGAAGACTATATGTATTTACCCGATTATGTTTTCAAGAAATTTAAAGTAGCTACAATTACCGTCGATGGAAAGGTTGAAGATTTTGTTAAAAGAGAAGAGATGCTTTTAACGCATCCCAATCAGAAATACAAACCACAAGTTATCAGCCCTTTCCTAATTTTTACACTCTTTTCTTTATTAGGAATTTGGATCACTTACAACGATTACAAAAAGAAAAAAAGAACAAAATGGATCGACTTCCTTAGCTTCTTTTTTACAGGCACTATTGGAGTAGTACTTGTTTTTCTTTGGTTTTTCACAAACCATTCTACAACTCCAAATAACTTTAATGTTTTATGGGCATTTGCTCCCAACCTTTGTATTGCCTTCCTCCTCTTAAAAGAAAAACCGATGAAATGGTTGCAAGTATATGTAACTATAGTTGCTTTCTTACTCATTGTTTTTCTTATTTTTTGGATTGCAAAAATCCAGTCTTTTCCTTTAGCAGTACTCCCATTAATCGTCTTTCTATTTGTGAGATATCGATTCTTACAAAAGCACATTGAATCTGCAATTTTTAAGTCTTAAAAAATGGGGTTGAAATTTTATTTATTGATTTCGTAATTATCGACTGCAATAATTATGAATTCGTATTTATATATCGCAAAATCCTGTTATTTTTACAATTTATAAAACAACAATCATGAAAAATCAGCTTATAGAATGTGTGCCAAATATTAGTGAAGGTCGCGATTTGAAGAAAATCAACGCCATTGCAAATAGTGTTACAACAGTAGAAGGAGTGAAGTTATTGGATGTTGATCCTGGAAAAGCAACCAATAGAACAGTCATTACCTTTGTAGGGGAGCCTAAAAAGGTCATTGAAGCTGCTTTTCGATTAATTCAAAAAGCTGCAGAATTGATTGATATGAGCCAACAGACTGGTGAGCATCCTCGATTTGGTGCTACGGATGTATGTCCTTTGGTACCGATTGCCAATATTTCTATGGAAGAGACTGCAGAATATGCACGTCTTTTAGGTAAAAGAGTGGGTGAAGAATTAGGTATTTCTGGATATTTTTATGAAAATGCAGCAACTAAAGAAGATCGAAAAAATTTAGCAACAGTTCGTTCGGGAGAATATGAAGGTTTGAAAGAAAAAGTTGCCAATCCCAATTGGACCCCTGATTTTGGTCCTTTGACATACAATCCTCAAATTGAAAAATCTGGAGTCACTGCAATCTCTGCAAGAGATTTTCTAATTGCCTATAATGTCAATTTGAATTCAACCTCTACCCGGAGAGCCAATGCCATCGCTTTTGACATTCGAGAAAATGGACGTACTAAAATGGTCAACGGAAAACCTGTGTTGGATGCTAATGGAAATCCTGAGCGAATTCCAGGAGACTTAAAGCGGTAAAAGGAATTGGTTGGTTTATTGAAGAATATGGAATTGCTCAAATATCCTACAACCTAACCAATATAAGTATTACCTCCATGCATGAAGCGTTTTATGAAACCTGCTTAGCAGCAACCAAGCGCGGTTTAAGGGTTACTGGATCTGAATTGGTGGGTCTTGTCCCTTTACAAGCCATGCTAGATGCTGCGGACTTTTATTTGAAAAAGCAACAACGATCTTTAGGGATTTCTGAAAAAGAAAAAATAAATATCGCTGTAAAATCTTTAGGCCTCGACGATTTAAAACCATTTCATCCACAAGAAAGGATTATTGAATATGTAATGAATAGTGATCGTAGCAAGAAATTAATCGATTTAACTGTTAGCGATTTTGCAGAAGAAACAGCATCGGAATCCATGGCACCTTATGGTGGAAGTATTGCTGCCTATGTGGGTGCTTTGGGAGTCTCTTTAGGAACGATGGTTGCAAATCTTTCTGCAAACAAACCTTATTGGGACGATCAATGGGAGTATTTTTCTGATTGGGCACAAAAGGGGCAAAAATATAAAGATGACCTCTTGTTTTTAGTCGACGAAGACACCAATGCTTTTCATCAAATTATTCACGGGTTTCGAATGCCGAAAAGCAATGCTGAGGAAATTGAACTACGAACAAATGCCATCGAAACGGCTACGAAATATGCTACTGAAATTCCGTTCAAAGTAATGGAAACCGCTTTCAATTCAATTGAAGTAATGATTGAAATGATGAAAAAGGGACTACAGAATTCACTTTCAGACGGTGGCGTTGGTGTTTTATGTGCAAAAGCTGCCGTTACTGGTGCATATTTTAATGTTAGAATCAACGCAAAAGAGATTAAGGACCGTGAATTTGCAACAGATATACTCTCAAAAGCAGCGAATATCTACCAACACACCCTCTCATTAGAACTCGAAATGATGAAGATCATTAATGATAAAATTGCATAACCGTGCGGATTTCAACAATTGATATCATCCCTTTTGAAGCACAATATGCAGATCGGTTTTACGAGTTAAATGTGGCATGGTTAGAAGATTTTTTTTATGTAGAACCTTATGATGAAAAGGTTTTAAGTAATCCTGAAGAGAACATTCTTCTAAATGGAGGGTTTATCTTTTTTGCAAAAACAGATTCCCTCATTGTAGGAACTGTTGCGCTAATCAATCAGGGAAATTTTTTCGAACTGAGTAAAATGGCGGTTATGCCAGACTATCAAGGAAAAAAAATAGGACTTCTCCTGATGAAGTATTGCATCCAATTTGCAAGAGCACAACAATGGAAGAGCATTACGCTCTATTCTCACAAAAAGTTGGTTCCGGCAATTCAATTGTATCGAAAAGTGGGATTTCAGGAAATTCCATTAGAGGAGAAATCTCACTACAAACGCTCAGATATAAAGATGCGCCTGAATTTATAAAAAACTTTCGATGGCTAAATTGTAACTTTTGAGTCCAAAACCAAAAATAACTCCTTTTGCGTTGGGAGCAATAAAACTTTTGTGGCGAAATTCTTCTCTAGCATGTACGTTGGAAATATGAACTTCTACCACGGGGGTTTCAATTCCTTTTATGGCATCCCCTATCCCCACTGAAGTATGTGTATAAGCACCTGCGTTTAAAATGATTCCCTCATAGTCAAACCCTACTTCATGCAATTTGTCAATAAGTTCTCCCTCAATATTCGATTGGAAATACTGCAATTCTAATTGTGAATAGGTTCCTTTTAAAAGCTGAAAGTAATCTTCAAAAGTTTGGGTTCCATATATTTCTGGCTCTCTTTTGCCTAGCAAATTTAAATTGGGCCCATTTATAATTAATATCTTCATGCCGTAAAAATACAACTATTTTAAAATAAAAAAAGGAAGCATTTGTTGCTTCCTTATTATTAATTCTATTTTTACAAATTAGAATCTATATCCAACAGAAAATGAGAATACTGAATTTTGGATTTTAATATTTTCATTTTCATCATCTTCAAGATCTTCATTAATATTTAACAACCCAAGGTTGTATCTTGCACCAATCAATATGTTTTTAGTAATATCAATGGATGCTCCAAAATTTAGTCCAAAATCAATAGATTTCAAATATTCTTTGATATTAATATCATAAGATAGTATCTCTCCGTTATTTGTTTCAGTGCCATTAGCATTTGCAGAAAGTAGAAAACCAAGTTGTGGTCCAAATTCAAGTGCAAATTTGTCCAAAAGAGCATATTTAACCATGAATGGAAAATTTAAATAATTCAATTTAATTGTCTCTTCAGAACTATATGTTCCATATGATTCTTTATAACTAGCTCCCTGACCAGAAAACAATATCTCAGGTTGAAAAATAAATTTGCTTGATAAATTAATTTCTGCAAATCCTCCAAAATTAAGACCTGTTTTAAAATCTGAATTTTCTATATCTCCACTAACATTTGAAAAATTTATCCCTGCCTTAACTCCAAGTTTTACATCTTGCGCGCTTAAACTACCCAATCCTAACATTGTCATTACAACAATACATACTACTTTTTTCATAACTTTTGAATTTTTAATTTATATGGAAGTCTTTTATGACTTTAGAGCAAAGTAAATACTAATTTTAAAAAAATACTTGCATCAATAAATAAGTGTTATAATTTGGGTATAAGTGTAATTTATTTCAGAATAAGTGAGAAAAAATGCAGCGTAAGAATTTCATTTTCATAGGTAAGAGGATACTTCTATAGCATCAATTTTGACTTTTGGAATATATCTCAATTTATTTCAGATTCACCAATAAGAAATGATTATGAATTAGAATCGTTTTATTTTGTAGATTTACAAGTATGAAATGGGAACATGCAATTCGGGATTTTCAGCTTTTTTTAAAGATCGAAAGAGGGTTATCGACAAATACTATTTCGGGGTATTCAATCGATCTACAGAAACTTATAAGATTCCTTGAGCATAACGAAATCTTCGTCGCTCCTACAGCTATTGAAGAGCATACAATTCAGCATTTCATCTATGAAACTGCCAAAGAAGTAAACCCTAGAACTCAGGCTAGAATTATTTCAGGATTGCGAAGTTTTTTTGATTATATGATTTTTGAAGGCTACAGAACCCTCAATCCTACCGATTTCATTGAAACGCCTAAGCTGGGTTTAAAACTTCCAGATACATTATCTCAAGAAGAGATTGACACATTAATTGGCGCTATCGATTTAAGCCACCCACAAGGAGAACGAAATAAAACTATTATTGAAACTATCTATAGTTGTGGATTGAGGGTTAGCGAATTGATCTCCTTAAAAATATCAGATCTTTTTTTTGAAGAAGGATTTATTAGAGTTATTGGGAAAGGAGATAAACAACGTTTCGTTCCAATTCATTCTTCGACTCAAAAATTGATTCGCTCCTATCTAACAAATTATAGAAATCAGCTACAGCCTAACAAAAAATTTGAGGATATCTTATTTTTAAATAGAAGAGGAAACGGATTGAGCAGACAAATGATTTATGTGTTTTTAAAAAAATTAGCAGAAAAAATTCAACTTCAAAAGAAAATTAGCCCTCATACCCTCCGGCATTCTTTTGCTACTCATTTGTTAAAAGGGGGTGCCGATTTAAGAATCATACAACAAATGCTAGGACATGAAAGTATTACCACTACAGAAATCTATGTGCATTTGGACAAAAGTTATCTACAAAAAGTTGTAGAGACTTTTCATCCTCGAAAATAAAAAATCCTGCTATAAGCAGGATTTTAAAAACATTTTATTCGTCTGAATTACTTTGCAACATTCACGGCTCTGGTTTCTCGAATAACCGTCACTTTTACTTGTCCAGGATAGGTCATGTCATTTTGAATCTTTTGAGAAATACTGAAGGATAACTCTGACGCTTTGGTATCACTTACCTTTGTACTTTCTACCATCACACGCAACTCACGTCCAGCTTGAATCGCATAGGCTTTTTGAACTCCTGTAAAGCCAAATGCAATTTCTTCTAAATCTTTTAATCGTTGGATATAAGAATCCAATACTTGTCTTCTAGCTCCTAGTCTTGCTCCTGAAATCGCATCACATACTTGAACAATAGGAGAAATCAAACTCTTCATTTCAATTTCATCATGGTGAGCTCCAATCGCATTGCATACATCTGGCTTTTCACCATATTTCTCTGCCCATTGCATTCCTAACAAAGCGTGTGGAAGTTCACTCTCAGCGTCAGGTACTTTTCCTATATCGTGCAAAAGACCTGCTCGTTTGGCTACTTTAGCATTCAACCCCATTTCCGAAGCCATAATTCCACAAAGGTTAGCAACTTCTCTCGAGTGTTGTAATAAGTTTTGTCCGTATGAAGAGCGATATTTCATTCGTCCTACTGCCTTAATCAATTCTGGATGCAAACCATGAATTCCTAAATCAATTACGGTTCTTTTCCCTACTTCTATAATTTCTTGAGTAATTTGTTTTTCTGTTTTACTAACGACTTCTTCAATTCTAGCTGGGTGAATTCTTCCGTCTGTTACAAGTTTGTGCAAAGATAAACGAGCAACTTCTCTTCGAATTGGGTCAAAACAGGATAAGATAATCGCATCTGGAGTATCATCAACAATAATTTCTACACCAGTGGCTGCCTCTATTGCTCTAATGTTTCTTCCTTCTCTACCAATGATTCTTCCTTTCACATCATCGGACTCTAAATTAAATACAGAAACACAATTTTCTACCGCCTGCTCTACTCCAACTCGTTGGATCGTTCCGAGCACTACTTTGCGAGCTTCTTGTTCTGCTGTCAATTTTGATTCTTCAATAGTGGTTTGAATAAATGCCATGGCATCTGCTTTCGCTTCGTCTTTTAGCGAAGTAAGTAATTCCTTTTTAGCTTCCTCTGCAGACAAGCCCGAAATCTGCTCTAACATGTCTACATGACGCTTATGCATCTTCGCTACATCACTTTCTTTTTTGTCTAGTAGATCCAATTTGAAATCGTAATCTTGTTCTTTTTGTTCTAAAGAACGATTCAATTTTTTGTTTTTATCTACTTCTGAAGCTACTTGAGATTCTCTATCACGAATTCTTTTTTCAACATCAGAAATTTTCTTTTCACGTGCTAAAATTACCTTTTCATGTTCCGATTTCAGTTCAATAAATTTTTCCTTGGCTTGTAATATTTTTTCTTTTTTTAATGCCTCTGCATCAATTTGAGCTACTTTCAAAATGGTAGCAGCCTCTTTCCTTCTACTATTTAAGATTTTCTTTCCTTTGGCTTTTTCTACTAATTTAGCAATTATAAAACCTAGTACTATTCCTATTAAAGTACCCACTGCGATGGGTAATGTCATTTCTTGCATAATTTAAATTTAGTGTATAAAAAAGCCTACATTAGACGGGTTTATATAAACTCCATTATGGTACTTATAGGACTCACTAGCTGATCAAGGATCCATTCTAAGATGGCTTGCTTTAACAACTAAGACTTATCCTTCATAATAGATTCGTGTTGAGTTTATCAAACAAATTACTAACGTAGGCAGTATGTTATTATTATCTTTTACAGAACTTATTCTAAATGACTATTCACCAATTGGGTAAGGGCACTTATTTTCTCTAATACTTCAGTATCTGTTGATGATTCTTTCAATTGGGAAATTTCTAATTTGGAAGCAAATTGCAATGCACACATTGCTAAAACATCTTGTTTGTCGCTAACTGCATAGTTTTGCTCATAATTCGAAATCAACGTATTAATTGCTAGTGCTGCTTTGCGCATCCCTTGCTCCTCTTGTGTCGTATTTACACTTAAAGGATATGTTCTTCCTGCAATTACAATGTTAATTTTCAAATTTCCCACAATTTAATGAACTTACTCATTCAACTGAATAATACATTTATCGATTTCTCGAATTAAAGTATTTATTTTAAGCTTTGTATCTCTTGTATTCTCTTTACTGCCTTCAATAGTTTTTGCAATTTTAAGAAGATGGTACTCGTTTTGTTGTGCTTCTATTATTTTTTGCTGCTCTAAAAGTTTTTGTTGAGATATGCTTGCATTTTGAAGCAAT
The DNA here is from genome assembly GCF_032758595.1 of Polaribacter sp. HL-MS24. NCBI lineage: Bacteria > Pseudomonadati > Bacteroidota > Flavobacteriia > Flavobacteriales > Flavobacteriaceae > Polaribacter > Polaribacter sp. HL-MS24. The sequence continues at coordinate 2,252,918 of NZ_CP136415.1, read as the reverse complement.
ATTTCGTTTTCACTTTTTAAAAATTCATAATTGGAAAGTAAATTTTTTAATTTAACTTCCAGTGTATGAATTGCTTCTATTGGTATACTCATTTTAACTTCTAGAAAAAACTATTCTAACAAAGTTAATATTCTTTTTTCATTATACAAGGTTTTATTGAGTTTTTAGTTTTCAATTGAATCTCAATAACATTCCCTCTGGTCACAAAATTTACTATTTTAGCTAAAATTTTACTAATTGAATGAAGTATATTTTAAGTTTACTCCTTTGTAGCTCGGTATTAAGTTATAGTCAACAAAAATTTCCCGCAGATTATTTTAGAAGTCCATTGGATATTCCATTAGTTCTTGCGGGTACTTTTGGTGAATTGCGAAGCAATCATTTTCACTCGGGCATCGACATCAAAACAAATGGAAAAGAAGGCCTTAAAATTTATGCTGCCGCTGATGGATACGTTTCACGTATTAAAATATCTCAATACGGTTTCGGTAAAGCTCTCTATATTACCCACCCTAACGGGTATACCACAGTTTATGCTCATTTAAAAAAATTTACACCCGAGATTGAAACCTTTGTGAAAACTATTCAATACAAAAAGAAAAAATATGCTACTGGAAACATCTATCTTAAAGAGGACAAATTCCCTGTGAAAAAAGGGAGTATCGTTGCCTATTCGGGAGATACTGGAGGGTCTAGTGCTCCTCACTTACATTACGAAATCAGAAATTCTCGAACCGAAAAAGTAATCAACCCCATGCTTTTTGGGCTTCTTCCTAGAGATACAATCAGACCTGTTTTTCGTGCTGTACATGTATATACTCTAGAAAGTGATTCCAGAATTGACAACAACAATCTCAATGTTTCTTTACCCTTAAAAAATGATCGCAAAGGAAACTACACAACCAATAGAGTGTTAGCAAATGGAACTATTGGTATTGGGGTTGATGTGTTTGATCGTTTGAACAAAGCATCGAATAAAAATGGAATATTCAGTTTAGAGATGTTGGTCAATGAGCAAAGGGTATATTACCACGACCTAACTACTTTTTCTTTTTCAGAAAGTAAGCTTATTAACCTGTTGATTGACTATCCGTATTATAAAACCTATAAACGTAGAATTCAAAAAACACACCGAGTACCCAGAAATACTTTGTCCATTTATAAAGACTTAAAAAACGATGGGAAACTTACTATCACAGAAGGCTTCAACTATACAGTAAAAATTATAGCTAAAGATATCAAGGGCAATACCAGCACTTTAAAAATCCCTATCAAAGGAGTTCCAAGTAATGCAATCTTTGCAAAAACTAAAGATACCACCGCCTATAAAATTGTTGCATCAAAATTTCAAAAATTCACTTTTGAAGATGTGTCGGTTGCTTTTCCTAAAAACACCTTTTATGAAGATTGTTATTTGGACTTAAAAAAGGAAAATGGGGTTGCCAAAATTCATAATCCATCCATTCCATTAGACAAGAGTTATACCTTAACCTTTAATGTATCTAACTATTCAGAAGCTGAAAAAGAACAATTGTATATAGCCAATGTAAATAATGAAAAATATCCCAATTATCAATTGACTCGGAAAAAGGACACGACGTTTTTTACCACAACCAAAACTTTAGGGAATTTTAAATTACTTTTCGATACCGAAATACCCCAAATCACCCCATTATATTTGAATGAAGGGCAGTGGATTTCGAATGCTACAACATTACAAGTAAAAATTTCAGATGCTGAATCGGGGATTCATAGTTATGAAGCAACCTTAGATGGAGAATGGATTTTAATGGAATACAATCATAAAAAAGGAATTTTGACCTATGATTTTAATGACAAAAAACTAGTGGGTTCAAAGCATATTTTTAAACTTGAAGTTTTAGACAATGTTTTTAATACGAATACCCTAACAAGAACGTTTTATAGAAAATAGCGAAACATAATAGAGATCAAACGTGAATAAAATACTTTTCTTATTCTTTTTTATGCCCGCAGTATTGTTGGCACAGAAAACAACCATACTAAAAGGGGTTGTAAAAAACACGAAACAAGAGCCTATTGAAGGAGTCAACGTTCAATTCAATACATCAGGAACTACAACAGATGAAAATGGAAATTATTCTCTTCGGGTTCCTTTGGATAAAAAAGTCACAATCGTATACAGTCATATTGCTCATTATTCTATTTCAAAGGTTTTTACTACCATCAATAAAAATATCATTCGATATTCACCCATTTTAACTGCTAAAACTGAAGAATTAAAAGAAATCACTATCAAAAACAACAAACAAAATGCAGCAGGAATTACAAAGATTGATGTTTTAAAAGCGAAAAATATTGTTGGTCCTAATGCAGGTGTCGAAAATGTTTTAATGACTTTACCGGGTGTAAACAACAATAATGAATTGAGTACCCAATACAATGTAAGAGGTGGTAATTTTGATGAAAATTTGGTGTATGTAAACGGAATTGAAATTTACAGACCTTTTTTGATTCGTTCTGGACAACAAGAAGGATTGAGTTTTATCAATTCAAATATGATTCAGAATATCAATTTTTCAGCGGGAGGATTTCAAGCGAAATATGGCGATAAATTATCTTCTGTTTTAGACATCACCTACAGACAAGCTAAGGAATTTTCGACAACTATAGATGCTAGTATTTTGGGAGGAAGCATCACTCTAGAGGCACAATTGCTCAACAAGAAACTCAGCAGCATCACAGGAATTCGATATCGAGATAACAGTCTTTTTGTGAATAGCAAACAAATTGAAACCAACTTTAGACCCAGATTTTCCGACATTCAATCCTTTCTTTCCTATAAAGCTTCTGAGGTACTGACACTTCACTTTCTAGGAAATTTTTCTTTAAATTATTATAGCTATACCCCAATCTCTCGAAGAACTCGTTTTGGAACCCTAAATAATCCGAGAGAATTGATTGTTTTTTATGAGGGTCAAGAAAAAGATAAATACCAGACCCTTTTTGGGGCACTATCGGCAAACTATCAAATATCGAAAGAGCTCGATATAATTGCAACAGCTACTAGCTACAACACCCAAGAAGAAGAATATTTTGACATTTCAGCCACTTACAATTTGGGTGAAGTAGATGCCAATATTGATTCTGAGAATTTTGGAAATGTTGAATTTTCTAAGGGAATTGGGTCACAACTCAATCATGCCAGAAATGATATGGATGCATTAATTCGTAATTTCCAACTCAAAGGAACCTATCAAAAAGAACAATTAGAAGTCTCCGCTGGGGTAAAATACCAGCACGAAGATGTTAAAGATCGTATTCGCGAATGGGAAATGATTGATTCTTTAGGTTTTTCTATTCGTCCCCCTTTTACAGCAGGAAATAACCAACCTTATGTTCCTTTTGAGGGGCCTTTGACTCCTTTTCAAAATATTAGAGCTGACAATTCTGTCCAAATAAATCGCATTTCAGGATTTGTACAGATCAATCAAAAACATTTTTGGAATGATACCGAAATCTGGTACAGTGCAGGTGTTCGTGCTCAACACTGGACTGTTGCTGGTAACGGAGTTTCCTCAAAAAGTCAATTCATTTTTAGCCCAAGAGGACAGTTTGCTATCAAACCCAACTGGAAACAAGACATGTTATTTCGGATTTCAGGAGGATGGTTTTCACAACCCCCTTCTTATAGAGAATTGAAAGATTATGATGGAAAAATCAATGTCAATGTCAAAGCTCAAAAATCCATCCATTTTGTAACGGGTATGGACTACAGTTTTGACTTATGGGAACGCCCTTTTAAGCTCACCTCAGAAATTTATTATAAAGATTTAAGCGATGTCAATGCTTATTCGATTGACAATGTCAGAATCCGATATAGAGCAGATAACAAAACTACTGCCTATGCAACAGGAATCGATCTTCGATTAAATGGAGAATTCATTGCAGGAAGTGAAAGCTGGGTCAGCTTGGGATATTTGAAGACCAAGGAAAATATCGACCAGCAAGGTGAAATTTCTCGTCCCTCTGATCAACGCATAAAATTTGGTATTCTGTTTCAAGATTATGTCCCCAATTTACCTGATTTAAAAGCCTATCTGAATCTCGTTTACAATACTGGTGTTCCTGGAGGTTCCCCTTCCTATTCAAATCCCTACAACTTTCAAAATCGTTTGCGTGATTATAAGAGAGCTGATTTAGGAGTTTCTTTTGTATTTGTTGGAGAGAAAAAACAATTCAGCTCAGGGTTTCGATCTCATTTTAAAGAACTTACAGCAGGTTTGGAGCTTTTCAATATGTTTGATATCCAGAATGCCATTACCAATACTTGGGTTCGAGATGTCTATTCAAAATCTCAATTTGGGATTCCAAATTTTATGACTGGAAGAGTTTTGAATTTTAAAATCGGGATGAAGTTTTAAACCCATGTAGCGTCAATACACATCGACGCTATCTGTAGCTTCTTCTTTTACCCTAAAATCTGTTCTGCATGCGCTTTGGTTTTTACTTTTGAAATGATATCTTCTATGATTCCCTGTTCATCAATAACAAAGGTCGTTCTATGAATTCCGTCGTACTCTTTACCCATAAATTTTTTAGGTCCCCAAATACCAAAGGCATTGATAACTGTTTTGTCTTCATCTGCTAATAACGGAAAAGGCAATTGATGCTTGTCTATCCAATTTTGTTGACGTTTTGCCGAATCTGCACTGGCTCCTAAAATAGCATAGCCTTTGGCTAAAAAAGCATCGTAATGATCTCTTAAGTCACAGGCTTCAGCGGTACATCCAGGGGTACTTGCTTTGGGATAAAAAAATAAAACTAATTTTTTACCTGAAAAATCAGACAATTGAATCGTATTTCCTTTTTCGTCTTTTGAATTGAAATTTGGAGCAGGGTCACCTATTTTTAATGTAGTCATGTTTTTTTGGGTATATGATTAAAAGTTGAAAGTTATAAAGTAAATCCTGGATTCAAAAACTTTTTAGAATAAAAAACAGCCTATTTTACACCTTTCTCATTTGTATTCTGAAAAAACACGGTTTGTTAGTCTTTTTTACTATTCAACTTTTTAACTTTACACCTTGAACTCTTTAAACAAAAGCATGACCAAATCCGAAAAAGTACAATTTGTCATTGAGCAATTGGAGGCACTCTATCCAGAAATTCCTATTCCTTTAGACCATAAAGACCCCTATACACTTCTCATTGCAGTATTATTGTCAGCACAGTGTACTGACGTTCGGGTCAACCAAATTACCCCATTGTTGTTTGCCAGAGCAGACAATCCCTTCGATATGATCAAAATGTCAGTCGAGGAAATTAAAGAAATCATTCGACCTTGTGGCTTATCACCCATGAAATCAAAAGGAATTCATGGATTGTCGAAAATTTTGATTGAAAAATATCAGGGCGAGGTTCCTCAATCTTTTGAAGGTTTGGAAGAATTGCCTGCAGTAGGACATAAGACAGCGAGTGTCGTCATGAGCCAAGCATTTGGAGTTCCAGCTTTTCCCGTAGATACCCATATTCACAGACTGCTCTATCGATGGAATTTAACCAATGGAAAGAATGTTAGTCAGACAGAAAAAGATGCTAAAAGATTGTTCCCAGAAGCACTGTGGAATGATTTGCATTTACAAATAATCTGGTACGGTCGAGAATATTCTCCTGCAAGAGGTTGGGATTTGGATAAGGATATCATCACCAAAACAATAGGTAGAAAAACGGTGTTAGAGGAGTACTATAAAAAACATAGCTTCCAAAAGTGATTTTTTAAGAAAAGTCCTTAAGCTTAAAAAAGCTCCAACTTAGGTTGGAGCTTTTCCACTCTTAATTCAAATTCAACTCAATGTAATCCTCTGATTTGGTTTTTACAAAAGCGAAAGACTTTGAAAAATTAATCAGAAATTGAACTGTTTCTTCTGTGGGTTGCATCTGAAAATCAGATGACTTTTTGGAGTAGATTTTCATCATATACGTTATGAATTAACTGGTTATAAATCAATAACGTATCAATTCCTTCTTTAGTATTAATTTACCAAAATAATATTGTGTTTCTCAATCAATTTTCTCAAATTCATCAATGCATACCGCATTCTTCCCAAGGCAGTATTGATGCTTACACCCGTGTTTTCGCTAATTTCTTTAAAACTCATGTCTTTATACATTCGCATTATCAGCACTTCTTTTTGCTCGGGTACTAACTCTTCCACAAGATCCCTGACATCTGAATATATTTGCTCTTGGATCATATTCTTCTCTGCATTTAATGCCCCATCTCTAATCACTGAAAAAATATCAAATTCGTCAGTATTTTTAAAGGCAGGCATTCGGTTTGTTTTTCTGAAATGATCAATCACAAGGTTGTGAGAAATCCGCATAACCCAAGGCAAAAACTTTCCTTCTTCGTTATAGGTCCCTTTTTTGAGGGTACGAATAACCTTTATAAAAGTATCTTGAAAAATATCTTCAGTAAGATCTCGGTTCAATACTTTGCTATAAATAAAACTATACAAACGTTGTTTGTGTCTGTAAATTAAAACCTCTAAAGAAGCTTCGTTTCCTTGAATAAATTCACGGACTAAGGTACTATCTGGAATTGAATTTTTACGCATCATAAAATTACTTTTTAAAAAGCAGAGAGCTTTTCATTCTTATTAATTGATAATAGTTTAAAAGTAATTTTTTTTATATAGGCGTTTCTTTTTTGAAGATTAACAATTCAAATATCTTCATTATTATTTAATTTCACAACTATTTTAACAAATTTCATTTTAATTCATTTAGTTTAGACTTTGAAAAGTGGTATTTTTACAGTTATATTTTTGAATACATGAAAGCAGATATTTCCACCGTAAATCCCAAGAAAAACATCATTATCAAAGGGGCTAGACTCCATAATTTAAAAAATATTGATGTGGTGATTCCTCGAAATAAACTGGTGGTTATTACAGGATTATCTGGTTCTGGGAAATCTTCATTGGCTTTTGACACCTTATATGCTGAAGGGCAAAGACGGTATGTAGAAAGTTTGAGTTCGTATGCACGTCAATTTTTAGGAAAACTACACAAACCAAAAGTTGATTATATCAAAGGAATTGCACCAGCGATTGCGATAGAGCAAAAGGTGAATTCTACAAATCCGCGTTCTACTGTAGGGACATCTACCGAAATTTACGACTATATTAAATTGTTATTCGCTAGAATTGGAACCACCTACTCTCCTATTTCTGGAAATGAAGTTAAAAAGGATAGCGTTTCTGATGTGGTGAATTTTGTGAAAAAGTTCGAAGAAAAAACAAAACTTCTCTTATTAGCACCCATTATCATAGATAAAAATAGAGATTTAAAAACCCTATTACAAGTATTAGAGCAACAGGGCTATGCACGTTTAAAATGGAAGGATACTATTTTTAGAATTGGTGATTTCCCAATCGAAGAATACAAAAATGAAGACTTATTTTTGGTGGTCGATCGAATCATTACCAAAGATGATGAAGACTTTTACAACCGAATAGCAGATGCAATACAAACTGCTTTTTTTGAAGGAAAAGGAATTTGTTATATCGAAAACATAGAAAAGGCTGTGACTACAGAGTTTAGTAATAAATTCGATTTGGATGGGATGTCTTTTTTAGAGCCCAATACTCATTTATTCAGCTTTAACAATCCTTATGGCGCCTGCCCTACCTGTGAAGGATATGGAAATGTCGTTGGAATCGATAATGACCTAGTGATTCCAAACACAGGATTGTCTATCTATGATGACGCAATTTTTCCTTTTAAAACCCCTTCATCTATTCACTACAAAGAACAATTGATCAGTGTCGCTTTCAAATTTGATATTCCCATTCATAAACCATGGTTTGAATTGACAGCAGCACAACAAGCATTGGTTTGGAATGGAAATAAAAGTTTTCATGGAATCCATCACTTTTTTACTGCTTTAGAAGCAAAGAGTTATAAAATTCAAAATAGAGTAATGCTTTCTCGTTACCGCGGAAAAACAAAATGTACTGCCTGTGAAGGAAAGCGATTGCGACAAGAAACAGAGTATATCAAAATAGATGGGAAAACCATTTCAGATTTGGTTTCGCTTCCTTTGGATGAATTGGCTGACTTTTTTCAACAGATTGAACTCAACGATCATCAAGAAAAAATTGCAAAACGCTTGTTGATCGAAATTAAAAATCGCTTGCAATTTTTGAATAATGTAGGCTTAAATTATTTGACCATCAACAGAACATCAAATACCCTTTCGGGAGGTGAAAGTCAGCGAATTAATTTAGCAACCTCTCTAGGAAGCTCATTAGTAGGCTCCATGTATATTTTGGACGAACCAAGTATTGGACTGCATCCCAAAGATACCGAGCGGTTGATTGGAGTCTTAAAAGACTTGCGCGACCTCGGAAATACTGTAGTGGTCGTAGAACATGATGAAGACATCATGAAAGCCTCGGATTATATCATCGATATTGGTCCGGAGGCTGGTACTTTTGGAGGGCATGTAGTTGCTGAAGGAAGCTATCAAGATATTTTAAAGTCGGATTCATTGACCGCGAAATATCTCAATGAAGAATTGAAAATTGAAATTCCATCCAAAAGAAGACCCCTTAAAAATGTTCTTAAAATAGTTGGGGCTAGAGAACACAACCTCAAAAATATTGATGTGACAATTCCTTTAAATTGCCTGAGTGTCATTACGGGAGTCTCCGGATCTGGAAAAAGTACCTTAGTCAAAAACATCTTGTACCCTTTCCTTCAAAAAAAATTGACCGGCTATGGAAATAAAATAGGACAACACACCTCTGTTACTGGCGATTTTGACAGCTTAAAGAATGTTGAATTCATCGATCAAAACCCAATTGGACGTTCATCAAGATCCAACCCAGTTACCTATATCAAGGCCTATGACGATATTCGCGCCTTATTTTCAAATTCAAAATTATCAAAAATCAGAAACTACAAGCCAAAGCATTTTTCTTTTAATGTTGAAGGTGGTCGTTGTGAAGTCTGTAAGGGAGAAGGAGAAGTCACCATTGAAATGCAATTTATGGCAGATGTACATCTAGAATGTGATGTATGTTCTGGCAAACGATTTAAAAAAGAGGTTTTAGAGGTAAAAATAGATGGAAAAAATATTGATGACATCCTTAATTTGACCATTGATGATGCTGTTGATTTTTTTACTGAAAATGGAGAAAAGAAAATCTCTCAAAAACTAAAACCACTGCAAGACGTAGGGTTAGGATATGTGCAATTGGGACAGTCTTCTTCTACCCTATCTGGTGGAGAAGCCCAACGTATCAAATTAGCTTCCTTCCTAGTAAAAGGAACTACCAAGGACAAAACCTTTTTTATTTTTGATGAACCCACTACTGGATTGCATTTTCATGATATTAAAAAATTATTAGCCTCTTTTGAAGCTTTGATTGAACGTGGACATTCTATTTTAGTAATAGAACACAATATAGAGCTTATCAAATGTGCTGACTATATTATCGATTTGGGTTTGGAAGGTGGAAAAAATGGAGGAAATCTAATTTTTGAAGGAACACCTGAAAAATTAGCAATGAATAAAAAATCCCATACTGCTAAATATTTAGCAGAAAAGTTGATTTTTTAAAGAATTCAGCTTGAACAAAACCAATAGGAGTATTAATATTTATAATAATGCTTGTCTATAAAAAAGTGTCGTTTATCGATAAATGATGTGTTTTTAACGAAAAAAATAAGTAAAAACCATTTTAAAAATTAAATTGTTTTTTTTTAAACTCTTTAATTTTATCAATAAAAATGCCTAATACAAACAAAGATTCTCGATTCAGTATCATTTTAGGGCAATGCGGCAAAATCGTATTACTAACAATCATAGTGGTACTATTGGGCTGTATTCTATGGGATGCATTGAAGAATGCCTAGTGCCTTAGAGTGATGTGATCCGACTTCTATTGAAGACTTCCTTGGTTTTTAAAACCTTTGATATTCAGGTAAACTAGCACACAGTTTTTAAATTTCTAAAATAATAGCAACAAAAAAATCCTTCTCATCAATGAGAAGGATTTAATTTTGGGTGGAAGACGGGACTCGAACCCGCGACACTCGGTACCACAAACCGATACTCTAACCAACTGAGCTACAACCACCATATAATTTCGGGTGCAAATATAATCGTTTTTTCTATTCAAAGAAAAGAAAAATTTAAATTAATTTACTTAAATTTTGAACTGCAAGGTAACGTTCTGTGGTAAAGCCCTCTGCATATTCTACACCAATCAACCTCCCCAGATCTCTCGCTCTATAATTGATACTCTCTATAAAGTTTTTACTAGTTATAGGGGTTTCTGGTTCCTCACTACTAGGATCGTAAAACTGAGACGAGTAGGCCAAAACTGCTTTTGTTTTCGTTTCAATAAAACCACTCACATCCACTACAAAATCGGGAGTGATAGAATTCCATTGAATATAATGATATACCTGCTTTGGACGCCATTTTTCTTGCAACTCTCCAGCTACTTCAGTCACAATTTTCTCCAATCCACTTAAAAAACAAGCCTCTGAAACCAATTTACTTCCTTTTGGATGATCGATGTGGCGGTCATCTATGGCGTTGCAAAGTACAATCTCTGGCTTGTATTTTCGAATCATTTGCAATACAGCCATTTGATGCTCTTTGTCGTTGACAAAAAAGCCATCAGCAAAATTCAAGTTTTCACGGACACTAACTCCTAATATTTTGGCAGCATTAGTAGCTTCAATAGAGCGTAACTCTGCAGTACCTCGAGTACCTAACTCACCGCGAGTCAAATCGACTATACCTACTTTTTTTCCCAAAGAAATTTCTTTGGATAGGGTTGCTCCACAGCCTAACTCTACATCATCAGGATGTGCACCAAATGCTAATATATCTAATTTCATGATATTTTTTTTCTGTAATTATGATTGATTCAATTGTTCGTTTCTGACTTCTTTCTAGTAAGAAATAAAGCTCAAGTTCTCTCAACTCAAAATATGAACTCTCAAAAATAACCAAATAAATAGAATAATTTCATAAAGCATTAGTTCTATTACGTTTTCGTTCTTTTAACTTTTCAATAATACAAAACAAATATTATCATAATGACAAAAATGAAAGACTGCCAAAAAGTATGATATATATCATAAAAACAAGCTCAGATTAGCTCTAAATTTATCTCTATAAAGAAAAAGAAAAAAACTCAAAAGATTGGATTTGATGACGTTAATGCTGGTGATTTTAACCATTACAATTGGTTTATTTATTTGGGGGAAATACCCTCCTGATGTAGTTGCTTTAGTTTCCATGCTGAGTTTGTTTTTATGCGGAATTCTAACTGTTTCTGAAACCCTTAGTGGGTTTAGCAACCCAACTGTGATTATGATTGGTTCATTATTTATCATTGGTGAAGGCTTATCACAAACAGGATGGACGGCCTTGGCAGGTAAGAAATTAATTGCCTTAGCGGGAAAAAGTATTCCAAAGTTATTGGTAATTATCACTTTGGGTTCAGGTATCCTCTCTGGATTTGTCAGTAATACCGGAACCGTAGCAACCCTTTTACCCACCTCAATTGCATCTGCATGGAGTATTGGTACAATGCCATCGAAAATATTAATTCCTGTTGCATTTGGATCGAATACGGGAGGTTTACTTACCTTGACGGGAACTCCACCAAACATCATTGTAAATAACGCTTTAATTAGTGCAGGTTTCGATGGGTTTTCTTTCTTTGAATTTGGTTTGATAGGACTCCCACTATTAGTCATAGCCATCCTCTACTTTCGGTATATAGGGTTTAAGTTATTACCAAAAAATAAGACCAATAACAAGCCCATTAATATTGATGCAACGCTTCATGAATGGATCGAAGCATATAAAATTGAAAATGACTATTATCGGTTGCGAGTTCGATCAATTTCTCCATTGATCAATACAAAAATTAGCAAATGGAATTTAGAAAATAAGTTTAAAGTCCATATTATCCGTTTGAAAAGAAGGCACTCAAATAGGTTGAAAGGAACTCAACCATTTATCGAATTTCCAGATAAAGGGACAAAATTCAAATATCACGACATTATTACCGTAAAAGGAAATACAGAAGACATCAATGCTTTAATGATCACATTTCGACTTGGGTTATTGCCAGTAAAATCTGCTCGAAATGAATTGCGAAACAACCTAATCAACCAAGAGGTTGGAATGTCTGAAGTGATTGTAACTCCCAAATCTTTTTTAGTGGGAAGAGAAATTAAATTACACGAATATTTTAAACGATATGACATTCAGTTATTAGCAACTTCAAGACATAAAAAACCCTATTTGGAAGATACCATTTCTGTAAATTCTGGAGATAGTTTTATTATTAGAGGATCTTGGGAAAATATCGAAAAACTGAAAAATCAACACAAAAATGTTGTGGTAATTGGTAGGCCCGAAGAAATGCTAAAAGACATTGACGAGTTAACACCAAAATCTTTCATCGCACTTGCTGCATTGATTTTTATGATTGTTTTACTGGTTTTTAAAATTGTTCCTGGAGCTATTGCTGCTTTACTGAGTGCTGGAATCATTTTATTCACTGGCTGTATTCCTTTTTCTAAAGCCTACAAAGTGATTAGCTGGACTAGTGTTGTCATGATTTCTGCTATGATTCCTATGGGACTTGCCATTCAAAAAACAGGGGCAGCAACAATGATTTCCAATTCTATGATTGAGTTTCTCGGAAAAGAAAACCCAATTTTACTGTTGGTAGGAATCTTCAGTCTAACGACCACTTTTAGCCAGTTTATCAATAATTCTGCAACTGCTGTTTTGATGGCGCCTATTGTTTTAATTGCAGCTAACACTATGCAAATTTCTCCAGAACCCTTGTTGATGACTGTTGCCATTAGTGCCTCTACTGCATTTTTAACACCCATAGGAACTACTACGAATGCAATGGTAATGAGTTCTGGGGGCTATCAATTTTTAGATTATTTAAAAGTGGGGGTTCCTCTCTTATTGCTCTTTTTAATAACGTCATTAATCCTCGTGCCAATAATTTGGCCATTTTAATATATTAATCATTAAATAAAAATAAGTATGAAAGCAAATTCAATTATTCCAAAAAAATCAGATTTAGAAGTTTACGGGATCAAAAATGCTACTGTAAATTGGAATCAAAGCCCAGAAGAGTTACAAAAAATAACTGTAGCCAAAGGAATGGGAACCGAAACAAAAAACGGAACTTTAGCGATCAACACTGGAAAATTTACTGGGAGATCGCCTCAAGACCGTTTTATTGTAAAAGATGAATATACTACAGATAAGGTTTGGTGGGGGAAAACAAACAAACTAGTTTCACCACATAATTTTGATAAACTACAAGCCAATATCGTAGACTATTTATCGAACAAAGAATTATATGTGAGAGACGGGTATGTCTGCGCTGACCCAACCTACAGAACAAACATCAGAACCGTAACAGAATATCCTTGGTCAAATCTGTTTGTATACAATATGTTTTTAAGACCTACCAATGAAGAACTTGCTATTTTTGAAGAAGACTGGTTGATTTTATGTGCCCCAGGTTATGTTTGTGATGCCCCAAAGGAATATGGAATTCGTCAAGGAAATTTTTCAATCATCAACTTTTCTAAAAAGGTTGCATTGGTTGGAGGTTCTGCCTATACAGGAGAAATGAAAAAAGGAATTTTTTCTGCATTAAATTTAATCTTACCTGTTGAAAGAAATGTTTTGCCAATGCACTGTTCTGCCAATGTTGGCGATAATGGAGATACCGCCATTTTCTTTGGTTTGTCTGGAACAGGAAAAACAACCCTTTCTGCTGATCCAAGTAGAAAATTAATTGGAGATGATGAGCATGGTTGGACTGCCGAAAACACTATTTTTAATTTTGAAGGTGGCTGTTATGCAAAAGTAATTGATTTGACCGAAGAAAAAGAACCCGATATTTTTAGAGCCATTAAGCTAGGAGCATTGTTAGAAAATGTGGTCTTTACAGAAAATGGCGATGTGGATTATATGGATGGATCCATTACTCAAAATACAAGGGTCAGTTATCCAATTGATCATATTGATAATATTCAAAAGCCTTCTTTTGCAGGAAATCCAAAGAATATTTTCTTTTTAACCTGTGATGCTTTTGGCGTATTACCTCCAGTTTCAAAATTAACTCCAGGGCAAGCTGCCTATCACTTTATTTCTGGATATACTGCCAAAGTAGCAGGAACTGAAGCAGGAATTACAGAACCTGTCCCCTCTTTCTCTGCATGTTTTGGAGAGCCTTTTATGCCATTGCATCCAACAAAGTATGCCGAAATGTTGAGTAAAAAAATGACAGATGCGGGCGTAAACGTTTGGTTGATCAATACTGGATGGACCGGTGGACCTTATGGTATTGGTTCTCGAATCAAATTAAAATATACAAGGGCGATGATTACTGAAATTTTGAAAGGAAGCTTAGATACTGTCGAATATGATCAGCATCCAATTTTCGGATTGTTTATGCCGAAATATTGTCCGAATGTTCCAACAGAAATGTTAGACCCAATGAATACTTGGTTACAAAAAGGAGTCTACATCAGTAAATCAATACATCTGGCACATTTCTTTCACTTAAACTTCGAGAAATTTGCTGAAAAAGCTTCTGATCATATCATTGAAGGTGGTCCATTAATCGATGAGCATCACCATTTAGATCATATGTAATTTCTTCTCTGGCTAGGTTTTTTTTGGAATATTTGAAAACCTAGCCTTTTTTTACCTTTTCTATGAAAACGAGACTTTTAGCTGCTTTGTTATTTTTGTTTTCCATTCATTGCACAAGTCAATTCGCTCCCGAAAAACACTTGGGAAGTTGGTCACTAATCTATGCAAACCATCAAATCTCAGAAAAATGGAGTATCCTCTCTGGTTTTGAAAAACGAAATTATAAAACCTTTCAAAACTACAATCTTAGCCTATACAGTTTGGGTATCAACTATAAGCTTTCAACCAAACTGAAAGCAACAGTAAGCTATCTTTACTTAGATATCGATCGGACCATTGCAACAGATACAGACCCAAATACAGAAGAACATAGATTCTATGCACAAGTTGCATATACCCCTAATATTTTTCAAAGTCCCTTTACTCATCGTTTTAGAATCGAACATAGAAATATAAATTCGAAAGGAGTTCTAACTTTACTAAACAGAGCGCGGTATCGATTAAAAACGAAAATTTTGCTAAATAAACAGTTATACCTAACAGCAAGTAACGAGTGTTTTTTTAATTTTAAAGGAAAGCTGTATACAGAGAATCGATTGTATTCGGCAATGGGATTCAAAGCCTCATCAAATTGTTCTTTTGAAGTGGGATACTTATACCAGTATATCAACCACATGCATCTAGATAGATTACAAATTGGACTTTTTTTGAAAACAGACTTCAGAAAACGAACAAATCACTCCTAAAGTTAATATTTGGTTTTTTCGATTGCCTGCTCTATGTCTGTTATTAAATCTTTCGACTCTTCAATGCCTACAGAAAAACGAATCAACCCATCACGAATGCCTCTTTCTAAACGCTCTTCAGGGCTCAACAATGCGTGTGTCGTTTGAGATGGACTTACCGTAGTACTCTCTAGACCTGCTAAACTCATTGAGGGTTTGATGAGTTGTAAATGATTTTGAAAAACCATGGGATCAATTCCTTTTTGCAACTCAAAAGACAACATAGCTCCAAATCCGTGCATTTGAGATTTTGCTAGCTCATGCTGTGGGTGACTTTTCAACCTAGGATAATACACCCGATCGATATCTGAATTTCCTTCTAAGTATTCCGCCATTTCTTGAGCATTTTTGGTCTGCTCTTTTACACGAAGGTTTAAGGTTTTTAAGCTTCGTTCTAACAACCAAACTGTTTGGTCGCTTAAATTTCCTCCAAAATTAATAGCTGTTTTCCAAATTAAATCTACATGAAACTGACTAGCAGCAATCGCTCCCGCAGAAATATCGGAATGCCCTCCCATGTATTTTGTAGCAGAATGTAAAATAATATCGATGCCTAAATCGGCAGGGGTCTGATTAATCGGGGAGGCAAAAGTATTATCGATCATGGTAATGATGGAATGTTTTTTTGCCAATCTAGCAATTGCCTTGATATCTGTGATTCCCAATAAAGGATTAGAAGGGGTTTCGATATATAGTACTTTGGTATTTTCTTTAATTAATGGTATGAAATCTTCCACTCGATCAGAGTCCGTAAAAGAATATTCAATACCATATTTGTCAAATTCTGAAACAATCAAGTTGTAAGTTCCTCCATAGATGACTTGTTGAATAATGATATGATCCCCTGTTTTTAAAAAAGCAAACATTGCAGTGCTGATTGCTGCCATCCCTGATCCAAAAATCAACCCTGCTTCGGTATGTTCTAAAGCAGCAATTTTTTTACACAACATTTCCTGATTTGGAGTATTAAAATACCTTGGATAGCGCTTTACATCTACCTGATCAAAGGCATAAGAAGTTGCCATATAAATTGGAGAAACCGCTCCTTTAAACTGTGTATCCTTAACTTCACCCACATGCACACATTGGGTATTGATTCCTAAGGTATTTTGCTTTTTCATTTGTTTCAAAAATTATAAAGCGAATTTAGGAAATCCTAAAGGAAGAATCTATAAAATTTGAATATCTTCGCTTACATGATTTCTATACTTATCATCGGAAACGGAAATGTGGCTACACACCTATACAAAGCACTCTTAAATATAGCTACAGTAAAGGTTCTAAAAATTAGTTCTAGAAATATTACAGTAGTACCGCAAGCAGATATCAGCATTCTTGCTGTTTCAGATAACGCAATTGCTGCGGTATCATCCAAAATTATCAATTCATTTGTAGTACATACTTCTGGAAGTTTTCCTATGGAAGCCTTGCAAAACGAAACAAACAAAGGTGTTTTTTATCTATTGCAAACGTTCTCAAAAGAGAAACCCATCGATTTTTCTAAAATTCCTATTTGCATAGAAACGACAAATAAAGAAAACTATGCCTTATTAGAAACCTTGGCAAAGACTCTCAGTAAAAACGTATATGCAATCAATTCTGAACAACGAAAAGCCTTGCATGTAGCAGCCGTATTTGTGAATAACTTCACCAATCATCTCTATACAATTGGAAAAGATCTCTGTAAAAACAACCAAGTTCCCTTTGAAATTTTACAGCCCTTAATTCAAGAAACAGCAGAAAAAATTAAAACACTATCCCCAGAGGAAGCACAGACGGGGCCTGCAATTCGCAATGATCAAAAAACAATCGACAGTCATTTAGCAATGCTGAACCCAAATCAACAAAATATTTATTCAATCCTTACAAAATCAATCCAAAATGGAAATTAGCTACAAACTATTATTGCCCAAAATCACCACTTTTATTTTTGATGTAGATGGTGTACTAACTAACGGAATGCTAACTATTATGCCCGATGGTGAATTGGTAAGACATATGAATGTTAAAGATGGGTATGCGATGAAGGTAGCCTTGAACAATGGATACCGAATTTGCATTATTTCTGGAGGAACCAATGAAGGGGTTCGAAAAAGATTGCATGCACTGGGGATTGAAGACATTTACCTAGGAGCTCACCAAAAAATAGAACAATATCAGGAATTGGTAAAAAAATACAATTTACTACCTGAAAACATTCTCTACATGGGAGATGATGTTCCTGATTTTCCAGTGATGAAATTAGTAGGCTTGCCAACTTGCCCAAATGATGCCGTTCCTGAAATTCAGGGAGTCGCTACATACATTTCTAACAAAAAAGGGGGCGACGGATGTGTGCGAGACGTGATTGAACAAGTGATGCGTGTGCAAGGGAAGTGGAATCTTTATGCTGATGCCACTTTATAAGTACCAGTGATCGATTAGCCGTAAACGCTAATTCTTTTCTTCCAACATCGGAACAAAGGCAAAATCACCCAATTCGTGTTTTTCAAATTCTTTGGAAGATTTTCGAATAAACAAGGTCATCATTTGTGTTTGATCTCCTACTGGAATCAACAACATCCCTCCTACCTTTAACTGCGATAATAAAGGTTTCGGAACAAAAGGAGCACCAGCAGTCACAATTATTTTGTCAAAAGGAGCCTGAGAGGGCAAGCCCTTGTAACCATCGCCAAAAATAAATTTCTTAGGGTTATAGCCTAACTTCGGCAAAAATAAAGATGTCTTTTTAAACAATTCGTGTTGTCTTTCGATCGTATAAACAGATGCTTTCAATTCGAGTAAAACTGCTGTTTGATAACCTGATCCAGTTCCAATTTCTAATACTTTATCATTGGGTTTTATTTCCAATGTTTGTGTCTGAAAAGCTACTGTATAAGGTTGAGAAATGGTTTGTTCGGCAGCAATCGGAAATGCTTTATCTTTGTATGCATGATCTTCAAAACTACTGTCAATAAATAAATGACGAGGGATTTCCCGAACTGCATTTAGCACTTTTCCATCTGTAATCCCTTTCGCTCTTAAGACGTTAGCCAGCTGATTTCTAAGTCCTTGATGTTTTGATGTGTCTCTCAATTCTAGTTCGTTTCTAAAAGCTTAAAAGTAGTAATAAATCCAAATACAATCTTATAAAATTGTATATTTGTTATTGGATTTTTTTTGATTTGATCTAAAAAGCCAAACACTAATTTAAGGACGTCATCAAGGGAAAGAATGGCCAAAAATATATTTATGCTAAAAGCTGGAGTATTAGGTGCGGGTCATCTAGGGAAAATTCATTTACGATTATTAGAACAATCTGAGAAATTCGAATTGGTAGGATTTTACGATCCCCATACTGAAAATGCAGAAAAAGTAGCCAAAGAATTTGGCTATACATTATTCGAATCACTTGATGATTTGATCGCTGCTGTGGAGGTAATCGATATTGTTACACCTACACTCTCTCATTTTGATTGTGCAAAAAAAGCAATCGAAAGTGGCTGTCATATATTTGTTGAAAAGCCAATCACAAAAACAGTATTGGAAGCAGAAGCTATCAAAACATTAGCCAGTCAACATCATGTAAAGGGACAAGTTGGACATGTAGAGCGTTTTAACCCTGCTTTTACTGCCGTTCAAGACATGATTCAAAATCCAATGTTTATTGAGACCCATAGATTGGCAGAGTTCAACCCAAGAGGAACCGACGTTCCTGTTGTTTTGGATTTGATGATTCATGATATAGACATCATTCTCTCAGTTGTAAAATCGAAAGTAAAAAATGTGCATGCAAGTGGAATTTCCGTAATTTCTGAAACTCCTGATATTGCAAATGCACGAATTGAGTTTGAAAATGGATGCGTTGCCAATTTAACTGCCAGCAGAATTTCAATGAAAAACATGCGTAAATCACGTTTTTTCCAAAAAGATGCTTACATCTCTGTAGATTTTTTAGAGAAGGTATCAGAAGTCGTTCGAATGAAAGACGTTCCTGAAAATCCAGACGAATTTGCTATGATTTTACAAAATGCTGAAGGGGTTAAAAAACAAATTTATTTTGACAATCCATCAGTAGAAGCCAATAATGCAATTTTGGACGAATTGGAATCTTTTGCGGACGCTATTGAAAACGACACAGAACCAGTCGTTTCTTTAGAGCATGGAACAGAAGCTTTGAGAATTGCTCAACAAATAATTAATTGTTTCTAAAAAAATTAAGATCGATTTAAATTTAGGAATTTGCGATAGGATTGAGTAGTTTGTTTGAGCTCTTTCGCAATTTGTTGCGACAAACAAGAAGTGAAAACCGATTAAAACACCTAAATAAAAAGATACGCTATGAAAAATATCGCTGTTATAGGAGCTGGAACAATGGGAAATGGAATTGCGCACACATTTGCTCAGTTTCACTATAAAGTCCAATTAATCGATGTATCCCAAGAAGCATTGGACAAAGGAATTACTACGATTTCTAAGAATTTGGACCGAATGATTTCTAAAGAAAAAATTTCGGAAGCAGACAAAATGCAAACCTTAGCCAATATTACAACTTTTACGGCTATTGAAGAAGGCATACAATATGCCGACTTGGTTGTAGAAGCAGCTACTGAAAATAGAGCCTTAAAAACAAAAATTTTTAAAAAACTGGACGAATTGTGTCCAAAAGAAACCATTTTAGCGACCAATACTTCATCGATTTCAATTACTCAAATTGCTGCAGCAACCAACAGACCTGATAAGGTGATTGGTATGCATTTTATGAATCCGGTTCCAATAATGAAATTGGTCGAAATTATTAGAGGCTACAACACTTCAGATGAAGTAATGCAGATTACAGTTGATTTGTCAAAAAAAATTAATAAAATACCTGTAGCTGTGAATGATTACCCTGGGTTTGTTGCCAACAGAATTTTAATGCCTATGATCAACGAATCAATAGAAACCTTATACAATGGTGTAGCGGGTGTCCTTGAGATAGATACAGTAATGAAATTGGGTATGGCCCACCCAATGGGACCTTTACAACTGGCTGATTTTATTGGACTTGATGTTTGTCTATCGATTATGAATGTACTCTATGACGGCTTTAAAAACCCAAAATATGCTCCCTGTCCCTTATTAGTCAATATGGTAATGGCTGGAAAATTGGGAATGAAATCTGAAGAAGGATTTTATGACTACAGCGAAAGTAGAAAAGCAGAAAAAGTAGCTAAAATGTTCCTGTAAGCCTTTGAATAGCGTTTTTCTATAAAAAACCCTTTTATCAATGTTAGGTTTACAAGCCATTTGTGGTATTTACTGTTAATTTGGTACACAGAACTCAAAATAGTAACTTTGAACTAGCTCGCTTCAAAATAGAGATTCAATATCAATGACCAGATCAAAAAAAAGGAACCCAAATGGAGTTCCTTTTTTTGATTATTTTAATGTTGAAAGACTATTCTTCATCTTCTTCTTTCTCGTCTTTCTTAACTTTGTTCCAGATTTTGATTTCTTCTTCCAAAGTAACTCCCTCTAAAATTTCGACATTAACTCCATCTGAAGTTCCCAGTTTTAAGGTTCTTTTTTCAAAGCTTCCATCTTCCATTTTTACTTCTACATAGGGCTCTTCAGTTTTTCTATCAAACTTTAACAAAGCTTCTTTGATCGATACAACACTGTCTTTTTTTCTAAAACGATATCGGCATTGGCACTATATCCAGCACGAATAAAATATTCTTCATCCAATGTTACATCTGCTTTAATTTTGAATTGAACGGCTCCTCCTTCTTCAGTCCCTTTAGGAGCAATAAAGTTTAATTTCGCAGGAAATTTAACACCTTCAATGGCCCCAATAGAAACCTCAATCTCAGTTCCATTGATTAATTTACCCACTTCAGATTCGTCAACTTTTCCTTCAAAAATCATTTTACTCATATCGGCAATCGATGCGATGGTAGTTCCTGCATTAAAATTGTTGGACTGAATCACCTGATCTCCTTCCTTAACAGGAATTTCCAATAAGGTTCCCGACATTTGAGCAAGGATATTTGTGTTTGCTGCAGCTCCAGAACCGGATGACCCTTTCTTAATAATTTGATAATCATTTTCTGCATTTTTCAAATCTTGTTTGGCTTGATCATAGGTCAATTCAACCGACTCAAAGGCTGACTGAGCGATTACCCCTTTGTCAAATAATTGTTTATTTCTTCTATAGGTAATCTCCGCATTGTTGAGTCTCAACTTTGCATTGTCTACTCTACCACTAGCGCTTAACAAAGATTGTTCGTTAGGTACCACTCGTACTGTAGCAATCAAATCTCCTTTCTTCACCTTGGCACCTTCTAACAATAAAATTTTATCAATAATCCCAGTGATTTGTGGTTTGATTTCAATTTCTTCCAAAGGAGTCACCTTTCCTGTTGCCACCGTTTTCTTGACAATGGTAGTTTTGAAAGGTTTTTCAGTTTCATACAAAATGATATTCTTTTTGTTTTTCACACCGAACCAAACTAATGCGGCGATAAAACAAATGACGATACTACCTAAAATGATTTTTGCTCTTTTACTCATGATTTTTTGATTGATTTATTCTTCTCTTAATGCTTCTATGGGTTTGACAATTGTTGCCATGTGGGCTGGAATCAAACCGATACAGGTTCCTAAAATAATTAATGTTGTAAATGCTGCTAAAATAATGGGAATGTTTACCGTTGGATTGATCAATGTAGCCTCATCTCCTTGGCCGAATAAAGAATCAATGATCATTAACACTGAGGCTCCGAAAATTATTCCCAGCATTCCTGCAACTGTTGTCAAAAATACCGATTCTAATATAATTTGTTGTCGAATGCTTTTTGGTGTTGCTCCTAAGGCTCTTCGAATTCCAATTTCCTTGGTGCGTTCTTTTACAGTAATCAACAAGATATTTCCAATGGCAAATACTCCTGCAATGAGTGTAGCAATTCCTACAAACCAGGTTAAAAATTGCATTCCTGTTAAAAATCCTGTCATTTTTGCAATCCTTGTCCCCAAGTTGAAAGAACCAAAAGCGCGTTCATCTTCAGGATGTACTTTGTGCAAACTCTTTAAGGTTAAAATGATGTCACTTTCCATTTGTTCAATATCAATCCCTTCGTTGGCAGTAACCACCATCCAGGCAATATTATTGGCGGTGTTGTATACTTTTTTAAAGGTAGAAAAAGGAATGTATGCCGTTTCACCGTCTAGGTCGATTCCGTTAGAAGGTCCGTAAACCCCTACCACCTTATAATTAATGCTGTTGATTTTAATATACTCTCCAATTGGTTTTTCTCCTTTATCAAACAATTGCTTGTACATTTCTTCAGAAATCACCGTAACCTTGGCCGTTGATAAAATATCATTGGTATTCAAAAAACGTCCAAAGATGATACTCTTCTTTTGAATTTGGTCTAGAACTGGAAAATCCCCACTCACTTGAAAATTACCCGATTTAAATGCTCTGACAATTAAGTTATTTGTTTGATTTCTGGGAGCCAATAATTTAATTTCATTCTCATATTCAGACTTCAATACATCAATATCCTTCGTTTTTAAACTGAACTGTCTCCCTTTTTGAAACCCTTTAAAAGGAGTGTCTGTAGACTGTGTCCAAATAAATACACTGTTTGTGGCAAAATTCCCAAAAGCATTCTTAAAATTATTCTCTAAACCTCTCGCTGCTCCTAACAAAACTACCAACAAGAAGATGCCCCACAAAACCCCAATAATGGTGATCCCAGTTCGTACTTTATTTTTACGGATGCTTCCGTAAATTTCTTGCCAAGTATCTGAATCAAATAAAAATCTCATAATTAATCTGCTCTTAATGCTTCAATAGGTTTAATTTTTGCAGCTCTTTTCGCGGGTACATACCCTGCAATTAATCCTGAAAGAATTAAAATAATAGTGGCACCTATGACAACCCCAGAGCTTACACTAGGATCTTTAATAAAATAATTTTCTTCCAAACTATCTCCAATAAAGCTCAGTAGATAGGTTCCTAAAGACAAACCTGCATAGCCTGCAATAGTTGTAATCAATACCGATTCTTGAACAACCATTCCTACAATTGAACCAAGGTGTTGCACCTAAAGCCTTTCGGATTCCAAATTCTTTCGTACGTTCTTTGATTACAAAAATCATGATATTGCTTATACCGATAATGCCTGCAATCAATGTCCCAGAGCCAATAAAAGCAATGATGATGTACAATGCCAACATGATGACTCCTACAAACTTATTGGCTTCAGCCATATTCCGTACCGACAAGGCACTTTGATCATCTGGATGAATATTTAGTTTTTTACGCATATCGCGTTCAACTTTTTTTCCAAAAGCAATGGCTGCATCTGTACTTAAATTAGGGTTATAACCTAAATTAATCTGACTGATATAGTCATTGTTTCCATACATCATTTGAGCTGTAGTTACTGGCAAATAGGCTAATCGTTCTTCATTGTCACCTCCCTCATCAGAAAAAATTCCAATGATTAAAAAGGAACTCCCATTTACGTTGACACGTTTTCCCAAGGCAGGTAATTCCCCAAATAAATCTTTTTTTATCAGTCTTCCTAAAACAATTACTTTGGACTTTTGGCGTAAATCTCGATCATTCAAATACCGACCTTCCTCCATAATCGTTTTTTCTAAAAACTGATGATCTGGATGCACGGCCCTTACACTATACGTATTGGCTTCATTTTTATATTTGATAGAAAAATTCTTATAAATTCGTGCAGATTGATACTGAATCTTGTCTGCATATTCTTCGGTAACGTAATTGTAATCGGTATTTTTAAGCTGAATGCTTCTACCTGTTTGTAATCCTTTATATGGTTTTGTTGTTTTCCATACTCGAACAAACATCATATTCTGAGCATCATCTGCAAAAGCACCTTTAAAAAAGTTTCCCAATCCGCTGGCAACACCCAATAATAACGTGAATAATAAAATAGCAAAAGCAACAGTAAAACCAGACATTACAGAACGCAATCGGTTTTTATTGATGCTTTGAAATATTTCTCTCCAACGATCGATATCAAACATATTATACTGCTTTAGCCGCTTTTGTTAATTCATCACTGATAATTACACCGTCCTTCAAACGAACTATTCGCTCAGTTTGAGCGGCAATTTCTTCCTCGTGGGTAATCACAAAAACAGTCATTCCATCATTGTTGATCTCTTTTAGTAAATCCATCACCGAGTCTGAAGTAGTCGAATCCAAGGCTCCAGTCGGTTCATCAGCCAAAACTACTTTGGGTTTTGTAACCAATGCTCTCGCTATTGCAACCCGTTGTTTCTGACCTCCTGAAAGTTCACTTGGCAAATGATTTGCCCAATCTTTTAAGCCCACCCGATCAAGATAATCCATCGCAACTTTTAAACGCTCTTTTCGATTCATTCCTTTATAATACAATGGCAATGAAACGTTTTCGAGGGCCGTTTTGTAGGAAATAAGATTGAACGATTGAAATACAAAACCTAAAAACTTATTTCTAAGGATGGCTGCTTTCTTCTCGTTTAGATTTTTGATAAGATCTCCATTCAAATAATAATTTCCTTCATCATGAATATCAAGCAGGCCAACGATATTTAATAACGTAGATTTTCCAGACCCAGAAGACCCCATGATAGAAACGAACTCCCCTTCTTTAATATGTAAATCAATTCCTTTTAAAACATGTAAAGAATCCTTTCCAATAGGATAGGATTTGTGAAGCTTTTCAATTTTAATCATCTGCTGCTTAATTTTTGGTAAAAGTACTGAATGGTATTCGTTGTCCTGTTTCAAATCTGTTCAAAACAGTCAACAAATATAAGACGTTTAAAAATTAAAAATGTTACACAACGTATCTAAAAAAGATGAAGTACTTTTGTGCAAAACAAAAAAAAGAAAACAAGTGTATGATTGTGTACCCTCCAGATAAAAAAATTATTCTATTTGATGGAGTCTGCAATCTATGCAACACTGCTGTTTTAAAAGTGATCCAACACGATCTAAAAAATCGGTTTGTCTTCTGTCCCCTTCAGTCGGAAGCTGGACAACAAATACGCAACTCCTTGAAGATTGATGCTGTAAAATTAGACAGTCTAATTCTATATACACCGGGTATTTCCTATGAAATTAAAGCGAATGCCGTTTTGCAAATCATGAACGATCTTGGCGGATTCTGGAAATTGACTCAAATTTTTTGGATTCTCCCAGAAGTTGTTCGAAATCATCTCTATGATTGTATTGCCAAAAATAGGTACCGATGGTTTGGTAAAAAACAGCAATGCATGCGCCCCACACCTGAACTGAATGCAAGATTTTTAGAAACGGCTTTACCCAAAATTCACGAACAAAAAAATCCATGAAAAACATCCCAAAAAATATCCGATGCGTCATTTTTGATATGGATGGCGTCATTATCGATTCCGAAGAAATTCACAAAAAAGCCTATTATGAAACCTTTGTATCTTTAGGCTTGGATGTTTCTGATGAACTTTATAAAACACTAACAGGCTCTTCTACCATCAATGCCTTTCAGAGACTGAGTACCCATTTTAACTTGGATGCCGACCTCGAAGAACTGGTATTGGACAAAAGAAGACGCTATACAGGTTATTTTGAAAATGACCCTCATCTTCATTTAGTTACCGAAGTAGAAGCACTAATACGCTATTTACATGCCAAAGGAATCACCTTAGTGCTTGCTTCTTCATCAGCAATGGAAAATATTGATCGAGTATTTGATCGTTTTAAGCTTCACTCCTACTTTAGTGCAAAAATTAGTGGTGCCGATTTGAAAGCTTCCAAACCCCACCCAGAAATTTTTGAAAAAGCAGCTCTTTTAGGAAACACTCCCAAAGAACAATGTGTCGTTATTGAAGATTCGGACAATGGCATTAAAGCTGCCAATGACGCTGGGATCTTTGTTATTGGCTACGCAAATGTACTTTCGGAAGGGCAAACTCTTGAAAATGCCGATACAGTGATAGACCATTTCTCTCAATTGAAAGAATTCCTATAAAGTTTTATTTCCAACGCACTTTCTTATAATTTATACGAAACGCATCATTATATAATTGTGCGTTTATTTTTTTGTTTTTTAATTTTTATTTATTAGCTTGCATTGATTTTAATTAAATAATTCTTCCTATAAAGAATTAATACAAATTTAGTTATATGCAGGATGCACATAAATTCAAATTTCAACAAAAACCAATTTAAACAAAAGAAAATTGATGAATATTAAAAAATAACATGAAAGATAAAGCACAAAAACTTATAATAATATTCTTAGCAATAATAATTATACTCCATAGTTTTTATGATAATTCAGTTGTAGATAAACTATTTACATTTGAATCAAATATTTGGGTCTATAGACTTTTTTGGACCCTCGTTGTAATTCTAAATTTATATGGGTATTTTTTAAAGAAAGAAAAAATCTCTGATAAAAAATAATAGTAGTATCACTATTGAAAGAGGTATCAATAAAGAAATTTCTCGATGAAACTATTCTCGAAGCTGAGCCATAGGGATAGTTCACTCATTTCATCTTAACCTGAAAAAGAAAAAAACTTATGAAAATATCGGAATGATAGGATCCACTGGATTTAATAAAATTCACGTTAAAAAAGGCAAAAACTTAAATTCATATGGACCCAATTTTTGTGAAGAAAATTCAAAATTATGAGGATTGGCATATCTATAAAACCCCTTTCTAAAAATGAATCTTAGAATAGGGGTTTTGATTGGTTCAATACTCGAATCCGATTTAAGGAACCATTGTTTCGTCTTCTTTTGGAGGCTCTATACTCGGAATGGTAGCAGGTTCTATAGAACTATCATGTGAACTATGGTATTCTTCTAACAAATTCATAATGGCATTCATCAAATCTTTAGTTTCCAACAAAATGCTGAAATATAAGGTGGTGTTTTTGGGACTTGACTCCTCTGTACGTGTTCTTTTTACTTGTGCTTTTATTTTAGTCTTCACCAAATCATAGACTTCCCTTTTCTCACTAATAATCACTCCAATCTCTTCAAAAGAACCCGACTTGAAAGCTTTTTGTGTATCAATAAACAAATGGTTGAGCTTGGTGTATATTTCTTCCAATTCATGATTTTGAGAAGTCTTAAGTTTTTTATGATTGTTGTTTACATGCTTGTAAATAACTTTTGAAATGTATTCTAAAGACTGTGAAATATCCTGTAAATATCCCAAAATATTGATATAAAAACCACTCGCTTCAACACTAGATTCTTCTAAATTTTTAATAAAAAAGAAAATATTATCTCTCAAATCATCTACTTCTTCTGAAAGTTTAACGACTTGCCCCTTCCCTTTTTGAAGTAAGTAAATATCTTGTTTTGCAAGACCCAAAATAGAATTTTCATAAATCTGATTGGTTCGCTTAATTACTTTAGCAATATTTTTAGCACTTTCTTGAATCACCCCTTGAACTGACCTACTCTCCGAGTTGAGTAAGCGATCCTCATGAACAACTTTATTTGATTTTATTTTATGAGAAGCATAATTTCGATACAACAAAACAGCTGTAATAATCAATAGGATTGGGATGACAATTTTGGGGTTCCAAGAAATCAGCAACACTACAACTCCAGAAGCAAAGAAAGCACCAATTGCAGTTCCAAACCAACCTCCAATGACATTCAAAACACCCGCAACACGATATACAGCACTATCTCTTCCCCAAGCTCTGTCAGCAAGTGAAGTACCCATAGCCACCATAAAAGTTACATAGGTGGTCGATAAAGGGAGTTTCATTGAAGTAGCAATGGCAATTAAGATTCCTGCAACCATCAAATTTACAGAAGCACGGATCATATCAAATGCAGGAGCTTGAAGACTTTGATCTTTTGTAAGAATCAATTCTGGTTTCTTAAAACTATTGTTAATTCGAGACTGAATGGCTTTAGGCACTAGAGGACTGAAATAATCTGATAATTGGGTAATTCCTCTGACAAGTCCTCGAGAAATTCGGTTGGGTTGAAATTTTTCATGTGTTTCCCCTTGACGTGACAAACCTATTTCTGTTTCAGCTACTGTTTTAGCTTTCTTAGAAAACCAAAGGGTCAATACCATAATTCCACCCGAAAGGAATAATAAAAATGGCTCTGCAGGAACTTTCTTATCCAATACTTCCATCGAAAATAAAGAAGCATCAACACCCGATACCACCCATGCCTCGTATGAATGATAGGCTGCCATTGGAACTCCAATAAAATTGACCAAATCATTTCCAGAAAACGCTAATGCCAATCCAAAAGTACCTACTAAAATTACAAAAAGAAGCACGGTTTTGTTAGTGATTATTTCAAAAAGATAAGCAAAAAAAGTCCAGAACACAAAACTTCCCAATAATATATACAATTCATTCCCTACCATAAATCCCTTTAATTCTCCAGCATAGGGTGTCCCTTTTAAGCCTTTCAAAAAAATAAAGTAGGTAATTGCTGTTAAAGCAACACCTCCAAACAAAGCTCCAAAATTTTTGATTTTTTTCTCATTGTGAAAAGTGAAAACAACTCGTGAAAACCATTGCACCAGAGCACCAACAGAAAAAGCAATGACAACGGATAGTAAAATTCCGAAAATGATTTCCATCGCTTTTTTTGTATTGATAAAATTCCCTAAATCAGCTAGGGTGAGTACTTCTGATTGTGATATTTTTATCAACGACATCATAACGGCAGCTCCCAAAAGATTAAAAACAATTGAAACTGTCGTGGAAGTGGGTAGCCCCAAGGTATTGAAAAAATCTAACAGCAGTATGTCTGTAATCATCACCGCCATAAAAATAAGCATGATATCATCAAACATAAATTGACTAGGTACAAAAATTCCTTTTCGAGCAACTTCCATCATTCCGCTAGAAAAGACCGCTCCAATAAAGATTCCTAAACTGGCTACAATCATAATCGTTTTTAACGAAATGACCTTTGATCCAATAGCGGAATTTAAAAAGTTTACAGCATCATTACTAACACCAACGATAATATCTACAACGGCTAAAATTGTAATGGCAATTAAAATGTACAAATAAATGTGTTCCATAATTCATGAATATTAGCCTACAACACCTAAAGCATTGTAGATGATTTGTAATTCAATATTATTAATTAAAAATGGGGGGGTTATTATTGCCAGTACACACAAATTTAGTTAAGTTGATATTAAATTACCGTTAGCTAATCATTAACTTTATGTTAACAAAAAAAACAACGAAATCGAAAGTTTTATTGATTCACTTGAAGTTGCTCATGGGTTTCAAAAAGATTGTCATTTTCTCCATAAAGTAGTTCAGCCACAGAAATTAATTTTTTGATCATATCATTTACATTGGAATAATCATTGAAAAGAGAGGAAGCCATTTCGGCAGAAATTAAATCCTTTCGAATAAGAGCATCAATCGATTGGTTACTGATGCGAATGTGCTCTTTCGCTTCTGATTTTAATGCAGCCAATTTTAAGGCAAATTCAGAAGAATCTTCTTCCGTTCTAAAGAGATAAATTACACGTAGTACTTTAGTCACTTTCTTTCTAAATCCATCGTATTCTTTTAATAAATGTGGATTTCCTATTGTTAAAGAAAAAGTGACATTTTTATTCAATTCTCGAACATCTTTAATAATTTCTACCATTTTGCGATTGGCAGTTTTAATATCTGTTACTGTTTTGTTCTGTTTTTTATTAAGCTTCAAGTCGTTTTGAATGATTGTTGCATATTTTAAGATTTCACCATAAATGGTTTTTACCTTGTGATAGTAAAGTTCTTCTATATTGACATGCATGTCTTCAGTAGATTTGTGAATGATTTTTTTAATCTTCTCATCCGATTTGATATCATTTCGATGTATATTGAGTCCATGAGCCACAATTTTAAAAATTGCGTTTTGGTATAAATATTTAGATTCATTGAACAAAGCAGTGATGGCTGAACTAGGGAACTCCAATACAGATTCGTTTAGATACTTCGGTTCATCAATTTCTTTATCTGCTTTTTCTTTAAAAACACTGATCAATAATTTTTCTAACTTCCCTAAAAACGGGATCATCAACAGCACTCCTAACAGATTAAAGATAGTATGAAAGATGGCTAACTTTAAGGTAAAATCCGTTTCTGAAATATGAAATATATCTGCAATATTATTTACCAATCTCGCTAATGGAAAAATAAAAAGTAAGGCAACGACTCCTGTAAGAATATTAAAAACAAAATGTCCTCCAGCTAATCTTTTACCAGCGACATTGGAACCCAGCGAACCTAAAATTGCAGTGATAGTGGTTCCTACATTTGCACCAATCGCCAGAGCTAATGCATTCTCATATTCAATTTGTTGGGCAGCCAAAGCAGTCAAAATCAGCGCCAAAGTAGCACTACTGGATTGCAAGATGGTAGTAATCATAATTCCCAAACCTGTATAGATAACGGCACCCAAAAAGCCCGTTACCGCAAATTGAGTTAAGTCGATATGATCTTTGAAAACATCGAAACCCTCTTTCATATAAAAAATTCCTAAAAAGAAGAACCCCAATCCTGCCAATACATTTCCAATTCCTTTGAAAGATTTCTTCTTCTGAAAAGAAAAAATCAACCCAAAAATTAATACAGGCATCGCCAAAGAGGAAATTTTAATTTTCAACCCAAAACCAGCAACCAACCAAGCGGTAGCAGTGGTTCCAATATTTGCACCAAAAATGAGTCCTAAACCACCTGAAAGAGTAATCAATCCTGCACTAATAAATGAAATGGTAATCACAGACACCAAAGAACTGGACTGTATAAATGCGGTTACAAGCGCACCTGCAGCAATACTTTTATACAATTTGTTGGTAGCGTTTTTTAAGATTTTTTGAAGAGGCCCTTTGGTAAAAACCTTAAAACCTTCCTCCAACATAATCATTCCAAAAAGTAGAATCGCTACCCCTGCTAGAATTGTTTTAAAATTCGGATTGAAATACAATGTGATCGCCAAGACGACTAATAATGAGAAAAACAACAATCGTTTTAACATACTATAGATTTAATGAGTCTCAGACTCTGTTGATATACAGATTCAAAAAAAACAATCCCAAAACTCACAGTTATTGAAGATTGCATTGGAGGACTCAAAAAATGTATTGAAAAGGTAACTTTTTAGAAATAGTCAATGAGATTGACTTAGATGCAGAACATCTGGTATGCGATCCCAATTACAATTTACACAAAGCACCTATAAATAGTTGCAAAACTATTCAAATCAATAGATTTAGTAAGCACTCACAAAATGTTAAACACGATAAAACTCGCTTGTAAAGACTCTAATGAGGCATGTAAGTTGGGATAGAATTATTATAGAAATAGTGTCCTCAAAGCTCTTTAATCTTTAACAATTTGAACACTAATTTAATAAAAAACTCTTAAAGTAATTAAAATTATATTTTTTTTTGAATTTATTTTAAAGGAATCAATTGTCAAAGAAACTCATTGAGATCGAGAGTTCCACAAGGAAGAATCAGAAGAAGGTGAAAAAAAATAGAATTCCACAAAAATAAGGGTCAACCTATCCAGTTTTTAAACTCTTTAACACGTTCTCTACTTACAATAATCTCTGAATCGTGATAACTGTTTAAAATCAATTTCAACCTGCTATTCGAAAAGGCAATAATATCTTTGATGGCATCCATTTGAACGATAAAAGTTCTATTCACTCTAAAAAAACGAATAGGGTCTATCTGTTTTTGCCAGTGCTCTAATGAGTTATCCAACAAGTAACTTCTCTTTTCTTTGGTGAAAATATAGGTAGATTTGTTTTCACTGAAAAAGCATTCTACCTCACCAATTGGAATTATTTTAATGTGCTGCCCTACTCTAACCGTAAGACGTTTTTTAAATTTTTGATCTACTGGGTTTGCAAATAATTTCCGAATATCCTCTATACTAAGCCCAAGAGCTGCTACTCTTTTTTGCTGAGTTCTAAATTTTTCTACTGCTACTTGCAATTCTTCTTCATCAATAGGTTTTAATACATAATCGATGCTGTTCAATTTAAAGGCTTTTAAGGCATATTCATCATAAGCTGTGGTAAAAATAATCGCAGATTGTATTTCAACCTCTTCAAAAATTTCAAAAGACAATCCGTCGGATAATTGAATGTCCAAGAAAATCAAATCTGGATGCTCATTTTCTAAAAACCACTGAATGGATTCTTCAACTGAATGAAGCATTGTATGCGCATCAATACCAATAGCTGAGAGCATTCTTTTCAATCTTCTTGCTGCTGGTTTTTCGTCTTCTATAATCAATACATTCATTCTACTTTAATTTTAATTGTTTTGCTTTTTTATTGATGAGGATCGCTCCAAAAATGGAAGTAAGTAACATTGCTACACATACAGCTGCCCAAAATTGCAAACTATTTTTGGCAAAACGGGTTCCAATTTCTGCCCAGAACGCACAATACAACCCAACAACAGACCAATTCATATAATAAAAATGAAAATACATCCATTTTTTCACTCTTAGCAAGGTTGGAATTATTGCCAATAAAACGGTGAGCAAACTAATAATTGCCAGTCCATGAAAGAGACTAAATCCTCCAAAATTTACAATCCAAAAAGAAGTGATATTCAATAATAGCATGCAAACAACATATATAGATCCCATTCTTTTATGAGTTGTAGTCCCTTTCTTTTTCTGTACCACAAGCGCTCCAAAAACCATTGCCAAAATAGCAAATAGGGTATGAAATAATCCCATATTACTATGTATGATAGTATTCAGCATCTCTTTAATGTTTATTTATTTCAACTTTAATTCTTTAGGAACAATCTACTTTCTCCGTTCCTCTTTCTCCATCAACTCTTTAATTTTTCGGTCTTCCCAGTCTTTTCCAATAAGAGAAATAAAACCAAAAACACCCAACCCATGAACGAAGACCCCAATTCCCCAGAACAACCAAGTAGAATAGACTCCAAAATTTAAAATGGCATCAGTAAGGCTTAGAGATCCTCCCCGCATAAATCCAAAAATGATGAGCCCACTAATAAAGACATTCACTAAAACATAAACAATCAAGTGTATATAAAATCCTTTGATTTCTTTTACTCTCTTTTTCGCTTTCAAATACTGTCGTTCTTCTAAATAGTGATTTTTCATCTTATTTCTTTTCTATTTTTTTGTTCTTGCATGATTTCTTGAATCTTTTTCTCTTCCCAGTCACTGCCTAATAATAAGTTATAATTGTTTACGTCTAAAAAATGAAAAAACAATCCAATTCCCCAACCAAAAGCAGGAAACCAAAACCATTGAAATCCTGGAGAGATCCATAAGTTTATAAAAATCAAAAAAGGGATGACCAGACAATAGGTCACTAAATTTTGATAAAATTCTTTTAAGCGTCTGACCTTTTCTACAGCTTTTACATAGCTACTGTTTTCAAAATTAGTTTCTTTCATAAGATATTCTGGTTTTTTTAACAATGGTAAACTCACTGTAAATGTTTTGTGATTATTTTCAATTAAAACGTTTTTGCGACTCAGCAAGCCATATCGATCTGCTATATTTCCCAAACCAACTTGTGTGCTTTTTACAATGACTTCTTTTGGATTGCTATTGTTTTGAATATGCACATACCCCTCTTTCTCGAAAATGCTAATTTTTAAGGGCTGAGTAGCTGAAACTATATTGTGTTTTACCGCATTCTCTAAAAGCAACTGTAAAGAAAGAGGCACGATTTTGAACTCACTATTGTTTATCGTTTCTGGAATCACAAATTGTATAGCCCCCTCAAAACGCATCTTCAACAATTCCATATAGGCTTTTGCGAAAGTCAATTCCTCTTCCAAAGGCACTAGTTCTTTTGTTCGTTGTTCCAAAACATATCGATATATTTTTGATAGTTTAGTAGTAAATTTTTCTGCTTTCTCTGAATTTTCACCAATCAAACTAGTCAATACATTCAAACTATTGAATAAGAAGTGAGGATCCAATTGATTTTTTAAAGATTCAAATTTTGCGGTTTCTGTTTTTGCTACAATCTCTTGTTTGGTTGATTCTTGCATCATTGCAGCTTTCCATTTGATCATAAAACCTCTGGCATGTAAAAATGCAGAAACACCCAAAGAAAGAATAATGTAAAACAAATGTGCCCAAAAAAACTGTCCTTTGAAAAAATCAGAAGGATCCACTCCATTTAGAACAATAAATACGACATAATCAATCCCCAGCACAACAGGGATTGTATACAGAATCGTGGCAATCACTCCTGCCCAAACACGCTGATTGGTTTGGGTAATCCAACTCCATTTTTGAGATAAATAAGTATTGATAAAACCATTTCCAAAACCCAATCCATAGGAATACATTGCAGAAATTAACAATGACCATAAAAAGCCTTCTACTGTTCTCTGCCCAAATATGACAGCAAAAAACACTCCAAATATGAGGGTTATTTTTAAACATAAAAAGAATCCTTTTTTTAAGCTATTGATGGTAAATGCTTCTTGGTTGTTCATTTGTTTGAAATTATCTTTGAGGTCATGAATATTTATAAATTCTATAATCGAACTTCTAAAACAATATTTTTATCAGCAACTGTAAATTTAGCATTTTCATAGCGAGGTGGACCGTAAGACATTGAATTATTTGACGCACCATAATTTTCAAGAGGCATCCCATTGGGCAGAAAATCCATTTTTTGATTCTCATTTGCATCCTAGTAGCATAACACAGCATATTCCCCTGGATTCACATTTTTAAAAACAACAGCTGAACGCCCATCTGTAATTTTTCCAACCGCGCTTTGTAAAGATTGCAGTCTAAAATTGGCCTTATTATACAGACCTACCCTTACAACTCCTTTGTCTGAAGGGATTTTTTTTATATGTACAATAATTTGTTGTTGAGCAAACAACTGGTTAGATACAAAAAGTATTACACCAACTACAATGGTAAGTATAAGTTTCATTTCTTTCATTTTGATGACTCAAAGATGCGAATTTTACAAAACCACTTATAACAAAGTATACTCAACTGTTGTATTTTCAGGATGAAGTGTCATTGTTTTCGATAAATCCCCAATCCAACGAGCCATTAACCTCTATTGATATCCTAACTAATTTTAACAATTCACATTTTCACTTTATAAAAAATAAATTAAATTAAATTTTAGATTGAATAAAATGCTAAAATCATAAAAGTTTAAAAAAAACCATCGATAAAAGGTTCTCAATAGTCAATTATATATATATTTGGGACCATGATAACAAGTATATACAAAATACAATCAATAAATCCCAGTTTGCGCTGTCGCAAACCCATGCGCTAATTCTTCAAGATAGCAACCTACGATTTATTCTATTATTATTTTTTTATCATGTCAACTTTACCTATTCTTTCCAACCATCCAAATCGAGTTATTCTTCCTAATACGATGAATAGGTTACCCCGTATTTTTACGCGTCGCCCTATGGGTGCTACTAAATTATAGAATTAGGTGCGTCCAATTCTGCTCTTCAAAACAATATATCAAATCTTTTAAATATAAAAATCTCAATTCAATGCAAATTGTAATTGCAAACAAATCACATAGTATCTATGCAGAAATTATCTGCAATACCATCGAAGAGGCTTCGAAAGTAAGAGGAACTGGAATTGCTAAGCGAAAACCAGAATACATCATTTCCAAAATGGAAAATGGCAATGCAGTGATCGCTTTAGATGAGGATCAATTTGCAGGTTTTTGCTACATAGAAGCTTGGGGGCACGGAAAATTCGTTGCCAATTCAGGATTAATAGTACATCCGAATTACAGAAATATCGGGTTGGCAAAACAAATCAAACAAGTTGTTTTTAATCATTCGAGAACCAAGTTCCCAGATGCAAAAGTATTCAGTATTACTACAGGATTAGCAGTAATGAAACTCAATAGCGACTTAGGCTATAAGCCAGTAACCTTCTCAGAACTTACCGACGATCAATCTTTTTGGAAAGGTTGTCAAACCTGTAAAAACTACGATGTATTAACCCGCACTGAACAAAAAATGTGTTTGTGCACTGGTATGTTGTACGACCCAAAAACCAAAAAATCCGAACCCAAAAAGGAAGTCAAAGAGACCGTTTTTAAACGATTGAAAAACATAAAACAACACCTATTTCTAAAAAAAAACAACAATGAAAAACAATAGCAAAGGTAAATTAGTAATCGCCTACAGTGGAGGACTCGATACCTCATATTGCGCAGTAAGTCTTAGCAAAGAAGGATATGATGTACATGCAGTAAGCGTAAATACAGGAGGATTTTCAGCTAAAGAAATAGAGAGCATTGAAAAAAATGCTTATCAAATGGGAGTTTCAACCTATAAAAACATTGATGCTGTTGCTACTTTTTATAAAAAAGTAGTCAAATATTTAATCTTTGGAAATGTATTGAAAAATAACACCTACCCCCTTTCTGTTAGTGCTGAACGAATTATTCAGGCCATCGAAATTATCGAGTATGCAAAAAGTATCGATGCCGAATATATTGCGCATGGAAGTACTGGAGCAGGAAATGACCAAGTACGATTTGATATGATTTTTCAGACCTTGGCACCTCATATTAAAATCATCACTCCCATTCGAGATGGAAGCTTAAGCCGACAAGAAGAAATTGCTTATTTAAAAGAAAACGGAATTGATCTTTCTTGGGAAAAAGCCAAATACTCTGTAAACAAAGGATTGTGGGGAACTAGTGTCGGAGGTTCGGAAACACTGACTTCCGAAAATTCATTGCCAGAAACTGCCTATCCCTCTCAATTGAAAGCAGATGGAGAAGAAAAGATAAAATTGACCTTTACGAAAGGAGAACTAACTGGACTCAATTATGTAATTGACAGCCCAGAAAACAACATTGAAAAGTTAAATACGATTGCATCAAAATATGCAATTGGAAGAGATATTCATGTTGGGGATACCATTGTAGGAATGAAAGGTAGAGTCGGTTTTGAAGCTGCTGCAGCAATGATTACCTTGAAAGCACATCATTTATTAGAAAAGCATACCCTTACAAAATGGCAGTTGCAACACAAAGAATATTTGGCAAGTTTCTATGGAATGCATTTGCATGAAGGTCAGTACTTAGATCCAGTGATGAGAGATATGGAAGCCTTTTTTGAAAGCTCACAAGACAAAGTCTCCGGAGATGTCATCGTAACTTTAAAACCGTATCATTTTTCTCTGGACGGAATTGTTTCTAAACACGATTTGATGGACTCTAAATTCGGAAGTTACGGCGAAGAAAACAAAGGTTGGACTGCTGATGAAGCCAAAGGATTTATCAAAATTATTGGAAATCAGAATAAAATATATCAACAAGTAAACACATAATTGAAGATGCATCGAGTTGGATAAACTTGATAGGTCTAAAATTTAAAATTTGAAATCACATGAAAAAATTAGAAATAGGAATTATTGGAGGCGCAGGCTATACTGCGGGTGAGTTGATTCGATTGCTTTTACAACATCCCAAAACAAATATCAACTTTATCTATAGCACATCCAATGCAGGCAATAAAATCTATAAAGTTCATCAAGATTTAATTGGAGATACCGAAATCAGTTTTACCTCAGAAATCAATTCAGAAGTGGATCTTTTATTTTTGTGTTTAGGTCACGGGAACTCGACCTCTTTTTTGGCAAATAACACCTTTTCTAAGAAAACAAAAATCATCGATTTGAGTAATGACTTCAGATTGGTTGCTGACAAAAATTTTGAAGGAAAAGAATTTGTTTACGGGTTGCCAGAAACCCAAAGAGAAGCGATTCAAAAAGCAAATTACATTGCTAATCCAGGCTGTTTTGCAACGGCATTGCAATTGGCAATTTTACCTTTGGCTGCCAATAAATTACTGAGTAATGACATTCATATCAATGCCGTGACAGGAGCTACTGGTGCAGGGACTTCCCTATCCAACACCACTCATTTCACGTGGAGAGACAATAACTTTTCTCATTACAAAGCCTTTACCCATCAACATTTGGGTGAAATTTATCAAACAGTAAATCAACTACAATCCGATTTTGACAGTGAAATCAATTTTGTTCCCAATCGCGGGAATTTTTCAAGAGGAATTTTTGCTACTGTCTACACACACTATAACGGAACGATTGAAGATGCAAAAAAAAGCTATAAAAACTTCTATAAGGAGGCCGCTTTTACTGTTGTTTCCGATGAAGAAGTGCATTTAAAACAAGTCGTCAATACCAATAAGTGTTTGATTC
This sequence comes from Polaribacter sp. HL-MS24, assembly GCF_032758595.1. NCBI lineage: Bacteria > Pseudomonadati > Bacteroidota > Flavobacteriia > Flavobacteriales > Flavobacteriaceae > Polaribacter > Polaribacter sp. HL-MS24. Next base: position 2,214,179 of record NZ_CP136415.1, on the reverse strand, counting down.
ATTTGATGAAACACGATAACAAATTATTAATCACAAGTAGCATTGACAATTTATTAAAAGGTGCATCTGGGCAAGCCGTTCAGAATATGAATTTAATGTACGGGTTTGAAGAGACCGAAGGGTTGCAATTAAAAGCAACCTACTTTTAACTAATTTCAATTGTAAAAAATAAAAATTATGAAAATAGCAATCATAGGAACTGGAAATTTAGGAAAATCCATTGCAAAAGGGCTAATTACCAACAATGCGATTACTTCCCTCTATTTAACCAAAAGGAATATAGACTCCATTGCTGAATTTGATGGTTACAAAAATGTGTACCTAACAATAGATAACGAAGAAGCAGTCGCTAAATCAGACATCATTATATTTGCAGTGCAACCTGCCCATTTTGAACAGATTCTACAGCAAATAAAACCAATATTAACCGAAAAACATGTCTTAATTTCGACCATTACCGGTTTTTCAATTTCAAAAATAGAAGCCCTTGTAGGAATCGATACGGTTATTATTAGAGCAATGCCCAATACGGCTATTGCTGTCGGAAAATCGATGACCTGTTTGTGTTCAAACCTCCAAGGAGAAAAACGAATTGGAATCGCTGAAGCCATTTTCAACAGATTAGGGCATTCGTTGAGCATTCCTGAAACGCAAATGCAAGCTGCTACAGTAGTCTGTGCCAGTGGTATTGCCTTTTGGATGCGATTGATTCGCGCAACTACCCAAGCAGCCATCCAGCTAGGATTTGATGCCAAAGAAGCACAAGAATTGGCAATGTTTACCAGTGAAGGCGCAGCCAATTTATTAATCAAAAACGGGAATCATCCCGAAGAAGAAATTGACAGAGTAACCACACCACAAGGCTGTACTATAGAAGGGTTGAACGAAATGGAACACAAAGGGCTAAGCTCTTCTTTGATCCAAGGAATGGTTGCCTCTTTCAATAAAATTCACAGCATCAAAAAAGATCAGATATGAGTTTATTCAATGTATATCCTTTGTTCGACATTACTCCTGTAAGGGCAGAAGATGTTTTTGTGTATGATGAAAACGACACACAATATTTAGATTTGTATGGGGGTCATGCCGTAATTTCAATTGGGCATTCTCATCCTCAATATGTCAAAAACATTAGTGATCAGGTTGCCAAAATGGGTTTCTATAGCAACTCGATACAAAACCCCCTTCAAGTTGAATTGGCAAGCAAATTACAAGCACTTTCGGGCTGTACAGACTACGAACTATTTTTATGCAATTCGGGAGCAGAAGCCAACGAAAATGCATTGAAATTAGCTTCTTTCCACACCAATAAAAAGAAAGTAATTGCATTTAAAAACGGTTTTCACGGAAGAACTTCGGCAGCGGTAGCTGCTACAGACAATTCAAAAATAATTGCTCCGCTCAATGCCCAACAAGAAGTTGAAATCTTAGAATTGGGAGATTTGGTTGGCTTAGAAAAGGCCCTCGCAAAAAATGACGTCTGTGCTGTGATTATCGAATTTATTCAAGGTGTGGGTGGTTTGGACGAAAGTACCGCAGAATTTTACGAAGGAATTGATTGGCTTTGCAAAAAATACAAGGCTTGTTTTATTGCAGATGAAGTTCAGTCGGGATTTGGAAGAACCGGTGACTTTTTCGCCTTTCAAAAATTCAACGTAACTCCAGACATTATTCCAATTGCCAAAGGAATGGGAAATGGTTTTCCAATTGGAGGAATTTTAATTCACCCAAGCATCAAAGCATCCTATGGACTATTGGGAACAACTTTTGGAGGAAATCACTTGGCATGTATAGCCTCGTTGACCGTTTTAAATGTACTTGAAGAGGAACGATTGATGCAAAATGCCTTAGAGGTTTCAACGCATTTCTTAAAGAAATCCTTAACTGTTCCAAAATTAAAAACCGTTAAAGGCCGAGGATTGATGTTGGGCTTGGAATTTGATTTTCCAGTAGCAGAACTTCGAAAAAAACTCATTTACAATCACCACATCTTTACTGGAAGTGCAAAGAATCCAAATGTACTAAGAATCCTTCCGCCACTCACAATCAAAAAAGAACATCTGGATCAGTTTTTTGATGCATTAATCAGTGAATTATCATGAAAAAATTTACCCATATAGACGATATTGACAACCTCCATACCTGGATTGAAGAGGCGATTGCACTTAAAAAAATCCTTTACAAAATCTTGAATTAGGAAAAAATAAAACCCTCGGGTTGTTGTTTTTCAATGCCAGTTTGCGAACGCGATTGAGCACCCAAAAGGCAGCATTGAATTTAGGAATGAACCCCATTGTAATGAATGTTTCTGGCGATGCATGGGGCATTGAATTTGGAGAAGAAGCCATTATGAATGGAACCACCGCAGAACACATCAAAGAAGCAGCAGCAGTCGTTTCTCAGTATTGTGATATTATTGCGGTTCGTGCATTTCCAACTTTGACAGACAAAGAAAAAGATGAAAGCGAACACGTTTTGACGTCCTTTTTAAAATATGCCACTGTGCCTATAGTGAATATGGAAAGTGCTACAGCGCATCCTTTACAAGGATTGACCGATGCAATTACCATAGCAGAAAACAGCACACAGCAGAGACCAAAAGTAGTATTGAGCTGGGCACCACATATCAAAGCATTACCTCATGCAGTAGGAAATAGTTTTATACATACCATGCAAAAAATGGATGTGGAATTTGTAATTGCAAATCCTGAAGGCTATGATTTGAATCCTGAAATCACCAAAAACACTCCAATATTTCACAATCAAGAAGAGGCCTTTAAAAATGCCGATTTCATCTATGCAAAAAACTGGAGCTCTTATGAGGAGTATGGAAAAGTGATCGAAATAGCTTCAGACTGGATGATTAGAAAAGACACTATTGGAGTCGCAAAATTCATGCATTGTTTGCCTGTGCGAAGGAATGTAGTCGTAGAAGATGCCGTTTTAGACAGCAATCATTCCTTGGTGATCGCACAAGCAAATAACCGAACATTTGCAGCTCAATTGGTTTTAAAGAAAATACTGGAAGGAATGGATTGTCAAACAACATAAATGGTTCTTAAAATGGAAAAATTAGCTATTGTTAAAATTGGAGGGAATATTATCGAAGACGAAACTTCTTTGGTGGAGTTTTTGAATTTATTTTCGAAAATTGAAGGAAAGAAAATTTTGGTACATGGGGGCGGAAAACGTGCAACTCATATAGCCTCCAAGCTCGGAATTGTATCCAAAATGGTAGCGGGAAGAAGAATTACCGACAAAGAAACTCTGGAAGTCATTACCATGGTCTATGCAGGTTTGGTCAATAAAAATATGGTGGCAAAATTACAAGCCAATCAGATCCATGCAATTGGGTTGACAGGTGCAGACCTGAATAGTATTCAATCAGATAAAAGACCTGTCAAGGATATTGATTTTGGGTATGTGGGAGATGTCAAAAAAGTAAATCACACTGCCATCGACCAATTGATCGCAGCCAATTTCACTCCTGTATTTTGTGCAATTACCCACGATGGAAACGGACAATTATTGAATACCAATGCAGACACCATTGCCAGTCAGCTAGCGGTTGGAATGAGTGCACTGTACGAAACCTCACTTTATTACTGTTTTGAATTGAATGGAGTATTGAAAGATTTTAACGACAAAGATTCTGTCATCAAACACATCAATGCGCCCATCTACAAACAACTCATCGAAGAAGGAAGTATTTCTGATGGAATGCTTCCCAAATTGGAGAATTGCTTTGATGCCTTACAACAGGGAGTCACCCGAGTATACTTGGGAAACACATCCATGCTTAGTCAAGAAAACGATACCTATACCACAATCTCATTATAGCTATGAAAATTAACGATCTTACACAAAAAGCCATTTCTCTTTTAAAAGAATTAATCGAAACTCAATCTTTTTCATCCGAAGAAGAGCAAACAGCACAACTCATCGAGCAGTGGTTTACAAGCCATCACATTCCTTTTCAACGAACTAAAAATAATGTTTGGACTACCAATCAACATTTTGATAAAAACAAACCAACGCTCCTACTCAACTCGCACCACGATACCGTAAAACCAAATTCAGCCTACACCAACGATCCTTTTAAGGCAATTGTTGAAGATGGAAAATTGTACGGTTTGGGTAGCAATGACGCTGGAGGATGCTTGGTGTCTTTGATTGCTACCTTCACTTATTTTTATACTTTCAAGGACTTGAAATACAATTTGGTGATTGTGGCATCTGCAGAAGAAGAAAGTAGTGGAGCCAATGGACTGAACAGTATGTTACCCATCATCCCTCCGATTGATGTCGCCATAGTTGGCGAACCCACTTTAATGAACCTTACCATTGCAGAAAAAGGCTTGGTGGTATTTGATGCCGTTGTTGAAGGCACTCCCAGTCATGCAGCACATCCGAATACCGACAATGCCATTTACAATACGATTGAGGTATTGAAATGGTTTCAAGAATTTCAATTTGAGAAAACATCCCAAGCTTTGGGAGATGTTAAAATGACCGTTACCCAAATCAAAGCTGGAAGTCAACACAATGTAGTCCCCGCTCATGTCGATTTGGTGATTGATGTTCGGGTGAATGATGCCTACAGCAATGAAGAAATTGCACAGATATTACAAGAAAAATCGCCTTGTACAAAAATCACTCCAAGGAGTTTGCGTCTTAACTCTTCCGCTATTTCTCCAGAACACGATTTGGTAAAAGCAGGACTCGCAATTGGAAGAAGCACCTATGGCTCGCCTACATTGTCTGATCAAGCGGTACTGAGCTGCCAATCGCTCAAACTGGGTCCTGGAGATAGTACCCGCTCACATTCTGCCAATGAATTTATTTATCTTTCAGAAATTGAGGAAGGAATAGAGCTCTATATCAAATTGTTAAACAAGTGTATTCTGGAGAATCAATAAGTAGTAAATATTTATCAGCGGTCAATTATTAATCATACAATTAAACAGTACAATATGAAACTTTGGGACAAAGGATTTACAATAGACAAACAAATAGAACTGTTCACCGTAGGGAACGACCGAGAAATTGACATGCACATCGCTAAATATGATGTACAAGCGTCTTTGGCACATGCCATCATGCTGGAATCAATTGGCATCATTACTGCTGCAGAATTGACAGACTTGAAAAGAGGTCTAGGCGAACTTGCTAGTGACATTGAAAATAAAAAATTTATCATTGAGGAATCATTTGAAGACGTACACTCAAAAATAGAATGGGAATTGACCAATAAATTAGGAGAAGTAGGTAAGAAAATCCACACTGCACGTTCTAGAAACGATCAGGTTTTGGTAGCGCTTCAACTGTATTATAAAGAGAATTTAGCCGTTGTCAACACAAAGGTAGCCCTGGTATTTGATACCCTTTTAAATTTAGCAGAAACACACAAAGAAGCTTTGTTACTCAGGCTATACGCATTTGCAGGTTGCCATGCCTTCCTCTTTTGGCTTGTGGTTTTCTGCCTACGCAGAACTGTTGATTGACGATGTACACATGCTCAATGCAGTAGCAAAAGTGGTTGATCAAAATCCTTTGGGCTCAGCGGCAGGTTATGGAAGCTCCTTCCCTATCGACCGAGAATTGACCACCAAAGAACTTCACTTTTCTACTTTAAAGTACAATGTAGTAGCAGCACAATTGAGTAGAGGAAAAAGCGAACGATCCATTGCTGCGGCCTTAGGGGGATTGTGCAATACGCTAGCCCGTTTTTCGATGGATGTTTGTTTGTACATGAGTCAGAATTTTGGTTTTATTAGCTTTCCAGACGAATTGACCACGGGAAGCAGCATCATGCCTCACAAAAAAAATCCCGATGTCTTTGAATTGATTCGTGGGAAGTGCAACAAAATACAGGCTTTGCATACCGAAATGTTACTCATCACTAACAACCTACCCACAGGATACCATAGAGATTTTCAGCTGCTAAAAGAAAACATCATCAATGCTTTTGAGGATGTCAAAGATATTTTGGACATCTTCAATTACGCCATACAGCAAGTCATTGTCAAAGATATTGATTTGAATGATGAAAAATACCAGTATCTCTTTACGGTAGATAGCATTAACAATCTGGTCATAGAAGGCATGTCGTTTAGAGAAGCCTACCAACAAATTGGAGGGCAAGTGCAAGCCGGTAGCTACACACCTGATTTAGGTAAAAAACACTCTCATGTGGGAAGCATACACAATTTATCATTGGATAAAATTAGAGCAAAATTTCCGAATCCATAAAAAATCTAAAAACATTTTTTAATACCAAACCGAAACTTCACAGTTTCGGTTTTTTTATGGGTTTATGTTAATTTTATATTTGTTTTTTTACAAAATATTTATAACTTGCATTGATAATCTAAATAACAGGAATGGGGTTGAACCGTTGTTATCAATAAATACATCAATAACTGTGAGAAAAATAAATGTCGTCGCAAAAAATCAAATGAAACAAAGAGCAAAACAATTTATAACGCTACTTTTCTTGACTTTTAGCCTTTTAACAAGCGCTCAAATATATCCAGTACAGGTAACGCCACAGCTGATACCGCCCCATAGTTTAAAACTCTCGCATTACCAAACTACTTCCAGCGAAAAACTATTTGTAAATCTATTATTATCCGACACCCAAGAGTTAGGACGGCAAGTACGCCTTAAAATGTATATAGAAGGACAAGGCTTAAACATACAGACCTTAGATTTTGTTGCAGGAGCAACTCCTATTTTTTTAGATGGAGGTATTAACCAACGCTTGTCTAATTTAGATTTAAGACCCTATTTTAATCTCAATAATCTTTTAGGACTCTCGCCACAGCAATACAACCAAGCCTTACCCGATGGACGTTACAATTTTTGCTTTGAGGTGTATGATTTCCTCTCTGGACAACGATTGTCTCGGAAGAGCTGTTTCCCTGTATATTTAATTCTCAACGACCCTCCCATTTTAATCAAACCTCAGCGAGGGGATCAAATTGTACTTAAAAACCAGTTGAATATTTTTTTTGAATGGCAATCGCGTAGCACCACGGCGACCAATCTGTCTTATGAATTCGAGATACGAGAATTGTGGGACGAGCAAATGGATCCACAAGCCGCTTTTTTAGCCTCTCCTCCTTTATACAAAGAGACTACACGAGCCAATGCTTTTTTATATGACAATACTAAGCCTGCCTTATTACCCGATAAAACCTATGCGTGGCGTGTTCGGGCAATTTCCACTTCGGGTATTGACGAAAATGCAGTCTTTAAAAACAATGGCCATAGTGAAATTTTCCATTTTAGGTTAACCAAAGATTGTGATACACCTAAATTTCCACTCTCTGAAGCTACCAACCAAAGTACTGTAAAAATCAACTGGCAAGGAAATTTTGAGCATAATAAATACCACGTACAGTACAGAAAAGTTAGCTATACTCAAGAAACCGACAAACAACGCAAAAGACGAGAAAAGAAAAATAAAAAACGTGCCAGAAAAGGACAAAAACAAAAAGATTATGTTCCTAAAAAAGAAAAACACCAATGGTTTGAGGTGTATACCTCTAACGAGCAGGCACAGATTTCTAATTTAGAGGCTGGAGTTACTTACGAGTTTAGAGTGGGTGGCACCTGTAGCTCCTTGGCTTCTTTAAACCAGTATTACTCCTACACGAGTGAAAACCAGTTTACCATGCCTACCAATGAAGAAACGGTAAGCTACAACTGTGGTGTAGTACCCGACATACAAATAAACAACCAAACCCCATTACAAAATATAGGCGTAAACGAAACCTTTACCGCAGGCGATTTTCCTGTTACTGTTAAAGAAGTACAAAATAATGGTGGAAAATTCACAGGAAAAGGCTTTATAATAGTACCCTATTTAGCAGATACCAAATTGGCTGTTGCTTTTGAGGGGATTACTATCAATACCGACTACCAATTGGTTGATGGGGTGGTAAAAACTACTTATGATCCTGATTGGGAGAACGTGGAAAGTGTAAAAGCTGCAGTACGAGAAATAAAACAGCTTATAAAAGATATTTTTGAGGCCTTAAAGAAAAAGCAAGAAGACGCAACACTAAGCGAGGAAGAAGTCCAAGAAATTAAAGAAGATCTCTCTAAGCAAGAAGCCAAGCTTACTCAGGAAGAAGAAGCTCTTAAAAAAGTGAGAGAAGCTTTAGATAGTGCAAAACAGAAAGCTGACAAAGAAGCCATAGCTGTTGCCGAAAAGGAGATCGCTCAAAAAATATCTACGGTTGCGCAAGTACAAGAAGCGGTAAACAACATAGCCCAAAAATTGGGTGTAGGCACTTCCGATGGCACTGTGGGCAACGGAGACGGCTATTTTGACGGCAGCTATAGCTTTACAGACCCATCAAATGAAATTGTTGTTCCTGATGGTGAGCGTATTTCCATACCAGTTGACCAAGCCTTGCGCGATACCCTTTTTGTAAACAAAACCTTTACGTTAGAGCGCAAACCCTATCGTATTGTCATCACAACCGATACCAGCCCTAAAGACAAACAGCAACTTGCAAGGGAGCTCACCAACAACCCCGAGGGCACCACATTGCACTACCACTACGACTTTGCACAAAACCAACTGTTTTATAAGGTTACTTTCTCGGATGGTTTTTTTGGGGATTTAAAGGGTGAAATCGCTGAGGTAAAAAGTTTACATAAAAACGCCATTAGCAATCTTATTGAACTAGATCGTACTCCCAAAAACCTAAGTAATGATATTTTTAAGGCGGTATTGGAGATCAACCGATTGTTTAGCAGTTTTATTGATGGCATCCAATTGCCTGAATGTTTTTGGAATCCTTCTGTAGAGGTAGCTTGCCAAAGCGTTTTTAGGCTAAGTATCAAACCAAATAATGCGGGTATTATTGACGGTATTGCTGAGGAAGTAAAAGGGATTCCACTTCTACTAAGTTTATACATTGAATATCGTTTTGATGAACAAGCTAGAAAACGAATTCATAAAGCTCTTGACGATTTTGAGTTTAAAAAAGCGCTGGAGAAATGGGTAGAAAGTAAAGTTGACCAATACAGTGGTTCTTCTGAAGAAATAAACTATCAAATCCACAAAGATTTAGTAGCCGTAACTACGACTTTTGTTTCTGGAGGTATTTTGAATTTGTCTAAAACCAAAAAAGGAGCTAATTTAGTTGAAGACTTAGCAAAAGGCGTAAAACGCTGGGGAGATGAAACGGGAGGTTATTTAGCTAACGTAACCCGATACAGGCAGCTGTTCAAAGCAGGAAAAGTTAAAGAACTGTTTGAGGAGTTCAAGAAAACCCATGCTCCACCTGAACTCGGAAAAACTATACGGCGAAACCACAGCGATGTGAAAGTTGAATATCATCAAAGATATGGCAAAAACGCTACGAATTATCCACATTCAACGGCACACTCAATTACCCGTTTTGAATTGGCAGAAACGGCCTATTTTGCTCGGTTACATATAAAAGGACAAAAACCTACTAGATGGCTTACGCGCATAGAAGATTTTAAGGCATTTAAGGGAAATATTAAGGAAATAACCGAAAAGCTGGCGCTACCGGGTGAACCTACCCATTTTTCATTGGTAGAAGTCCCCAAAGGCACAAGCTTGCACAAGTCGGTTGCGGGACCGCAAAAGTGGTACGATAAGAATAAAAATCTTATGAGTAAACCTGAAGGCGGTGCGGTACAGTATGAGGTGTTGGATTGGGAAAAATTGGAGGAAATTACAATTCGAGACAATTGGTTTAAAGAGGTTGGAAGAATAAATAATTAAGAATGGTAAGATTTGTGAATGTAAATTGTAAAACAAGAATATATAAAAGCAAAGGATTAAAAATTATCCTTCCAGACCTCATAGTCCACTATATTGAATATAAGCAATACATAATTATAAACATACTTAGTGGACTTGTTAATTCAAGTTATGTTAAAAACGGAAAGTGGAGAGGTGGCTATGTGGAAGGAATTAAAAGTGAATATTCTTACGAAGGCGGCAATGTCTTTTGTTATGATGCAAAGGGAGCTTTGCTATGGCAATGGCATGAGAAGGGAATTACGGGCATGCGCTTGGTGGATCAGGAATATATTGAAGAGCAAAGGCGATCAATAAACACTAGTAGAGAAACGTTGTTAGAAAAGGGCTATTCGGAAGATAAAATAGTAGCAAAAGATTACGTGAATCCCTTACTCCACCCCGAGGGGCAGATAGAGTTATTTAACGGGATAGGTATGGCTCATTTAGTAGAAATTGCTACAGGCAAGGAGTTGGACAGGTGGGAAACGAGGTAAAGGTTTTCTCCTTTTTCATTGGTAGAAGTCCCCAAAGGCACAAGCTTGCAGAAGTCAGTTGCGGGACCGCAATATTGGAAAGCTGTAAATAAAAACAGGTCTGGCGGTGCGGTACAGTATGAGGTGTTGGATTGGGATGAACAAAAAATGGTAAAATGGTATAAAGAAATTGGAAAAATAACACATTAAACATATATGATTAAAGTTAGAAAAATTGATTATAAGACAGTTGAATTTGGAGAGAGTATTATCAAAATGCCAGCAAGAATTTACCAAATGATTACCTATAAAGAATTTATAATTTTGTGTACAATAGTAGGAGAAAGAGATATAGAGTACGACATATACTTAAAGACTGGTAATTATTTCGGAGGAAAACATTACAAAAAACAAGGCAATGTCTTTTGTTATGATGCAAAGGGAGCTTTGCTATGGCAATGGCATGAGAAGGGAATTACGGGCATGCGCTTGGTGGATCAGGAATATATTGATGCCATTAACAAAGAACATCCAACTGCAGACAAAAACTGGGTGGGGCTATTCCTCCCCGAGGGGCAGGTCATTTTATGCCATGCAGGGCCCAGTTATGATTCTTTAGTAGAAATTGCTACGGGAAAGGAGTTGGACAGGTGGGAAACGCGGTAAAGATTTTCTCCGCTGCGCAAAGTCTCTGACTTAGCGCAACTAAAAAAAGCATAAAATGAAATGCAAATTTTGAAGTATCAAAATGAATTTGAACAAAAAATTAATGAGAATTATATAAGCTCAAAGTCGGGAGACTTTGCGCAGCTGGGAGATATTGGGTTACCAAATCAGAATTAGATAATTTAATGAGCAAAGGAGTCAACTTTGAGAGTAAATCAGGTTTGCCTTTAGGTAGTATGGCAGATGAGTATGATATTTATAAAATTACTGCAAATCAATCTTCTACTACATACCGTAGTACAATTGCTTCTACCAATCAAAGAGGATATACTACAACTGGCGGTACACAACAAACGCTTGTTTTAGATAGAAGCACTTGGACTGCACCAGTAAAATATAACACTCAATCATTTATCCCTGACTTTTAAGATGAATATTCAAAAGCAATTAGAAACAATAAATTCTTTAGAAATAAATGAAAGAATAAATTACATAAATGATATATTAACAATTGTTTATAAGTTTGAGAATTTGAATAATGATAATGAACTACAAGGTTTAAGTATTCTTGATTGCTTGAAAGAAATCCGCTTATCAAGGTTTGTTGAATCAGATATGGATTTAAGATTACTTGATGGAGCATTGATTATTGCTCGTAGTTTAAAAAATCACAACAAACGCTTACTAGAATTACTAAATGATGCTATTTATTATTCAAATTACTATCCTGAAAAATATAATAAATCAGAATTAAAAAAAGAGATAGCAAAAATAGAAAGCTTTAAAGCGTAGCCACATTTTTATTAAAAAAGTCTTTGAACCCATGCTCCACCTGAACTCGGAAAAACTATACGGCGAAACCACAGCGATGTGAAAGTTGAATATCATCAAAGATATGGCAAAAACGCTACGAATTATCCACATTCAACGGCACACTCAATTACCCGTTTTGAATTGGCAGAAACGGCCTATTTTGTTCGGTTACATATAAAAGGGCAACCACCTAAAGAATGGCTTATGCGCATAGAAGATTTTAAGGCATTTAAGGGAAATATTAAGGAAATGACCGAAAAGCTGGCGCTACCGGGTGAACCTACCCATTTTTCATTGGTAGAAGTCCCCAAAGGCACAAGCTTGCACAAGTCGGTTGCGGGACCGCAATATTGGAAAGCTGTAAATAAAAACAGGTCTGGCGGTGCGGTACAGTATGAGGTGTTGGGGTATGGTTCTAGTCCGCCAAAAGAATGGTTTAAAGAGGTTGGAGAGATAATAAATTAAGCTAAAAAATGAATATAAAAATTGAACATAACATTGCAATTATCAATAGGGAAAAAGTAATACTTCCTGAAAGGATTGATGAATTTTTAATTTTCAGGGATATGGTAGTCTTGTTGGTTTATCCTTCATCATTAGATATTGATTGGGGAACATCAGGCGATAAAGAACGATGGCTGTCCAAATTTAATTGGGAAGGCGGCAATGTCTTTTGTTATGATGCAAAGGGAGCTTTGCTATGGCAATGGCATGAGAAGGGAATTACGGGCATGCGCTTGGTGGATCAGGAATATATTGAAGAGCAAAGGCGATCAATAAACACTAGTAGAGAAACGTTGTTAGAAAAGGGCTATTCAGAAGATAAAATAGTAGCAAAAGATTACGTGAATCCCTTACTCCACCCCGAGGGGCAGATAGAGTTATTTAACGGGATAGGTATGGCTCATTTAGTAGAAATTGCTACAGGCAAGGAGTTGGACAGGTGGGAAACGCGGTAAAGATTTTCCCGCTCCGCAAAGTCTCCTGACTTAGCGGCGCAAACCAAAAAGTTTGACCCGCTGCGCAAAGTCTCTGACTTAGCGCAACTAAAAAAAGCATAAAATGAAATGCAAATTTTGAAGTATCAAAATGAATTTGAACAAAAAATTAATGAGAATTATATAAGCTCAAAGTCGGGAGACTTTGCGCAGCTGGGCAAGAAAAATACCGAAAGGAACAACTAACTCCTTTATGGATTATAGTACGAAACGAAATATGTTTTTCTTATTTCAATTAAAACATCTATTTAATTACCAATTTCAAAATCCAAATAATTAACTATGAAAAAACAAAGATTAAATAATAGAATTTTCATATTACCAATACTTTTACTGGTAAGCATATATTCATGTAAGGCACAAAATATTAGTGATAGTGAACGGCTTACATATACTTTGGAAAACTACGAACATTGTTTGTTTTATAGCGACCAATTAAACAAAAATGAAGGAATTAATTTAAGAAAATTAAACTGTGGAGGGTATCATATTTATAAAAGAGATTATACAAAAAAAAGTATAGGACTATTATTAGAAGTAATAAAAAAGAGATATTCAAATGAATATATAAAAGAAATTTCTAAAAAAAGAGTGCTTATAAATTACAAATCAAGATTAGAAGAAATATCAGAAAAACTAAAAGATAGTGCTAATTTTATGTATGGAAAGAGGTTTAACAGAAGACAATATACTGGATATAAAAAGCAGAAAGTAGAATTAGAAAAATTGTTATCAAGTGAACAGCCTGACACAATACCTGATTATAAAAGACAGTTAGATAATAAGTACAATTATTATTGGAACTATAAAATATCAAATTCACTGATTTATGCAGTTGCATTTGTTGAGGAACAGGATAAAGCCATTATTTTTTTAAAAGAACTTTTAAAAGATACTACACATATTAGTGGTTCTGCAATAAAATTATCATTAGCAAAACTTAAAGTAGAGCCATATTATACCAATCAATTAGCTAAATTAAAAGAAAATGTTGATTATATCCTTTCAAACAAAGATGGGGATAATCGTGAGAACTCTTTAATAAATATCAAATCTGCTTACCCCAGAGCAGGACTATTACTTACCAAAGAAGCCATACTTGTCTACTCTAAAGTATTAGAGGCAAAATACTTTGACACAATTGACCATGGGGATGTTTCAGAAAGTTCAATTCCAATACGAACATTAGACTATCTATTAGATTTAATTAATAATAGTGATTTTCAAGACTATTTTAAAGAAGAAGATGGCTTTCATAAAAGTTATCTTGAATGCACGAAAGCAGATGTTGAATGGGTAATAGAGTGGTTTAAATCAAATAAAGATAAAATAGAAATAAATAAGGAACATATACCTTCTTTATATAGCCATTTATAGTATGAAAATAATTAAAACTTAAGCCCCGCTCCGCAAAGTCTCCTGACTTAGCGGCGCAAACCAAAAAGTTTGACTACGTCGAATCTTCGATTTCCCGATTTTGAGGCACATAAAAAACGAAAAGATAACTAGAAAAAAAGACAAAAATTGAAAGAAGGTTACATTATACGAGATCAAGAAAAAATACATTTTATAACAGCTACAGTAGTAGATTGGGTAGATGTATTTACGAGAAAGTCTTATAGAGATGTAGTTATAGAAAGTTTGGCGTTTTGCATAGAGAAAAAAGGAATGTTGTTATACGGTTATGTAATAATGAGTAATCATATCCATTTAATAGTGCAATCTAAAAAAGGTAAACTTTCAGATTTAATAAGAGATTTTAAAAAGTTTACTGCCACAAAAACATTAGAAAAAATACAGACAGAACCTGAAAGTAGAAGAGAATGGATGTTAGAACGTTTTAAAAAAGCAACAGAAACACATAGTAGAAATAAGAATTACCAATTTTGGCAATATGGTAATCATGCAGAAGAAGTGTATTCACACAAATTTATGTGGTCTAAGCTAGATTATATTCATTTAAATCCTGTTCGTGCAGGAATTGTAGAGAAAGCATCACATTATAGATACTCTAGCGCAAGTAATTATTTAAACAGTGAAGGTTTAGTTGCTATAGAGATTGTAGATAATCCAGTTATAGATATTTTAAAAAAAGCGTCAATAACAAAATATAATCAATATTAAAAGATGAATTTAAATGAGAATAGAGGTTAGAAATTAAATGGCTCAAAGTCGGGAGACTTTGCGCAGCTGGAGAGTTTGCTAAAGAAAATGATTTATTCCCCCTCTGCTAAGTCAGAAAACTTTGCGGAGCAAACCAAAAAAGTCTCGGTAACAAGGTCGCAAAAAGAAAAGTTCTCAACAAAAACAGGACTGGCGTTGAGACGGCTTACAATTGTATGACTCAAAGTTAGGAAATCGAAGATTCGACGTAGTCAAAATTTGCGCAGCGGATGATTATATTAGCGAATTATCTGAAAGGGAAATTATAGAATATTTTAAACAAGAATATGGAAAACAAGAAACCTCGGAAAAAAGTTTCGGAAATGACACGAGCAGAACGACTAGCACTGATAGCGTTCAAGAGCGTGATGGAGGATCGAAAAGCGGAAGCAGAAGCGGAAGCAAAAGCGGAAGCGAAAGCGAAAGCGGAAGCAGAAGCAGAAGCAGAAGCGGAACAAACCTACCTAACGGAAGCGCACAAGAAAAACTCGGAAGCAGCGATGGCTTACTGGGAAAGTATCGATCCTTCAAAAGTGGATTGGGAGAAAGAAGTAGAGAGGCAGAAAAAAAACGCAACACACAATTAACTACCCAAGAAAAAGAAGATTTAGAAAAGTTTTATACTAGAAAGTTTGCTAAAGAAAATGATTTATCCCCCCTCTGCTAAGTCAGAAAACTTTGCGGAGCAAACCAAAAAAGTCTCGGTAACAAGGTCGCAAAAAGAAAAGTTCTCAACAAAAACAGGACTGGCGTTGAGACGGCTTACAATTGTATGACTCAAAGTTAGGAAATCGAAGATTCGACGTAGTCAAAATTTGCGCAGCGGATGATTATATTAGCGAACTTACACTTCAAGAAAAAATACAATATTATGAAACCAATTTCGAAAGAAGAATTTCAGAAAATGTCGGAGAACGACATGGCGAGATTAATAGCGCTGAAGAACGTGTTGGATCGAAAAGCAAAAGCGGAAGCGGAAGCGGAAGCGGAAGCAGAAGCGGAACAAACCTACCTGACGGAAGCACACAGGAAAAACACGGAAGCAGTGATAGCTTACTGGGAAAGTATCGATCCTTCAAAAGTGGATTGGGAGAAAGAAGTAGAGAGGCAGAAAAAAAACGCAACACACAATTAACTACCCAAGAAAAAGAAGATTTAGAAAAGTTTTATACTAGAAAGTTTGCTAAAGAAAATGATTTATCCCCCCTCTGCTAAGTCAGAAAACTTTGCGGAGCAAACCAAAAAAGTCTCGGTAACAAGGTCGCAAAAAGAAAAGTTCTCAACAAAAACAGGACTGGCGGTAAGACGGCATACAATTGTATGACTCAAAGTTAGGAAATCGAAGATTCGACGTAGTCAAAATTTGCGCAGCGGAAAAGCAGGTATAGAATAGCTATCAACAATAAAACAAGAGACATGCCTCTTCTTACAAACCCACTTTATAGATAGCGTTCTTTTACAATATTCAAATGGTGAACCTGATGTCCAGAAAATAAATACCCCAAAGCTCTTACTGACAGGGTATTTCCAGAAGCCTCCCCTTTTCGTAATAAGGCTTCTTCAGAAAAACTCGTATACATTTGTAGGGTGCTTTTTCGTAAGGTCGCCATTTCATCAAGCAAATCGAAATAGTTCAATTGATTGGCATTACCGTTCGCTACAAACACATCTTGATCGAAACCAAGGCAAAGCTGTTTGGTCATTCCGAGCAAAACACAAGGCACGGTATGCAAAAACTCGTTCGGTATCAATCACATGCTGAATCAATTCTTTCAAGGTCCATTTGCCTTCTGCATAAGAAAATCCGTGTTTTTCCGCTGGAAGATTTCTCAATAATGCATCAAAGTCCTTTTGCGACTTTTCCAATTGAGTTTTTATAGACAACGGTTCAGCAGAAACCAATTGGATATAATGCTCAAAATAGCCTGCATATTCATTTTTTGGAATCATTCGCTTTCTTTTGTGTAAGTTTGTTATGCAAATCTAATCATTTTTTATGACCCAATTATTCATCAATATCAAAGAGCTGATACAGGTTCGGGAAACATCGGTTCAAAAAGTATCTGGAAATGAAATGCGCGTTTTGCCTACTCTAAAAAATGCTTTCTTACGGATAGAAAATGAGGTAATCAAAGACTTTGGTAGCATGGAAACTCTTGGAGACATTGCCGCCGATGCTACCATCGATTGCAGCAATCAAATGATTCTTCCAACTTGGTGCGACTCGCATACCCACATGGTGTATGCAGGAAACAGAGCCCAAGAATTTTTCGATCGAATTCATGGTTTAAGCTATGAAGAAATTGCCAAAAAAGGGGGCGGAATTCTAAATTCTGCAAAGCAATTAGAAAAAACAACCGAAGATGAACTCTATCAACAATCTGCAAAAAGAGTGAAAGAAGTGATTGCCATGGGAACAGGAAGTCTCGAAATTAAATCGGGCTATGGACTCACAGTGCAAGCAGAAATCAAAATGCTTCGTGTTATCAAACGTTTAAAAGAAACTTTTGACCTTCCAATAAAAGCCACTTTTTTAGGTGCACATGCTATTCCAGCTGCCTACAAAAACAACAAAGAGGGGTATCTCGATTTGATTATTCAAGAAATGCTTCCAACAATTGCTGCTGAAAATTTAGCAGATTTCATAGACATTTTTTGCGAGGTGGGCTATTTCGACTTAAAAGATACAGAACGAATTTTAGTCGCTGGAAAAAAATATGGGCTATCGCCCAAAATACATGTCAATCAGTTTCATTCTTTTGGCGGAATACAGCTTGCCGTCAATCATGCTGCACTTTCTGTTGATCATTTAGAGGAAATGACTACAGAAGACATAGAAGCTCTAAAAAACACCCAAACAATGCCTGTAGCACTTCCCTCCTGTTCGTTCTTTTTAGGAATTCCATACACTCCTGCGAGAAAACTCATTGCGGCAAATTTACCCTTGGCATTGGCAACCGATTACAATCCGGGCTCTACGCCATCTGGAAACATGAATTTTGTAGTAGCTACTGCCTGTATTCAAATGAAAATGACTCCCGAAGAAGCCATCAATGCGGCAACCATTAATGGTGCTTATGCTATGGGACTTGCAAACCAAGTAGGAAGCATCAGCAAAGGAAAACTTGCTAATTTTATCATCACCAAGGAAATTCCTTCGTATGGTTTTATTCCTTATAGTTTCGGAAACCCTGTAATTGAATCCGTGTACTTGAAAGGAAAAAAACAGTAAATTCTTAATTCATTTTCTTTAGGGATACACCGCTAATTTATTTTTACTTTTGCGGCTCAATACCTTTCCATGTTTTTTCAAGCTGTACAATATTTCATTTTTCTTTTTCACTCAAAAAATCAGCATGGAGTCCATTCTCCTTTTGTCTATCGTTTTATAACTCGCTGTTTGTATACTAAAGTAAATGCGAATAGCATCGCTGAGTTCAAAAAAATACAAAAACAAGTCTTACTAGGAAAACGCATAAACAATGCAAACTACTCGTTAAAAAAAGCCACCATCCTGATGCAGCTTTGTCAGTATTTCAAACCCACAGCTATTTTAGAAATTGGGCCTTCAACAGATTTTACGACTTCTATTGTACAAGCAAGCACTACATCTGCAAGGATTACTCCTTTAGAAAATTTTACTGAAACTGCACAGATTGCTCAAAACCAATCCTACGATCTGATCTTATTTGGAGGAAATTGTTCAAAAGAAGAAGCGATTGCATCCTTTGAAAATTGCCTTTTAGGCACTCACAACAAAACTGTTTTTGTCATCCAAGCAATCTATAAAAACAACGAAAGGGTTGCCCTTTGGGAATTTATCAAAGCACATCCAAAAGTAACAGTTACGGTAGATGTCTTTGAGTGCGGAATTGTTTTCTTCCGAAAAGAGCAAGAAAAAGAGCATTTTAAAATTCGGGTTTAATGGAGTATAAGAACTTTCCACTTTCTACTCTTTTACAACTTTAAAACTTTGTAACTTTACAGCTTTACAAAAAGAAACTTTAAACAAATGAAAATATACACAAAAACTGGTGACGACGGAACAACGGCCCTATTTGGCGGAACCAGAGTAAAAAAATCGAATTTACGAATAGATAGCTACGGAACTATCGATGAGCTAAATGCGTATATTGGTTTGATTAAAGATCAAGAAATTTCAGCAGCTTTACAAGAAGCCTTACTTAAAGTGCAAAATGACTTGTTCACTTTGGGTGCAATGTTGGCAACCCCTGCTGAAAAAGAAACATTAAAAAATGGAAAAGAGCGGTTGAACATCCCTAAGATTGATGGAACCTCCATTCTTTTTTTAGAAAATGAAATCGACAAATTAGAGCAAGATCTCCCACAAATGACCCATTTTATTTTACCTGGAGGGCATCAATCTGTGTCATTCTGTCACCTAGCTAGATGTGTTTGTAGACGTGCAGAACGCCTTTGTGTTGAATTAAATGATCAAGAACCCATTGATAATGACATTTTAAAATACATAAACCGACTTTCTGACTATCTTTTTGTATTGGCACGAAAATTGTCTAAAGACTTACTAGTAGCGGAGATTGAGTGGATTCCTACAAAAAAAAATTAAGTTCTTTATATATTGATTGTATATTTCTTAAAAAAGACTTGCATAATTGCGTAAAAAATTTATTTTTGCACAAAATTAAACAATAAGAAATGTATTGGACATTAGAATTAGCATCTTATTTAGCAGATGCCCCTTGGCCAGCAACCAAAGATGAGTTAATAGATTATGCTATTAGAACTGGATCTCCTTTAGAAGTAGTTGAAAATCTACAAGATATCGAAGATGAAGGGGATGCATATGACTCCATTATCGAAATTTGGCCTGATTATCCAACCGAGGATGATTATCTTTGGAACGAAGATGAATACTAAATTAACAGCAATATAAAAAGTCTCTCTCTGAGGCTTTTTTTTTGTTATATTTTGATCATACTATATGATTCAAAAGATCAAGAACTAACTTCTTGATTTATACTGAAATAAAGCAACCTAAAATTGTTGCATAAAAAATAGATCGCTATGAGCATATTAAATTCTGTAATCAAACTTTTTGTAGGTGACAAACAGCAAAAAGATTTAAAAATTCTTCAACCTATCATTGACGATGTAAAACGCTTTGAGGCCGAAATTGCGCAGTTAACCAACGATGAGCTACGAAACAAAACACTAGAATTTAAAAGCATCATTCAAGAAGCTATCAAAGAAATTAATGCCAAAATAACGGCCTTAGATTTGGAAGCAACAACTGCCGATATCGACAGACAAGAGTTTATCTATTCAGAAATTGACACCTTAAAAGATGAGGCATACAAAATTTCTGAAACCACCTTGTTGCAAATTATGCCAGAAGCATTTGCTGTGGTTAAAGAAACAGCAAAGCGTTTTGTAGAAAACGAAGAGCTTGAAGTTACAGCGACTCCCTATGACAGAGAATTGTCTGGTGAAAGAGATCACATTACATTAGAAGGCGACAAAGCATTTTGGGCAAATTCTTGGGATGCGGCAGGAAAACCAGTGACTTGGGACATGATACATTATGATGTTCAGCTAATTGGTGGCTCTGTATTGCATCAAGGAAAAGTAGCAGAAATGATGACTGGTGAAGGAAAAACATTGGTGTCTACCCTACCTGTCTATCTAAATGCCCTAACCGGTAATGGTGTGCATTTGGTCACCGTCAACGATTATTTAGCAAAACGTGATAAAGCTTGGATGGGACCAATTTTTGAATTCCACGGATTTACTACGGACTGTATCGACTACCACCAACCCAATTCAGATGCACGTAGAAAAGCCTACAATGCTGACATTACCTACGGAACTAATAACGAATTTGGATTCGATTATTTGCGAGATAATATGGCAAGCTCAAAAGAAGATTTGGTTCAAAGAGCACCCAACTATGCAATTATTGATGAGGTCGATTCTGTTTTAATAGATGATGCTAGAACACCATTAATTATTTCAGGACCAGTACCACAAGGAGATAGACACGAGTTTACAGAACTAAAACCCTTGGTCTCTGAATTAGTTAGCTTACAAAGACAACATCTTGTAAGTGTCTTAGCAGAAGCTAAAAAATTATTGGCCGAAGGAAATATAAAAGACGGAGGTTTTTTATTGCTGAGAGTCTATCGAGGTCTCCCAAAAAACAAAGCATTGATCAAGTTTTTATCTCAAGAAGGAATCAAACAAATTCTTCAAAAGACAGAAAACACCTATATGGCAGACAACAATAAGATGATGCCTCTTGTCGATGAAGACCTATGGTTTGTAATTGAAGAAAAAAACAACCAAATCGATTTAACCGATAAGGGAATTGCTCATTTGTCTGAAAAAACAGACAATGACACATTTTTTGTGTTGCCGGATATTGGTGTAAAAGTGGGTGAAATTGAAACCTCTGAAAAATCTCCTGAAGAAAAAGCCGCAGAAAAGGAAGAATTATACAAAGATTTTAGTATCAAAAGTGAGCGTATTCACACCATGAACCAACTCTTGAAAGCATATACTGTTTTTGAAAAAGATGTGGAATATGTGGTGATGGAAAACAAAGTCATGATTGTTGATGAACAAACCGGTCGAATCATGGACGGTCGTCGCTATTCTGACGGACTGCACCAAGCCATCGAAGCAAAAGAAAATGTAAAAATCGAAGACGCTACACAAACCTTTGCAACCATCACACTTCAAAACTACTTTAGAATGTATCGAAAACTGTCTGGAATGACAGGTACTGCGATTACAGAAGCTGGAGAATTGTGGGAAATATATAAGTTGGACGTTGTTGAAATTCCAACAAACAAACCCATCCAAAGAGACGACAAGGACGATTTAGTGTACAAAACTGCACGCGAAAAATACAATGCCGTCATCGAGGATATTGTAAAACTAGTTGCTGAAAAAAGACCAGTTCTTGTAGGGACAACTTCTGTAGAGATTTCTGAATTGCTAGGTAGAATGTTACAAATGCGGAAGATTCCTCACAATATCTTAAATGCAAAATTACACAAAAGGGAAGCTGACGTTGTTGCTGAAGCTGGAAAACCAGGAGTTGTAACCATTGCTACGAACATGGCCGGTCGTGGAACTGACATTAAACTGGCAAAAGAAGTAAAAGATGCAGGAGGTTTGGCAATTATTGGTACAGAACGTCATGATTCGAGAAGAGTCGATAGACAGTTAAGAGGACGAGCAGGAAGACAAGGGGATGTGGGTTCCTCTCAGTTCTATGTCGCTTTGGATGACAATTTAATGCGTTTATTTGGTTCCGATCGAATTGCAAAAATGATGGACAGAATGGGCTTGAAAGAAGGCGAAGTCATTCAGCATTCTATGATTTCAAAGTCTATTGAAAGAGCACAGAAAAAAGTAGAAGAAAACAACTTTGGAGTGCGAAAACGGTTGTTAGAATACGATGATATTATGAACGCCCAAAGGGAATTTATCTATAAAAGAAGACGAAATGCCTTGGATGGGAAACGTTTGCAAATTGATATCGCAAACATGATTTACGAAACTTGTGAAGCTGTCATCAATCAAAACAAACCGGCTAAAGATTTTCAAAATTTCGAATTCGAGCTGATTCGATTTTCAGCAATGTCCTCTCCTTTTTCAGAAAAAGAGTTTGAGAACATGTCTGAAATAGAACTTATCGACAAACTATACGAAATTGTTTCCAAACACTACAAAAGCAAAATTGAAAGAAATGCCGTTTTGGCTTATCCAGTTATTAAGGATGTATATGAAAACGAAGGCGATAAATACGAACGTATTGTAGTCCCTTTTACCGATGGAAGCAAATCCTTACAAGTAGTCACCAACCTTAAGGATGCTTATGAAAGTGCTGGAAAAAGTTTAATCACCGATTTTGAAAAAAATATCACGTTAGCAATTATCGATGAAAACTGGAAGGATCATTTACGCAAAATGGACGATTTAAAACAATCGGTTCAGAATGCATCGTATGAGCAAAAAGACCCATTATTAATCTATAAATTTGAAGCTTTTGAGTTGTTTAAAATGACCGTAGCAGAAATCAATAGAGAAGTATTGTCTTTCTTGTTTAAAGGAGAATTACCGTCTAAAGATACCAACCAAATTTCAGAAGCCCGAAGTCAACAAAGACAGAGTTTGAATACTTCTAAAGCTACTGTGCAAAACTCTACTGAACAAGCAATTTCAAATTCGCGTCAGCAACAAGAGCCTATCGAGACTATCGTAAGAGACCAACCCAAAATTGGAAGAAACGAACGTGTAACCATCAAAAATGTCATGAGTGGCGAACAAAAAGAAGTAAAATTCAAACAAGCCATTCCATTGATCGAAAAAGGAGAATGGGTTATTGTCAGTTAGTCCATGGAATTGTGTAAAAGTTTAACTAGTGGTGATTAATCATTAGTACCTAATTATAGTTTAAAATTAAAGTTCCAGCTAAAAAGAAAGACTTTTTAGCTGGAACTTATTTTTTTTGGACAACAGTGCTTACTGCTTCATGAGCTTTTTAGAAATCATCCCTTTTGAAGTTGTTATTTGAACCATATACAAACCACTCGACAATTCTTCTACAGATACTTTTTCTAAGTTGTTTGTAACTGTTTTCACCAAACGTCCTTGTAATGAATAGATTTGAACCTTGGTAACACTCTCGGACTGCGATCTAATAAAGAGCTGATTTCCAACTGGATTTGGATACATTAAAATAGAATCCTCCAACACTTCATCTTCTACACTTAAAGAACCACAGTTACTCCCAACTTCATAAGAAAGATATTTGGTAACCGCTAAGCCACCCGCAAAAGCAAATTTACAGGCATAACGAATCGTTTCACCAGCTTGTAACCCCCCAACAGTCTTAGAAAATTTCAAGCCACCTATTGGATCCATTTGAACTTCTGCAAAAGGAGATTCTTTCCATAAATAAGCTATTACCCCTGATCGATTGGTATCCAACAATTCAAAAGTAATCTCAACATTGGACCCTACTGTTTCAAAAGTAACGCTATATCCTGTTGAAAAGGATCCTTCTCGAGCTTCAGTTGATGTCTCTGAACACGATTGTACTTCTGCTACAGAAATACTAATAATCTGTGAGACTCCTACTCCCCCATTCGTATCCGTTACAGTTGCTTTCAATTGATGTGTTCCTACTGAGGCTCCCGTCCATGTATAACTATATGGAGAGCTAGTGTCTTCACCAAGTTTTGTAGTGCCATCATAAAATTCAACCTTTGCAACAGTTCCATCCAAATCGGATGCCGAAGCGGTTAATGTAATGGGTGTTCCTTCCGAATAGGCAGCATTATTTACAGGAGATGTAAGATTCACCGTTGGATTGGAATTGGAAGTTTCTTGCACCAAAACAAACACCTCACTTTGGGCTGAATAGCTCCCATTACTTACTTCCAATTTACATTTGTAGATCCCTTTTTCTAGATTTGAAATCGAAGGTGAAACTGTTGTCGGATCATTAAATGCAATTGTTGAAGGACCATATATTTGACTCCATTGATAGCTAATTCCGCCTCCATCAGGATCATAGCTTGAAGTTCCATCGAGTGTTGCCGTTGAAGCTGGTAAAACAACCACAACATTGTCGCCTGCGTTGGCTATTGGCGGAACATAACTTAAAGGTGTAGAATAGGTGAAATTCATTTTCCCTAAATTAAATTCGCCACTTGTGATGACCACTCTTAGAACATGAATTCCGCTAGTAAATTCAATATCATTGACCGTTTTACTCGCCCAATTCCCCCAATCGTTGGTAGTAGTAACAGTGATGTCTGGACTAATTTTTACACCGTCAATTTCAAGATAAAAAGGACCTCCACCACTAGGATTTCCGGAGGAATAACGAAAATCTAGATTGTATTTTCCTGAATTTTGAACATTAATAGTGTATTCCATCCACTCACCTGCAGAAAACCAACCCACTATTTTCCCTTCAGAAGTATTATTTTCAGCATCGACATATTCATCTAGTCGATAATCACCCTCATTTTTTTGAGAAGCATCGACATAACTAATATTTTGTCCTACTCCCCCTTCAAACACATCGTAATTTCCAGGTTCGATAATCCCAGGAATTGCTGAAGGAACATCAAAAAATGATACTTGCTCTCCCACTTGTACTTTGATAATGTTGGTCACATTAAAATTGGTACCTGCAAAAACTTTTGCATAAAACCCATGAATCCCCATAGATAAATTTTCAGCTTTCAAATCATATGGGGCTGAAGTTTTTGAACCAATCAAAGTGGCTCCGTCATAAAAATCTACTTGGGTAATTCCAGTTCCAGAAGTGGCAACACTTAAATTCACACTTCCATTTGCATAGGCTTGATCAAAGTCGGAACTTAGAACTCCAGATACTGAGGCATCCATACTTGTTGCCATTTGGCGCGCAGGTACATCCAAAGAATACCCATCTGAGAAATTGATAGTGATAGGAGCATTTGAATAGTTGTGCCCTACATAGGTAACTACCCCATCTTTTGCAAATGCTGCTGCAATTGGATGATCGGCAGTGATTGAGACGGCTACCGAACCCATAGCATTCATTCCGTGCAACCAATGATAGGTTTGAGCATCAGAAATTCCAAATTTTATCTCCCGATCTGGATAAGAATCATACAAATCAATCGCAGCTTGTGGATCGATAAAAGACAAGTACTTCCAATACACATCATGCCATAAATTTGGATTGACTTGATTGCCAATAATTCCTGTTTGCTGTGTAATTTCATTCCAAAGTTTTTCAACATAGGTGGTATTGTGTCCTAAATATAGAGATCCTCCATGAATTGGGTACAATTCAATTCCGTAAGAAGCAGCAATATCTCCAGTCCAAAAAGTACCATTGTCATAGGAATTTCCCCAAACTCGAGAAACTAAACTATAGGGTTGGGTAGCAGAAAAATTTCGTTCGTACATGTCAAACCAATACTCTTCAATCGCTGTTTGTTCGGTCGTATAAATGTAAATACCTAAATCTCGAATGTCCTCATTATTGGTAATACTTCCCCAGTGAATGAGTGAGGAGGCAAATTGCATACTTTCTGAAGTTGATTCCTGATCATTTCCTTGCGGAAAAGTTGCAAAACCATTTGCCCAACTATGTCCTGCATAAGGACTAAAATTTCTCAAAAACGGAAAGGTGGTGTCATTTCTGTCTGATGAAGCGGCATCTCGTACCAAAAGGTTAATCATTTCACCCCATTGACTAGCCCATCCTAGCTCAAATTGTTCCATAAAGGCTGCTGCATGAATAAAATATCCCCAATGGAAATGATGATCATTAAGATTTGAATCTTGCCCATGACCTGCAGGATATCCTAATAAAGCTGACCAATCAGAATTGTAATGAAATAAGAAAGCAACTTCTCCAGATTGATAAGACAACCAGTCTTCCAATCGTTCTTTTACCGTAGCAATCATTTTATCTCTTGCAACTGTATTCCCCATTTGATCAGCAATTCTTGCAGTCTGAATCAAACGGTTCATTACCTGACCTTCATTATACGAATCGGTCCAATCGGCCATTCCATCGTTTTCAATTTGACTGATTTTTGCATCTAAGGCAGAAGGATTAAATCCTTCGCTATAATTTGCCAAATACGGCAATGTAGGTAAGATTCCTTTGAAAGTATTTTCAACTGTAAATGTATTTCCTTCTAACATTTTTAACTGACCACGTATTGAACTATAGCTGGTAACTGTGGGTTGTGGAGATGTACTTTTTAAATTATTCCATTGATGTGGTAATAATCCCAAAAGCATGTTAGTTTCGCTTCCTTCTTTGACTTCTGTTGTTACTGCGAAGGTTGAACTTACAATAGAAGTTGTTGCATCAACATTCCAGATCGTAGTCGTATTGGTTGGAAATACATAAGCGTATTTTTTAAATGTTTGCGCTACCGTAGAAATACCAGAGGTATTTTGTGGCAACATTGCCATAGACCAATAAGTTTTTCCGTTCAATGTTGAAGAAAATGTTGTTCCTGACTGAGTCCAAGTACTTCCAACAGGAGCATAAAACACAAAATCGGCACCACTGGATGCATTTTCAACAAGCAAAAGTTCGTTGGAAATACTAGTCGTACCTGATTTAACCTCAATTTCGACAAGGTCATCTGCATCTTTTTCAAAGTATAAAAACGGCATCCCTATACCTGCAGTTGTGGTCAGTTCATGACTGCTGTCTTTCCAATTCATCGAAACTGTCCAATCTGAATAGTCAGAAACAGTGGCTTGTGTCGTATTTAAACCAGACAAACGAACCTCTATGGGTGATGAATCACCAATAGGACCTGAAGGAATATAAGTAACAATCAATCCTGAATTGGTTGTTTTAAGCGTCATCGGATAATTGAATAAATTATCGGCATGATTTTCTTTAACTAATTTTGACCACCAATCATTTGTAGGTACAGGTTTCCCGAGTGCATTCCCAGATAATTGAGGAGTTCCTGATGGATACCCGTTTCTACCTGCTGCATCGGCTCCTGGATAAGTCTTCGTATAACTCCCACTTCCCACTGGAACTGTTTGAGAAAATAGAAATTGTGAAATGAGAAAAAAGAGAATAAGCAAAGGTTGCTTTACTGATGTAAATTGAATATCATTCATTTAGTAATTGTTTTTTGTAAATTTAAGAGGATGCTGTCAGAATCTGACAAAAAAGAACTCTACAATTACCATACAAAATAAAAAAACCCCATTTTGAAAATTTCAAAATGGGGTTTTGTATGATACAAATACACTACAACTAGAATTTAGTATCCATTTGTAAATATTGTAAAAATTCTTTTCGAGTTTCTTTTTCTTTAAACTTCCCACCAAATTCTGAGGTCACAGTAGAACTCTCAATGTCTTTAATTCCTCTTGAGTTGACACACAAATGTTTTGCGTCAATTACACAGGCAACATCTTGAGTACCCAAAGCTTCTTGCATGGCTTGAACAATTTGCATTGTTAAGCGCTCTTGAACCTGAGGTCTTTTAGAAAAATACTCTACAATACGATTCATTTTAGACAATCCAATTACCTTTCCGTTAGAAATATAAGATAAATGTGCTCTTCCTATAATCGGTAATAAGTGGTGCTCACAGGTAGAATATACCACAATATTTTTTTCTACTAACATTTCACCGTAGTTGTAATTATTGTCAAAGGTAGAAGCTGAAGGTTTGTTTGCAGGATTCAATCCCATAAAGATTTCGTTGATAAATGCTTTGGCTACTCGTTTTGGAGTTCCTTGCATGCTATCGTCTGTTAAATCCATTCCTAAAGTTTGTAAAATATCTTTTACACTCTCTTGTATTTTTTCAATTTTTTCATTGTCAGAAAGGTCAAAAGCGTCTGCTCTTAATGGGTTTTGAGCAGAAGTCGCCACATGGTCCTCTCCTATTTGGTCTATTCTTTCGTCATTCATTTTGCTATTCAATTCAAACATTTCAATCAATTATTAAAGTGCAAATTTACGTGTTTGCAACGTATTAATTTATTTTTTTATCAATTATTCTTAGGATTCAATAACTTTCAAACCGTGGTTTCTAGAAATGATTCCACAACCTCATCAATCTATCTTTGAGAATGAAGCTATTTCAAATGTTGAATTAGCTCAGAAAGAGAACAGTTTGATTGTTCGTTTGTAATCATATTCTTTAGTGTGAACACATCCTGATCTAGGTGAGACACCACATGTTCGATGGCTCTGTTCGAAATATATTTCCATTGTTTTTTTTGCTGTTTGTTCGATGTTGCCAAATCCGGATAAAATTCACATTTGATTCCATTTTCTCTCAAGCTTTTGATAGCTTTCATTTTAAGAAGATCAGTTGTAGCATCAAAATTTAAAAACACGACCTTAGGTGTTGGCAAATCGACTGTTTGAAACAAACCTAATTCTTCTAACACCAAATAAATACGATCCAATCCAAAAGAAACACCAACTCCAGATACCTCCTTTAGTCCAAAAACGCTGGTTAAATCGTCATATCTTCCTCCTCCACCAATAGACCCCATTTGTACGCCTTTTGGAGCGCTAACTTCAAAAATTGCACCCGTGTAGTAGTTCAATCCTCTTGCCAAGGTTACGTCCACTTCTAAACGTGCAGATTGAAGCCCTAATGCTTCTACTGAGTCGATTACAAAGCGTAACTCCTCCACTCCCTTCGTTCCTTCTTCTGAAGATTTTAAAAGGGTCTCTAGTGAAGCTAACTTGTTAAGATTAGTCCCAGAAAAATCAAACAAAGGCTGTACTTTTTCAATGGCATCTTCAGGAATTCCTTTGGATAGCATTTCTTTAATTACCCCCTCTTTTCCTATTTTATCCAGCTTGTCAAGAGCTACTGTAAAATCGATCAGTTTGTCTTGCGCACCTATTACTTTTGCAATTCCTGATAAGATTTTTCTGTTGTTTATTTTTATAGTTGTACCCAATAAGCCCAATTGACTGAATACAGTATCGTACAATTGAATGAATTCTACTTCTTGCCATAAGGATTGACTCCCAACTACATCTGCATCGCATTGAAAAAACTCTCTGAAACGTCCTTTTTGTGGTCTGTCTGCTCTCCAAACAGGCTGAACTTGATATCGTTTGAATGGAAAGGTAATTTCATTTTGGTGTTGTACTACATATCTTGCAAAAGGAACGGTAAGGTCATAACGCAAGGCTTTCTCTGAAATCTGAGGAGTTAATTTGATACTGTTTTTTTCAGATAGATTTTTATCGTCAGCCTTTGCTAGATAGTCTCCAGAATTTAAAATTTTGAAAATCAATCGATCCCCTTCTTCACCATATTTTCCCATTAAGGTAGCTGAATTTTCAAAACTCGGGGTTTCTATAGGCTGAAAACCGAAAGTTTCAAAAGCCTTTTTAATCGTATCAATTATATAGGTTCGATTGGCAACTTCTACTGGCGAAAAATCTCGGGTTCCTTTTGGGATGCTTGGTTTCATATACTAAATTATGGATGATACAGTACAAATTTTGAACAACCTATTCGAAATGTGTATTTGCATCGGCAAATATCGTGAAAAAGTTATGATTACTCAGAAGTTGGAGTCCTTTTATTTTGCTGTCTTAAACGATACAAAGAAGCGTTCAATTCAAAACCGAGCAATAAAATGATGGAATTGAGCCATACAAACAACATCAATATTAAAAGAGTCCCAATAGACCCATAGAGCTGATTGTATTGTGCAAACTTGACAACATAAATTCCAAAAACATAAAAAGTACACAAAGACAAAATTGTTGTTAAGATTGCTCCAGCAGAAAAGAATTTGGTTTCCTTTCCTTGTTTGGTACCATACCTAAAAAGCAAAGAAACAATAGTAAAAATCATGATTAAAAACAACAAGCCTCTTCCGAAATAAAACAAATCTAAATCACTGGTATTCAACCAACCATTATCGTCTATTTTAGACAATGCTACCTTAGTATAAAACCACCAATCCTACTGTTACTATTAAGAAAAAAAGAAGTCAGTAACGAAACGCCTAAAGAAATAAAATACGCTTTAAAGACGTTTCTAAATTCGGTCACATGATAAGAATATTCAAAACCTCCAAAGATGGCATTGATTCCGTTGGTCATCAAAAAAATAGACAATAAAAACCCAAAAGATAGCAAGCCTCCATATTGATTGTTGATGATATCACCAATAACGACATTGACTGCTTCGAAGGTTTGTGGGGGCAGTATATCTTTGATAAAAGAGAACAATCCTTCTTGAAAACCCTCAATAGGGATGTAAGGTATTAAGGTTAAAATAAAAAGTAAAAATGGAAAAACTGCCATAAAAAAACTAAATGCAATTCCACCAGCTCTTGAGGTCAAAGCTCCTTTTACAATTCCTACAAAGTACATTTCCAGAACATCGTACAAAGACATTCCTTGTAAGCCTGGAATTGTAATCTTTTTCCCAAACTTCACCAACAAATTGATAACGGGTATTTTTTTTAAGTTATTTTCAATTTCTGTACTCATTTTGTAAAACGATCTTAATCTATAATAATTTGATACTGTAGGAGCAATCCATCAATAGTATTTCTATTAAATCTCGCAGCTTTTAAGCTGTTTTTTTCTGGGGAAATTGAAAAATTAAAAGCCGTAGTAAAATCTACTTTTTCTAAATTTGTTTTCTCAAAAATAGCCTTTTTTAAATCACAACCGTCAAAAATTGAAGAACTGATCCAAGCTTCAGTAAAATCGACTTCCTCCAAATTACAATTTAGAAATGCTGTCTTAGGGAGTTTTACTTGATAAAATGATGAAAAACTCAATTGACAAGATTGAAATCGCATTTGTAACAGAAAAGGATCACACTCATTAAATTTAACACCAATCATCTTGCAATGCATAAAAGCCACATCTCTGAAGGCTGTGTGTTTTACAATACTATTGCTAAAATTACAATCTACAAATTCACATTGAACAAACTGAATATTGGACGCATGAATATTTTCAAAATTGCAATTGGTAAACGTACAATTATCGTACTCCCCTTTTTTGATTTTAGTACTCGTAAAATCAATTTTAGTATAAGACTCACTATCAAAATAATTGTCTGTCATTTCTGATATATTGTTTAATCAGTTACAAGGTTAACCGTTTTTAAAGTACATTTCTAACTTCCATACTTCCTACCTTGTACTTCCAAACTTTGCAGTTCCAACTTTATACTTATTTACACCGCTTTCAAACTCAGGTCCATATTCGAAACAGAATGAGTTAAGGCGCCCGATGAAATAAAATCGACTCCACAAGCTGCGTATTCCCGAATTGTGTTCTCATTGATTCCTCCTGAGGATTCAGTAAAACAGCGATTGCCAATGAGCGCGACTGCTTTTTTGGTATCTTCATAATTAAAATTATCAATGAGAATTCGATAAACCCCTTCATTAGAAAGAATTTCTTTAATTTCTTCAAGGCTTCTTGCTTCAACAATAATTTTTAAATCTAGGTTATTTACATTCAAATAGTTTTTTGTTTTGGCAATTGCAGCAGTGATACCGCCTGCAAAATCAATATGATTGTCCTTAATCATAATCATATCATACAAAGCAAATCGATGATTTTCCCCTCCACCTATTTTTACTGCCCATTTTTCAATGGCTCTAATTCCAGGAGTGGTTTTTCGAGTATCTAAAATTTTGGTTTGAGTTCCTTCTAGTAAATTTACAAAAAAAGCTGTTTTTGTTGCTATTGCAGACATTCTTTGCATGGCATTTAGCACCACTCGTTCCGCCATCAAAATTGATTGTGATTTTCCAGACACGTGAAAAACAATATCTCCAACTACTACAGGCTCTCCATCGTTGATAAAAGTTTCTACTTCTAAATTGGAATCAACATAAGCAAAAACTTGTTTCGCAAAGGCAACTCCTGCAATGATACCGTCTTCTTTTACCAATAGTTTTGCTTTCCCTTTGGCATCCGAAGGAATACACGAAAGAGAGGTGTGATCTCCATTGCCAACATCTTCTCTTATTGCATTCGAAATAATGCCTTCAACTTCTCTGTCAAATAATTCTCTTGATATCATAACTCGTATAATTCTGATGTAAAAATAGTATTTTAATTATAAAATGTGAAAGATGAATTCGGGCAATTAATTCCACATTCTAAAATCATAATTCGTAATTTTGAAGGATGAAAATTAAATTACTCGCCATTGGGAAAACAGATCATAAACATCTGATTCAACTAATTGAAGAATATCAAAACCGCATCAAACATTATATCAAATTTGAGATGGATATCATTCCAGACATCAAAAATGTAAAGAACTTAAGTGAAATTCAACAAAAAGAAAAAGAAGGAGAATTGATACTCTCCAAGCTACAAAGTACCGATCAGTTAGTCTTATTAGACGAAAAGGGAACTCATTTTACATCGATTCAGTTTTCACAGTATTTGCAAAAGAAAATGAATGCAGGAATCAAACAACTTGTATTGGTCATTGGAGGGCCCTATGGATTTTCTGATACAGTATACCAAAAAGCAACTGGAAAAATAGCACTATCTAAAATGACTTTTTCACACCAAATGATTCGGTTATTTATTGTTGAACAACTCTACAGAGGATTTACCATTTTAAAAAACGAACCCTATCATCACGAGTGAAACGAACTTATTTCAATATTCACTTTATAGAAAAACAGCGCAAGACACATAAAACATTGTAACTTTGTTCCAATTGATTATTATACATACAGCATGAAATTAGTATTTGCAACCAACAACCTCAATAAATTAAAAGAAGTTCAAGAAATGCTACCCAACACGATTGAACTTTTAAGCCTACAAGACATTCGTTGTGAGGAAGAAATTGACGAGACAGAAGTAACCTTGGAAGGAAATGCAAGAATAAAGGCAGATTATATTACCCAAAAATTTGGATACAATTGTTTTGCAGATGACACAGGATTGGAGGTCGATATTTTGGACGGAAGCCCGGGTATTTATTCAGCTCGATATGCTGGAGAGCCCTCTAATGCTGAAAACAATATGCAGAAACTTTTGAAGGAATTGGATGGGAAAGAAAATAGAAAAGCACAGTTTCGAACAGCCATTTGTTTAAACTTAGATGGAAAACAATTTCTCTTTGAAGGAATTTGTAAAGGTAAAATCTTATTCGATAAACAAGGTGAAAAAGGATTTGGATACGATCCCATTTTCCAACCTGAAGGGTTTCAAGAATCATTTGCGAGCATGAAATCAGATGAAAAAAATACAATTTCTCATCGTGGAATTGCAATACAAAAATTGATTGTTTTTTTAACAAATCATAAAACACAGATCTCATAGGGATACCACAAATAATGGAACATAAATCCTATTCAAAACATTTTATTCTACTCTCGGTTTTACTGATAGTCTTCTTTTTTCTGAATATTAGTTTAGGCTCGGTATCCATCCCTTTTGAAGAAATTCTTCAAAGTCTTGTTGGAAATATGACATCCAAAGAAAGCTGGCAAACCATCGTTTTAGATTTTAGATTGCCAAAAGCTATCACAGCAATTTTGGTGGGCTCAGGACTCTCAATTTGTGGATTATTGATGCAGACACTGTTTCGAAATCCACTTGCAGGTCCTTTTGTATTAGGAATATCCTCAGGAGCAAGTTTAGGAGTTGCCATATTGATTTTAGGTTCTTCACTTTTTGGTGGTTATTTTCTAAGCAATTCAATTTCCAATTGGTCTTTAGCTATTGCCGCAAGTTTGGGAGCATTCTTAGTATTATCAGCAGTGATTATTGCCGCAAACAAAGTACGCAATACCATGTCTATCTTAATTATCGGATTGATGTTTGGGTCTTTTACAGCAGCAATTATTTCGGTACTCGCCTATTTTAGTGAAGCCGCTCAAATTCAACAATATTTATTTTGGAGTTTTGGAAGTTTAGGAAACTTAAGCTGGTCAGAAATTAGCGTATTTGGAAGTTTGTATCTCATTGGAATTCTGGGTATTTTTTCAGTAATCAAACCTTTGAATAGTTTTTTGTTGGGCGAAAATTATGCGAAAAGTTTGGGCATCAATATTAAAAAAAACAGAACGATTATCTTAGGAATTACCAGTTTACTCACAGGAATTATAACAGCTTTTTCGGGACCTATTGCCTTTATTGGTCTGGCAGTACCCCATATAGCAAAAATTGTTTTTGCTACTTCAAATCATAAAATAATTCTCCCTGCTTCTGCAATTATTGGAGGCATCGTATTGCTCATTTGTGATAGTATTGCACAATTGCCAACGAGTGAATTTACAGTACCCATCAATGCAATTACCTCTTTGTTTGGGGCGCCCATTGTGATTTGGTTGTTGATTCGGAAAAAGAAAATAGTCGTATAATAGTATTAAAATTTGAATTTTGAACACTGTAAAAAAGAACATCCTTTCTGCTGAAAACCTGAGCATCGGTTATCATCAAAAAAAAGATCAAAAAGTGATTGCAAATGAAATGAATCTCGCAATTCAAGAAGGAAGTTTTACAGCAGTAATTGGTCAAAACGGAATTGGAAAATCCACCTTATTGCGAACCCTTTCTAACGTTCAAAAACCTTTAGAAGGGACCGTTTTTATCAATCAAAAACCGAGCAACGCCTTCTCACATCAAGAATTGGCAAAAACCATCAGTTTGGTTTTAACGGAACGAATTCCTGAAAGTCAATTGACCGTTTTTGAGCTGGTTGCACTGGGAAGACAGCCCTATACCAATTGGATCGATCGTTTATCAAATGACGATCTTGAAAAAATTCAATGGGCAATCGAGAAAACTAACTTAGAAGCCCTTCAAGATCGCCTGTTTTATGAATTGAGCGATGGGCAATTGCAACGTGTTTTGATAGCGAGAGCCTTGGCACAAGATACTCAAATCATCATTTTAGATGAACCCACAGCACATTTAGACATGCATCAAACAATTACAATTTTTGAGCTACTACATCAACTGACTCTTACCACCCAAAAAACCATCTTAATCTCTACACACGAAATTAATTTGGCCACAAAGATGTGTGATGAACTGATACTTTTATCAGAAAATAAAATCTATTCAGGAACCACAGCGTCATTGATTGCTCAAAATGCTTTTGAAACCTTATTCACGTCGGAAATCGTGAAATTTAATCGAACCTTAGAACAATTCGTCATCACCAAAAATTAAATTTGATGTAAGTATAAGTTTCGCTACATTTGACTTCTAATTACTTTGAAAAAATTAAACATTTATCCATGAAAAAAATACTATATGCAGCCAGTGTACTTGCTTTCATCGCTTGTGGATCTGGAAAAGACCTAAAAAAGAAAGAACCAGCAAATATTGATCAAGCTGTAAAATTTGCAAAAACTATTACCGCTAAAGATTTAAGTGCACACCTATTCATTTATGCATCTGACGAATTTGAAGGAAGAAATACTGGAGAGCCAGGACAGAAAAAAGCAGTAGAGTACTTAAAAAATTTCTATGTAAATCAAGGAATAGCTTCAGGAATTGGTGGAGATGACTACTTTCAAGAGGTACCTGCTACTTGGTTAAATGCAAACGCACGCAGAGGAGGTTTGAAAGATTCTGAAAACGTTCTTGCCTTTATCGAAGGAACTGAAAAACCAGAAGAAATTGTTGTGATTTCAGCACATCTAGATCACGAAGGAATCAAAGAAGGAAAAATTTATAACGGAGCTGATGACGATGGATCCGGTACTGTAGCTATTCTAGAAATTGCACAGGCTTTTAAAAAGGCTGTAGATGCTGGAAAAGGTCCAAAACGTTCGATTTTATTCCTACATGTTACTGGAGAAGAAAAAGGATTGTTAGGTTCTAAATATTATACAGAAAATCCAGTATATCCAATAGCCAATACTGTTTGTGACCTCAATATTGATATGGTAGGTCGAATAGACGAAAGACACAAAGAGGATCCAAATTATGTATATTTAATAGGTTCTGATAAGTTGAGTACCGAATTGCACAACCTTTCTGAAGCAGTTAATAAAAAATATACCAATATCAATTTGGATTATAAATACAATGATGAAAACGATCCAAACCGTTTTTACTACAGATCTGATCATTATAACTTTGCAAAGTACAATGTTCCTATTATCTTTTACTTTAATGGAACACATGAAGACTACCATCAACCCTCTGATACTCCAGATAAAATTAATTATGAGTTGCTAGAAAATAGAACGCGACTTATTTTTCATACCGCTTGGGAAGTAGCCAATATGGACAAGAGAATCATTGCAGATAAAGCCGTTATCAATGAAGGAACCCAATAGAAAATTTCACTATATCAAATAGAAAAACCGAGCAAAATTTGCTCGGTTTTTTTTTGTAAATTATAAATTACACACCAAACTGTGTTAGGTGATGGTCTAGATGTTTGTAAAATAAACAGCTCCATTCTGAAGCAGTTAAAGAACCAAATGAAGAAGATCTTTTACCTTCAAACTCAGCTTCACCGAATTGCTGAGTTTTATTAATAAAGGCAATTAATCGATCTTTTTCTAGTTCGAAGTTTTTCTCATCTTTAATTTTGAATTGTGGAGCAGTTTTACCATTTTTTGGGTAGGGTTTTTCTGAAAGAACCATTTTCTTAACAAAAGTTTTGAGTATCCAACGGCTGAGTCTGTTTGGTCGTGAATATTGATTTGTATAAACCATTTCGTAGGCAACGCAGCAATGTGCCAACATTTGAGAAACCGACATACTCCCCCAAATGGGGCTACTTGTTGTACTTAAATTTTCGATTCGCTTTACAATCGTCTGAGCTACTTCGATATTGAATATATTTTTCATAGAGAAAGAGTTAATGCAGAATTTTAAACAATAATTCTTTTAAGACATCTTCATCCGACTGATTAGCACCGACCCCCTTGCTTTTTACATCTGCATCTCTTAAAAAAGCAATGACTTGAGCTACTTTTCGCATGGGATAATTACGTACCGCCAAAAAATATTCATCGATAAAAAACGGATGGACACCCAAACTTTTGGCAACAGTATTCTTGGATCGATCTTCTAATCCATGAAACATCAACAATTGTGTAAAGAAATTA
Organism: Polaribacter sp. HL-MS24; assembly: GCF_032758595.1. Classification (NCBI taxonomy): domain Bacteria; kingdom Pseudomonadati; phylum Bacteroidota; class Flavobacteriia; order Flavobacteriales; family Flavobacteriaceae; genus Polaribacter; species Polaribacter sp. HL-MS24. The sequence goes on along the minus strand of NZ_CP136415.1, from coordinate 2,176,671 downwards.
TTTAGCAAAGAAATCGTCATCACCAAGGGATTGTTCTTTGGGTTTTCGGCAAAATAAGCAATAATTCGATTCGCTTTGACTATGTCCTTCTCTCCGATTGCCTTTCTCAACTCAAAATTATTAAAATCTTTTGAAATTCCAATATTTTCTTCAATGTGGATGGGATTGATAATCGTTCCAGCAGGCAAAACTAACATTAACTTGTCTAGTTCGTTTGAAATCTTACTTAGATCAGTTCCTAAAAACTCAACCAACATTTGGGCAGCTTTGGGTTCTATTTTGAAATTCTTGCCACTTAAAACTCTACCAATCCAATCTGAAACTTTATTTTCATATAATTTCTTACTTTCAAAAATCAATCCCGATTTTGCAATTACCTTGTAAAGTTTTTTTCGCTTATCTAATTTTTTATATTTATAATTAAGAACTAAAACCGTTGTAGGTTGTGGATTTTCTGCATAAGAAACCAAATTTTCAATAGTACGACTCAAATCTTGAGCTTCTTTTACAATCAATACCTGGCGCTCTGCCATCATGGGATAGCGCTTAGCTGAGGAAACAATCTCCTCTACGGTTGTATCTCTACCGTACACTACTTGCTGATTGAAGCCTTTTTCTGCTTCGTCTAAAACAGTTCTTTCAATAAAATCAGAAAGCTTATCAATATAATAAGATTCTTCTCCCATTAAAAAATAGATGGGTTTGAGATCTCCTTTTTTAATATCTGATACAATCGAATTAATTTCCTTCATGGGGATATTGTAATTTTTAGCCGAAATTTACTGATGAAAATAATCAATTTCGTAAAAACAAAGATACTGAATCAGACAGGCATGATCCATCTTCTCATAAACAATTCATTAAAAAAGATAAAAAAGGATAGCATATTTGTGCTTCATGCCTGATCGTTGTTGACTGTTCACTAAGATCTAAATTATAAGGACCTTACAATAAAATCTCTGCTTTCCTTTTTGTAACTCATTTTAATTTGTGATCTTCGTAGTACAAGATATGCAAGATCTCAATCTACCAACTTACACCTTCAAACTCAAAAGCGTCGAAAACAACACGCTAATTTTTGATGATTTGAGAAAAAAATTTATTGTCTTAACTCCCGAAGAATGGGTCCGACAACACTATGTTTCTTTTTTGATTAGAGAAAAGAACTATCCAAAATCGCTAATCGCTTTGGAAAAGCAATTGGTTCTAAATAATCGTATCAAAAGAACCGATATTTTAGTGTTTAATACCGCTGGGAATCCCGAAATTATTGTAGAATGCAAAGCTCCATCCATCAAAATAACACAAGCTACTTTTGATCAGATTGCGCAATACAATTTAAAGTTAAACGCTACTTATTTAATCGTAACCAATGGTTTAGAGCATTTTTATTGCAAAATGGATTTTAAAAATGAAAGCTATATTTTTTTGAAAGAGGTTCCAAATTATCAGCCATAAACTTGACTTAATAAAAATAGAAAAACTAGAATTAAATTTCAAAAATAATCATCTGTCAAACTCAGCATAAAAACGTAAATTTACTTCTTGAAAACAGCTATTGTCATCTTAAACTGGAATGGAGAAAAACTGTTAGAACATTTTTTGCCCGGTATTGTAAATTTTAGTGCTCAAGAAGCCGAAATTTATGTGGCAGACAATGCTTCTACAGATGCTTCTATTCAATACGTACAGAGATATTTTCCTTCAGTAAAGATTGTCGAAAATACTATCAATGGTGGTTATGCAAAAGGATATAACGACGCTCTTCAATCCATTTCAGCAGATATTTACTGCCTAATCAATTCGGATGTAGAAGTTACCCAAAACTGGATTACTCCCATTTTAGAAGTTTTTAAAAAAGAAGAAAACACAGCCATTATTCAGCCAAAAATTTTAGATTTTAAAGACAAGACTAAGTTTGAATATGCAGGTGCTGGTGGAGGATTTCTAGATTTGTACGGATATCCGTATTGTAGAGGTCGGGTTTTTAATGAAATTGAACTTGACACTCATCAGTTTAATGATGTTTCAGAAATATTTTGGGCTTCTGGTGCTTGTTTTTTTATCCGTTCCAAAGTGTACCATCAATTAGGTGGTTTTGATGAAGATTACTTTGCCCATCAAGAAGAAATCGATCTTTGTTGGAGATCTCAAAATAGCGGATACGATGTCAAATACGTTGGTTTGTCTACGGTATACCACGTTGGAGGAGCTACTTTACAAGAGACCAATCCTCATAAAACCTATTTAAATTTTAGAAATAGTTTGTTAAATGTAGTTAAAAATGTACCTAAAAAATGGTTTCTATTTGTGGTCATCTCACGTTTAATTTTAGACGGTATTGCGGGAGTGAAATTTTTATTTGAATTCAGGCCTATACATACCTTTGCCATTTTAAAAGCTCATATCAGTTTTTATAAAAACTTTATTAAATTTTTAGGAAAACGAAGAAAACTTCAAAAAAAATCTAACTATAATCTACACACTAGTGTGGTATGGCAGTATTTTGTGATGGGTAGAAAAAAGTATCACGACCTAAAGTAATCGTTTAAGAATCACTTTAAACCTAAAGAATATCGATACTCCCCTTTCCTTCCCGAAGGATGGTAGGTACTTCAGTTGTTAGATCTATGATCGTAGAACCTAGATTATCTCCAAAACCTCCATCAATAACTACATCTACCAGATGTTGCCATTTCTCAAAGATCAATTCGGGATCTGTAGTATATTCCAAAATATCATCTTCATCTTTGATTGAAGTAGTAATTATGGGATTCCCCAAGGCCTTCACCAAAGTTCGAATAATCGAGTTATCCGGAATTCGAATCCCTACTGTTTTTTTATTTTTAAATGCTTTGGGTAAGTTCTTACTCCCCGGTAGAATAAAAGTATACGGTCCAGGTAGTGCTCTTTTTAAGATTTTAAAGGTAGCTGTATCAATTTGCTTTACATAATCTGAGAGATGGCTTAAATCGTTACAAACAAAAGAAAAATTAGCTTTATCCATCTTAATTCCTTTGATTTGCGCAATTCTCTCAATAGCTTTTGTTTTGGTAATATCACAACCCAAACCATAAACCGTGTCGGTAGGATAGATTACCAATCCGCCGTTTTGCAGCACCTGTACCACCTTATCAATCTCTTTTTGATTAGGGTTTTCATTATATATTTTAATAAACTGAGCCATGTTGTAAAAATAAGAATAAAATTCAGAATCACTATTTATAAAAAAACCTGATAGTAGTAAGCTATCAGGTTTTTAAGATGGGGTAATTTATTGTTTTGGAATACTTAACCTTTTTCAATCAATCGGAAACCTTCTCCATGAATGTTTAAAATTTCAACTCCTTCATCACGTTTTAAATATTTTCTCAATTTGGCAATGTAAACGTCCATACTTCTGGAGGTAAAATAATTATCATCACGCCAAATTTTGGTCAACGCCAACTCTCTAGGCATTAAATCATTTTTATGAATGGCTAACATTCGTAGTAATTTACTCTCTTTTGGAGATAATTTTTGAGGTTCTTCATCTTCACCAATAGATAAGTGTCGTAATTTCGAATTGAATAAAAATTTACCTATTGTAAATTCAAATTGTTCAGAATCAGAAGAAATATCAGATTCTTTTCGTTGTAAGATTGCTTTAATTTTATACAATAAAACTTCAGAATCGAAAGGTTTGTTTAAATAATCATCGGCACCTACTGAATATCCTTTCAACACATCTTCTTTTAACGTTTTTGCTGTTAAAAAAATAATTGGCACCTCTTTATTGGTCATTCGAATGTCTTGTGCTAAAGAAAAGCCATCTTTACGCGGCATCATTACATCTAAAATGCACAAATCATAAGTACTGTTTTTAAACATGATCAACCCTTCTACGCCATCTTTGGCATGGGTGACCTCATAATCGTTTAATGCTAAGTAATCTTTCAAGACGATTCCAAAGTTTGGATCATCTTCAACTAATAAAATTTTCTTTTTTCCCATCTTTTCTATTTATTAAATTATTGGTAATTTTACTGTGAATATACTTCCTTTTCCTTTTTCACTTTCTACAAAAACTGTTCCGTGATGCTTTTCAACAATTTCCTTCACGTAGGCTAACCCTAAACCATGACCTTTTACATTGTGTATATTGCCCCTTTCTTCTCGATAAAATTTCTGAAATACATTTTTCTGAATATTCTTATGCATTCCAATTCCTTCATCCTTTATTTTAAACACAAAAAACTTATTGGTGCTTTCTGTGTACACGTCAATTTTTGGAGCTCCTTCAGAATATTTAATTGCATTTTCTAACATATTTACTATCACATTGGTCAAATGAAATTGGTTTCCAGAAATTTCATCAATAATGGCTTCAAAATGGGTTTGAATACTCCCTTTTCGGTCACGAAGCAACAAACTGATATGTGTCATTGCATCTTCAATGACCTCATGCATATCGATGTTATCTTTGTCAATTTCAATTTGATTTTTTTCTAATCGAGAAATGCGCAATACATTTTCTACTTGTGCATGCATTCGCTTGTTTTCATCACGAATCATTTTTACATAACGCAACACTTTGTCTTTGTCATCTATAATTTTCGGATTTTTAATGGAATCCAAAGCCAGATTAATCGTAGCAATGGGTGTTTTGAATTCGTGGGTCATATTATTGATGAAATCCGTTTTGATTTCCGATATTTTTTTCTGTCGCATTAATTGATACAACGAACTAGAAAAAGCCAAAATAATGATAAAAATAAAAAACAAAGAAAGCAACAATATGCTTGAAATACCCGATAAAATTACCTTATTTCGAGTTGGAAAAGTAATGTATAGTTTGTAATAATCTCCTTTTCCGTTCTTTATCAGTGGATAACCTTGACTCTCATTCGGATTGATCGTATAATACCCCGATTTTAAAGGAGTTGCCAATCCATCGTTATTATACACACCGTATTTATAATCTATGGTAACATTTCGTTTTTGCAGTTCTTCGCTCAAAGTTGCATTCAACTCTCGGTTTGAAATCCTTTCCGTAATTGGTAAACTGTCTTTAAAATCTTCAAAGGCAGCCAAAAGCTCTTTCTTTTCTTGTTCTTTATTTCGATAATAATAGGAATAGCGCTCTTCACTATTTACACCAAACAAATCACCTTCCTTTTTGATAGAAATCGCTTTGAAAACATCTTTTTTGGTGGTGATTCTCTTTACCAAAATAGAATCATTGTCTAAAAAATCTGTAGGAATTTTAAAATTCTCTTCTAAGATGGTGGTTCCTACAGAAAACCGTTGATTTTGCTGTTGATCGTATTCTTGAAATAAATAATTTTTTATTTTTGCTCGATCGGCCAACTCAATTTTTTCAATGATCCCTTTGTGCTTTTCATAAAGCTGATCATTTTCTTTGGTTTTAATTCTCTCGGATGTTGATGCCAAGGCTTTAAAAACATCTTTATCAAATTGTTCTTTTTTACTTTCAAGCGCGTTATTCACCCAATATACTTGCACAGCAATAATTCCTATGAGTGAAACACTCATAAGAAACACAATCAAAACAAACATTCTTTTAGACATTGTTCAAATTTAGTTTAATATTCATAACTAATTATGTTTATCAGGATATTTTCACATTAAATATTAATTTTTAAGATTTTTTTAAGACAAACCCTGAAAATAAACGAACAGATGATCGCTATAATGTTAAAATATTATGAATCCTATATACTTCTTCTTTCAAAGCAGGTAAAGAAGTATTTTGGATGAGGTAGTTGGATTGCAATCTTTTCTTTTCTTCTGGAAATTGATGCTGCATTCTATCTAAAACAGCTCTTCGAGTTGTTTGATCTCTGTGAATGATTCTCGAAATCCGATCTTCTAATGGGGCAGAAACGGTGAGAATACAATCACAAAATTGATTATTTTGTGTTTCAAATAAAATTGCATTTTCGTAAAGAATATAGGCTTTATGAGCATTCAAAGCTACAAATTCGGAAAAATGCTTTGCCACTTGTGGATGTACAATTTCGTTAAGAATTTGAAGTTTTTTGGGGTCTTTAAACACAAGATTTGAAAGATAGGCCCTTTGGAGGGTATTGTCTACAAATAGTTCCTTACCAAAAGCATTGATTAGTTGAGATTTTAGCAGAGGTGAGCTATTCATCAAGTTCTTAGCCTCTTCATCTGCAATATATACCGAAATGTTTTGAAACGCCTTAAAAAAATTTAAAACGGTTGTTTTACCACTACCTATACCACCTGTGAGACCCACAATCATTTTATTTCTGAATTAAATAATCAATTTTATTTGGAATCAGTTTTACATTCCTGACAAAACTGGGTTGAGAAATTAGTTTGGGGATCAAATACGGAAATCCATTTGCTTCTGAAACTGCATAATCGCAAACAATGGTAAATGAATTTTGATCCACATTTTTAAATCTTGGCAAATCGACTTTAAAAACAACTTTTATTTCTTTCGGAAAGGTAGTTAGATTCAAGTTTTTAGGTCTGTTTTTTACAGTAAACGGAGTCATAAGACTTCCTTCTGTGAATTTTTCTACAAATCCGTTAACAATTACTTCTTTGACATTGTATTTTATATTTTTCAAGCGTTCATCCAATAGAAGAGATGCTTTTTGAGAAAAGTTTGCACTCACATTTTCTAAAGAAATTTGCTGAAAGGTGAGCTCTTTTAAAGCTTTTACCTGTGCTTCTGGCCCAGAAACCAAGACACTATCCGGGTTGATTACTAGGGGTTTTAAAGCATCATAACCAATGTGATAATCGATCTTTAAATTAGGAATTACTGGAACTTTTTTAGAGAGGAGTTGCCCAATTTCTAAATGAATGGTGTCTTTGACAAATCCAACTAAGTACAAACCAGAAACCAATTGTTTCTGAATATGTGATTTTTGAGTGGATGCTAAAAAGAAGTAATCATGCTTTCCTTTTTTCGACAAATTATTTGTCTTTAACTGAACATGGTGATTAAACAGTCGTGTAGAGAGAAGTTTGAATCCCGTTCCTCTAGCGATAATTTGAAGCTCCTTCTCGGGTGCTTTTTGCAAGAGTTGGTCTTGAGGAAGCTCGTCATAGGCTACCGTCAAAGAAACTTGTGTTACATATTCTTTAGAAAAGGTAATGAGCAACCAAATTAATAAGGACAAGACGAGAAAAACAAAAAAGGTTTTCGATATTTTTTTAGTGAATTTCAAAAGGTGATCAATTTTTAATGCAATCTACGGAAAAAGAAGATACAAAAAAAGTGAGCAAATTGCTCACTTTAAATTTTACGCAGAAAAAACTTATTTTTTTTCTTTTGGTAAATATTTTTTGCTCAATTCCATAGAAATTGAAGAGCGCTCAAATTTAATTTTTCCAGCACCTGTTTCTATAATAACGGTATTGTCTGTAGCATTTACATCCACGATCTTACCGTGAATTCCACTAGAGGTAACCACCATTTTACCTTTTCCAATTTCAGCTTGAAAGGTTTTCTCTTTTTTCTGACGATTCATTTGTGGTCTGATCATAAAAAAGTACAGAACTAAAATCATTGCCAAAAACGGCAACATACTCATTAAACCACCAGCAGCGTCTGCCTGTAAAAAAATTACTTGAAACATATTTTTTATTTATTTGGATTTGGAATTACCATTCCTGATAATTTTAAGATTTCTCTACCTAGGGCTGTATTCGTAGATAAAGTAATGGTTTTAGATTGTCTGTTTGGTTTTCCTCTTGTATTAAACTTTACAGCAATATCGGCAGATTCTCCCGGTTTGATGGCGTTTCTAGGCCAAACTGGCACGGTACATCCACAACTTGCTTTCGCGTCGGTAATGATCAAATCTGTATTTCCGGAGTTTGTAACTTTATATACCGTTTCAACAACATCTCCTTCGTTGACTGTTCCAAAATCATATTCGATTTTATCAAAAGAAATACTAGCAGCTCCTTTGTTGATTTCAGTGTCTCTTTTTTTAGCTTTTTCTAAATTAACGACATCAATTTTTGAGGCAGCCTTTGTATCCTTACAAGCAGTAAAAAATCCTGCTGAAAGAGTCAAAGCGAAAAGTATTATAATTTTCTTCATGGGGTTTTATTTTTTTTTGTAAAACTAATAAATTGTTGGCTTATAACAAACCTCTCCCTATTTTTTTTATTTTGTTTTCTTTCAAATACTCTTTAGAAAGCTTGTCCAAAACACCATTGATAAAATAACTGCTTCTTTCAGTAGAGTAATCTTTAGCAATTTCTATAAACTCATTGATAGTTACTTTGGTAGGAATCGATGGAAAGTTTAAAAATTCTGTGATCGCCATTTTAATCAAAATCATATCAATATCTGCAATCCGATCTGCTTCCCAATTCGGTGTTTGATCGGCTATATCTTGTTGATACTCATGTTGTCTTAAAACTGTTTTTCTGAATAAATCCGATACAAACTGCTTGTCATCATTGTCTTTATACAAACTGTCTAACACAAATATTTTGCCTTCTTTTTGTTTTGATAGTGACTTTACAATCCAAGTGTTTACAAATGGAATATCATCAACCCAAGAAATCATTTTATCTTCAAAATAATCTGCCAATTTTTCATTGGGTGCAATAATTTCTTTAAAAAAGGCTATTACAAAGTTTTTATCAGCATTAAAGGAGGCCTCTTCTGTACTAACATACAGATTAAAAAGATCACTCTTTTGAAGTTCTTCAAAGACAATCTTCACATATTCACTGTCCAAAGACCAATTGTCAATTTTATTCAACTCGATATACCCATCCAAACTAACACTTTCTTCCAAAGCGCAAATTAACTTATTGTTGATAAATTTAGTATTGGGTTTTAAATCTTCTTGAGTAGCAAGAAATTTCTTTTTTGATAATTCAATTTTTTTTGCAGCTAATTTTTTAACTTCAATGATTAATTGAATATTTAAAACATACAAATCAAACATTTTTTGAATACTATGTTTTAAGAATTTTTCTTCTTTAATGACATCGTCATTTAGAGATTGTTGCATAGCATACACAGACTGCATTACTTTTACGCGAATATGTCTTCTGTTGATCATTTAAAGAACGTGTTTAAAAAAAAGAGCGATAGATTCGTTTCTATCGCGATGCAAAAATAGACTTATTTATTTTTTCTTTGGTGAATTTGAAGTTTTTTTTTGAGTAGCTATTTTTGGAACTCAAATATCATAGCATATCATTTTGAATGGTCAGTATCTTCCCTTGAAATGATTGGATGGTATAGGGACTGCTTCGTTCCATTTTTGTTTGTCTGAAAAAAAAATGAACCGTTTCTATAGCGTATGAATGCACCTACTAATCAGTTAGAGCCTCAGCTCCGAAAAATACAAATGAAATTTTTTTGTAGTCCTAAAAACCAATTCTAAAACTGTACTCTGAATCCAATTAATTATTTTTATTCCTGTATCTTCGTGGCTTCTAAAAAATATTTTTTGAGAAGTCCAAGTTCTAGAATTTCACTAAAAAATTGGATTTAAATTTGATCGTTGAAATTTCAAAAGAACAAAGAATTAAATCAGATCAAAAAGACCCTCATGCTCTTTTAGAAACAGAAACATATAAACCGTTGAAGAAATCGTATTTCTACAATACAACAGCTATAATTCAAATTGAAAGCCCTATCCTACATAAATAAATACTTTTTAAAGTATAAATGGCGATTCTTAGTCGGACTATTAATTACTGTTTTTTCGAAACTACTCGCCTTACAGGTTCCACAAATTATTCGAAACTCTCTAAATGCAGTTGAAGATTATCAAAATGGAGTAATTACCGATACTACACTGGTAAAAAAAGAATTATTAATCAATATTTTAATCATCGTTGCTCTTTCTATCGTTGCAGGTTTTTTCACTTTTCTAATGCGTCAAAAGATCATTGTAACTTCTCGATTGATCGAATATGATTTAAAAAACGAAATCTATCATCAATACCAACGGCTGTCACTCAATTTTTATAAGAAAAATAGAACAGGAGATCTGATGAATCGTATCAGCGAAGATGTTTCAAAAGTAAGAATGTATGTCGGTCCTGCCGTCATGTACACAACCAATATGGTGGTGCTATTTATTGTTTGTTTTACACAAATGGCACAGGTGGATAGCACGCTAACCTTATACACACTCCTACCCTTTCCAATATTGTCAGTTTCAGTATTTACCTTGAGCAAAGTCATTCATAAAAGAAGTGCCATTGTTCAGCAATACTTGTCCAAGCTAACCACTTTCAACCAAGAATTTTTCTCTGGAATAAATGTGGTAAAATCCTATGGTATTGAAGCTTCTATTATTAAAGATTTCGATACAATCGCAGATTTAAGCAAAGAAAAAAATATTGATTTAAACAAAGCCAATGCTCTTTTTTTCCCCTTAATGGTTTTGCTGATAGGAATTAGCAACCTCATTGTGATCTATATTGGAGGACGCCAATACATCAATGGAGAAATTCAAATAGGAACCATTGTAGAGTTTATTTTGTATGTCAACATTCTTACATGGCCAGTTGCAGTTGTCGGTTGGGTCACTTCAATGGTACAACAAGCAGAAGCATCTCAATTACGGATCAATGAATTTTTACAACAAGTACCCGAAATAAAAAACCAAAATTCTACCCCCTTTACCTTACAAGGGAAAGTTACTTTTAAAAATGTAAGCTTAGACTACGATGATACCGATATCACTGCTTTAAAAAATATTAGTTTTACAGTAAATACTGGTGAAACAATTGCTATTTTGGGAAAAACAGGTTCTGGAAAAACATCGATCATCAACCTTATTTCTAGACTTTATGACGTGAGTAAAGGAGAAATTTTAATTGATGACCAACCCATTACTAAAACCAATTTAGACGAATTGAGAAATCAGATTGGTTTTGTACCTCAAGATCCATTTTTATTCTCTGATACGATCGAAAACAATATCAAATTTGGAAAAGAATACGCTAGTAAAAAAGAAATTGAAAAAGCTGCAAAGAATGCAGTTGTTCACGACAATATTATCGATTTTAAAAACGGATACAATACAATCTTAGGAGAACGAGGAGTGACACTCTCTGGAGGACAAAAACAGCGAGTATCGATTGCAAGAGCCATTCTAAAAAATCCAAGTATTTTAATTTTTGACGATTGTCTATCTGCTGTGGATACAGAAACCGAAGAACAAATTCTTTCCAATTTGGAAAAGGTTTCCAAGAATAAAACTACATTTATTGTAAGTCATCGCATTTCTTCTGCAAAAAATGCAGACAAGATCATTGTCTTAGACGAGGGTGAAATTATACAGCAAGGCACTCATAATCAGTTAGTAAACATAGATGGATACTATAAAGATTTATACGACCAGCAAGTTTCAGAAAAAGAAATTTAGCCTTTAACATTACTAAGTGAAATATTTTATTAGATTTGTTACTCAAACAAACATGATTAATAACTACTATTAAAAAGAATTATGGCAGAAAGAGTTGAGCAAGAAGAAATTTTTTCACAGGTACTAAGAGCTGGAAGAAGAACCTATTTTTTTGATGTGAGAGCAACAAAAGCTGATGATTATTATTTAACCGTTACTGAGAGTAAAAAATTTACCCATGATGATGGTTCGTTCCGTTATCAGAAACACAAAATATACCTCTACAAAGAAGATTTTAAAGATTTTCAAGAGATGTTGGGGAAAGCAACCGATTATATTTTGAATGAAAAGGGTGACGAAGTTATAAGTGAACGTCATCAAAAAGATTTTAAGAAAGAAGAGGGAACAGATGCTACAACAAAGCTAGCTTCTAAAGAAGAAAACACATCGACAGATAGTTTTACAGACATTTCGTTTGAAGACATTTAGCATCTTAGATCAGTTTGTTAAATGATTTATTAAGACAAGGATCATGTTGAGATCCAGTTTTACAAAAAGCCGCTAGTTTTAACTAGCGGCTTTTTGTGATTATAGAACAGCTTTCATTACCTTACTCTTAGACACAGTTTCTTCCCACTCTTTTTCGGCATCGCTATCTTTGGTAATCCCTCCGCCAATGTAAAGAATCGCATTGTTCTGTTGAATTTCCATACAACGCAAATTAACATAAAGTGCAGATTTTTCAATTTTACTTTTAGGCGTTTTTAAATTCAATTCACCCAGATAGCCTGTATAAAAAGATCGATGGTAGTTTTCGTTCTCTAAAATAAAATTTTTGGTTTCTAATCGTGGCAAACCACATACAGCTGGTGTAGGATGCAAAGCGTTGATCAAGGTTTTTAAACTAGTCTGTTTGTCAATCAAATCTCCAGAAATTTTAGTTCTTAAATGAAGTAAATTTCCAGCGGTTATGGTTTCTGTTTTTTCAATTATTAAATCCCTTGTAATTTCATTGATTTGAGAACGAATAGAGGTGGTGACCAATTGTTGTTCTTCTATCTCCTTCTCTTGCCACTGAATATCAGCACTTCCTGTGTTCATTTGAGTTCCTGCCAAAGACATGGTTTCAAAATGCCCATCAGAAATTGTCAATAAGGTTTCGGGGGTTGCACCCATCCACAAGCCTACTTTAGGATGATACCAAACATACCCAAAGGCATTTGGATAGTTCTGCAATAATTTTTTATAGCTATTGACCAATTCAAAATTAACAAGTTTTTGTTTCTCTTTTCTCGAAAGCACCACTTTTTGAAAGCGCTTTTTCTGAATCTCTAAAATTGCTTTTTTTACCAATTGAAGGTGGATTTCTTTAGAAGTAGAATCTGACACAAATGAGCTTGCTTCTGACGAAATAGGAGCAGTTAGCAAAAGTTCTTCTTGAAAAAAATCTGATTCCTTTTTTGGAATTAAAATTGAAGGCTCCCGATTGTCAAACGGTGAAAATACAAAACCAGAAGCACTAAACGTTTCTACCAAAAACAACTCCTTCGATTTTTGAAAAAAACCAGAGAGCTTCTTTTCATTGGGTTTTCGATAGACTACAAAAGGGATTTGTTGTTCTAAATGAGTTGTAATTGTATCGAAAATAGTCAAGCTTATATCTGTTTCTAGGGTTATTTTCTTTTTTCCAAAATGATGTTGGTCATTTTAGCAACTGCAATCAACATACCTTCTTCATCAATAATGGTAACTTCCCATAAATGAGTGCTTTTTCCTTTGTGAATATTTTTTGCAGTAGCAAAAACCATTCCTTCTCGTTTGCTTTTGATGTGGTTGATGGAAAGTTGAATTCCATTGATGAAATGATTTTTTGAATCAATAAAAAAGTGAGAAGCAGCACTTCCAACACTTTCGGCCAAAGCTGCAGTTGCTCCCCCGTGCAATTGACCATAGGGTTGATGCACTTTGCTAGTTACTGGCATTTTTGCGGTTAAAAAATCATCACCAAGGTCAACAAACTCTATATCAAGTGATTCCATCAATGTATCTTTACAGCTTGCGTTAAAACCTGCTAAAATTTCTTTTTTATCCATATGTTGTAATTCTAATGTAAAATTACACATAAAAATTTGTATTTTTGACCTTGAAAAGCTAAACTATTTCATGTACAAAATCCGAGTAATTTTAGACACCAAAGAAGACGTTATTAGAACGCTTTTGGTTGAGAGTAACATCAATCTAGAAAATTTACATTTAACCATCGCAAAATCTTTTGGCTTTAAAGGTCAGGAAATGGCTTCGTTTTACAGAACGGATGAAGAATGGAATCAAGGTGAAGAAATTCCATTGTTCAGTATGGAAGAAATTGGGGAGGGGATTTCGATGCAAACGTGTATGCTAAGCAGCAGCTTACCCGAAGTAAATCAAAAACTTATTTATGTCTACGATTTTCTTAAAATGTGGACTTTTTACGTGGAAGTTTTAGAAATTTCTTCAGAAGAAAAATAAGGCTTACCCCTGATCATTCTTTCGGTAGGTGAAGTTCCTGCAGATGCTCCTGAAAAAGAGTTTGTTTCAGACAACGAAGATGAAACAGATACTATTGACGGTATTGATGACGAATTTGGAGATTTTGACGAGTATGATTTTAATGAATATTAATGACCTGTACTCCACCTCTTTTTCCCTATTTCCCAAACAAAAACGAGATAGCACTTTCTTTCAAATTCTCTCTTTGATTCGTAACAAATTTGTAAATTGATCGTCTTATAGATAATCAATTAAACAACATTTTTTTGGAAACCATACTCTCTCTTAAAAATCTCGACAAAAAATACGGTCTAGTTCATGCAGTCAACAATCTTTCTTTTGACATTCAAAAAGGGAATGTTTATGGAATATTGGGACCTAATGGAAGTGGGAAATCGACCACTTTAGGAATCATATTAAATGTCGTCAATAAAACTTCTGGTGATTTTTCATGGTTTAATGGAGAATTGTCTACCCATCAAGCTCTTAAAAAGGTAGGCGCTATCATTGAGCGCCCCAATTTCTATCCATACATGACAGCCTCTCAGAATTTGGAGCTAATATGTAAAATCAAAGAAATTTCCACCGATAAAATCGATGAAAAATTACAATCTGTCAACCTCTACGAAAGAAAACATAGCAAATTCAGAACCTTTTCATTAGGAATGAAACAACGTTTGGCTATCGCTTCTGCCTTATTAAATGATCCTGAAATCTTAATTTTAGACGAGCCTACGAACGGATTAGATCCACAAGGAATTCATGAAATTAGAATCATTATTCAAAATATTGCCAAAAGCGGAACTACCATTTTATTAGCCTCTCACCTCTTAGACGAAGTTGAAAAAGTATGTACGCATGTGGTGGTGATTCGAAAAGGAATCAAGTTATATAGTGGACGCGTAGATGAAATGTCTGTTTCGAATGGATTTATCGACATAAAAATTGATACAGATGCAATTGAATTTGCAGAAATCTTAGAAAAACATCCTGCCATTCAAAAAGTACATAAAGAACAAGACACCTTTATCGCAACCCTAAACAAAGATTTTTCGGCTTCTGAAATGAATGCCTATTTGTTTGAAAACGGGTTTACTGTTTCACACTTGGTCAAACGCAAACCGAGTTTAGAACAACAGTTCCTCGATTTAACCAACAACTCATCAGCAAAAAAAGAACGTCATGTTTAGACTCCTTTCTATAGAATTTCATAAATTAAAACACAACAGAGCCAGTAAGATCTTGATTCTTATTTACTTCGGATTACTCATGGCTATCGCTTTAATTGCTGCTATTAAAATTCCTTTTTTTGGTCAAACAATCCACTTGGCAGAGCAAGGGATTTTCAATTTTCCCTATATCTGGCATTTCAACACCTTTGTGGCAGGAACTCTAAAGTTTTTCTTACTGTTGGTAATTGTATCTATGATGTCTAACGAATACAGTAACAAAACGTTAAAGCAAAACCTAATTGATGGCTTGAGTAAAAAGGAGTTTATTTTATCTAAATTCTATACTGTTATTGCTTTTGCATTGATTTCAACCATTTTCGTATTCATTGTTTCCTTAATATTGGGCTTGATCTATTCTGACTACAATGAGCTTTCTATCATTGTTACAGATTTAATATATTTAGTTGCTTTCTTTGTCAAATTAGTAGGTTTTTTCTCCTTTGGACTGTTCTTAGGGATTTTTGTAAAAAGATCTGCATTTGCCATTGGTGCTATGCTTGTTTGGTGGATGACTGAAGGCATTTTATGGCTAATTTCTTTATGGATTTTTAGAGGATCCAAAGAGACTATGGCTGAGGCTTCAGAAGTCATTTTTTGGCTTCCGCTTGAAGCAATGAGTAACCTGATCAAAGAACCTTAGTTCGAGATTGGGAGTTGTAAAAACAATTGCAAATCAAATGGGAGGATTTACAAAAAGTTATGCTGTTGAATTTACAGACATTTTCATTGTCATTCTTTGGACTGGAATCTTCATCTACGGGTCATATCGACTGTTAAAAAAGAGGGATTTGTAATCCTTTTTAAATATATTTGAATTTCATCCCCAAATTCCAAAAAATGTCGCTAAAACGTCTCCTTGTATTTCTTATTCTTATTTGTACAAGTTTCACTGTTTTGGGGCAATTAAGTAAAAAACATTATCTCCCACCCTTAACGAATGATGATCTCTTTTCTGATCAATACATTTATATTTCGACACCAAAAAATCAAGCAATTGCCTATACAATTACAGCCGTTGGTCAACAAGATATACCTGCATATAGTGGTGTAGTATCTAATGGAAATCCAATTGAGCAAGCGGTTTTAAACGCTAGTGGTTCAAACGACTTTAACAATAACAGTCAATTACATCTCCCCATCGACATGTCTAGTACCATTGTTAATAACAAAGGCTTTATTATTGAAGCAGAAGATGTAATTTATGTATCTGTAAGAGTTCGATCCAGTAGACCCAATCTATATCAGGCAGGTGCATTGGTTAGTAAAGGTGCCGCAGCATTGGGGACAGAGTTTAGAATTGGTGGAATGGTAAGAGCAAGTTCAGACCCTATTGAAGGACATGCAACTTTTGCTTCCATGATGGCCACTGAAAATAATACCAACATCACAATTGATGATTTACCAACTGGTATTACCATTGCAAATTATTCCGGTTCAATTCCTATTACTATAAATTTAAATGAAGGCGAAACCTATGTGGTTGCCGTATCTTCAAGCTCAGGAGGAGATCCAAATGATTTGATAGGGGGACAAATTTCTTCAGACAAACCTATCGTTGTCAATAGTGGTTCTGCTACAGGTTCTTTTGACCAAGGATATGATGGTCGTGACTATGGTTTTGACCAAATTGTAGATGCGTCAAAAATAGGGTCAGAATATATTTTTGTAAAAGGAAGTGGAAGTAATGGTTGGGAAAATGCCTTATTAATTGCTCATGAAGATGCTACCGAAATTTTCATCAACGGAGGAACTCTTGTGGCTACCATAGATGCAGGAGAATACTATGTTATCGAAGGTGATAATTATACCAACGGAAACAATATGTATGTACAAACCTCTAAAGCAGTTTTTGCTTACCAAGGAATTGGAGGATTGGATGGATCTGGAAGCGCTGCCGAACCCAATCAAGGAATGTTTTTTGTTCCCCCTCTAAGTTGCGAAAACAGAGGGAATGTAAACAACATAGCAACGATTGATAAAATTGGAGATGGAGATTTTACAGGAGGGACAACCATCGTAAGTACTACTGGTGCTACTATAACTATCAATGACAATCCCATTACAAGTTTTAATGTTCAAGGTCCTTTTACAGTAGATGGAAACACAAACTACGAAACTTATAAAGTCTCTGGTTTGACTGGAAATATCAAAGTAGAAAGTGACGGTGAATTGTATTGTGCCTATTTCAATTATAATGGATTTGCTACTTCAGGAAGTTTTTATTCAGGATTTCCCTCTGCTCCAGAAGTTAATTTTCAAACAACGGTAGTAAATCTTGGAAATTGTATTCCAAATGTGCTCCTTTCAGCAGGAAATACAGAGTTATTTGATTTTTATGAATGGTTTTATGATGATGGTCTTGGGGGTGGTTTTATATCTACAGGAGTTTCTACTCCAAATTACATGCCCGAAAATCCATGAAATTATCAATTGAAAGGATTTTTAACTTGTTCTGGAAACGTTATTGAGTCTGTCGTAATTCCAGTAAATATATGCCCAGACGATGTTGATAAAGATTTGGTGATTGACAATTTAGACATCGATATTGATAATGATGGAATTTTAAACTGTGACGAATCGAATGGGGATGCCATTATAAATTTGACAACCAGTAATGCACCTGAAATTATCTTTTCAGACGGTTCTACCAATGTTTCAATAGTCTCTAGTTCTTTTATAGAAAGTAATACCAGCGCTACAACCAATACTTTTACTGGAACGAATACTGGGGATTTTACCACTACAGTAAATTCAGGAAACACCTCCGACCTAAGTTATTCATTATTGTTCACAGAAACAATCAACTTTCAATTTACCGAAGCTCAAGGAAATCCACATACCCCCGTTGAAGGAGAATATTTTATGATTAAAATTTCACCCAATAATAAAAACATCAGTCTTGTCGATCCCGATGATCAATTGTTAATTGACACCGATTTTGATGGTGTTTTCGAAGCAGGTGTCCTCTATTTTTCTTCTACAGAAATTCGATTCAAATACAACTCAACTCCAACAGGAACAACTCCTTATAAATTTGTTGCAAGCAAAATTTTGGGAACTACTTTTGAGCATCATTTAAGCAATACCACAGCTGCATCTGTCTTTCAAGGTAATTTTAGCTTGACCTGCTTTGCAAAAGATACCGATAATGATGGCATAGAAGATGCCTACGATCTTGACTCCAATAACGATGGAATTCGCGATCTGTACGAAACGACTGGAACCCTGAACACGTCAACTATCGATACAAATTTGGATGGTTTATTTGATGTGTTTGAGACTCTTCCCTCAAACCTAGATAGTGATGGAGATACAATTTTAAACGTTTACGATGTAGATGCTGATAATGATGGGATTTATGACCTTGTTGAAACTGGACTCGATGATGCACAAATAGCCCTAATAGATTCTAATAATGACGGGATAATCGATACGATTGTGGACAACAATCAGAATGGACTTCATGACGACTTTGAAACAATCGCAACTCTCGATATAGATGGAGACAAAATCCCCAATTTTATAGATTTAGATAGCGATGAAGATGACTGTTATGATGTAATCGAAGCAGGATTTACAGACAACAATACAGATGGAATCTTAGGTACTTTACCCATTACTATTAATTCAACCGGAAAAGTAACCAGTGGAATCGATGGTTATACATCCCCCAATTTGGATTATGTTACTGCTGCTCCAATTCTAATCAATGTTCCTTTTGTGGATCAAGAATTCTGTGAATTGGAAACGAATCGCTTAACAATTGAATCAACCGCAGACAGCTATCAATGGCAACTAAGTACAGATAATGGTGCTACCTGGATCAATCTAGTAAATGATGCTCGCTATGATGGCGTAACGACAAAAGAGCTACAGATCACTAGCCCCCCTTGTCATTTAATAACTACAGGTTTCAAGTGATTCAAGGAAGGATTGGGAATGCTTGCGGAACCACTTCCAATGCAATTCGCTTAACAATCAATGCATTGCCAATCTTAAAAGCAAATCCAACACTCGAACAATGTATCAGCAACACCAATACCAACCCAACAGTCAATTTAACTACTGGAGAAATTAATATTACTGCAACCCCTAATACAAGGTTTGAATATTTTGAAGACAAACTTGGTTTAAATCCAATTACAGATCCTACCTCCTACCCAATTGTTGTAAATTCGACTCAAATGGTTTATGTCAAAGTGATTTCAGAAAAAGGATGTGCTCCCGACTTGACAAGGCTCACCATTAATTCAGGACAAACACCAGACAATGGTTACAATGATCTTCAGCCTCCAGTTTGTGATGATTTTTTAGATGCTAATGGAAATGACACCTCTGGAATGAACGATGATACCGATAACATCTCTAGTTTTTTTCTAGACAAAACAGCGATTGAAAACAGCATCAATCCACCAGCAAATACAACCGTTTATTATTATGAAAATTTTGTAGATCGCACCAATAATTTAAATGCAATCGATATTACCAATTACCGAAATGACCCAACAAAAATAGAAATCACGACCATTCCTGAAGGAATTCAGTTCCCAATCTATTTTAAAATATTAAGTGATGTCAATAACAAATGTGAAGGTTTGGGGCAATTTGATCTCCAAATTCATTCAACACCAATCACGAGTACCCATAGGCTTGATCCTATTATTCTCTGTGATACTGGGATTTTAGATGGTGATTTCACTAACGGAAGTAACCAAAATATCGACCTTACCCAACAAATCACACCTCTACTTCAGGGAACTGGTCAAAATTCAAGTGATTTTAATTTCACTTTTTATAAAACACAAGAAGCTGCCATTTCTGGTGATATGACCCAATCGGATTTTATTTCAAATCCAACACAATTTACCAATGATGTTCCTGCTACTTTTACCGTTGGAGATATCGTCAGTCAATTCATTTTTATTCGTATTGAGAACAAGAATACAGGCTGTGTCAATACTCATGCAAGTTTTGAACTCATAATCAAACCTCTGCCGATAATTACTACATTAATTCCACCAGTGCTAGTCTGTGATGCTGGTTCAAACGATGGGGATCTTCGCAATGGTTTGGCACAAAATATTGATCTGAGTAGTACAGATAGCTATGTATTAGGAACTAAAGATCCAAATGAGTATACTGTAAGTTATCACAAAACACGTGCTGACCTAGACGATTTATCTTCAACTGGTATCAATAAAAACAGTTATGATTCCGATCGAGATCGAGTGGTAATTGACCCAATTACCGCTATTAGTGAAGAAATTTTATTCATCAGGATTTTAGACAATTCGACAGGCTGTTCCTTCAGACAATCGACACTAACTATTATCGTACACCCAGAACCTAGCTTTGAAAATATTTCGAATCTCTCTGATTGTGATGATGATTTGGATGGATCTGACACCAACGGATTGATTCAAAACATTGATTTGGATGGAAAAATTGTTGAAATTTTAGGTCCTTTACAAGACCCTGACGATTATATCGTGAGTTTTCACAGTTCTCAAGCAGCAGCTACTTCTGGAGATTTCCCTTTGGCTTCTCCCTATTCAAATTCCTATAGAACTGAAACAATCTTTGTCAGAATTGAAAACAAAGCAACTTCATGCGTTAATGATGATGCACGTTTTGATATCATCGTCAATTCATTGCCTGATTTTTCCATCACATCACCACAAATTTTATGTTTAAATGCAATTCCTCTGACGATCTCAATAGATCGTGCTGACGATGTGTATGCTTACGAATGGAAAGATACTAGTGGAACAATTATTAGTACTACTGACAGTGCCAGCATCACACAAAGCGGAACCTACAGCGTTACTGCCACTACGACTAATGGGACGAATTGTTCTCAAACAGAATCGGTAGTCGTCAATGCATCCAATCCTGCAACATTGGTTGAAAACTTTATCACCATTATTGATGAAAGCAACAATATTGGCAATAACAATACCATTTCAGTGAGTATTGACACCCTCAGTAATGATCTTGGCCCAGGAGACTATCAGTATGCATTGAGAAATGATGACACTTCAACACGGATCCCATTTATCGGTTTTCAAGAAGACCCTCTTTTTGAAAATCTTGAAGGAGGAATTTACACCCTCATTGTCAATGATAAAAATGGCTGTTCGCCAGATACAACCTTACAAATATCTGTTATTCAATTTCCAAAATTCTTTACGCCTAATGGTGATGGATTCAATGATACTTGGGTCGTCAAAGGTGCAAACAAAACCTTTTACCCCAACAGTAGTATTCAAATATTCAATCGCTTTGGTAAACTTGTTGCCCAAGTACCTATAGACGGACAGGGTTGGGATGGAAACCATAATGGAAAGAGATTATCTTCTGATGATTATTGGTATGCCATTCAATTGATCCCTGCAGATACGAGCAAAGCGTCCATTCTTAAAAAAGGCCATTTTTCACTCCTGAGAAAATAGAAATTACCAAAAAAACCAAATCCAAATTATATAAACTTTTCTTAGCACAGAGGATAAAATCTACTAAAACAATCCGTATTTTTACTCGATGGAATTTAAATTAGTGTCAGAATTCTCTCCTACTGGAGATCAACCAGAAGCTATCAAACAGCTCACCCAAAGTATTGTTTCCGGAGAAAAGTATCAAACCTTACTAGGTGTTACGGGTTCTGGAAAAACTTTTTCAGTGGCCAATGTCATCCAACATGTCAAAAAACCCACCTTAGTGTTGGCACACAACAAAACCTTGGCAGCCCAATTGTATTCTGAATTCAAACATTTTTTTCCAGAAAATGCGGTGGAGTATTTTGTATCATACTACGATTATTACCAACCAGAGGCCTACATTCCCGTTACGGGTACCTATATTGAAAAAGATCTTTCCATCAACGAAGATATCGAACGCTTGAGATTGAGCACCACTTCTTCCCTACTCTCTGGCAGACGTGACGTTTTGGTTGTTGCTTCCGTTTCTTGTTTGTACGGAATTGGGAATCCAGTGGAATTTAAGAAAAATGTAATTCCAGTTGCCGTAGGTCAGCAAATAGCTCGGACAAAATTTTTACACCAATTGGTGACTAGTTTGTATTCTAGAACCGAAATTGAAATCAAAAGCGGGACTTTTAAAGTAAAGGGGGATGTCGTAACCATTTATCCATCCTACGGAGACCACGGGTTTCGCATTCACTTTTTTGGGGATGAAATTGAAGAAATTGAATCTTTCGATTTGGAAAATAACACAGTAATTGCATCTTTTGAAGAACTTACCATCTATCCTGCCAATTTATTCGTAACCTCTCCCGATGTTTTACAAAATGCCATTCATCAAATCCAGGAAGACATGGTGAAGCAGGTCGATTACTTTAAAGAAATCGGAAAGCACTTGGAAGCAAAACGCTTAAAAGAACGCACTGAATTTGACTTAGAAATGATTCGAGAATTGGGCTATTGTTCAGGAATTGAAAATTATTCACGGTATTTAGATGGACGAGCACCGGGCACCCGCCCGTTTTGTTTGTTGGATTATTTCCCAGAGGATTATTTGATGGTAATTGACGAAAGTCACGTTACCATTCCGCAAACCCATGCCATGTATGGAGGCGATCGCAGTCGGAAAGAGAATTTAGTCGAATATGGATTCCGATTGGCAGCAGCCATGGACAATCGCCCTTTAAAATTTGAAGAGTTTGAGGCCATTCAAAACCAAACTATTTTTGTGAGTGCTACCCCAGCAGATTACGAATTGCAAAAGACAGAAGGCGTCTTTGTTGAACAGATCATCCGACCAACAGGTTTGCTGGATCCTATTATTGAAATTCGACCCAGTTTGAATCAGATTGATGATTTGATTGAAGAAATTCAAATTCGCGTAGAAAAAAACGAACGCACCTTAGTTACTACTCTTACCAAACGAATGGCAGAAGAATTGACCAAATATTTGGCGCGGGTGGACATTCGATGTCGTTATATTCATTCCGATGTAGACACCCTAGAGCGAGTAGAAATCATGCAGGATTTGCGTAAAGGCTTGTTTGATGTGCTCATTGGTGTCAACTTATTAAGAGAAGGTTTGGACCTTCCCGAAGTCTCTCTGGTCGCCATTTTGGACGCAGATAAAGAAGGTTTTCTTAGAAGTCATCGGTCATTGACCCAAACAATAGGTAGAGCCGCTAGAAATGTAAATGGTTTGGCCATACTCTACGCTGATAAGATGACCAATAGTATGCAAAAAACCATTGACGAAACCGATCGCAGAAGAGAAAAGCAAATTGCCTACAATACCCAAAACAAGATTACTCCTACACAAATCAATAAGAAAATTGAAGACACTTTAACCAAATCGGCAGTGTCGAGTTATCATTACGACAATGCCAAACAAAAGGCCGCAGAACAAGATTTGCAGTACTTGCCCAAAGAAGAAATTGAAAAACGAATCCGTGAAAAACGCAAACATATGGAAGCCGCTGCTAAATCATTAGATTTTCTTGTTGCCGCGCAGTTGCGTGACGAAATTGCCCTTTTAAAAGAAAAGCTGTAAGGTAACAAGCCAATATCCGTACGACTTGACACTTCTATCCTTCCTTTCAATCTCTCTTTACTGAGTGTATACCTATTTTTTTTAGTTCGTTGAAAAACATTAACTTGCATTGATTAAGAATACAGCTTCAATTCTAGGTAAATAAAAAATGGAGTTCATTCAGTGAACTTTGGAAATAGGAATAAACGGTATGAATGACAATTATTACAAAACTAAAAAATCCGTTGAAGAATATATAAAATTGGCCAAAGACGTCCACGGAGAAGAATTGATTGAAAAGCTATCTCATTTCTTACCATCAAATTCATTGCTTCTTGAGATCGGTTCAGGTCCTGGAACTGATTTTCAAATATTAAAAAAAGAATATCGAGTTGTGGGTTCAGATTATTCAACAGAATTTCTGAATCGATTAATTAGAAATAATGCAAAGGATGAATTTTTAAATTTAGATGCCATAACAC
Organism: Polaribacter sp. HL-MS24; assembly: GCF_032758595.1. Classification (NCBI taxonomy): domain Bacteria; kingdom Pseudomonadati; phylum Bacteroidota; class Flavobacteriia; order Flavobacteriales; family Flavobacteriaceae; genus Polaribacter; species Polaribacter sp. HL-MS24. The sequence continues at coordinate 2,152,545 of NZ_CP136415.1, read as the reverse complement.
TTCGCACCCAAAGAAAGTTCGATGGGATATTTTCAAATAAAGTCTTACAACATTTAACGGACGAAGAATTAAGAAGATCTATACTACGACAGGTTGATTTATTAAATGACAGTGGTGTAATTTGCCATTCATTTTGGAAAGGTAAAGGAGAAGAACTTTTTAAAGGACTACTCGTAAATTACCAAACAGATGAAAGCCTGAGAGATTTATTTGGGAGGAATTTTGAAATTTTGTTGCTTGAAGAATATACCGAATTCGAAGACGGAGATTCATTGATACTCATTGGAAAGAAAAAATAGCAACTCCAATAGAATAAGTAACAGCAAGACAAAGGAAAAAAGAATTCACAGAAAACAGATTCATAGGTCTACAAAAGCAAGATACTTGTGCTATTGGGGTGGAGAACGTGGTTTTACATCTTCAACTTACTATTCATCTCAAGATAATGAATTTTATATATTAAGAAAAAATGAAAAGATTGCTTCTCCTTTAATAACCTTACCTACAAATATGAGTGCATCACTTTTTACTAAATCTTTCAGGAAGAGAGCTATGAAATATTTTTCAGATTGCCCTTCTTTGGTTAAAAAACTTAAAAAAAGAGAATTTAGAGAAAGTCAAATATTAAAAGTTATCGCTGAATATGAAAGTTGTGAATAAAGCTATTTTACAAAAAAATAATATGAATTATTAAATAACATTTGTTAACATCGTGTATAAAAAATTGCTTATTTTTAGCTTAATCAAAAGTATATGCTTTTCTAAAGTTCTTCTATTTTCCTTCGGAAAATAGCCGTACTTTTAAAAAGCAACTTTTCATAACACAAACACGTTACAAACAATTAAAAACAAAAATCATAGATGAAAAAGAACTTTTTGATTATTTTAATATTATTAGCTAATATTTCAATAAATGCACAAACGACTAAAATGAATTTTGGTCTTAAATCAGGAATTAATATGTCAAAATACACACCAGATGTGTATGTTGGGAATTCCAGGATTGTAGAATATCAAGGAAAAATTGGGTTTTATATTGGAGGTTATTCAAATATAAAAATTTCTAAAAAGTTTAGAATACAACCTGAATTACTTTTTTCTAACCAAGGAACAAAAAGAGTATTCGAGGATATTTCATTATTTGACTCAAATGGAATTCTTATAGGAGTTAGTGATATTGAAGAAACAATAAATGAATCTGTAATTTCTTTACCAATTATTTTACAATATTTTATTAATGAAAAATTTAATTTAGAAAGTGGAATTCAATTAGGTTATGTTATAAATCGAAAACAAGAAACTACCAAAGATTCTTTTGGGTTAAATCAAGGAAATAATTCTCAAAATAATAACACGAATTATGACAAATTTGATTTAGGCTTTAATTTAGGTTTAGGCTATAAAATATCTGAAAAATTGAGAATAAATATAAGATATTTTCTTGGTCTTATTGAAAGAGATAATTCAATAAAACCATCAATTTTCAGTTTAGGAATTGAATATGAAATATAAACTGTTTGTAACACCGGTAACCGTTCCACAAGCCCCGAAAAAAAGTAAAAAACCTTTCTTTTTAAGCCGTTATGTGAGATGTCATACTAAAAAATGGCTGTGCTGTAGTGTTTTTTGGAGGGGATCTACGCTTTTTTGTCAACTTGTACCATAATAAGCTCTAGTCAAGCCATACAAATATTCTAAATCTAAAACGCCTCCTAACTGGCGGTAAAAATTGTCTTTGGGTACTCGTTCGCTCAAACTAAAACAAGCAAACAGCTTTTCTTGATAGGTCTTTTTTCCTTGCATCCTTAAATTTAAAGAAAATATTTTTATTATCAATATATATTTACTTATATTTGGGTAAATACTTGTGCAACAGGCACAATCTGTATAGTTAAACGTTAGCAACAAGCAAAAAGACAATGAATATAGAAATTTTGAAATCAAATATAGAACTTGAAAATAATAGAGTTTTACTAATTCCTTTTGAAAATATAAGAAACCTAGAACTTAAAGAAATAATATTCAATAATGAAATTTGGAAGTATATGGGAATGTTTATACGAACAGAATCTGATTTTGAAAATTATATAAAGAACACACTTAAAGACAAGGAAAATGGTGTTTGCTATCCATTTTTAATTATTGACAAAAAAAGTGGAAAAGTAGCAGGAAGCACACGATATGGAAACATCAATATTGCTAGTCAGAAATCTGAAATTGGATGGACTTGGTACGGAAAAGACTTTCAAGGAACTGGGCTAAACAAAGCCTGTAAATATGAATTATTAAATTTCGGGTTTGAAAAAATAGGATTCAGACGAATACAATTTAGTGCAGATGAAGGCAATATTCGTTCACAAAGAGCGATTGAAAAGCTTGGAGCAATAAAAGAAGGAGTTTTTAGAAATAATTATATAGATTCCGAAGGAAAAAGTAAAAATGATGTTTACTATAGTATTGTCAAGGAGGATTGGAAAGACTTAAAAAAAGAACGATTTAGTAAATTTGATAAATAGCCAGTTGCTAACAAAACCTAAACTGCATTAAAACGCAGCTTAGCCAAAACGTTATCGCAAATTGGAAAGTAGTACTTCGAAATCGGCAACTTTTCATATACTCACCGTTGGAGGTAATGCAAAGAAACGAAGTGCAAACAATAAAAATTATCAAATGATAACAAAATTAATCCTATTAAATTCTGACATTTACTCAAAAGCAGACATTGAATTAAAAGATGCTGATGCAATTCAATTAATAGGACCAAATAATATTGGAAAAAGTACACTGATTTATGCTTTGAATTTTCTTTTTATTGTCGATGGAAAAAGAATGATTTTTAGTGGACAAAGAAGTGGAGACAAAAGCACAATTCACCATTATTTTCCTACTCATAATAAAAGCTTTTTGATTTTTGAGATTTTCAAAAACAGATATTATTGTATTCTTATAAAAAGAAATGTTGATGGAGACTTAGAATATTATAAAATTGAAAATGAATACAAAGAAGCTTTGTTCATCAATCAAGATAGCCAACGGCTCTACTCACTTCAAGAAATAGAATCAAATCACATTACTAATCAAATTGATTTCAATAAGTTTAAGGATAAACGTGAAGTCTTTAATTTTATTTACAAATCCGGAAAAAGCAATAACGCAGCTGTTTGGTTAGATTCAAATGTCAAAACAGACGGTTTAAGTAATAATTTTTCTAAAATTTATAAATATCTAATTTACTCAAAAGATATAGATAATACTGTTTTAAAGGATTCTTTAATTATTGCAGACAAAAAAGAGAAAGAAAAAATTGTTTTTACAAAGCAAAGCCAAAATGAAATCAACCGTCTTTTAAATTTTAATAATGAGATTAAAGCAATTAGAAGTGTAGAGAAAGATTTCAGTATATTTAAAGAACTTGTAAATCAATACAAAGCGACAAATACAATTTTAGCGAAATTAGTTTACAACTTTAATGATAAATACAAAATCGTTTTTAATGACATACACGAAAAAACGCAAGAAAAAGAGATTTTAAAAAAACAGTATTATGTTGAGTTAAATGAAAATCTAAAACCCAAAAAAGATACACTGTTACAAAAGAAAGGCAGTGTTAAAACAATCGTAGAAAGAGACAAGGAAGATTTTGATAAGTTAGAAGAAAAAAAGACAGCAATCTTATCAATTGGAGATTCTAAAACGATTCCGTTTTTTCAACAATCTATTGAAAATTTAGATACTAAACGAAAACAGATAGAAACAAAAATATCTCAAATAGAAACACAAGATTTAAGTAAACAAATTATTGAAAACAAAGTCAAAAAGCAAACGGAAAACCTTGAAAATATAAAAGAGAAAATTGATAATTACAAAAACTTATTAATTCATCAAATTTCAAAATATAAAAAAGCAAAAGAACTTATTAACAGTATATTCTCTGATAATTTAACAAGTATATCAAAAGATTATATTGAAAAAGAAATTGAGCAGATTTCTGAAATAATGCAAATATTTGATGGTGCAATAAAGTTACCTGATAACATTAAAACTAAACCCATTGAATCAATAGAAGAATTAAAAGAATCTGTTGAGCAACTTCAAAAAGAAATAAAAGCAAATAACGACTTACTACCTATAGCAGAGAAATTTGAGAATAATAAAGAAGAGCTTATAAAGATTAAAAAAGAAATTTCTGATTACCAGAGTAAAATAGATGAAATAAATTCTTTACCTAATCTTATAAAAGAAATAGATATTATCTCAAAAAGAATTAAAACCAATCAACAAGAGTTTGACGAACTTGAAAAAGAAATAATAAAAATAGGTGGTAAAATAAAAGAATTTGACGGTAAGTATTCTGACATTATTGGAGATATAAAGGGTTTAAATGATAAAAGGAAAGAAATAATAGATTGGAAAATTGAAATTGAAGAAACAGGAATTATTGAAATTGAAAATGAAACATCAAGTTCGTTAAATAATATTTATGCAGACTTTAATAGATTTCTTAAAGATAGAAATAGCTTTAAAACAGATAAAGATATATTATTTGAACGCTTAAAGAATAAAACCAATTCCGTTGAAGCAAATGAAGAAAAATTGATTGAATACATTGAAAGTGAGTTAGCAACAATAAACAAAAAAGAGAAAAGCATTAAAGATTTACTTCGTAGTATTTCTTCTTTGTATTCAGCACAAGCAAAGTCTTTATTATCAAGTTATGACGAATTTTATTCTTGGGTTGTAAACCAATTCAATAGCAAATTAAGGAAAATTAAAATCTCTGATATTGATTCTTTAAAGATTGAACTAATTCAAAATGATACCTTAAAAAAGGATTTAAACAAGATAATGGAAATACAAGGTTTAGATTATAATCAAATATTATTTGACCAAACAGATAATCTAAATGTTCTGAAAAAATATCTTGAAAATGGTATAACCATTAATTTTTCTGATTTATTCGATATTAAGCTACATCTTGAAAACAAAGGGAAAAAGAAAGCTGTTGATTTGAAAAATCAAATTGAATCTGATGGAACAGACAAGATGATTAGGCTGGTTATCATTATGGCAATAATCAATAAGTTAACAATCAATGATAAAGAAAATAAAATTGTATTATTCATTGATGAATTAGGAACTATTGATGATGAAAACAGAATTGAATTATTAAAGTTTTGTAAGGACAATAACTTTTTGCCTATATCCGCAGCACTTCACCCATATGATGGATTTGATAAATATTATAAAATTTTCAGAAGTCAAGGGAAGATTATTGTTAGTGCAAAAAATGGTAATGCAATGTATAGAAGAAAAATAAAATGAAAGAAATAGATTTTAAAACATATAACTTTTTAAAAGAGCTAAAAGAGATTTCTGCTTCAAAGATTCCGAAAAGTGTTTTTAATTCTAACATTTTTCAGTCGTTATTATCAAGTAATATTTTGCTAAAAGAAAAAAAAGGAAAAGGCTTTGTTGTTTCAATTAATAACGAAAATTTATTTGATATTTTTTTTTCTAAAAGTTTCCCTGTAAACTCCTTTTCAAAATCAAAAAGTTCGAATATTAAAAGATATAGAGATTCAAAGGCTTCTCAAATAAAAAATGAACCAATATTTTTAATACGTGGTTTCAAAAAGACTCTAATCAATAGCAAAGAACTTGACTTGAATTATTATACCAAAACATTTGGACTATTTTCAATAAAAAACCCAATTATTATTGCTGGTAAGGTTTGTTTTGTTGAGAATTTGGATACATTTCTAAGAGCCGAAAAAGTTTTAGGTAATAATTATATATATTTTCATAAATATGGAAGAATAGGAAAAGATTCTATCAAAAAAATTGAAGCAAACGAATATTCCGTTTTTGTTGATTACGATTTCAACGGACTGGATGAATATCTACGAATAAAATCTATTTATCCAAATACTAAATTATATGTTCCGAACAATTTTAATGAATTGTATGAGAAGTTCTCTAAATCATTAAAAGGAAACAAAGCTAAGATGACAATTAGAGTTAAAAATTCTCATTTGCCAGAAGTTGTTAAAATTAGAGAACTTGTATTAAAGAATAATAAATTTTTAGAACAAGAAATTTTAACTGATGATTAAAGCAGAACCGAAAACAATATTATCATTTATTCATCAACATTTTGATTTGTTGAAAGAATTGTTTTTGGCTCAATCAAGAAACAATTCTATTGACTATGAGTTTTTAGATAATGAAATTGAAAAATATGGAGTAGAAATTAAAAATCAATTGTTTGTATACCAGATTTTAAAAAACATCAATGATGAATACCAAATAACGGATGTTTATTACAATCTTTTTGAATTTATTCTACAACAATTCAAACCTTTATTACCCGAAGAGATTGAAAAATATGTTCAATCAATTACTAATCTATTCATCAAGATAAAAGAAGATATAAACAAAGACAAAAATATATTAATAGAAAGAATTGATTCTTTAACAAATGAAATTGATAAATTCTTGTCGCAAGTCAAAAACAACACATCAAGTTTGTTAGTAAAATCAAGGGATTTAAAAGCAAATATTGATAATATTGACTATCAAGAAAAGATTCATAAAGCAAGTTTTTGGATTGAATATTACATAATTCCTTTGAACAATATTATTGATATACATAACTCTGAATCTATTTATAATATTTTACTAAATATCTCTGAATATACAAATGAGAAAAGATTAAATTTCCAAGATGAGAATATTCGTTTAAAATTTGGACGCTTGTATAATAGACTAAAACAAACCTTAATTGATATTCGACAACAATCAGAAATATTAGTAAATGAACTAATTCCTTTAATTGAACGAATTAAAACTGAAAATTCAATATTAAAAGGAATGCATCATTATTTAAGTAAGGGGTTTTGTTATAAAAAAGATAGTCCGCAAAAAGAATTATTGCAAAAATTTAGAGACAATGTTTTTTCTAATGACTTTGGGCTTTCTACCAAAGAGTATTTTGAGCAATTTCAATTAGAAGAAGAAGTTTTTATTAATGATGAAAGTCATAGTTTTGAAGATTGGATTTTTGATAAAATCAAATATAAAGTAAGAATGGTAGAATCTTTACCAATCCAAAATTTCTTCGAATGGACTAATAATGAAATAAAATCTGACAATTCAGATTTTAGCACAAATCAATACTTTACAATGGTCTCTCTTTTATTTGAGAAAGACATTAATATAGTATATCAAAATAAATACGAAAAAATTATTATAGAAAATGATAATACAGAACTTAAAATACCTGTTCTAAAAATAACAAAAGATGAAGATTGAATATCCTGAATATCATTATGACATTGTAAAAAGTTTGTTAGACGGAAAATTTATTTTATTTCAGGAAAGCTTTTCAAAACAATTTCAGAATTAGAAAACAAAGAGTTTTATACTGATTTCTTCCAAGAATCTTTCGGCTATGAATTAATAGTAGAAACTGAATATATTTATTTAATTTCTAAAAATACAGACGAAAAAACATCAAGAGATATAATGACATTTATATCAATCCTATCCTATGAAATAGATAAAGAAGGTAAAAACTTTATTGATGAGTTAAATAGTTCATTTTTCAATTTAGAAAGAATAAATCAGTATTTTAAAAACTCTCATAGCTGGAATGAAATTATCAAAGAAAACAAGCAAATAAGCAGTCCTGAAAGCAGGAAGAGTTTAATCTATAATACAATGTTAAAACGAAATATAATTGAAAAAATGGGAGATAATTTTCATTTTACAAAAGCTCATAAAGTGTTTTTAGGCTTTGCATTAGAGTTAATAAATAAAGAGAATGAAGAAGAAAGCACATACCACCAACAAAGGTAACCGTTGCACAAGCCCCGAAAAAAAGTAAAAAACCTTCCTTTTTAAGCCGATGTGCGGGATGCAATACTAAAAAATGAGTGTGCTGTATTGTTTTTTGGAGGGGATCTACGCTTTTTTGTCCACTTGTACCATAATAAGCCCTAGTCAAGCCATACAAATATTCTAAATCTAAAACGCCTCCTAACTGTCGGTAAAAATTGTCTTTGGGTACTCGTTCGCTCAAACTAAAACAAGCAAACAGCTTTTCTTGATAGGTCTTTTTTCCTTGCATCCTTAAATTTAAAGAAAATATTTTTATTATCAATCTATATTTACTTATATTTGGGTAAATACTTGTGCAACAGGCACAATGTATAAAAATAATAGCCGAAATAGTAGTAAATTCAAGGATTGTAGCCCGCTTCAACTTTCTTTTACCTTGACAAGTAGGTGTCACGCACTCGGATACTATTCTTATACGCAACGTTGTGCAACATGAACCAAATCAAAGTCTAGGAAGGACTGACAATCCAAAGTTGAAAACTAACAACATTAAAAAAATGTGAGAGGAGTATGGGAAAGTTGAAAAGCCTCTTAAGAACATTTTGAATTTATTTTACTATATTCATTTTGTTTTAAATATAGAGTAAACCGAGTTATTGAAAATAGAAAGAGTAAAATTTAAAAAATAAGATAAAACTTGATAAATATTTTGAAGATCTTGTATATCAAAAATATTACTTTTTCTAATCTACTTATGAATAATCTTAAAAATGCAAAAAAGGAGACTAAAAATAAAATCTATTATAGTAAAAATAATAATCAAGAAGAAATTTTAAAAGAATTAGGTCTTTATGAAGAATATCAAAATCACAAAAAGAATGTTGAAAAGAATATAATTAACATAAAGAAAATTATCCTGAATTAGTTCTATTGTCCAAACATGAGTTATTAACTGAATTAGAAATCATCAAAAAAATAATATAATAAAAAAACAAATTCACATATGAGTAAGAATGAAGATCCATGTGACGACAAATTTGAACAAGATTTTCATAATATACATGCATCATATGATAGAGCTATAACTTGGTGTAATGTTTTAACTTTAATGACTTTAGGCGTAGCATCTCCTTGTTATGGTGTAGCTGTTGCTGACGCCATAATCGAAACTGTTGTGGCTATTGAAAATCATGCCAGATGTAGAGAAGCAACTTCTAACTATTAAAAAATTATGGAAACATATTTTAGTTCTTACGCTTATATTAAAGTTATAATCTTAATTATAATAGTTTATTACTTTTATAATTTTTACAAAAAAAACTTGAATATTGTATCAAAAATTAAATACGGTAAATTATTATTTGCTTTAACTTGTTTACAAGTAATTGTTTTTAGTTTCATTATTTTATTTAAACTTAAATATGAATATTTGTATTTATTAATCCCAACATTTCCATTCAGTCTTTGTTTTAACTATAAGTTTCATCTAAATAAGAATACAAAAAACAATTATATTTATGTTTTTTTTATAATATCTTTTTGTTTTTACATTTTTTATATCTTATTTTAAAAATAACGTTGCACAACTAAGGTAACCGTTACACAAGCCCCGAAAAAAAGTAAAAAACCTTCCTTTTTAAGCCGATGTGCGGGATGCAATACTAAAAAATGAGTGTGCTGTATTGTTTTTTGGAGGGATCTACGCTTTTTTGTCCACTTGTACCATAATAAGCTCTAGTCAAGCCATACAAATAGTCTAAATCTAAAACGCTTCCTAACTGTCGATAAAATTGTCTTTGGGTACTCGTTCGCTCAAACTAAAACAAGCAAACAGCTTTTCTTGATAGGTCTTTTTTCCTTGCATCCTTAAATTTAAAGAAAATATTTTTATTATCAATCTATATTTACTTATATTTGGGTAAATACTTGTGCAACAGGCACAACATGTATAGTTCATTGCTCGGAAATTCCGATAGGAATTTCTGTCGCTTCTGAACAATGGGTTTCTTTCTTTTTACTAACTTAGTACACAACGCAACGAAACCATACACGAACACGTTAGGCAACATATGAAAAAAACTCTACTTCTAATATCAATTTTATTTACAATAACATCTTGTTTTCATAAAGAAAAAAGGGATTTTGATAAAGGAAATCTTTGGGAAATCACTTCAAAAAAAGGAAAGACATCTTACCTTTTTGGTACAATTCATTTATATCCAAAAAATGAAATAGAATTTCCTGAAAAAATAGTTATCAATCTTAAGAAATGTGAACAATTAGCACTTGAAAGAGATGTTACTGACAAATCGGAACAACAAAAATTTATGAATTTTAAAATTCCAGACTTTATTAAAGAGACTTACAGAGTTATAATGTCAGAATATGGAAATGAGCTTGTTTCAATGGAAAGTCAACTGATAAATATCGCTCAAGAAAATGAAATTAAAGTAACTGGACTAGAATCTACCGATGAAATTATAGAAGTAATGAAAAAACTAAATGGAGTTAAGTTACCTAAAAGTGAATTTGAATATGACAGTATACTTAAAGTATATAAACGAACTCTAAAAATGTATAAACATCAACAGATTGGTGCTTTTAAAGATATTTCGCCTGCTCAAATAACTGATTTAGTTATTAATCAACGGAATAAAAACTGGATTGATGACATAATTAATATCATAGAAAATAAGCCAACATTTATTGCAGTTGGAATGGGACATTTAGGTGGGAAAGATGGACTTCTTTACTTATTAAACAAAAAAGACTATAATCTTAAAAGAATGGAGTAAAATACGTTGCCTAACACCGGTAACCGTTGCACAAGCCCCGAAAAAAAGTAAAAAACCTTCCTTTTTAAGCCGTTGTGTGAGATGCCATACTAAAAAATGAGTGTGCTGTATTGTTTTTTTGAGGAATTTATGCTTTTTTGCCCACTTGTACCATAATAAGCCAGCTGCGCAAAGTCTCCCGACTTCGCGCAACTAAAAAATCATAAAATGAAATGCAAATTTTGAAGTATCAAAATGAATTTGAACAAAAAATTAATGAATGAGAATTATATAAGCTCAAAGTCGGGAGACTTTGCGCAGCAGGGTGAAAACCTTGAAAAACAGGCTCAAAGAGCTTGCCTTTCATTTATCATCACAAATCAAGTCATTTGTAGTCGATTTAAAAGACTATCTAGATATAAAACCTAAACTATTACGACTCTTTTTGAACGTAAAACAAACCTTTAGATGCGATATAAATAAATCTAATCAATTAATCTTTAACTAAAATGGGGCTTATTGCGAAGTCTCCCGTTGGTAACCATTTGACGAATGAAAAAAGCATCCATTTTACTATTATTTTTTATTGTAGTTGTTTCGTGTAAACAGAACAAACATGAAAAGGCACAACCAACTGCTGAAAAAATTAAGTTCACCGAAATCATAAAAGAAGATTACGAACTTCATAAGCCAAGCGAAGAAATAAAAGGCGTTTTAATTTTATTCGGTGGTTATCCTGAAAATGCTGATGATATAAAAAGGGAGTTCCAAATTCTTGATATTGCAAGAGAAAACAGTATTGCTGTGTTGTTGTCAAATTTTAATCAGAAACTATGGCTTGAGAAAAGTGAAAAATATCAACTCGCAAAAAAATTACAGGACATAATTATTGAAAATAAACTGCCAACTGAAAATATTTTTGTCGGTGGCTTTTCAAGTGGTGGAGTTGTAAGTCTATTAATAAGTGATTTTATTATTGGGATGAAACAATTCTATATTGACCCGAAAGGAGTGTTTATCGTAGATTCACCAATAGATTTGACCGCATTGTACAAATCATCTGAAAAAAATATAGAACGAAATTTTTCTGAACCTTCAATTCAAGAAAGTATATGGCTTTTAGAAATTTTAGGCAATAACTTCGGTAATCCAAAGGACAATATTGCAAAATATGAAAACAGTGCTGTATTCACTTATAGCACGAATAACATCTCAAACCTAAAAAAATTAAAGCGTACAAAAATCAGACTTTATACAGAACCTGACACTCTTTGGTGGAAAGAAAATCGAATGGCTGATTACGAACAAATGAACGCTTTTTATATCAAAAAATTATCTGAAAGTCTTATCGAGAAAGGATATGAAAGTGTTGAATATATTCCGACAATTGATAAAGGATACAGAGCAAATGGCGAAAGACATCCTCATAGTTGGTCGATTGTAGACAAAAAGGACTTGGTAAATTGGATATTGAATAAATAAAATCTGTGTACAACAATACCTATACGCAATGCCCTTCGGAACACTGCGCATAGCCAAAACGTTGTGTGTAATTGAATACGCCCAAAATAAAGAATGAAATTATCAAAAGATAAATATTTAAAGGCAAGGGATTTTATATTGACAAATGCGAGAATGATTGAACGACGTTTATTTGAATTTCATTTTAGAAATGGAGATGAAAATGGCGTTTTTCACGCTGTTAATGCTTATCGAAATTCTGATGGTGGATTTGGTCACGGAATGGAACCAGATACGGCATCACCTGAAAGTCAACCTCTATTTAGTATTATGGCACTTGAAACGCTTGATGAAGTTGGTTGTTTGACCAAAGAAATCATTCTAAAAGATTTTATGCCATATTTTGAGAGTATAACAACAGAAAAAGGAGGTGTGCCTTGGATGTTTAGACCAAAAAGTGATTATCCCTGCGAAGGACATTTTAAAACAGTTAAAGAATGGGCGGCTTTAAGCACTACTGCACCTCTACTTGGGGTTTTGGAAAAGTATGAGATAGACATCCCTTGGATGAAAAAAGCAGAAGAGTTTGTTTGGAGTGAATTTGAACGAATTCAAGATAAACACGTCTTCTGCTATTTATGTGTGCCAAGGTGGCTGACATTCTTAACTAATACCAGAAGTAAAGAGAAGGCTAATAAAAGAATCAGCAACTTAAAAAAATGGATATCAGCAGATGGTATTATTTGTAATGATAAATCTGATGATGGATGGGGATTATATGGTAAACCACATAGTTTGAACTATGCCAATTCTACTGAAAGTGTGTTTTATTCTATGTTTAACAAAGAAACTATTGAGTCGGATTTACAAACATTAATTGAAAAACAAAAAGAGGATGGACGTTGGGATACTTGGTATGGCATTAGTGAAGGAACAAAGTTAGAATGGGCAGGAATACAGACATTATGGGTCTTAAAAACGCTGAAAAACTATGATAAAATAGAGAAATAAAACTACACACAACAATGGTAACCGTTGCACAAGCCCCGAAAAAAAGTAAAAAACCTTCCTTTTTAAGCCGATGTGCGGGATGCCATACTAAAAAATGAGTGTGCTGTATTGTTTTTTAAAGGGGGGTATATAGGACCCAATGCCCTTTGTGAGGGCGGTAATTTCAAAAAACACAAAACCAAGGGCTTTTGCCTTAGATTTTGCCAGTTTTTGAGTGAATTTCAGGTACTTTTTCAGATTGTAAGCCATTGCTGCTAGGTGCATCACCTTGTTGGCTTGCTGTATGCCTATGGTATTGATCTTTCTCAGGCCCATAAATTGAGTCAGTGTCCCAAAAACAGGTTCTACCGTGCTTTGACGTTTACGTTTCATAAAGCGTCCTTGTTTGCTGTGGACTCGTGCATTGTTTCGCTCATATTCCTCTCGGTAGTAGGTTACAGAAAATTTCTTCTCTTTGGCGGATTTACCTAGGCATTGGCTTGCTATTGGGCAGCCATTACATAGTTTACTCGACCCTCGGTATTCCTTTTTTAAGGTTTGGGTGCGATAGTCTTTAAATACTTTTTTGAAGGGGATGGATTTTCCTTGTGGACATACATAATGGTCTTCTTGATCATTGTAAATAAACCCTTTGGGACCACCTTTGTAGGTGCCGTGTGGTGGAATAAAGCTTTGTAAGTTCACTTGTTCTAAAAAGGCATAGTTCTCTCCACTACTATAACCCGTGTCGGCGACACAGTTTTGCCATAGTAATCCCGAGTGGTGAAGTCTTGGTTTTAAGCGATTCACAATATCCTGAAGGTATTGATTGTCTTTCTTATCGGCATGGTAAGCTTGAATATCGGTGATGACATGGTGGGCAGTGTCTACACTTAGCTGACTCATATAATTGAGTTTTCTCGCTTTGCCTTAGTTTTACACTAATTCTTGCATCAGGATCAGTCGGACTGTAATGGGTTTTGTTACTGGTGTATTTACTGCCTTTGTTGCCTGCACCGGGGCGCTGATCTTGATTTTTTGACCAGTTCTTGTTACGGCTTTTTATAGCGCCTAGTTCTTGTTTGTTTGCATCAATAGTTTGTTGAGTTTTAGAGGCCTTGTTTTCTTTGGCTTGTCGATGGGGTTTATCCATACGGCTGATATGACGTATCTTCTGCAAGTGTGATTCTAAGTCTTCTTTGGGAACTTTGAGTTCCAAACTATCCATGGATGCATTGGCTTTCACTGGGGCGGAGTCAATGGCTTGGGTGTGACCACTGACCATCCCCTTTGAAATACACAGTGCTAAAACCTTGGTAAATACCTCTTCAAAGAGGCTTTCTGGAAACAATTGTCGTGTACGACTAATCGTTGAATGCCATGGCAGTTCATCATCGATATCATAACCGATGAAATACAAAATATCCATACGCATGCTGCAATGGGATATCAGCTTGCGATCACTAATGATGTTTTCTAAATAGCCGACCAAACACAGTTTGAAAAAAACTACGGGATCTACGCTTTCTTGCCCACTTGTACCATAATAAGCTCTAGTCAAGCCATACAAATATTCTAAATCTAAAACGCCTCCTAACTGGCGGTAAAAATTGTCTTTGGGTACTCGTTCGCTCAAACTAAAACAAGCAAACAGCTTTTCTTGATAGGTCTTTTTTCCTTGCATCCTTAAATTTAAAGAAAATATTTTTATTATCAATCTATATTTACTTATATTTGGATAAATACTTGTGCAACAGGAACAATGTATAAAAATAATAGCCAAAATAGTAGTAAAATCATGGATTGTAGCCCGCTTCAACTTTCTTTTACCTTGACAAGTAGGTGTCACGCACTCGGATACTATTCTTATACTAACCGTTACAGGGCATTTAAAAAGACCGATTACCCAGAAAAGAAGAACTAATGAAAAAACTGAAATTCTCAAAAGATGAAGGTTCCACCTTCTACAAAGAACTGAACGAAAGAATCGAACAGTACTTTTCTGAAAAAGGAATTCGAAAGACAGGTAACAAGACAATGATTTTTAAAATCATACTTTATTTCAGTCTTGACATCTTGTTTTACGGACTTATGATTACTAGCACTACAACTTTAGGTTTTTATATTTTTTATCTATTAATGGGACTTTCTGTGCTTTTGACGGCTTTTAATATTTCGCACGATGCTGCACACGGAGTTGCAGTAAAAAGTAAATTTTGGAACAAAGTGCTGTTCTCAATAAGTTTTAATCTTCAAGGTAACAATGCTTACGTATGGGGAAAGAACCACAACGAATCGCATCATTTATATACCAATGTTGAAGGAAGCGACATAGACGTTTTAAATAATCCATTATTCCGAATGACTGAAAGTCAAGAATTAAAATGGTTTCACCGTTATCAGTTCATTTATGCTCCATTTTTATATCTACTTTACTCTTTGAATTGGTTCTTCTTTCGTGAGACCTTGATGCTTTTAAATTATTCTAGCAGGACTATAAAAATTGAAATCCCAAGAAATGAAGTATTCAAATTGGTTATTTACAAACTTCTTTATTTAGGTTATATGATTATCCTCCCTATTTACTTATTGAACTTTGGATGGGAAAACGTTTTGTTAGCATTCTTATTGAATCATTTTATGGTGTCTTTGTTGTTTGTGGGGGTTTTAGGTGTATCTCATTTGTCGGATTATGTAGAACATCCTGTTTCTGACAAGAATAACAAATTGGATATGAGTTGGCCAAAATTACAGATGTGCACGTCCGTTGATTACAATGCCGACAGCATATTTTTCAATTGGACATTGGGCGGTTTCAATGCTCACGCTCTACATCATTTGTTGCCTAACATTTGCCACGTTCACTATTTAGAAATTCTGCCAATATTCAGAGAGTTAGCACAAAAACACGGACTGAACTATATGGAAATGCCATATAGAAAATCATTAGCATCTCATTTCCGATTTTTAAAAGGAATGGGAACACAAAAATCTTTTAAACCAATACCTTTTGCGAGATAAACATGTTCATATCTCCAAGGACAGTGAATTGCTAAAAACCATTTACAGACAAGTAGATGAACAGCTTATTTTCGACAAGAAAGTATTTCTGTTGAAGATATGGGCTAAGTTTAGTTTCTACTTTTCGTTTTCGGTTGTTGCATACTTCTTACTTTATTTGGTAGAAAATCCAATTTACTTTGTACTTAGCTTTATTTTATACGGTTTTGTGTCGTTACTATTCGCTTTCAACTTTTCACACGACTTTTCTCATAACACGATTTTTAAAAATAAAAAGCTGAATAACCTTTGCTTTATTTTCATTTATACCATTGTTGGTGCACACGCGGAAGCTTGGAAACAAAGACACATCAACTCGCATCACTATGCACCTAATGTGGAAGACTACGACTCCGATTTGAAAATAACAAAACTAATAAGAGTAATTCCAAACAGTGAACACTTTTGGTATCATAAGTTTCAACACTTTTATGCTCCGTTAGCTTATACCACTTATTCGCTTTTTTGGGTTTTCATCAAGGATTTTGTAATTCTATTTTCAAAAGACGAATACACAGAAAAAAAAGGGTTCAAATATCATCTTTCATTCTGGACACAAAAGACTTTTTATCTGACCTTTATACTTGTTTTACCAATGCTTTTCTCAGGACAAGCTTGGTTTATTGTTTTGGCAGGTTTTTTTCTGATGCACTTAACACAGTCTTTGTTTTTACTTTTCACTTTCTTTATGACTCATCACGTTGAAGAAACTGAATATCCTACGACAGATGATAACGGTTATATCAAGACATCTTGGCTAATGAACCAAATAAAAAGTTCAAATGATATGCACCCATTTAGCGAAACTGCGAACTTCATACTAGGCGGATTCAACAATCACATTGCACATCATTTGTTTCCACATATACATCACATTCATTACCCCAAACTCAACAGAATCTTGTACTACACTTTACTTGAGAATAATATAAAACCAAATCAAACAACTTATTGGGGTGGAATACTATCCCATTTGAGACTATTAAAACGAATGGGAAAAAGAAACTCCCTGTAACAACGGTAACCGTTGCACAAGCCCCGAAAAAAAGTAAAAAACCTTCCTTTTTAAGCCGATGTGCGGGATGCAATACTAAAAAATGAGTGTGCTGTAGTGTTTTTTGGAGGGATTTATGCTTTTTTTTCAGCTGCTTTCTTAATATGCTTTGGTCAGCCGATATAAATAATCTAAAACGCTTCCTAACTGTCGGTAAAAATTGTCTTTTGGTGCCCGTTCACTCAAACTAAAACAAGCAAACAGCTTTTCTTGATAGGTCTTTTTTCCTTGCATCCTTAAATTTAAAGAAAATATTTTTATTATCAATCTATATTTACTTATATTTGGGTAAATACTTGTGCAACAGGAACAATGGCTATACGTAATGCGGGGTTTAATGGTGATTTGAAAGTAACAGCAATTAATAAAATTTACGGCAGGCTGAAAGGCTTGTGGGTACAAATCCCGCACTCCGCATAGCCGGGCCGTTAGTGGCAAGCAGGACGCAACCACTGGTATATAACAATCATCTTGACAGAGTAGCCAAATATTAAAAGAACATGAAAAATCTGAAAATATTGTTTCAAGGAATACTGATAGCAATTCTAATCTCAGGCTGTGAGAAAGAAGAAAATAGTGATAATCTGTCCTTACTTGGCATATGGACTTATAATGAGGATTATTCAAAGACCTTTGATTTTAAAAATTCGACAGACGTGTTAATCAATGGACAGGAATTCCTATATGAAATAGACGGAGATAGTATTGAATTTAGTTATAATGGACACTTGTACATTGCTGTGATTCCTTCAAAACATAAATACGAAAAATTGTCAGACAAGGACTATTTGATGATAGAAGATTTAGATAATTTGCAGTTTTTCAATGGT
Source organism: Polaribacter sp. HL-MS24 (assembly GCF_032758595.1). Classification (NCBI taxonomy): domain Bacteria; kingdom Pseudomonadati; phylum Bacteroidota; class Flavobacteriia; order Flavobacteriales; family Flavobacteriaceae; genus Polaribacter; species Polaribacter sp. HL-MS24. Next base: position 2,134,537 of record NZ_CP136415.1, on the reverse strand, counting down.
GAAAGCGGAGAGAATATTCTTTTATGCTACGTTGAGCCAAATGATTTTATTGGTACATGGATTTCAGAGAATGACACTTTGATTTTTAAGACAAACGATAGATTTGAACGCAGAAATGAGATTTATGAGTATAATTATGCAAATGATTCCTTGACTATACAGATAATTCGTGCTGATATTTTTATGGGTCCACTAAAAAGCAAATATAGCATAGATGTGGATACTTTACGAATAGATTATGCTGATGATTACTATCCAGATATAAAAAAAGGAGAATTAAATTATAAACGGAAATAATGCCAGCCACTAACAATAAACATAAGTAATGCGGGGTGATTTAGTTAATTTGAACATTAAAGCATTTAATAAACAAAGTAGCGGTTTGATAGTGAAATGCCTTGTAATCCCGCACTACGCATATTCGAGCCGTTAGGCACAATACAAACAAAAAATCTAGAACTAATCATTATACCATGAAATTTACATTTAACATTTTAATCTTTCTATTCATATTTACATCCTGCTCAAATTCAGATAATGAGAATAATTCTGATTGCACATATACACCAACTTTATCTGCCGAAAATGCTTCCAACATTACTGAAACTAGTGCAATATTTAGTGGACAAATTATCGCTCCAACTTGTGAGAGTACAGTAACTTCTCAAGGTTTTGTTTATGCCAAAACAACACTTCCAAAAACTGATGATTACGTTATAGAAGTTAATGGAGTAAACATTTCATCTGATGTTACTAATTTGGAAAGAAATACAATATATTATATGAGAGCGTTTTTTGTAAATCCAACTGGAGAGTATTACGGAAACGAAATTGAGTTTACAACAGCAATCGGAGAAATTAATATTACAACAAAAACTATAGAAAACATTACATTAAACAGTGCAACGAGTGGAGGAATAATTAATGACGATGGAGATGGCACAATAATAAATAAAGGAATATGTTGGAGTACCTCTCAAAATCCCACAATTGACGACAACCACATAGAAAATAATACAAATAGCTATGACTTTAATTCAGAGATTACTGGATTACAGGAGAACACAACTTATTATTTAAGAGCTTATGCGACAAATGAAAATGGTATTACGTATGGAAATGAAGAAACTTTTACAACCCTGTCATCTATTTATGAAGTTGAGTTAAATATTACTGGACATACAAATAGCTGTGGAGTTGAAGCAGAGTATTTTTATTATGAAATAAACTATAAAATTGATGATAATGATTCGATTTTTGAAGGAGCTGAAGGATTTGAGGGAACATCTTATAGTCATCCTCATTCATCCACACAAGGATTACAAGAAATAACTATTCAGAATAATTTAGAATTAATAATCCATCTTGGACAATTCAATCCAGATAGTTCAAAAGAAGATTTCAAAGGAACTTATTTAGATAATATGACGTTAGTAATTAGAAATTTAGATAGTAGTGAAGAAGTTTTGAATATTACATTACCTTCCTTATTTATCTGTACCGACGTTGCTTATAAAAATATTATCAATTTTAACCCTGTGGATAATAGCTACACAGTTGAACAATTAACTTATGGATTTTAACAAAGTACTGTGCCTAACAACAGTAACCCAGCTGCGCAAAGTCTCCCGACTTCGCGCAACTAAAAAATCATAAAATGAAATGCAAATTTTGAAGTATCAAAATGAATTTGAACAAAAAATTAATGAATGAGAATTATATAAGCTCAAAGTCGGGAGACTTTGCGCAGCAGGGTCATCATTTTAGAAAAATAGATTAATTAAAAAAAATATAATATTATGAGAAATATAATTTTAATTTTATCAATAAATTTATCTCTTTTTAGTTGTAATGACTCAAAAAATGAGAATACTTTTCCTCAAAACATAGTATTTACTGTAATAAGTAACGATATTTTAAGTGGAAATGGAAGTGAAGGAATTGTAAAGTCCAATATGGTTATTAATAATACTAGTGATTGGCAGAATTTACTTACCCAAATGAATTCAGTTAACAATGTTTCAGATAATTTTACTGAAACGACTATAGATTTTGACAGTTATTTGTTAATTGCTGTTTTTCTGGAGGTTAAATCCAATGGTTGGGAAGTGAAAATAACTAATATTACTGAAAATGAAAGTAGCTTAGTTGTTTCGACAAATGAAACTGAATTTGTTAGTTTGGTAATGACTCAACCTTATAGTATTGTAAAAATTCGTAGAACTGAAAAAACTATTAAATTTGAATAACATACGTTGGGTAACAATCTGTATAGTTAATGGCTAGAAAGAGCTAGCTATAGGGTTAGCTCTTTTTTATAAAGGTTTGTGCTTGATGAAAGTTATAGCCTTTTAACACGCCACTAACCATACAGTTTACAGTTACAAACAATTAAAAACAAAAATCATAGATGAAAAAGAACTTTTTGATTATTTTAATATTATTAGCTAATATTTCAATAAATGCACAAATGACTAAAATGAATTTTGGTCTTAAATCAGGAATTAATATGTCAAAATACACACCAGATGTGTATGTTGGGAATTCCAGGATTGTAGAATATCAAGGAAAAATTGGGTTTTATATTGGAGGTTATTCAAATATAAAAATTTCTAAAAAGTTTAGAATACAACCTGAATTACTTTTTTCTAACCAAGGAACAAAAAGAGTATTCGAGGATATTTCATTATTTGACTCAAATGGAATTCTTATAGGAGTTAGTGATATTGAAGAAACAATAAATGAATCTGTAATTTCTTTACCAATTATTTTACAATATTTTATTAATGAAAAATTTAATTTAGAAAGTGGAATTCAATTAGGTTATGTTATAAATCGAAAACAAGAAACTACCAAAGATTCTTTTGGGTTAAATCAAGGAAATAATTCTCAAAATAATAACACGAATTATGACAAATTTGATTTAGGCTTTAATTTAGGTTTAGGCTATAAAATATCTGAAAAATTGAGAATAAATATAAGATATTTTCTTGGTCTTATTGAAAGAGATAATTCAATAAAACCATCAATTTTCAGTTTAGGAATTGAATATGAAATATAAACTGTTTGTAACACCGGTAACCGTTGCACAAGCCCCGAAAAAAAGTAAAAAACCTTCCTTTTTAAGCCGATGTGCGGGATGCTTTACTAAAAAATGAGTGTGCTGTAGTGTTTTTTGGAGGGAATCTACGCTTTTTTGTCCACTTGTACCATAATAAGCCAGCTGCACAAAGTCTCCCGACTTCGCGCAACTAAAAAATCATAAAATGAAATACAAATTTTGAAGTATCAAAATGAATTTGAACAAAAAATTAATGAATGAGAATTATATAAGCTCAAAGTCGGGAGACTTTGCGCAGCAGGGATACAGAATTGAATGAACCTGATATGCAGAAAATCATCCGTTTGGTTGAGACAAAAGACAATACAGTTAATATCTCTATTTATAATTTTACAGGAGAAAGGGTTCTGAATAAAAATATAACCAACGCCAAAGAAACAATTTCTTTGTCAAAACTTCGGTCAGGTATTCATTTTGTCAAAACAACAATGAAAGGATTAACTGAAACAAAAACAATTTATTTACTTAGATAATTATATCTAAATGTTTAATCAGTTTTTTATGAATAATCAATTTTAACAAAAAACTATAATTATGAGAAAAATGATTTTAATTCTAACAATCTTTTGCTTTATTATAGGGTGTAGTGAAGAAGATACAGCACAGAAAAAAAAATGCAATGCTGTGATTATAGACTCTAATCAATTTCATAATTCTCAATCTGACACTTTTGATCTCGTTAGTTTGAATTTTGAGAATGAATGTTTAAAAATTAAAATTAGATATGGAGGTGGTTGTGAAGAAGTATCAGCTAAATTAATTGATAACAGAGATATTTTTGAATCAAACCCTGTTCAACGAAATTTAAGAATTGTATTTACTGACAATGATGAATGTGAAGCACTCATTGAAAAAAACTTCTATTTTAATCTTAGTAATATACAAGTAAATAACGAAAGAAAAGTTTTATTGAACTTTCAAGGAAGTGACTTAACTTACCTTTATGAATACTAACTATTGCCAACAAAAAATATAGTGCATGCCGCAGTTAGTGCTTCGTGGAGAAAGATTTACTAAATTTGAAACTGATTGAAACCAAGATACTTTGTAAGTGAAAAAATGGCACGCACCATATTCAAACCGATTGGCAAACATTTGACACAACTAAATGGAAATAATTGCATCTATAATATAAAAACACTTTAAATTATGAAAAAAATTATATTATTAATATTCACAATTGGAATATTGTCTAGTTGTTTAAACGACGACAAAAACTCTACGAATAATGAAATTATTGGAAAATGGAAATTAATAGAGGTGCAAATTTTTGGATTTGGAGGACAAAGTTCAACGGACTATTCAAATGAAAACATAGTTTATGAATTTCAATCAAACGGAATTTTGAAAGTAACTGGAGGACAAGATGTAAGTCATCCAGATGGAGAATATAATTACTTTTTTGGAGAGGATTATCTTGGAGGAACGACTGATCCAAAAATCTTATTAGTAAAAATTAATGAATCTAAATGGACATATAACTTAACTAATGGGAAAATGACTATAGGAAAATCTTATGTTGACGGTCCCGATTTAATATTTGAAAGGAAATAAAAACGATTTGCCAACACTAGTAACCGTTGCACAAGCCCCGAAAAAAAGTAAAAAACCTTCCTTTTTAAGCCGATGTGCGGGATGCCATACTAAAAAATGAGTGTGCTGTATTGTTTTTTAAAGGGGGGTATATAGGACCCAATGCCCTTTGTGAGGGCGGTAATTTCAAAAAACACAAAACCAAGGGCTTTTGCCTTAGATTTTGCCAGTTTTTGAGTGAATTTCACATACTTTTTCAGATTGTAAGCCATTGCTGCTAGGTGCATCACCTTGTTGGCTTGCTGTATGCCTATGGTATTGATCTTTCTCAGACCCATAAATTGAGTCAGTGTCCCAAAAACAGGTTCTACCGTGCTTTGACGTTTACGTTTCATAAAGCGTCCTTGTTTGCTGTGGACTCGTGCATTGTTTCGCTCATATTCCTCTCGGTAGTAGGTTACAGAAAATTTCTTCTCTTTGGCGGATTTACCTAGGCATTGGCTTGCTATTGGGCAGCCATTACATAGTTTACTCGACCCTCGGTATTCCTTTTTTAAGGTCTGGGTGCGGTAGTCTTTAAATACTTTTTTGAAGGGGATGGATTTTCCTTGTGGACATACATAATGGTCTTCTTGATCATTGTAAATAAACCCTTTGGGACCACCTTTGTAGGTGCCGTGTGGTGGAATAAAGCTTTGTAAGTTCACTTGTTCTAAAAAGGCATAGTTCTCTCCACTACTATAACCCGTGTCGGCGACACAGTTTTGCCATAGTAATCCCGAGTGGTGAAGTCTTGGTTTTAAGCGATTCACAATATCCTGAAGGTATTGATTGTCTTTCTTATCGGCATGGTAAGCTTGAATATCGGTGATGACATGGTGGGCAGTGTCTACACTTAGCTGACTCATATAATTGAGTTTTCTCGCTTTGCCTTAGTTTTACACTAATTCTTGCATCAGGATCAGTCGGACTGTAATGGGTTTTGTTACTGGTGTATTTACTGCCTTTGTTGCCTGCACCGGGGCGCTGATCTTGATTTTTTGACCAGTTCTTGTTACGGCTTTTTATAGCGCCTAGTTCTTGTTTGTTTGCATCAATAGTTTGTTGAGTTTTAGAGGCCTTGTTTTCTTTGGCTTGTCGATGGGGTTTATCCATACGGCTGATATGACGTATCTTCTGCAAGTGTGATTCTAAGTCTTCTTTGGGAACTTTGAGTTCCAAACTATCCATGGATGCATTGGCTTTCACTGGGGCGGAGTCAATGGCTTGGGTGTGACCACTGACCATCCCCTTTGAAATACACAGTGCTAAAACCTTGGTAAATACCTCTTCAAAGAGGCTTTCTGGAAACAATTGTCGTGTACGACTAATCGTTGAATGCCATGGCAGTTCATCATCGATATCATAACCGATGAAATACAAAATATCCATACGCATGCTGCAATGGGATATCAGCTTGCGATCACTAATGATGTTTTCTAAATAGCCGACCAAACACAGTTTGAAAAAAACTACGGGATCTACGCTTTCTTGCCCACTTGTACCATAATAAGCTCTAGTCAAGCCATACAAATATTCTAAATCTAAAACGCCTCCTAACTGGCGGTAAAAATTGTCTTTGGGTACTCGTTCGCTCAAACTAAAACAAGCAAACAGCTTTTCTTGATAGGTCTTTTTTCCTTGCATCCTTAAATTTAAAGAAAATATTTTTATTATCAATCTATATTTACTTATATTTGGATAAATACTTGTGCAACAGGCACAATGGCTATAATTAATACGGGTTTTGGTGCTTAACCCAATGTTTGGGTATATTTATAAAGCCCTCCAAATCTTTTTGATTTGGCTTTTATAAAGAAAAAGATAAAACAAAATAAAAAGTTTTGGCTAAGTGCTTATACGGAAATTAATTACTTTTAAGTCCCAAACTAACCATAGCCTAAACGTTGTGTGCAATTAAATGAAAAATTTGATGAAAATAAAAAGTAAAATCTGAATTTTAGCATATTTATTGCTAATTAAATAAAAACTTAAAAAAATTCAATATGAAAAAATTATTATTTATGAGTATCGTAATTTGCTCAAGCTTTACTTTATTTTCTCAGGAAAAAGGAACAAAAAATAAACCTACAGATAAAGGAAATTTTATAGTTGATGGCTCTGTTAACTTTTCAACTAACAATTCAAAATCTGTACAAAATGGATTTAATACAACTGAAAGTAGTAACTTCGGTTTCGGAATTAATCCGAAAGCAGCGTACTTTGTAGTTGATAGATTAGCTTTAGGGTTAGAGACTTCATTTGGTTATTTTGATAATGAGTTTATAGACAATAATGGAACGAAATTTTCAAGTAATAGTACATCTATAACAATTGGACCATTCTTAAGATATTATTTAGTCAATGGTCTTTTTGGTCAAGCATCTTTAGGTTTTGGAAAAGCTAACAGTGAAAATGAAGGCATTGAGAGTGAAAGTGACTTTTTCAGTTATCAATTCGGATTAGGTTATGCATTTTTCTTAAACAAACACATTTCTTTAGAACCAACTATTAGCTACCAATATAGAGAAAGCGGAAGTGACCAATCTACTTTTGAAACAACAAATAATGGTTTTATATTAGGAGCAGGATTTACAATTTATTTATAATTCTATAAAGGAATATTATTTCATAGATTTTAGTGAAAAAAATATGACTAAAAATATAAAACTGCACACAACACCGTATAAATTTTATTGCTGGCTTATTGCCTACTTACGAAAGTCCTCGCGGACTTTCTATCTGTGATTCATTTGCTAACTTTAGTTCTTAAAATACGCAACTAATCTTATACAACAACGTTAGCTGTTATTAGGAAAATGGAACAAACAGAGAAAATATTAATTAAGAAAACTGACTTTAAAGACCTTAACAAGATAATAACCTTTGAAAAGGAAAATTCTCAGTTTGTCCAACAATACGATATAGCAGAACATAAAGAAATATTAGAAAATGAATGTCATTTATCAATATTCAAAAAAGGAAATAATAAACTAATTGGACACATAATCTTAAATGGAATTTCTGACCATAAAAAATCTATCGAATTTAGAAGAATTGTAATTTCCGAAAAAGGATTTGGCTACGGGAAAGACTCAATCGAATTGATTAAAAAAATTTGTTTTGAGAAATATAACGCAAATAGAATTTGGCTTGATGTTTACTCTGATAATAAAAGAGCAATACAACTATATGAATCTCTTGGTTTCTTAAAAGAAAAGGTAGTGCAGATAGGGAAAGAAAGTAATCTGCGTGGATTATGGATAATGTCAATTGATAATAATATTTAATAAAAAGACAAATGATTTTAGAAGTTGCAATGCTAGAAGTAAAAAAAGGGCTAGAAAATAAATTCGAAGAGGATTTTAAAAAAGCGAGTAAATATATTAGTTCAATAGATGGATACCTGAATCATAAACTAAAAAAATGTTTGGAACAAACTAATAAATATATTTTACTTGTTGAGTGGAATAAATTAGAAGACCATACAATCGGATTTAGAGAATCAGAACAGTATAAACATTGGAAAGAAATTTTACATCATTATTATGACCCTTTTCCAATTGTTGAGCACTTCGAAACAACTTTTGAAATGAAAAATAACAACAGCTAACACCGTATATAATTTATTGCTAGTTCTAGCCTACTTACGAAAATCCTCGCGTATTTCTATTCGGTTTTTATATGCTAAATTAGGTGCTTAAACCACGCAACAAACCATATACAAACACGTTAGCACCAATTAGAGCAGATCAAGTAAGAATGAAAAAAATAGAAACCTATATCGTTGATTCATTTACGGACCAACCCTTTAAAGGAAATCCAGCGGGTGTCTGTATATTAAAAAATGAACTGTCTGATTCAGAAATGCTTTCAATCGCAAAAGAATTAGGATTATCAGAAACGGCATTTATTGGTGAGCTTAATGAAAATAATGAATATCCCATTAGATTCTTTTCACCAGTAATGGAAATTCCATTGTGTGGACACGCTACTTTAGCTTCTTCAAAAGTACTTTTTGAAAAAAACGGACAAAATTCACTCACTTTTGTGAATATTCAGAACTTGAAATTACCAATTAAACGCAATGAAGAATTCATTAAAATGGGATTCCCAATTTATGAGACAATCCCTAAAGAAGTACCATTTGAATTACTTAAAGCCCTTGGAATTGAAGAAGTGAGTAATAGCGAATACAACGCTGAAACCAAAATATTGTTACTTGAAATTCAGAGTGCTGAATTATTAAAAAACCTATCCCCCGATTTTGACAAGCTAAAAAAATCACATAAAGAGATTAACGGAGTAGTTGTAACTGCACATTCGACAAAGGTGGAATTTGACTTTGAATCAAGATATTTTTGGCCTTGGAGTGGGACGAATGAAGACCCTGTAACAGGTGGAACGCATACCTTTTTGGCAAAATATTGGGGAAAGAAATTGAAGAAGTCAAAGATGAATTCTTTTCAATGTTCAGAAAGAACTGGATTTATGGAAGTTGAATTGTTGAATGAGGAAGAAATGACGATAAAAAGCAAGGCTCAAATCATTTTGAAAGGAGAGTTGAAAATATAGCTGGTGCTAAAAAGGTGTATAAGTTATAGGGGTTTAAGTAATAAAAACAAAGTGTAAGTATAAAACAAGGTCAGTGTAAAACTGAAAAGGTCGTGAGTAGAAATCCGCTACTACTCATACACTAGACCGTTAGCAAAAATGTAACACAAACATTAACTATTAAAACAAAAATTATGAGAAAACAAAGCTTACGGTTTTTAACATTAACACTGATTGGAATATTGATTTATTCCTGTCAAAACGAAATTGAGGACACACCACAATCAGAACTGACATTAAGTGAAGAACTCGCATCTGAATCAGACGGCAAAATTGTCTTAGGAGAAAAACTGGAAAATCCATATTCTGTTAAAAATATGCGATTAGCTTTGGAAAGCCTAAAAGAAAAACAAAAAAAGTCATCTAAAAGTTATTCCGCAAAAACATTAAAAGATGATTTAGACATTCAAGCTACCGATTATTATGTGAAATTTTGGGTGGAGAACGACGAGCAAAAGAACCTATTACTTGCCGATTCTCTAAACCTTTCAATTATTCCTTTAGATGTAGAAATTGAGCAAGAAGGCGATTATTTTGTAGATGAAAATACCGAAATAGAACAAGCCCAATGGCTTTATACTTCAGTAGTAAAAGATTATCAATTCCATTCTGATGTGGCTTATGAAAAAATAGAAGATTTATTCTTGATTGAGGAATCTGGACCCGAAGAGGAAGAAGGAGATGAAGGGGAAGATGAAACCACTACGACCACCATTGCAGGGAAAAGTGCCATTTCAAAAAGTTTTCTTTATGACTTAGAAGACGAGGCATTACGTATTACAGACAATTGGGAAGAACCCGAAGATGAACAAGATAGCCAAAATGGTATTTCAGCAAGAAGAAGCAAAAGAAAACCTCAAGGCTATATTAGGGTAAGAAATACGGTAACAGGAGGAAATGACCCAGTATTAGGTGTAAAAGTAAAAACAAGGCGTTGGTTTAAATGGGCAAAAGGTTGGACAAATTCACAAGGTTTTTATAGAGTAAACAGAGGCTATAGACGAAGTGTTAGATACACCGTAGTTTTTAAAAATACAAGAGGATTTAAAATTTGGCCATCCACCATTAGCATTTCATCAGCAAGGTACAGAGCAGGAAAACATAGTAAATATGGTCATAATATTACTTTTGGGACTAATTCCGTTGGTTGGCGTTGGTCAACTGTAAATAATGCTACAGTAAAATATTTAGATTACTGTACACGATTTGGAATAGGAAAACCGCATTCCAATCTAAGAATTGTTGCCAATGGAAAATCAGGTGGAGGAGCAGCGCCAATGTTAAGAAGAACTTGGGGATGGATTGGCTTTAGAACTAACTCTGATTTAATTTCTTTCTTTAGCAAAACTACAATTTCATTACCAATAAACGCATTATGGTTAGTAACTCGTTTTGTACTTCCTGACATTATCATTAAAGCCAATGCCAGTCAAGGTACAGATGGAGTTTTTGAGACCACTTTTCACGAACTAGGTCACGCAAGCCATCATAAAAAAGTAGGCAGTGGCTATTGGGTAAAATACATCAACTATATCATTACTTACGGAGCTTATGGTGATGGACACGGACATAACTCTGGTTATGCAGGTGTTGGTGAAATGTGGGGATATTATATTGGTGCAAGATTGGCAGAAGAAGAATTCGGTACGACAAGATTTTATGTTACTTTAAAAGATGGTTGGATTCCACCTATTATAAATAGAAGAGTAGTTAATGAAGCTGATTACTCAATTCAGGATATTTATTCGTCACTAAACTCTCACGTGAATACTATACCTAAGTTAAATACTGAATATAATTCAAGGGTTGGTAAAAACATTCCAACAGTTAATCAAATTTTTGATGATTATGGATACTAAAATAATACACTTATTAGTATTAGCTTTATTGCTTCTATCTTGTGACCCTAAATCAGGTAACAAAAGTTTTTTTATAGAAAATTTAACTACAAAAGACTTAAACGTTAAACTATACAAACAAGGAAATTCAAATACTCTCGATTTATTCCAAAATAACACATTAAATATTTTAGAGTTTAGTGCGTTAGGGGGAGATTTTGGCGCAATTTCTGATTTTGACTCAATAATGTTTACAGATATCAATAAGACTATAAAATGGTTAAAACCAAATAATAATTATGGTTATATAGATATTGACAATAATATAGGTGAAGAACGGAACATACAAAAGGATATATATAATCGTAAAAACTGGACATTTCAGGCGAATGGAGACGATGAGGAGTGGGTTTTTACAATTAATGAGTCTGATTTAGAATTATTTGAATAGTAAACACTTTTGCTAACACGGTTTATAAAAAATAGCAGTTAAGCACAAACTTTGTAGTTTGCACTTAACTGCTATCTTTATTGTTAAATTGAAAGTAGTAACATTTTTAGTCTGCTACTTTTCATATACATTACCGTTGTGTGCAACCAAAAAAAAAGAACAATAAATAATTATGATTGAGAAAAAGGAAACTTATTTCCCCAATGTAGGACAAAGTTGGGGGATTGTTGGAATAGCAATACTTTCAATGTTATTATTTAGTCCAGTAAACCTCATACTAAACAATGTGCTAGGAAAAGAGATTTCTTTTTTAGTTTATTACTTATTAGCAATGGGAGTTCCTTTTGGTATCGCTCATTTGATAAGAAAAAAAAGAATAGGAATTAATAAATATAATTTTAGCCTTAGTTCTATGAAGATAATGGCATTAGTTTCTATCTCCATAATTGCAATTCAAACAGGAATAACACAACCAATTGTTAATTCATTACCAATGCCTGAGTTTATGCAAAAGATATTTCTTGAATTCGCAAATCAAAAAGGGGTGTTTTCTTTTTTAGCAATAGTTATTGCCGCACCTATAATCGAAGAATTGATTTTTAGGGGAATTATTCTAAATGGATTATTACAAAAATATTCTCCAGTTAAATCAATTATTTTATCAAGTGTTCTTTTTGGAATCGTTCATTTAAATCCGTGGCAGTTTGTTAGTGCTACAATAATTGGGATATTTTCAGGTTGGGTTTATTACAGAACAAAAAAATTATCGCTATCAATCTTGATTCATTTAGTAAATAACCTTATTGCTTTTTTAGGAATGTATTTTATGGATGCGGAAACAATGATGAATGAATCACTAACAGAATTGTATGGTGGTTTTACAAATTTAATTCTAATTACTTTCAGTGCAATATTAGTATCGATTATTGGAATTTTCTTATTGAAAAAAGAATTTAGTGAATTAAAAAACTGATAAATGGCAGCACACAACAATGGTAACCGTTGCACAAGCCCCGAAAAAAAGTAAAAAACCTTTCTTTTTAAGCCGTTGTGCGGGATGCCATACTAAAAAATGGCTGTGCTGTAGTGTTTTTTGGAGGGGATCTACGCTTTTTTGCCCACTTGTACCATAATAAGCTCTAGTCAAGCCATACAAATAGTCTAAATCTAAAACGCCTCCTAACTGGCGGTAAAAATTGTCTTTGGGTACTCGTTCGCTCAAACTAAAACAAGCAAACAGCTTTTCTTGATAGGTCTTTTTTCCTTGCATCCTTAAATTTAAAGAAAATATTTTTATTATCAATCTATATTTACTTATATTTGGGTAAATACTTGTGCAACAGGCACAAAGTATATAATTTATAGGCAGTTATGTTAATGTTCAATCTTTTATTCTCGTTTCAAAATATGTAGGTTATTTAAAGTTCGTGGTTCGTAATGCCTACAAATCATATACAAACCGTTAGCAAAAATTAAAATAAAACCCAAAATGAAAAGAAAACTAACAATTATTTTATTATTATTTATACCATTTATAATTTTTTCTCAAAAAAAAGGAGGAATTATTATAGGACTAAATAACTCATCAATTTCAGAAGGAATTTTAGGTCAGGTTTCAATTTCTGATAAAATGGGATTTCACATTGGAGGTTTTTATGAATATGAAATTAAAGAGAAAATAAAATTTAGACCTAAAATAACTTTCTCGCAACAAGGAAATAGATATGAGTCTAATATTCCCGAAAATATTATGTATGAATCTAACTATATGAATGTTTCTTTAAACTACAAATTTTATGAATCAACATATATACTTCTTGGACCTCAGTTAGGAGTGTTTCTTAATGGAAATGGAAGTAGTAATAATAATACCCGGTTTCTTAGAAGTCAACCTTTTGATGTGGGAATTAATTTAGGAATAGGAAAAAAGTTGAAAGATTTGATTTTTGAACTTAATTTATATCAAGGTTTGACTAAAGCTATTGATAAGCCAGATTTTAATGGGGAATTAAAAAAAGGAACTAATACTCTAATTCAATTCAGTGTAGGATATTATTTATTCTAGAAAACTTTTGCTAACAACGGTAACCGTTGCACAAGCCCCGAAAAAAAGTAAAAAACCTTCCTTTTTAAGCCGATGTGCGGGATGCAATACTAAAAAATGAGTGTGCTGTAGTGTTTTTTGGAGGGATTTATGCTTTTTTTTCAGCTGCTTTCTTAATATGCTTTGGTCAGCCGATATAAATAATCTAAAACGCTTCCTAACTGTCGGTAAAAATTGTCTTTTGGTGCCCGTTCACTCAAACTAAAACAAGCAAACAGCTTTTCTTGATAGGTCTTTTTTCCTTGCATCCTTAAATCTAAAGAAAATATTTTTATTATCAATCTATATTTACTTATATTTGGGTTAATACTTGTGCAACAGGCACACGGTGTATAAGTAATAGCGGTTTAAGTGATAAAATCAAAGTATAAATATAAAATAAAGGTCAGTGCAAAACCGAAAGGTTTGTGCGTAGAAACCCACTACTACTCATACACGAGACCGTTACAAACAATTAAAACTCAAATTTACGAAATGAAAAAACTGAACTTACTGCTTACCATTTTAATTGGATTAACAATTTTGTCTTGTTCATCTGATAAGGAAGAAAAAATCGGAAGTGTAGCTGGAATTTATAATTTAATATCAATTGAATCGAATATAGCTTTAGATACTGATTTAAATGGAGAATTTGTTAGTACAGAACTAATAGACTACATCTCCTGCTCATCGTCAATGACTCTTAATTCAAATGGAATAATAGATTGGGATTATTTAAATATATCTCAAAATTTAAATTCTGAAACTTTAACTTATTCTGAAATTGAATGTCAAAAAATTAATGGAGGAACTGGGCATTATGAGATTAATTATGAAGGAATAACTTTAACTTTTGACACTATTATAAATGTTATTAGTGCAAACTTAAGCGCAAATCTTATAAAAGTTAAAAGAAATGAGAATCTAGTTGTGAATAATGGTGGACAAATCCAGTTATCGACTGTACAATTATTATTTACATATGAAGAACAATAACTGTTTGTAAAATGGTAACCGTTGCACAAGCCCCGAAAAAAAGTAAAAAACCTTCCTTTTTAAGCCGATGTGCGGGATGCAATACTAAAAAATGAGTGTGCTGTATTGTTTTTTGGAGGGATCTACGCTTTTTTGTCCACTTGTACCATAATAAGCTCTAGTCAAGCCATACAAATAGTCTAAATCTAAAACGCCTCCTAACTGGCGGTAAAAATTGTCTTTGGGTACTCGTTCGCTCAAACTAAAACAAGTAAACAGCTTTTCTTGATAGGTCTTTTTTCCTTGCATCCTTAAATTTAAAGAAAATATTTTTATTATCAATCTATATTTACTTATATTTGGGTAAATACTTGTGCAACAGGCACAAAAGATATAAGTAATAGGCTCGTACCTCTCCTACTACTCATATCCAAGCCGTTGGGCTTAATACCCAAAATGAAGAAACAAAATAGATAATAAATGATTTTAGAAGTTGCAATACTCGAAGTGAAAAAAGGATTAGAAAGCAGATTCGTAGAAGATTTTAAAAAAGCAAGTGAATATATAAGCTCTATAGATGGATATTTAAACCACAAACTAAAAAGGTGTATAGAACAAAAAAATAAATACATTTTATTAGTTGAATGGGAAAAGTTAGAAGACCATACTATTGGATTTAGACAATCTGAACAATATGCTTATTGGAAAGGACTTTTGCATCATTATTATGACCCATTCCCTACAGTTGAACATTTTGAAGCAACATTTGAAATGAAAAATGACAACAATTAGATAATATGAAAGACTCAAATATTCTTGACAAGCCTAAAATTCATTCAGAAATTGAGAATAAATCCAAAGAAATAGGATTTACAATGCCTTCTGACCTATACATCGGAACGTTTTTAAAAACACTGATAACATCTAAACCTAAATCAAACTTATTGGAATAAGGAACTGGAATTGGATTATCACTCTCTTGGATGATTGACGGAATGGACTCTGAATCTAAACTAATTAGCGTTGACAATGACCCCAAACTTATTGAGATAGCTGAAAATTATTTCGGTCAAGATAAAAGAGTGGAATTAATATGTGCAGACGGAACTGAGTGGATAAAAAATTACAATAAAGATAAATTTGATTTAGTTTTTGCTGACGCTTGGCCTGGAAAATATAGTGAGATTGAGGAAATTCTTGATATGATAAAAGTTGGTGGATTATATATAATTGACGATATGTTGACTCAACCAAATTGGCCAGATGGACATCAAGAAAATGTTGACAAACTAATTGAATATTTAGAAAATCGGAAAGATTTTAATCTGACAAAAATGAATTGGTCAACTGGGATTATAATCGCAACAAAAAAGTACTAAGCACAACAATGGTAACCGTTGCACAAGCCCAGAAAAAAAGTAAAAAACCTTCCTTTTTAAACCGATATGCGGGATGCCATACTAAAAAATGAGTGTGCTGTATTGTTTTTTTGAGGAATTTATGCTTTTTTGCCCACTTGTACCATAATAAGCCAGCTGCGCAAAGTCTCCCGACTTCGCGCAACTAAAAAATCATAAAATGAAATGCAAATTTTGAAGTATCAAAATGAATTTGAACAAAAAATTAATGAATGAGAATTATATAAGCTCAAAGTCGGGAGACTTTGCGCAGCAGGTCTCGCGCCAGCTTTTTCCTCGGTGGATACGAACGCGCTCCGAAAACCCAACCGTTTCATATTGTAAAACGTTGTGTGTAATTAGAAGAACCGCATAGAACAAATAATTCAATCAAAATCAAAGTGAGCATATTCTCTTATCATTTAGTCAAACTTCCTTTTTTTGTTGCGGTAAAAGGAATGTTCTCGAATCCAATTTCTAAGAATACAAAAGGACTGATTCACTCTGAATATATGACGGCAATGACCCTAGGTTCACCAATTTTTTCTCCCTTAAGAGTTTTAATAGGTCAAGTAGCAGTTTTTATGCAATGGGAAAATGAAAATGTACTTGAAAACTATTTGGAGCAGGACAGTTTTGGAAGAATTTTAGCAAAAGGTTGGCATGTGCGTTTGTCTTTTATTAGAGAATGGGGAAAGTTTAGTGGATTCAAAATACCAAATGATAAAGACCAATTAGAAAGCTCATATTCTCCTGTTGTTGCTGTTACAATAGCAAGAATGAAACCTTTGGCAGTTCCTAGATTTATACATTGGGGAAGACCCGTTGAAAAGCTAGTTAGAGACCATCCAGGAACAACTCTATCGTTAGCCTCAGTTAAATTCCCTAACACAGTCTCAACCTTTTCAATTTGGAAATCTGAAAAAGAAATGACCAATATGGTACATGGTCACAGTAAAGTAGAAAAACCGAAAAGGCATTCAAACGCAATGAAAGAAAGGGAAAGAAAGAACTTTCATTTTGAGTTTACCACTCTTCGATTTAAGCCTTTAACAGAGTTCGGAAAATGGAAAGGTCAATCGAATTTTATTCCCAGTAATTAAACCTTGATTGTGGAGATGGGAATAGCTAGAAAAAATCAAAGCATTCAGGATTGGATTACTCAACAATGGGTCATACTGTTTGGGCAGCGGATTGACAATAAGAATTATCAATGGCTTTTAGGGCCATTTGGTGGAACAAATGGAATCGGGACAAAATTCATTGTGCAGTTAGCTAAAGATGAGAGTTTAGTCCTTGATAACCAAAGAAAAAACAGAGGGTTACTTGATTCAATTCTAAATCTAGGACTGCCAGAAACTGAACTAAAGAGACTATCTCCAGAAGTAATTGACTTCTATGAAAACACATCAAATTATGACCTACAGCTAAAAGCAAAATGGAATCCTATATTCAAAAGTTTTGGCTTGTTAGTGAGAATGATTTTCAGTAGAAGAATTGAACAACTAAATGTTCCAATTCAAAACCTAGAAGAAGGATCAGGCCTCACCAACGAAATAATTAAACTACATGATTCTAAAACAAATGAAGTCAAAAGAACAATTTGGCTTAGAACCTTTAAATCAACAGGCCAAGTAGTTTACTCAGGAGTTTATAAAACTTGTTCATTACCAAACAAACAGATTTGCATTAAGGCTATTTTTCCTTTACCAAATGGAAATGCCACAGTAATCTTATCTCCTAAAGTTGGTGAGAAAGGTGAACTCATTTTGGATTCATCAGGACAAAAAATTGGTGATAGCGGATTTTACTTTTTGCTCAGGGATTCAAAAGGTCAATTATGGACTAAATTTATTCGGTCATTCAAGGACAAGTTAGTCGTCAGCTGCGAAAATGATAGAATTACAGCTATCCAAACTTTGACATTATGGAATTTAAAAGTTCTTGAATTTAAATACGAAATAAAAAAACTACACACAACAAAAGTAACCGTTGCACAAGCCCCGAAAAAAAGTAAAAAACCTTCCTTTTTAAGCCGTTGTGCGGGATGCCATACTAAAAAATGAGTGTGCTGTAGTGTTTTTTGTAGGGGGGGTATATAGGACCCAATGCCCTTTGTGGGGGGCAGTTATTTCTAGGATCGTAAAACCACGAGAATAATAGAATAACTAGTCTCTGCTAACGTAAGTGCTCCGCTGGTAACAGCATGACAATACAGTAAACATGTCAACTAATATTCGCCCAAATTCCAGAAGATTTATAAATCGCAGTAAAGGTTTGCAAGATGCCTTTGTGTTCCGGTTTTTGCAAACTAGGATCGTCTTGCAGGAGTCCAATAGCAGCATTCCTAGCTTTTACCAAGGTAGTTCCATCTTTTACAACATCTGCAATTTTCAAGTTCAATACCCCGCTTTGTTGGGTTCCCATAATATTTCCGGACCCCGTAATTTTAGATCAACCTCTGCAATTTTAAATCCATCCGAAGTAGCCACCATTGTTTTTAAACGGGTTTTTGCTTCGTCAGACAATTTAAAACTGGTAAGGAGTATACAATAGCTTTGGTCCGCTCCTCGCCCAACACGCCCTCGTAATTGATGCAGTTGCGAGAGTCCAAATCGTTCTGCACTTTCAATCACCATCACACTTGCATTGGGCACATTTACTCCAACTTCAATCACGGTGGTTGCTACCATAATTTGAGTTTCCCCTTTTACAAAACGTTGCATTTCAAATTCTTTGTCTGCTGGCTTCATTTTTCCGTGTACAATACTGATTTGATACTTTGGCGTGGGAAATTCTCTGGAAACACTTTCGTATCCGTCCATTAAGTCTTTATAATCCATCGCTTCAGATTCCTGAATCAGAGGGTAGACCAAATAAATTTGACGCCCTTTTCCAATCTCATCTCGCATGAATTTAAAAACTGACAATCGATTGCTATCATAGCGATGAACGGTTTTAACTTCTTTTCTCCTGGAGGCAATTCATCTATCACCGAAATATCCAAATCTCCATAAACAGACATTGCCAAGGTTCTAGGGATAGGAGTCGCAGTCATGACCAAAATATGAGGAGGAACACGTCCTTGCTGTGAGGAATTTTCACTCCCCTTTGCCCACAATTTTGAGCGCTGGGCAACTCCAAATCGATGTTGCTCATCGATGATTGCAATCCCTAAGTTTTGGAACTTCACCTTGTCTTCCAACAAAGCATGAGTACCAATTAAAATATGTAGCGATCCGTTTTCTAAATTTTCGTGAATTTCTCGCCGTTTTTTCACTTTAACAGAACCGGTTAAAATATCCACATTCAGTTTCATTCCTTCCAAAAGCGAGGAGACAGCAATATAGTGCTGTCTTGCCAAAATTTCTGTGGGTGCCATAATGGTCGCCTGGAATCCATTGTCAATTGCCAATAACATCGCTAACAAGGCAACAATAGTTTTACCTGAACCCACATCCCCTTGCAACAATCGATTCATATGTGCCCCGGAAGCCACATCTTTTCGAATCTCTTTCAACACTCTTTTTTGAGCATTGGTCAGATCAAAAGGTAATTTTTTACTGTAAAATTCATTAAAGACTTCTCCTACATTTTCAAAAACAGCGCCCTTTATTTTTGCTTTATTGATGAGCTTTTTTCGAGCCAATTGCAATTGAATAAAAAACAATTCTTCAAACTTCAAACGAAATTCGGCTTTTGTCAGCAGTTCTTGATTTTTGGGAAAATGAACATTCAACAAAGCCTCTCTTTTGGAGATCAATTGAAAATCATCCAAAATCTCTTGGGACAGGCTTTCTTGAATCCCTTCAAAAACTTGCTGCAACAAACTTTGAATATAGCCCCGAACCATTTTGTTGGAAACTCCCGAATTGGTCAATTTTTCTGTCGAAGGATAAACTGGCTGCATTTTGGACTGCAACTTTTTTTTGTATTCACTCACCAACTCCATCTCTGGATGCGGTATGCTAAAGCTCCCATTGTAATGGTTTAATTTTCCATATACCACATAGGGAACATTGATTTTTAAGGAGTCTTTGATCCACTTCTGTCCTTTAAACCAAACCAACTCCATGGTTCCTGATGCATCTTGAAACGTTGCCACCAACCTACTCCCTCTTTTTTGTGCAATCGATTTGACATGGGTAATTTTACCAACTAGCTGTACCTCAGAAGAATTGGGCTGCAATTCTTTGATGGAGTAAAACTGGGTTTTATCGATATATCGAAAGGGGAAAAAGTGTAGCAAATCATTACAGGTTTTGATTCCCAATTCGGCGTAAAAAAGCGATGCTCGATGAACACTAACTCCAGTAATATATGTAATTGGATTGCTTAAATTCAATGGATACAATTTTCAACTACGAAAATAAAGAATTCAATTTTTACAAAAGGGTATTTTGTTTCTTTTAATCTGTGGAAAAGAAAAAAGAACCAAGTAAATGCCTTAAAATAGCGTATCTTTGCAAGCTTTATAAAACATACAATGAGATTACACAGAAACTTAACTTTTTCAGTTATAGATAGTATTAGAGATATATTCAACGAAGGCGTTTATGCAGACAAAGCTGTCGAAAAAGCATTGAAACGAGACAAACGTTGGGGCGCAAGAGATCGCAAATTTGTTGCTGAAACCATTTACGACATTGTTCGTTGGAATCGACTGTATGCAGAAATTGCAGAAGTAAAAGTCCCGTACGATAGAGATAATATTTGGAGGTTGTTTTCTGTATGGTGTATTTTAAGAGGAATTGCCTTGCCAGACTGGAATCAGATAGGAAATGTTCCAGAAAGAAAAATCAAAGGGCGTTTTGCTGAATTGTCTAAAACTAGAAAATACAGAGAATCAATTCCAGATTGGATGGATGAAATTTGTTTGGCTGAATTAGGCGAAGAGCTTTGGACCAAAGAAATAGCAGCATTGAATCAACAAGCAAAAGTAATTTTAAGAACAAATACCTTGAATATTTCAAGAGAAGTTCTTCAAATGAAATTAAAAGCTGAAGGGATTATTACAGAAATCGTAGCAAATCATCCAGATGCTCTGATGCTACCAGAAAGAGCCAATGTTTTTAAAACGGAAGCCTTTCACAATGGGTACTTTGAAGTTCAGGATGCCTCATCTCAGTTAGTTGCCGCCTATTTGGACGTTCAACCCGGAATGAAAGTCGTTGATACCTGTGCTGGTGCCGGAGGAAAAACTCTGCATTTGTCTGCATTGATGCAAAATAAAGGGCAAATTATTGCCATGGACATTTACGAAAGTAAACTTCGAAAACTAAAAGTTAGGGCCAAAAGAAACAAAGCACACAACATCGATATGCGTGTCATCGACTCTACCAAACCCATTAAAAAATTACACGGAAAAGCCGATCGCGTTTTGATTGATGCTCCTTGTTCTGGATTAGGAGTTCTTCGTAGAAATCCAGATTCTAAATGGAAATTACAACCCGAATTTATTGAGAATATTAAAAAAATTCAACAAGAGATTTTACAAAGCTATGCTGCCATGGTAAAACCTGGTGGAAAAATGGTCTATGCAACCTGTTCTATTTTACCATCTGAAAATCAAAATCAAGTAAAAACTTTCTTAGAATCTGAAGCTGGAAGCGACTTCACCTTTGTCTCTGACAAAAAAGTTTTTGCCCATATTTCTGGTTTTGACGGATTTTACATGGCCTTGTTAGAGCGAAAATAAAAGTAAAATCAATATTGTCTAAGACTTTCTAGGGAAATTTTTTTACAGAATTTCCTCAGAAAAGCAATTGACAACCCAAAAAATCATCAAGCAATAAGTTCACTTCTTAAGGAATATAAATTGAAAAAGGCAAATCAGTACGATTTGTCTTTTTCCGTTTATAACTCCGTGAATAACTCTGGATATTCTCTTAAATAAATAGGCTCCATTTTAACTAAAAAAAGTAAATTTGCTACTTAGAACAACACACCAAAAATAATAGAATGATTCACTTTTTCGGAAACACAGACAGTACAGTATTTGCTGTTCAAACAACAAAAGAATTACCCCAAACCTCCATTGCAAAATTAACGTGGTTATTTGCCAATCAACCCAAAATAGAAGTGTCTTCAATCGACGCTTTTTTTATTGGACCTAGAGCAGCAATGATTACTCCATGGAGTACTAATGCCGTAGAAATTACCCAAAATATGGGAATTAAAGGAATCATTCGAATTGAAGAGTTTACTTCCGTTTCTGAAGACTTTACAGATTTTGATCCAATGATTTCAGAAAAATTGAGCAGCTTGCACCAAGGGTCCTTTGACATCAACGTTAAGCCAGAGGCAATTTTAGAGATCGATGATATTGCTGCATACAATCAACAAGAAGGATTGTCGCTGAATGACGAAGAAGTGGCTTACTTGGAAGGTGTGGCAACAAAAATTGGAAGAAAATTAACAGATTCTGAAGTTTTCGGATTTAGTCAAGTGAACTCAGAACACTGTAGACATAAAATATTTAACGGAACTTTTGTGATTGATGGAGAAGAGCAACCCTCTTCCCTATTCAAAATGATCAAAGAGACGTCTAAACAGTTTCCAAACGACATCGTTTCTGCATACAAAGACAATGTTGCCTTTATCAAAGGTCCACAAGTGGTGCAATTTGCTCCAAAAACAGCAGACAAGCCTGATTATTACCAAACCACCGATTTTGATTCTGTGATTTCTTTAAAGGCAGAAACACACAATTTCCCGACCACAGTAGAGCCATTTAACGGTGCTGCAACTGGTTCAGGTGGAGAAATTAGAGACCGTCTTGCTGGTGGAAAAGGATCGCTTCCTTTGGCTGGAACAGCGGTTTATATGACTTCCTATTCTCGTTTGAACGACGCAGCTGATGGAGAGAAAAGCAAAAGACATTGGGAACAAAAATTTGAAGCAAGAGATTGGTTGTACCAAACTCCAATGGATATTTTAATCAAAGCATCCAATGGAGCTTCCGACTTTGGAAATAAATTTGGTCAACCTTTAATTACAGGTTCTGTACTTACTTTTGAGCACGAAGAAAATGCTGCTTCAAGTACTTCAAAACCTCGAAAGTTAGGCTATGATAAAGTCATCATGCAAGCAGGTGGAATTGGATATGGAAAAGCAGATCAAGCAATTAAAGACATTCCAAAAGAAGGAGACAAAATTGTCATTTTAGGAGGTGAGAACTATCGAATTGGGATGGGTGGAGCTGCAGTGTCTTCTTCAGATACTGGAGAATTCGCTTCAGGAATTGAATTGAACGCGGTGCAACGATCAAATCCAGAAATGCAAAAACGTGCTGCCAATGCCGTTCGTGGGATGGTAGAAAGCGACGATAATTTTATTGTATCCATTCATGATCATGGAGCTGGTGGACACTTGAACTGTTTGTCTGAATTGGTTGAAGATACAGGTGGAAAAATTGATTTGGACAAACTACCCATTGGAGATCCTACGCTATCTGCTAAAGAAATTATTGGAAATGAATCTCAAGAAAGAATGGGATTGGTCATTGGTGAAAAGCATGTAGAGACCTTACAGAAAATTGCAGAACGTGAACGCTCACCCATGTATACCGTTGGTGAAGTAACTGGGAACAACCGATTTACTTTTGCATCAAAAACCAAAGGCGATAAGCCGATGGATTTGGCTCTAGAAGACATGTTTGGTTCTTCACCCAAAACCATACTTACCGACACTACTGTAGTAAGAAGTTATAAAAATCCACGATACAAAAGCAAAAATATTCACAGCTATGTAGAACAAGTATTACAATTAGAAGCTGTTGCCTGTAAAGACTGGCTTACCAATAAAGTAGACCGATGTGTAGGGGGAAAAGTTGCCAAACAACAATGTGTAGGTGCTTTACAAATTCCGTTGAACAATGTCGGTGTAATGGCATTGGATTATAATGGTAAAGAAGGGGTTGCCACCTCGATTGGCCACTCACCAATTTCTGGATTAATTCATCCAGGGGCAGGAAGTAGAAATTCAATCACAGAAGCATTGACCAACATCATTTGGGCTCCTCTAAAAGATAATTTAGCCTCCGTTTCATTATCCGCAAACTGGATGTGGCCTTGTAAGAATGAAGGAGAAGATGCTCGTTTGTACAAAGCCGTGAAGGCAGTTTCGGATTTTTCTATCGAATTGGGAATCAA
Source organism: Polaribacter sp. HL-MS24 (assembly GCF_032758595.1). Classification (NCBI taxonomy): domain Bacteria; kingdom Pseudomonadati; phylum Bacteroidota; class Flavobacteriia; order Flavobacteriales; family Flavobacteriaceae; genus Polaribacter; species Polaribacter sp. HL-MS24. The sequence continues at coordinate 2,110,333 of NZ_CP136415.1, read as the reverse complement.
TGTTCCTACAGGAAAAGATTCACTTTCAATGAAACAGAAATATCCAGATGGAGAGGTGATTTCTCCAGGAACGGTAATCATTTCTGCAGCTGCAAATTGTAGTGAAATCAGTAAGGTTGTTGAACCTGTTTTACAACTTGATGGAGGAAAAATTTACTATATCAATTTCTCTCAGGATGAGTTCAAATTGGGAGGAAGTTCTTTTTACCAAGCATTGAATGCCATTGGAAGCGATGCACCTGATGTCAAAAATGCTAAATTTGTAAAGAGTGCTTTCAATTCCTTGCAAACATTAATCAAAGAAGAAAAAATTGTTGCAGGACACGATGTCGCTTCAGGAGGTTTGATAACAACCTTGCTAGAAATGTGTTTTGCTGAAGTGCAAATAGGAGCCAATATCAATCTTTCATCACTGAATGAAGAAGATACAATCAAGGTCTTGTTTGCTGAAAACGCAGGAATTGTCTTCCAAGCAGATGCAGCTGTTGAAACGGTATTTGAAAAAAATAATATTGAATTTTTCACAATTGGTACAGCCAATTCAACAGGAACCGTTAGTATCCAAAATAATGAAACGCAATGTACCTTTGATGTTGCAACTTTGAGAGACCTTTGGTACAAAACCTCTTTCCTACTCGATCAAAGACAAACAGCAAACGGTTTGGCAAAAAATCGTTTTGAAAACTATAAAAAACAACCTTTACAATACCGTTTTCCAAAAAACTTTAGTGGAAAATTAAACGAGGTAGTAGGAAACGGCTTTCAAAGACCCAAAGCTGCCATTATTAGAGAAAAAGGGTCCAATTCCGAACGCGAGATGGCTAACGCCATGTACTTGGCTGGTTTTGAAGTAAAAGATGTTCACATGACTGATTTAATTTCGGGACGTGAAACATTAGAAGACATTCAATTTATTGGAGCAGTAGGTGGTTTTTCCAATTCAGATGTCTTGGGTTCTGCCAAAGGTTGGGCAGGAGCATTTAAATACAATGCCAAAGCAAACAAAGCCTTGAAAAATTTCTTTAAAAGAGAAGACACATTGTCTGTTGGTATTTGTAACGGTGCCCAGCTTTGGATGGAGTTGGATTTAATTTATCCAAAACACAAAGTGCATGGGAAATTAGTGCACAACGATTCTCATAAGCACGAATCTTCTTTTACTTCAGTAAAAATACAAGAGAACAACTCTGTGATGCTGTCTTCATTAGCAGGAACTGAATTAGGAGTATGGATATCTCATGGAGAAGGAAAATTCAATTTACCAGAAACAGAAGAAAACTATCATATCGTTGCAAAATACGGCTATGAAGGTTATCCAAACAACCCGAATGGCTCCGACTTCAACACGGCTATGCTTTGCGATGTTTCTGGTCGTCATTTAGTTACCATGCCCCATATAGAACGTTCTACCTTTCAATGGAACTGGGCAAACTATCCATCGAAAAGAAAAGATGAAGTCTCTCCATGGCTGGAAGCTTTTGTGAATGCACGAAAATGGATCAATACCAAAAAGTAATCGATTCTAGACAAAAATAAAAAAGCAAACTTTCATTAAAAAGTTTGCTTTTTTTTTAGCAACACTGTCACATCGTTCAGCATCTAGCGTCATTAAATTAGAAACTCTTTAAAATGAATCAAATGAAAACGAAAATTAGATTTGTAGGATTGTTAGTTCTATTCTTCGGAATCGTTAGTTATGGACAACAAAAAATTGAAGCTTCAAAAATCCTACAAGATATCAAAAGCGGAAAATCCATAGCCTACGAAAATGCAACTATTGTTGGTACTTTTGACTTAACGTTCAGAGAAGATGCCATTAAAAAAATCCAAAAAAGAAAAAAAGCTGGTTCAATTGGAATCAAAATGGAACTTCCAATGTGATTGAAAAAAACATCAAAACCAAGATTTCTTTTGTCAATTGCACTTTTGAAGACGACGTATTGGCATACATTCCAGATGAAAATTCAGGATATACTTATATCGCAAATTTTGAAGAGGATGTAATTTTTAAAAATTGCACCTTTGAACAAAAAGCACTTTTTAAATATTCCAAATTCAGTCAACATTCAGAATTCTCTGAATCGAAATTTAATGGTGATAGTTCCTTTAAATATGGAAAATTTGAACGAAAAGCACTTTTTGATAGCAGTATTTTCTACGAAATAGCCACCTTTAAATATGCGTATTTTAATAATCACGCCAATTTTTCGGAGGCAGTCTTTAAAGATACAGCCATTTTTAAATACGCAAAATTTTCAGAAGGAGTTTCTTTTAAAAATTCAAAATTTGAAGACAATTTAGATCTAAAATTTGCCATGATTGATGGTGACTTTAACATCAATGGAATGAGAGTTGCCTTTAATATCGAGAACAAATATACCCAAATCAATGGGCAGAGTTTTAGTAAATTCCTAGTCCATAAAAATTAGGGAAATCGAATAATTTCGTCCGTCTAAACACTCCATTTTTGAACTCAATATTTCTCGAGGTTCGTTTCATCAGAAGCGAACCTTCTTTTTGTGTGAAATTCTTTTCTTATATTGCTATAAATATTCCCCTATGAAACCGACCCGTCTTTTTGACTTTGCAGACTATCAGTTAGAAAACCATGCTCAAGAAAACTGTTTTTTGTACAAAGAAAATCAGCAATGGAAAAACATTAGCACCAAAAAATACATCGCACAAGCACATCAAGTTAGTGCCTCTTTGTTGGAATTAGGAGTTCAGAAAAACGATAAGATTGCCGTTATCACAACAAATAATCATCCAAATTGGCATATCCTAGATATTGGAGTGATGCAAATTGGAGCTCAAAATGTTCCCTTATACGCTACCCTTTCCGAAAAGGACTATGCCTATGTATTACATCATTCTGATGCAAAATACTGTTTTGTGTCAGATGAAGCCCTTTACGAAAAAGTACAGAAAGTACTCGATCAAACTCAGGTTCAAAAAGTATTTTATTTAAACGAAACCAATACAGACAACAGCTGGAATGCCTTTTTAGCTATCGCAGAAAAAAACAATCATACCGAAACGATTGCACAGTTAAAACAAAGTATACACCCCGAAGAGCTAGCAACCATCATTTATACTTCAGGAACTACAGGAACTCCCAAAGGAGTGATGCTTTCACATCGAAACATTGTAGACAATATCTTTAAAACCCATTCAGTACTATCCTTAGCCGAAAATCATAAAAGAATCATCAGCTACTTGCCTATCTGTCATATTTTTGAACGATCGGCTTCCTACTATTATCAATATTTGGGCTATCAAGTCTATTTTGCTGAAAGTATCGATCAATTAGGCGAGACCATTCGGGAAGTACAACCTCATTTTCTAGCAGTAGTTCCTAGGTTGCTAGAAAAAATATACGACAAGATTATCGCCAAGGGAAGTTTATTAACAGGCATCAAAAAAAACTTGTTTTTTTGGGCAATTTCTTTGGGAGAAAAATTTGAGCCTTATCATCAAAATGGGAAATGGTATGACTTCAAATTGAACATCGCACGAAAACTCATTTTTTCTAAATGGCAAGAAGCCTTAGGAGGACACTTAGAATTTATGCTCAGCGGAAGCGCTCCCTTGCAAGGACGATTGATTCGTGTATTTATGGCAGCAGGAATCCCCATTTTTGAAGGCTATGGAATGACCGAATCCTCGCCGGCAATAACCTTAAATGAGTTAAAAAATAATGGATTAAAGATTGGTACCGTAGGAAAAGCCCTTGAAGGGTTGGAACTTAAAATTGCAGCAGATGGGGAGGTTTTAATGAAAGGTTCAACAGTAATGATGGGATACTATAAGGAGGAGGAAATGACTCAAAAAACCATTATTGATGGGTATTTACATACAGGGGACATTGGAGAAATTGACGCCGATGGTTTTTTAACAATTACCGACCGAAAAAAAGAAATGTTTAAAACTTCTGGAGGAAAATATATCGCTCCAGCTGTTCTGGAAAATGAACTCAAACAATCTCGTTTTATAGAACAAATAATGATTGTAGGTGAATCGGAAAAAATGCCGGCTGCCATCTTGCAAGTAAATTTTGATTTCGCTAAAGAATGGGCACTTCGAAAAAACTTGGATACCACAACCATACTCACCAACCAACGGTTTATCGATCGAGTAGCTGAAGAAATTTATATTCACAATCAGAAATTCGGAAAGTGGGAACAAATCAAAAAGTTTGAAATCACTCCCGATGAATGGACCATTGAAGGAGGTCACCTTACTCCTACTATGAAAATGAGACGGAAAATAATTAAAGAAAAATACCAAGATTTGTATCAAAAAATATATAATTCTTAATTTTTTAATACAAATCTTATTCATTTGCGAATTCAAGAGAAATTTCCTAATTTGCCCTACACAAACAACAAGAAATATGTCCGCTGAAATTACACGAATATTTGATTTCCCTTACCATCAATTAGAAAAGTACAATCTGCCTTATGCTTTTTCAACAAAATACAATGGGAAATGGAAAACCATTTCCTCTCAAGAATACATCAACAAGGCAAATACAATCAGCAGAGGCTTGTTGCAATTGGGAGTTCAAGCCAATGATAAAATCGCTATTATTTCATCCACCAACAGAAGCGAATGGAATATCTGTGATATCGGAATTTTACAACTTGGTGCACAAAATGTACCGATTTATCCTACTATTTCTAAAGAAGACTACGAATATGTGCTCAATCATTCTGGAGCAATCTATGTATTTGTATCCGATCAGGAAGTTCTGGACAAAATTAATCTCATTAAAGGAAATACAGAGCTTAAAGGTGTTTATACCTTTGATGCCATTGAGGGTGAAAATAACTGGGAAGAAATAATAACCTTGGGAGAAGACATGAGTCTACAACCCCAAGTAGAAGAGCGAAAAAACAACGTACAACCCGAGGATTTGGCTACCTTAATCTATACTTCAGGTACCACAGGAAAACCAAAAGGTGTAATGCTTAGCCACAACAATATTGTGACCAATGTGTTGGCAAGTAAGAAAAGAGTTCCTCTAGCTTACGGAAAAGATAAGGCACTCAGTTTCTTGCCTGTTTGTCATATTTTTGAACGAATGATTTTGTATTTATACCAATACTGTGGTGTACACGTCTATTTTGCAGAGTCCTTAGAAAAACTTAGCGAAAACGCACAAGAAATCAAACCACAAGTGATGACCGCTGTTCCGCGACTGTATGAAAAGATCTATGATAAAATTATTGCAAAAGGAGCTGATTTGACCGGAATCAAAAAACGCTTGTTCTTTTGGGCGGTCGATTTAGGACTGAAATACGAACCTTATGGCGCAAATGGTTGGTGGTATGAAAAGCAATTGAGCTTGGCAAAAAAATTGATTTTTTCAAAATGGCAAGCTGCCTTAGGAGGTGAGTTGAAATTAATGGTTTCAGGTTCTGCTGCCCTACAACAACGATTGACACGGATATTTACTGCAGCAGGAATGCCAATTATGGAAGGGTATGGACTTACAGAAACCTCTCCCGTAGTTTCTGTAAATTGTGTGGAAGACGGTGGGTTCAGGGTAGGAACGGTTGGAAAGATTATCGAAAATGTACACATTAAAATTGCTGAGACCGGAGAAATTTTAGTCAAAGGTCCCAATGTAATGATGGGCTACTATAAAGACCCAGAAAAAACTGCAGAAGTCATTAAGGATGGATATTTTCACACAGGAGATAAAGGAGAAGTGGATGCAGACGGATTTTTAACCATAACGGGAAGGACAAAAGAAATGTTCAAAACCTCTGGGGGGAAATATGTAGTTCCACCTTTATTGGAAGGAGAATTGAAACAATCTCGATTTATAGAACAAGTAATGGTAATTGGAGAAGGACAAAAAATGCCAGCTGCCTTGATTCAACCCAACTTTGATTTTATTCGAGAATGGATCGATCGCAAAAAACTTTCAATAGGAAAAACGAACGAAGAAATCATTGCATCTCAAGAAGTCCAAGACCGAATTCAACAAGAAGTAGATCTTTGCAATACGCATTTTGGGAAATGGGAACAAATAAAAGTATTCAGACTTACCAAAGAAGAATGGACAATAGATGCTGGGCATTTGACACCTACCATGAAAATGAAACGTGCCATCATCCTAAAAATATACCAAGACCTATACGACGATATTTACTCAAATTAATCATTCAAAGCACTCCGATTGGGGTGCTTTTTTTTTGCTTTCCTATTCCCGTACTCACATCGCCACACAAAATCAATCTTCCTTTTAGTACTTTACTGTTATTTAAATTAAATAGCTTTTTCATTCAAGTACATGTGCTTATCTATAGTAAATGCTACACTATAAGATAAGGGTATATTTATATTTATTTTGTCATATTAAAAAAAATAATTAAATTGCATTGAGTACCCTACCTTTATAATAATTCGACAACACATACCTATTGGATATATATAATTGAATAGAGTGAGGAATAAATGATCCGAACAAACATACTGAAAATTGAAGTACAATATAGAAATCCAACATTTTTAGATAATATTAATAATAATCAAATTAAGATTTTTATTGTTTGGAAATTACAGAAGAATAATCAATATGAAACTGTTATGAAAAAGGAAAAACAATGTATAGAAAACAATTTTTATTAACAGACAAAAAATTAAGTCACCCTAATTTAGAACATAAACAAACTATTGAAAATTACTTTCTTTATCTTGGAGTAGATTCAAAATATGAGTTTATAAAAACTGAGTGTTCAGAATTTCATTTATTGGGATCAGTATACGATTGGGAAAATCCTGAATTTACAAATAAGCAAATACTTCAAAAGATTTCAGAAAATACAGCTATTGATAACATCATTAGTAATACTGATATATATTGTGGTGCATTCGTTTTAATTGTAAAACTTTTCGACACTATTTACATCTTTAATGATGCTTCTGGTCAAAAAGAAATATACTACGATGACAACTTTAGAAGCTTTGGGACTCAACCAAAATTATTAAGTTTATCAATAGAACCAGAGGAACATACAGATGCTGATGCAATAGCATTCTATCAATCAAAAACATTTTATAAAAAATGTCTTTTTGTTAGAAATACTACACATAAGAAAAATATTTTTCATCTTATGCCAAACCACCTTTTGAAGGTTAAAGATAAAATTGTTTTTCGTTTTTTCCCTAACCAAAAAATTAAAGAACTCCCTAATAGAGAAATTATCAAAAGAAGTGCAGAGATGCTAAAAGGATACATTTCATCTTTGGCGTTCCGGAACAAATTAAAAATGGCAGTAACTGGAGGTTATGATAGTCGTGTATTATTTTTATCAAGTTTAAATGTGGATTGTGAATATTTTATTTCAAAACACTGGAATATGAATAACTCTCATCATGATATTGATATACCAAAAAAAATCACAGCCCACTATAATAAATCATTTACAATTGAAGATGATAAAATCTGTACAACATCTTCTAAAAAAAATACTGCCTACATTAATGATATTGATTTCCCTAGATTTCTAAAAATGACTACTAAAAATAAAGAAAAATACATCTTTGTAAATGGGAATATTAGTGAAATATCACGAAATTATTATGGCTACTATAAAAGAGCAACAGCTAAAGATTTGTGTTTTTTAGAGGGCTATTCAAATTTAACTTTTGCAATTAATCAATACTTTGAATGGTTAAAGGACAAGGAACTATTTAAAAAAAATGGATATCACTACTTAGATATGTTTTACTGGGAGGAAAAAATGGGAAACTGGGCTGCAAAATCAAAAACAGAAAGTCACGCTTTGGGTAAAGATATAGTATCACCATTTAATTCAAGAGCGTTACTAAATCTTCTATTGAGTTCAAAACGCAGGTATAGAGACTCTCATTTCAACAAGTTATATGACCTTTTAATTTCAGAATTATCAGAAGGAGATCTAAAAATTATAAAAATGCCAATCAACCCATGTCGAAAACAAACTATTATTAGGTTTATGAAGTCTCTTAAAATTTACAATTTTTACAAGTACATCGTTTTAAATAGTAAAACAATATCATACCAATCCAAAAGAAAAATTTTCAAGAAAGCTTGAAATGACTAAACAAAGTATCTATAAAGAAATAAAACCAAGAGAGGAGCTCAAGGACTTTATTCGTTCTTTTTGGATGCATACAAATTGCACAGATCAAATAGAGAATACCACCATTGTTTCAGACTATTATTATAATATAGGTTGTAAAATCGTTCGATAACATTGAGAATTTCCATCAAGCTTAGAACTTTAAAAAAACAACCCTTATTAAGACACTTTAAGCATTTATTGAAATCACCTAAACATTAAATTGAAAATAAAATTCAAAAAAAGACGAAAACTAATTAGTTTTCGTCTGTAGGTTTGGTAAATTCTGAGTGATATTTTTCCAAAAATTTCTTCTGCCTAGCAATCATTTGTTGAAGAATTTTGTCAATATCCATAAAGTCCTTTCCAAAATCACTTCTAAAAAAATCATCGTTAAAATACTGTTTGCTAAAAAGTGAATCTTTAGAAAAAATGTCCTCAAACCTTTTATTGTCAAAATCGGAAAAATTGGTAAAGAATCTCGATTTAAAAGATTGCAATACACTATCTTTTTCTAAAGTTGAAAGATCATTGAATTTCCTGGATGATGACCATGAATAAATACTGTCATATCTAATTAAATTTCCTTGATCGTCATATTCCTTATCAACTTTCCAAGAACCTTTTGGCTGTTCAATTTTTTTTCTTCATTTTTAGTTGTATCTTTTTGCTGTCCATTGCAGCTGACACTTAACAAACTAATGATCATTACTAAAAAATATTTTTTCATCTCTTTAAATATTAGATTCAACTTAATTAAGGATTTGCTGTGAATAGTAACTTCAACAAAATCTCTCATTTTTAGGTTATTTCGATCTTAAATGAAATAGAGAGAAGACCGACGTATCGGTCTCCTCTATAGAATTCAATAAAAAAATTCAATGAATCAATTATGAAATCTTAATGCTTCTGATAGGCTTTTGTTTTGCCTCCTCTTTTTTAGGTAACTCAATACTCAAAATACCATCGTTATAGTTTGCATTAATTTTATCATCATTGACACTTTCAGGAAGAGTAAAAGTTCTTTTGAAAGAAGCGTACCCAAACTCCCTACGGGTATAATTTTCTTCTTTTTGCTCATTTTCTACCTTTGATTTTGTAGAAATTGATAATACTTGATTGTCAATATCAATATGGAAATCTGATTTTTTGAGACCAGGAACAGCCATTTCTACGATAAAAGCATCGGCAGTTTCTTTAATATTTACTTTTGGTAAAGTGATTCCAGTATTGAAGTTGGATGTAAATACTGATGGTAGGTCTCTATTAAAAATATCGTCCAACCAATTTGACAAAGTTGGGAAGTTTTGATTTAAATTACTGTTTGATAAACTTCCGCTTTTAGGAACATTAACTAAATTGCTCATAATTACAAAATTTAAATTAAACATTATTTGAAATTTGAAATCTTTATAGAATTTCAATTCTCTTCAAACAAAAAAAATACCAAATCATAAAAAACTGCATTTTATCATCCAATTTTGATTAAAATTGGGTCTTTAGCTGTCAAATTTTCAAAACATTGATCTTTTTTACTTTAAAAAATGTCAATTTGACATTTATATTTTACAATCTAAACTGATTACAAGACAGGAAGTTCTTCTAACAAGACAATTGCTGCGTTGTTGGTAAGACTAACTTCCCCAGCTATAACTGTAAGAGTTTGTTTCGAATAAGCATCTCTAAGCAGTGTGCCATCGTTAAAAAGAGAAGCAACTGGAATTGTTTTGTAGCCTATTGGAAGCTCCATACCCACAATGATTTTGTCGTTGTTTCGCACTCTCGAAAACACCAAACCTGAAGCACTTGCAATCAGTTCGTGTTTCCCTGCACCAACTGCTGGATGATTTGCTCTAAACTGACCAATTTTTTGCCAATGCTGTAAAATCGCTTGTGTTTTTGGATCAGTTTCGATTGTATTCCAGTTCATCAACGAGCGTAAGTTGGCATCTCCAGTTGCCGTTGGCACAATCAATTCTCTTGCAGATTCGTCACCATAATAAACCTGCGAAGTTCCTGGAGATAGCAGTAAGAGTTCAGCAGTTTTGATTGGATTATTACGCTCCCTATCAAAAGGCTGACCATCATCGTGAGAAGTCATATAGTTCAAAACACCATAATCTTTTAAACTACTGTTCAAAATAGAATCGTACATAAAAAACACGTCTTTTGTTGCCATTTGCTGTGCATTCCATTTAAGATCAAAATTGATCAAACTCTGAAAGGCATTGTCAAAATAATTTACTTTTTTATCCCCAAAATCATAGGTGGTTCCTGTCGAGATTCCATAGTTATAAACTTCACCAACTAAATAAAAATCGTTGCTGTCTAACACTTTTTCGGGATTCTGTTTCTTGTATTGAGCAAAAGAATAATCACATTCTTTACTAAATTCTTGCCAAACATATTCTTCTGCATGTTTAACAGTATCTACTCGATAGCCATCAATTCCAAATTCTGTAATATAGTCTGTAAGCCACTTCATGATGTAAAAACGAGGTGCTTTAGGATAGCCAGTTCTTGCAAAAAAGGCATCCAATTCCTCAACTTCTTGTTCGTACCTTCCTTCAGCTTTCCATTTGGCTATCAATTGGGGAGGCAGTGCTACATTTTCATTACTGTCAGTTCGAATATCTGGCAAATTTTTAACCAAGGTACAACTGGTCGTTTTTTCGTAATTGGAATAGTCACATTGTGGAGCTGTTCGCACCCAACTTTCTGGCCAAACGGGATCTTGGTCGGTCACGGGTCCAGTGTGATTGATGACTGCATCCAACAAAATTCGAATTCCATTTTTATGGGCAGTAGCGACCAATTCACTTAAATCTTCTTTAGTTCCAAAATTGGGATCTATTGCCGTCCAATCTTTGGTCCAATATCCATGATACCCATAACTTTTCCCAGTCCCTTCATCGGTTCCTGCATGAATTTGCTCTACTATTGGTGTTAACCAAATGGCATTAATGCCTAAATCAGTAAAATAACCTTCGTTTATTTTTTGAGTAATCCCTTTCAAATCTCCCCCTTTAAACCCTCTAAGTGTTGCAGCATCATCTTGTCGGTTAAAATGAACATCATTGGAAGGATCAGCATTTTGGAATCTATCTGTCAACAAAAAATAAATGTTTGCACCTTCCCAAACAAATTCCTTTTGGTTAGTTAAAGCAATCACTTGCTTTTCTGAAGTAGGTTTGCAGCTCATAAAAGCAACAATACTTATCAATACGAGTATTTTTTTCATCGTGTTTCTTTAGTTTTAATACGGCTACTGTTAGCTCTATTCGTCTTAGACATCTAGACAACTCAGTAAATTCTATTTAATTAATCAAAATTTTATAGGTAAAGGCCTCTAGAGAAATAGGTAAACCATTGATCTCCAAAGACGCTCCAGACATATAATCGGTAAAACTTCCTTTTTCTGAAAGCGTTACCTGTGAAGGTGTATTTGAAAAATTCGAAATCAAAAGTAGTGTTTGAGTTCCTTTATTTCTTTTCAAAACAAATACCTCATCGGTACTCTCCAACACCTCAAAAGTAGCTTTTTGCTTTCCACCATTCAAGGCTGAATAGTTATTTTTTAATTTTCCTAATTTTTCCAAGAGTGCAAACATTTTCCCTTTGGTTTTTGGAATCGAATCTTTCTCAAAAAATTTCAATCGATAATTTAAGTCATATTCTTGTCCTGAATAAATTAAAGGCATCCCCGGTAAAATATAGCTTACTACTGTCATAAGTTCCGCCTGAGCTCCCATTCGTTCTTGAATAGTACCACTCCACGAATTCTCATCGTGATTGGTAACAAAATTCATTAAGATATCGTCTTCTGCATAGCGCTCTGAATAGGTTCTGTTGATATAGGTTTTCAAATCTTCTATGGTTTTTTCTCCTTTTGCCAAACTGTTCATCAGATGATGTCCATCCCATGCGTATGCCATATCAAAAAGAGAATCTTCCATCAATTCAGGTTCCCATGCTTCTGCCAGCATAAAAATATCTTTTTCTGCTCTTAATTCTGGGATGGCTGTCTTCCAAAAAGAAGTGGGGACTGACCCTGCAACATCGCATCGAAACCCATCAATATCTTCCTGTTGGATCCAATATTTCATTTCCGAAATCATCTGTTCTCTCATTTTCGGATTGTCGTAATTCAAATCTGCGGTATCGGTCCAATCGGTATCTTTTGGGTGAATAACCTGCCCTTCTTCGTTTTGGGTATAATAATCTCGATGTGTCGATAACCAAGTATGGTCCCAACCCGTATGATTGGGAACCCAGTCTAATATCACATAAATCCCATGTTCGTGAGCTGTAGTTATCAATTCTCTAAAATCTTCGATGGTTCCAAATTCTGGATTAATTTTCGTGTAGTCTGAAATTGCATAATAACTCCCCAAATATTTCGATTGTTCTTCCAAAGGAAACTCAGAAGCAAACTTGCTATCGGCTCCTCCAGTTGCTTTTCGATTGGTTTGTGATATTGGAAAAATTGGCATTAGCCATAAGATTTTAACGCCTAATTTTTTGAGTTCTGGGATGTCTTTTGTAAATTTTTCAAAAGTCCCCTCTGGGGAATACTGACGGATATTTGCTTCATAAATAACAGCAGTTTCTAAATCTGCTTTGGAAATAGCAGGCATCATCGATACCTCTTTTTTGACACAAGCCATTACAACAATTGTCATTAATCCAATGGAAAGTAGTTTTTTCATGAATGATTAGTTACGAGTTAGTTTTATTTTTAATGTTCGGTTTACATTCCATTGCAACGGAATACTGAGGATGTTTTCTTTTTGAGCAATGCGTACTCTTTTACGCCCTACTTTAATTTTTTTAGGCTGCCAATCAATATTGTGGAGAATCAATAGCACTTCTTTTTGCTTCGGGTTCCACTGAGCGCCAAATGTAGCTTCAAATTGAATTTCTAAGCATTTTTTTGTCAGCTCAGCTTCAAATGTTAGCAATTCATATTTTTCGTTCTCAAAAGCATTCGAAAGTGCCCCATCATCTGTATACAATTGTCTTTTACTCTTGGTAACTGAGGCATCGTGATAATAGTGTAACTCAATCGTATTGGCATCGTACTCATCAGTAGATTGCATCGATGTTGCCATAGGGATAAAAGCCCCTGCTCTCACAAAAGTAGGAATTGAATTTTCAAACACATCCACACTTTTTGTCTGTCCACCTGCGATTTTGGCATCGGTATAAAAATCAAACCAAAAAGCTGTTTTTGGAAAATACACTTCTTGTTTTTGAGCGCCTGCAGTTAAAATAGGTGAAATCAAAAAATCGTCTCCCCACAAGTAGGTTCTCGAATTAGAACTGAGTGCTTTGTTATTGGGCTCTTCAAAAAATAAAGGACGCATCAACGGAGTTCCATGTTGATTGTTTTGAAATGCCAAATTGTAATTGTAGGGCAATAATTGGTATCGCAATTCGATTGCTTTTTTCGCCAATTGTTTGGTAGGTTCGCTTCTGTAAACTGGCTCGCTAGCAACTTGTTCTTGAGCATGAGGTCTGAAAACAGGCTGAAAAACGCCATATTGCAGCCACCGTGCGTAAAGCTCGTCATCTAGATTTGCACCTGCAAACCCTCCTAAATCGGAATGCATATACCCCAAACCTTGCATTCCCATTTGAAGAGCTATTTCTGGTTGGGAGTGTAATCCTCCCCAACTTCGACTCACGTCTCCTGACCAAGGAATCATACCAAAACGTTGAGAACCAGCAGCTCCAGCACGCATTAAAATAAAAGGTCTTTCTGTTGGGAACTCTTTTTGGTAGCCTTCAAAGATCAATCGAGCCCAATCATGTCCGTATCGGTTGTGCACTTCATCTGCTGTCCCAGTTTCGTGTAACAAATCACTCGGATGCACTTCGGGCTCTCCCAAATCGCCCCAAATTCCTTGAGCTCCCAAGTTTCTTAAATCCTTATAAATGTTCCAAAACCATTGTTTTCCCTCTGGATTGTAAATATCAATCAAACCTGTATTTCCAAAATAGAAATCATAGATATACGGACTTCCATCTGCCTTTTTTCCCAATATTTTTTTAGCAGACGCTTCTTCCCATTTTTTTGAAGTAGTCAATACAAAAGGCTCAGTGATTAAAACTGTTTTGATTCCTTTTTTTCTAAACTTAGAAATCATTCCCTTCATGTCTGGAAAAGAATCTTTGTACACTTCAAAATTCCCTAAGGTTCCCTGAATCTCTTTTCCAAACCAATACAAATCCAAAACTACAGCGTCTACAGGGATTCTTTCTTCATGAAACTTTTGAATAGTCGCTTCCGTCTCTTCTTGAGAATGATACCCAAATCTGCTAGAAAAATTACCAAAAGTCCATCTGGGAGGTAAAGGTTGTTTTCCTGTCAAATCGGTATAAGAATCGATGAGTGCTTTCCAAGAATCTCCTACGATAACTTGATAGGTTTTGCGTCCTGAAATGGTTCCATAAGTCAAGGTATTGTCCTGCTTACTATCCAAGTCCAAGTACCCAATCGGTGCATTGTCAAAATGAATCATATACATTTTAGAAGAGAGAACAATAGGTAAGGTAAAATTCATCAGCTCAGAATGGGACTCATACCCATAGTGTGCTCTATTGTAGAGTTGCATGCGATTTCCTCTTCGATTCATTCCCAAAGCTCTTGCTCCACCTCCATACAACACCTCATCTTGGTTCAAATTAAGTTCAATTTTCTGGTGTACTGAATCTCTAGAATAGCCTAATTTTTCAGAGCTAATGAGCTTCTTTTTATAAAAATACGAGATTTTAAAGGGCAGTTTTTGCACCTCCACTCGTATCCCTTTTGAAGTGAAATTAAGATTTTCTGAAGTTTCTTTGAAACGGACCTTATGTCTCTTCGGAGTTAAAACTACCGCATGGGATTGTTTGTTTTTCAGCTCACCCTTAGGGATAAAATTTGTTTCTACAATTGTGGGGGTGTAAAACTGAATGTAATAGTCCCCGTCATTCACTTTAATTTCTAATAAATTCTCTTTAGACACACTGGCACTTTCAAATATTCTCAGTGCATTTTGGGCAAAAGAAGAAAGAGAAGTGATTATTAGTAGGAATCCGAATGTGTATTTCATCTGAGCTCAGTTATACAATTTCTTGTAGCTTTAAAATAGTTGCATCAATTTCTTGTTGTGTGGTATACTTTGAGAATGAAAATCGAATTGAAGTCTTCGTAACTTCAGTAGCACTTAAAATCTCTTGCAATACATGAGAGCCGTTCTGACTACCACTTTGACATGCACTTCCCCCCGAGACGGCAATTCCTGCCATATCTAGGCTAAAAAGCAACATCTCATTTTGAATCGGAAAACGAACGTTTAAAAGAGTGTAGGTGCCTTTATCTGGATCAGAGGAATGCCCATTAAACTGAATCCTTTTATCTAATTTTTGAAGTTCAGCAATAAAGTAGTCCTTGATCTTCAAAATATGTTGCTGATCCTTTTCCATTCCAGCAATCGAAATTTCCAAGGCTTTTTCCATACCTAAAATACTGTGCACATTTTCGGTACTAGACCTTGCGCCTCTTTCCTAGTCGCCTCCGTGAAACATGGGCATAATACCAAATCCTTTTCGGAAATAGGCAAAACCAACTCCTTTAGGTCCATGAAATTTATGTGCGCTTGCTACCATAAAATCGATAGCTGTTTTTTGGAGATCCAACGGATAATGCCCAATCAATTGTACGGTATCTGAATGAAATAATGCTGCATATTTTTTACATAAAAAAGAGACCTCTTCAACGGGTAAAATAGTTCCTACTTCGTTGTTGATGTACATTAAACTCACTAATGTTTTTTGCTTAGAAGAACTTAATAGCGTTTCTAAATGATGCATCTCTACAGATCCAAATTCGTCTACATGAACATAGTCAGTGCTAATGAGTCCCAATTGTTGAAAGTGCTCTACCGTATGTAAAACAGCATGATGTTCTGTTTTTGCAGTAATGATTCGCTGTACCCCTAGATGCACGACTGCATTGTGTATGATCAGGTTGTCTGCCTCTGTACCTCCTGCGGTGAAAACAATTTCACTTGAAGAGATATTAAATTGATTTGCAATGTTTTTTCGAGCCGTTTCAACTGCTGTCTTGGCTTTTCTACCAAATTGATGGGTTGAAGATGGATTTCCAAAAGTATCTTGCATGGACGCATGCATCACATGAATGACTTCTGGATCGATGGAAGTAGTGGCTGCATTGTCTAAGTAAATTAAATTCATTTCACAAAAATAGGAATTAATTAGGGTTTTGGAATATATATACTTCGGTTGCGCCTAAACCGTATTTTTTGTAAGAAGCATCATAGTATTTTACAGGATATTTATTGAGTAAAGAATTGAGTTCTGATTTTAAAACCCCTTCTCCAACACCATGAATAAAGACAATTTTTGAAATTCTTTTTTGAATTGCATATTCCACTTTACTCCTAGCGGTATCTATTTGTAGAGTCAGCATATCAAAGTTATCCATCCCACGAGTAGACTTTGTCAATTGGTTTATATGCAAATCAACCTCCAAAATCACTTCGTTTTTGTCTTTAACAAAAAAAGAAGGTTTCTTTACTTGCTCCTGCATTTTCTCTTTGAGTAAAGGGTGATTGATATCTGAAAATTTCGAAATTTCAAATTGATCTTCTTTGACCAATACCAATTCTTTTGCTTCAAAATTAAACACCATGCCCTGAGTATCTCGAATCGAAACAGTGGTTCCGTTTACTGAAACAACTTCTCCTTTTAATACATCATCTAAAACAGCCACTTTTTGACCAATTTTCATAGAATTATTTAACTTTAAATTAATTTTGACCTTGAATATTATGTCTTATTTTTGCACAAAAATAACAAGATGCTAAAGACTTCAACTACTTCTCTTCAAAATTTCTTTGAAAATTCCTATGCTACACTGTCAATCTCTAAAGAGAGGTCTGAATTATTAAACAATATTGCAAATACCCTTGCAGCAATATACCAAAAGGAGGGAACGGTTAATTTAAACTTTATTTGTACCCACAACTCTCGTAGAAGTCAATTCGGTCAAGTTTGGTCTTATTATGCAGCAGCCTATTTTGAGCTCAACATCAATGCGTTTTCTGGAGGAACAGAAGTCACTGCTTTTTTCAAAAATACAGTAAACACATTACAATCGGAAGGGTTTGAATTTGAGCTTCTCAATTTTTCCCATGAAAACCCCAAATATTCAATTTCATTTAAAGACGCAAAAAAATCAATTCTAGGCTTTTCAAAATTGTTTGACGATCCTGAAAACTTACATCCTTTTATTGCAGTTACTACTTGTAATAATGCCGACGAAAACTGTCCTTTTATTCCAACAGCATCTCATCGTTTTCATCTTCCTTTTGTAGACCCAAAATTCTCTGATGATTCTCAAGATCAAGACGCTATTTATGAAAAGACCAGTCAACAAATAGCAGGCGAAGTGTACTATATATTTACAAAAATGAAATCTAAATTGTCTTAAATTTCTGTATTTTTATCGTACGGTATGCTTGCTAAAATGTGTTTGATCACATTAGAACGTGCTTCTGTTTTTCTATTGGCACGAATAATTTTCCAAGGAGATGCCTCAGTATTGGTTTTGGCAAACATGGCTTTTTTATACTCTGTATAATCATCCCAAAGTTCTTGTGCTCTTTCATCTACAGCAGTCATTTTCCATTGTTTCAAAGGATCACTTTTAATATCTTCAAAACGTTTTGCTTGTTCTTTTTTAGAAATTGACATGTAAATTTTAACCAAATGAATTCCCGATTCTAAAATCATTCGTTCAAAATTATTCACTTGATTCATAAAAACTTCATACTGTTTTTGGGTACAGAAACCATTTACAGGCTCTACCACCGCCCTATTGTACCAGCTTCTATCGAAAAAGACCATTTCTCCAGCTTTTGGGAATTGTTCTACATACCGTTGAAAATACCATTGCGTTTGCTCGTCTAAGGTGGGCTTTTGCAAAGCAACAATTCGCATATGTCTTGGATTGATTCGTTCTGTGGCTCTTCGGATTGCTCCCCCTTTACCGGCAGCATCTCTTCCTTGAAATAGGATGATAATTCGTTCATTTTTTTCAATGGCCCACTTTTGCAAACGGATAATTTCTGTTTGCAGTTTTATCAATCTTTTTTCGTAGTCTACAAATCGGATGGCTCTTTCTGTACTGAGTGGTTCTTTGGACAATAAGGCCAAAAGTCCTTTATTGGAGTTCAGTTTTTTAAGGTCTAATTCTGTCAATTTATTTTCCATGATTAATCCATTTGAATATTAGAGCGAAAGTAACGCATGACAATGTTTGGATCAGGAGTTAAGGTTGTCGCTACCGTCCCTTTATCATCATAATCGAATTGAGATAGTACGTGTCGGATAGTCTCTAAACGTGCTGTCTTTTTATCGTTGGTTTTGATTATCACCCAAGGACTATATGAGGTGTGTGTTTTTGAAAACATTTCTTCTTTGTAGTGCGTATATATATCCCATAATTCTTGTCCTTTTTGATCAACAGGGCTAAACTTCCATTTTTTCAAAGGGTTGATAATTCGATTACTAAAACGCTTTAATTGCTCTTCTTTCGATATTGAAAGCCAAAACTTAATAATAATCAACCCATCCTCATACATCATGTGCTCAAACTCTGGAACTTGTACTAAAAATCCTTTGTATTGCTCTTTACTACAAAACCCCATCACGGGTTCCACTACAGCTCTGTTGTACCAACTTCGATCAAAAAAAACAATTTCTCCAGGATTGGGTAATTCTTTAATATATCGTTGAAAATACCATTGTCCCTTTTCAATTTCTGTCGGTTTGTTTAACGCGACAGAACGTGTTGACCTCGGACTCATATGCTCCATAAACCGTCGAATGCTCCCCCCTTTTCCTGCAGCATCTCTTCCTTCAAAGACCACAGCAACTCTTTTATTGTTTTTAGAAACCCATTGCTGAAGTTTAACAAGTTCAATTTGTAATTGTCTTAATTCTTCATTGTACAAAATAGTTTTTTGTACTTTTGAAAATGAAATGTTTTTTCTTTCTAAGGCATCTAACAAGTCTTTGGTTGTCGAAATCCTTTCAAAATCTTCTGCTGTTAGTTTTTTTTCTTCTTCAATCATACTAGATAATTAATGGTCTAAAGTACTTCGTTTTTTTAATCTAATTGTTCTATTTTAATGAAATTAAATCACAAAGCTTATATTTGATTTTCTTATGAAAAATAGTATTCTAATTTTGTTTTTTTGCTCTTTTTCTGTTCTCTATTCACAGAAAAAACTCCGCAAAGAGTTTAGTTTTCAAACGGATAATGATTATTACATCTCCATTTCTAAAGATCGATATTACACCAATGGTATTTTTTTAACCTATCGTTACCTAAGTAAAAATACCACTAAAAAGTTAGAAAAAAAAATTTTAGAGTGTAAAATTGGGCATCAAATGTTCACTCCTTATAAAGTTGAAGTTACAGATGTTTCCATGCATGACAGACCTTTTGCGAGTTATCTCTATGGAAGTTTTGGCATTCATCGTATCTATCCCAACAATCAAATTTTTATTACCTCTCTACAATTGGGTATGATTGGTCCTGCTGCATTTGGAAAAGAGTTACAAGATGCCATTCATACTATAAGAGGTTTTGTCAAGGCTGAGGGTTGGAAGCATCAAATCAAAAATGCATTTGGATTGAACTTACAGGCATCTTATCAGAAACTAATCATAACAGATCCCTCCAACCACTTCGACCTTACTTGGAACAATAGTGCAAAAGTGGGAACTGTTTTTACCAATATTTCTAGTGGTTTTTTGGGACGAATGAGCTTTTACCCTTTACAAGAAATGATGAATTCGATTGCTTTCAATACTAGCATTAATGATCATTTTTCTAAATATCATAACGAGCAGGAAGTTTTTTTCTATCTAAAAACACATTTTAATTACACCTTGTATGATGCAACAATACAAGGTAGTTTTTTAAATACAGGTAGTGAAGTAACCAAAAAACTCATTCGTGAATATATGAGCCTTGAATTTGGACTTCGCTTTTCCATACACCGATTTAATTTTGGATATGCCTATCATTTAAATGGAAGAAAGTCTAAAGACTTACGATATAAAAATGCCAATTATTTCGGAAGCATTCAACTGAATTACTTATTCAACTAAATCGAAACAATCTTCTTTAAAACCTATTAAATAGAGCTTCTCTTGGGCTCTGGTAATGGCTGTGTATAGCCATCGGTAATAAATTACTGAGGGTCCTTCTGGCAAATAGGGTTGTTCAATAAAAACAGTTTTCCACTGTCCCCCTTGCGATTTATGACAAGTAATGGCATAGGAAAACTTAATTTGTAGCGCATTGAAATACTTATTGTTTTTTATGGCTAAAAACTGCTTGAATTTAGATTTTTCATCGGCATAATCCTCTTTCACTGCTTCATACAATTTATTTGATTCCTCATAAGACAAAGAAGGACTCTCGCTAGAAAGGGTATCTAACATCACAACCGTTTCGAAAGATTTGATGTTTGGGTAATCGATCATCCTAATTTCTACTTCTGCAAATTTAAAACCATACAACTCTTTGATTGTTTTAATCCGAACCACTTCACAAATATCACCATTCGCGATAAAGCCTGCATCAGAAGTGTCGTCTAACCAATAATAATTGTTTTTGACCACCATGATATAATCGCCTGTAGAAATCTCATTTTCTTGCCCTCGTATCTGATATCGTATTTGCTCGTTGTATTGATTGGCTCTTTTGTTGGAACGGACGATAAAGGCAGTGTCTTCTACTCCATTTTCATAGGCAGTTACAAGTGCATCTTCGATATCGTACCCATCAGTCAATCGAATAATATCGGGAAATTTGATATCAAACCTAAAATCTACATTTTGTTGTTGAATTTGTAATCGCAATTGAGTCGCATTGGCTAGGATACCAGAATTCTCGTGCTGACGAGTCACTTCATCCAATTCAATTTCTACTACATTTTTATCATAATCCAACTCCAAGGTATCAGATACCAACGCTGGACTTACATCTAATTTTACAGGAGGAAGCTGAGCCGTATCTCCTACAAAAACCAATTTACAGTTTTTACCAGAATACACATAAGAAATAAGGTCATCCAATAAAGACGTCGAATCAAGGAGCTGACCGTTTTGTGACTTGTCCGGAATCATAGAGGCCTCATCTACAATAAAAATAGTGTTGGTGTGCTTATTGGGTTGAATGACAAAACGGACTCCCCCATTGCTTTGTTTTTTTGGAAAATAAATTTTCTTATGAATTGTAAATGCAGGTTTCTTAGAATATACGGCGATTACTTTGGCGGCTCTACCTGTTGGTGCTAGTAAGACCGATTTCATTCCAGCGTACCTTAAGCCATTCACAAATGTACTAATGGTAGTCGTTTTTCCGGTTCCGGCATACCCTTTTAAAATAAAAATAGCATTCCTATCGGGATCAAATATAAAATTCCCCAATAAAGCAAACAATTCGCGCTGTTTGGTTGTTAGAGTAAAAGGAAATTTTTGTACGATTTCGGTATAAAAATCGGCTGGAGATTTGATCATAAAATTGATAAAAGATCAAAGATACATTGAAATACGAATAAAAATTTTTATCATTGAAAAAAAATTGTAGATTTGCCACTATACTCTTAAAATAAACAAAATATCAGATGGGATTAATATTACAGATTTTAGCAGCGATTTTAGTTGCAATTGGATTGGCTATCGTAGTCGTGAAGTATTTACCTTTAAAGTTAAGATGGATAGCTTCGTTGCTATTATTAGTTATAACAATTTTATTGGTTTCTAAAATTTACAATGGTATTATGGAACCTATCCATTTTAATGAAGAAAAAGTTAAAAGATATACGAAAGTTGTTGAAAAATTAAAAATCATTAGAAAAGCAGAAGTCCGTCACTACCAAGTAACAGGAAAGTATTCCAAAGACAAGGCGGGATTAATTCAATTTATTGACAGCGCAGAACTAGCACTTACGGAGATTAGAGATACTGTGATCCAAGTAAACAAAGGCTCTAGATGGCAACCCCTGATGGTCGCTGTAGAAAAGAGAATTAAAGATACGATTGGTTATGAACCCGTATTGAAGTATTTTAAAGACCTTGACTATAAAACAATGTTTCAAGTTCCAGGAATTGAAGGAAAAGAATTTGAATTAGAAATTGGTACTGTTGAAAAAGTACAAGGCTTAGTTGTTCCTACCTTTGAAGCAAAAACTGATAAAAAATCAATCTTAGAAGGCTTAAATCCTTCGTTAATAAAACTTGAATTAGAAGCCAATGCTACTGATCAAATTAAAGGAGAGTTTATATCTGTAGGTTCTTTAAACGAAGTAACTTCCGGTGGAAACTGGCCTCCTTCATATGACAAAAAAAGTGACAAAGAAGACAATTAACACATCATTAGAGAAATCTAATCATCATAAATTATCCATCCAATTTACATTGGATGGATTTTCTTTTTGTATTACAAACTTAGATACTCAAAATATCTTACATTTTTGCGAATATACCTTTGCAAAATCTCTACAAACCGCCGATAATTTAGTTACGGAAATTGAAACTATTTTTAAAGAAAATAGTTTTCTACAAGAAGATTTTTCAGAAGTTTTGGTCGTTCACCAAAACAATTTATCTACCTTGGTTCCTGAGGCGTTTTTTAATGAGAAAAACCTTAAAGACTACCTAGGGCACACAATTAAAACCTTAGCGACTGATTTCTATGCCTTTGACTCACTTCCTTCGATACAAGCTCATAACGTTTATCTACCGTTTGTGAATGTCAATAACTACTTATTTCAAAATTATGGCGAATTTGAATACAAACATGCAACCACTATTTTAATAGAAAAACTGATTAAAATTTCAAACAAAGAAGAAAAGACCATGTATGTTGATGTTCAAAAACAACACTTTTCGATAGTAGTATTAGAAAAGAAGCAGGTACTCCTTTCAAATTCATTTTCATTTGAAACAAAAGAAGACTTTATTTACTACATTCTTTTTACAGCAGAACAATTAGGCTTGAACACCAATACATTCCCATTATTTTTCACAGGAGAGATTGAAAAAAATGATGCCATTTATAAAATTGCTTTTCAATATGTTAGAAATATAAATTTCTTACAAAGCAAAAACCCAATATTTTCAAACACCACTTTCTCCAATCATACAAACTATATACTTTTAGGATAACCAATGCGCATCATCTCAGGAAAACACAAAGGAAGAAGATTATCGGCACCAAAAAAATTACCTGTACGACCTACTACAGATATGGCAAAAGAGTCGTTGTTTAACATTTTAAACAACACTTATTATTTTGATTCCATACGCGTACTAGATTTATTTGCAGGAACTGGAAATATTAGCTTTGAGTTTGCTTCTCGTGGTACCAAAGAGATTTATGCTGTAGATAGCTTTTTTGGGTGTATCAAGTACATCAACGAAACTGCTAAAGAGCTAGATTTAGACATCAATACTTACAAAAAAGACGTCTATGTTTTTTTAGAAAAAACACCCCTTAAAGCCGATGTAATTTTTGCAGATCCTCCCTATGATTTTGAAGAAGAACAATTTTTAAAAATTGTAGATTTGGTTTTTGAAAATGATTCGCTAGAAGAAGAGGGAGTCTTAATCATTGAGCATTCAAAACACACCGATTTGACAAAACACGAAAAGCATTCTTACGACAAAAGGTATGGAGGAAATGTTTTTAGCTTCTTTGAACATACAGAAATATCTTAAATTGATAAAGAATCACTTTTTAAAAATCGTAATCTTTTTTTCCTGAAAAGTGCTAAAATAATGTGGTAATAATCTCTGAAACACTAATCCCTTCTGCTTCAGCTTTGTAATTTTTCACAATTCGATGCGAAAGAATAGGTATTGCCACTGCCTTGACATCTTCGATATCTGGAGAATATTTTCCGCTCACAATTGCATGTGCTTTGGCTGCTAAAATTAAATTCTGTGAGGCTCTAGGACCTGCACCCCAATCCAAATATTTTTGAACAAAGTCACTCGCTTCTATTGACTTGGGCCTTGTTTTTCCAACTAATTTCACTGCGTATTCAATCACATTATCGGCTACAGGAACTCTTCGGATCAACTGTTGAATAGCTATAATTTCTGGAGCAGACAAAATAGGTGTTATGGCATTCACGATTGAAGAGGTTGTGTTTTTTACCACAAGTACTTCTTCTTTAAAAGTAGGATATTCTAAATGAATCGAAAACATGAAGCGGTCCAACTGTGCTTCTGGCAAAGGATAAGTTCCTTCTTGTTCAATAGGGTTTTGTGTTGCTAACACAAAGAAAGGAGGAGCTAAAGGGTATTGATTTCCTGCAATTGTTACACATCGCTCTTGCATTGCTTCTAGCAAAGCAGCTTGAGTTTTTGGGGGTGTCCTATTGATTTCGTCAGCAAGAATGATGTTGGCAAAAATAGGCCCTTTTAGAAATTTAAAATGACGATCTTCATCCAAAATTTCACTTCCTAAAATATCAGAAGGCATTAAATCAGGAGTAAATTGAATTCGTTTAAAATTCAACCCTAACGCATCAGAGACCGTATTGACTAAAAGAGTTTTTGCCAAACCGGGTACCCCAATCAAAAGTGAATGACCACCGCAAAATAGAGAAACGAGGGTAAAGTGAACCGCTTCATTCTGCCCTACAATGATTTTTCCTATCTCCTTTTTTAATTGATGATACTTTTCGACTAAATTATCTACGGCTACGACATCTGACATTACTTTCCAATTTCCTTTTTCCAATTTCTTTCGAAACTGCATTTTGCATGCTTATTATTCAGCTTGATATATGTTTCAAAAATTTTCTCTTTAGACCACTTTGCAATCGTTTCTTCCTTCTTTTTTCGAAGGGCAAGAGTTTGAATTTTTTCATAATCCTGAACCAAATCTGCTGTATGAGTATTGGTTCTTTCTCTCATATAAAAAAACTTGTACATTTTTTCTCCTCCTCTACTTTCATCATAAAATGGAGGTGTCATGCTTCCTTGCTGTAGATCGTTGACTCTAGCGTACAAGGCTGGATCCATTCTGGTCAAATCGAATTTAGATTCTCCTGTTTGACCATTGATAATCAGTCCTCCATTGTTTTTGGTATCTTTGTCTTGAGAATATTTCTTGACAGCTTCTTCAAAGGTAATTGAACCTGATTCTATCTCTTTGATTATATCTTCTACTTTCTTTTCAGTTTCTTTTAATTTTTCATCTGGAATTTCTGGTTGCATTAAAATATGAGACACAGATCTAGTGTTTCCTTTGATTTTATGCAGCTGAATAATATGATATCCAAACAAAGATTTGAAAGGTTCTGATATTTGACCTTCTGTATCTAAGGTAAATGCTACTTCTTTAAACTCTTTGATAAACTGAGTTTCTTTCGTCAGTTCGTATTTACCGCCATTTTGAGTTACCGCTGGATCATCGGAATTGATAATCGCTTTCATTTTAAAACTAGACCCATCAAGAATATCCTGTCGAATTTCTTTCAATTTTTCAACAATACGGTTATTCTCCTCCTCAGTAGGTTCTGCATACAAAACAATTTGGGCCAATTCAATTTCTGCTGGGAATTCTGGCAATTCGTTTTTGTCTTTTAAACCTTGATAGTACAAACGAACCTCTTCGGGAGTTACATCTACTTTTTCTGTGATTTTTTGTTGCTCCTGTTTTACCAAAGCATTTTCCTTTTCGATTTTGTACAATTCTTTTTTCAAATCGTCTTCATCATTAAAACCATAAGCAGAAACCATTTTTTCAACAGAACCGTATTGTTGCTTAAAGTAAGCAATATTGTTTTCAACACTTGCATTGATTTGAGAATCTGAAACAGTAACACTGTCAATAATCGCATGATGAGAAAGTAATTTCTGTAACATCAGTTGCTCTAACATTTCACAATCGGATATTTCAATTTTTCCTTCACTGTTTGATAAAACTTCTTGCTTAAACTTATCGATATCAGAATCTAAAACAATATTCTTTCCAATCACAACTGCAACACCATCTATTTTAACTTTCTGAGCTGTCCCTTGAATTGAGATCGCAAAAAAAGACAGTAAAATAATGGATTTAATATATTTTGAAACTTTTGTTTTGTATGGCATCTTTAACTATTATTTGTTCTATTTTTCTAATTAATTCTATTTTACGTTGGTGTAAAATTAATTGTTTGATGGTCGACTCAATATAACTCATTGGTGCAAGATCGTTTCTTTTTAAAACATCTTTAACAGTGACCAAATATAAACTTAATGAATCTTGTTTCTGAATGAATTTTGTTTTTTTTAACAGGATTTCTCTCGAAAAAGGGATTTTTAACAAAATGTTATCTAAAGCAACCCAAACACTATCATTTAATTGAAAAGAATTAAAGGTCAATTGATGTTTTTCTAAAGCTTCTAAATCTTCAATCTCATCGGATTTGAATAAGGATACAATCTCTTTTTTATTGATTAAATCCTTTTTAAAGTGTAAATACTTTATTTTCAAAAGCTCTTCATTGAGTTTAAAATTTTGTTTGTTCAATTCATAGTACTGCTCAACTTCTTCATCAGAAATAAGGGTATCTAATTGTTGTTTGATCAATTGCTCTTTATAATTATTTATTAACAAACTTTGCTTATAGTTTTCAACCAAGTTATTAATTTTAGCATTTTCTTGCGAAGTATTATTGTCTAAGGATTTTTTTAGCATAATTTTTTTCACTCCCCAATTGTGTATCATATTTTTCACAATCACCAAACTATCCTCTTTAGAAATATTTTTTGGAACTAAATTCCGAATATCATCTACAAACAATTCATCATCAAAAATTGACGCTATAGGAACTGGAACAAGAATTTCTTCTTTTTTAAAGCTCAGATAATTACATGAAGAAAAAAGAAAAAGAATCGAAAGAAATGAGATGAATTTCATTAGTTTTTTTCGTAAAATTGAATCAGTTTTTTTAATTGTTTTTTGTTCACGATGACTTGGTTCTTCTTTCTTAAATCTGAAATCCAGTTTTGCTCTAATAAATTTTGATAATCATTGATGACCTGCCCCTTGATTTTGGTTAAATCATCCTCGGAATAGTTCTTTTTATTTTTTATAAAAAATTCTTTCAAGCCTAAAGTATCCTTGGTCGATTTTTCCCATACTTTTTCTTTCATCAATTCAAACAAAAGCAAGCCGTCTTCGTATTCTTTAAGTGTATTTGCATATTCAGGTTGGGTATGCACTAGATTTTCTTTAAAATACCTTAGTATTTCTTGATCCTTATAAGCTTCGAAAAGCACATTTATGGGAGTGTTTTTCTTATTCTGAATAGAGGTTACGAAATCCTCTTGAGTGAATTTTTTCTCGTTAATTTGCAACAAAATATTTTGTAAAGAATCTTTGGGAATACTCCTAATCTCTTTTCGTTTGAAAATTGCTTTGGAGCTTTCGTTGACTTCAATTTGATATGTATTCTTTAACTTGTTTAAAACAGCTTCATCAGAAAGCTTCATAGTACCGCTATTTTTTAAGCGAGTAGTTAGTTCAGCTTTCATTTCCTCAAAAGATTTTACAGGATGTTTTTTTATGAGTTGTATGATATGCCATCCAAAACGAGTTCTGAAAGGAGCAGAAAATTCCCCCTCTCTTTTCAAAGAAAATGCTGCTTTATCAAAAGGTGGGACCATTCTTCCAGAACCAAATTTATTCAATCTTCCACCATTCCCTTTTGAAGAAGTATCATTCGAGTATTCTTTTGCCAAAGATTCAAAAGATTCATTCGCATTTAGTTTTGCATATGCCTCTTCAATTTTTGCTTTCCCTACCTGTGTCGTATCTGTAACTAAAATATGTGCTACTTCTACTTCACCTTTGGAAGGTCGTATAGAATCTACCTTCACTATATGATACCCAAAACGGGTTTTAAAAGGCATCGAAATCTCTCCAATTTTTGTATTGTAAGCTGTATTTTCAAAAGGGTATACCATTCTAAATGCGGAAAAATAGCCTAAATTACCTCTATTTCCTCGGTATTTTCTCTGCAAATTATCTCTCGCAGACTCATCTTCAGAGGTCTCTTCGGCAACAGTTTCAAAATCCTCACCAGCCATAATTCGGTTTCTAATTTCTACAATTTTTTGATAGGCTGCTAAAGTGTCTGCTGGACTTGCATCCATAGCAGAGCGAATTAAGATATGCTTGGCTTTGATTTCATTTTTAGTTCTATAGTAAGCATCCGATAATAATTTTTCTATTAAACTTTTATCTTGTAAGTAAGGTGCTGATAATTGATTTCGATACATCTCAATCTCCTTCTTGTAGGACGGGAGGGTATCTAATTTAATTGCATAAGCTTCCTTCACTTTTAATTTGAAATTGATGAATAAATCTAAATTATTCGCAATGTCTTTTGAAGCTTCACTCTCAATAACGTTTAAATTTTTTTCGTACACCTGTTTAAAATCAGCAACTGAAATTTTTTCATCATTGATCGTTACTAATGTTTTAGACTTCGTTTGAGAAAAAACGAATGTATGCATCAACAACATACTTACTACAATAATTTTTTTCATGATTTAGACTCCTTATAATGATACTATTCCTTTTATTTTTTCAGCTTTTTGGTAATACTCAATAACCTCTGTTGCATTGATTACTTTTAAAAGAACGGTTAAACTTTCGTATTTGCCAGTTTTTGATTTTTTTGTTGTTATCACAGCACCTCCTTTATTAAAAACATCTTGTACTTCTTGTACTTGATTTTCGCTTGTAGGGACAATAAATTTGTACATGTACTCTGCTGGAAAATCTGTTGTATCTTCTAGCTGCAGTTTTAAATTTGAATAAAACGCATCTCTTTCATTAACCATAAATTCTATTTTTTATTGTTTACTTTAAAATAACAATACACAAAATTACACTAAAAACTTAGTTTTATAAAGGGAATGATTTATTTTTGTGATATGCAGCAGAAAATTGTTTTAATTGGCGGGCTAGGAACAGGCAAAACCTCGGTACTAAATGCTTTAACTAATCAAGGTTTTTTGTGCATGCAGGAAGTCTCAAGAGAAGTAACCCTAAAAGCAAAAGAAGAAGGAATCGAGCAGATGTTTTTGACAGAGCCTCTACTTTTTAGTACACTGCTTTTAGAAGGAAGAGAGCGACAATACCTAGAAGCTTCTCAAAGTAAAGAGCCTCTTATTTTTTTTGACAGAGGAATCCCAGACGTGTTTGCCTATATGAATTATTTCAACACTCCGTTTCCAGAAAAATTTTTATCGAAAAGCAATGAATATCTTTACGACAAAGTATTTATGTTTGCTCCTGGGAAGAAATTTATATCTCCGACAATGAGCGGTATGAAACTTTTGAGCAAGCCCAATTCATCAATACATTTATAGAAAAAGCTTACGAACAAATTGGTTATAAAATGATCAATGTTCCTTTTGGTAGCATCACCGATCGAAGCCAATTTATTCTCAATTCGTTAGAGCATTCACTATGAGTACCTCAATAGAAATACTCAAAGAGTATTGGGGCCATCCAAAATTTAGACCCTTACAGGAGGAAATCATCGCTGCGGTTTTAGCAAAAAAAAATATAGTTACCTTATTACCTACTGGAGGAGGGAAATCGATTTGTTTTCAAGTTCCAGCTCTTTTAGAAAAAGGAGTTTGCATTGTTATTTCTCCCCTTATAGCGTTGATGCAAGATCAAGTGAATAGTTTGCAAGAAAAAGGAATTAAAGCTATGAGCATTCCTGCGAAAAGCACCCAAGATGATATCGTCTCACTTTTTGATAATTTAAAATTTGGTAACTTTAAATTCTTATACATTTCTCCAGAACGTCTTCAGTCTAGTCTCATTCAACAAAAAATAAAAGAACTTCACGTTTCATTTATTGCTGTAGATGAAGCACATTGCATTTCAGAGTGGGGTCACGATTTTAGGCCCTCTTATAGAAATATCAATGTTTTGAAAGCAATTTTACCCGATGTGAAAATGATTGCATTGACTGCCACAGCAAATCAGAAAGTAATTGACGACATTCATAATAATCTAGGAATTGAAGATGCCCTTCTTTTTAAACAAACCTTTAAAAGAGAAAATCTGGCATATCAAATTTTTAAAGTTGAGGATAAATTGAATCGACTTCTTGAGATTTTTAAAAAAACAAAAACACCTGCAATTGTTTATGCCAATTCAAGAAAAAGAACCGAAGAGATTTCAAATTTTCTAAATGCCAATAACTTCAAAAGTAGCTTTTATCATGCAGGTCTATCTTCAGACATAAAAAAAGTAACTTTTGACAATTGGATGAGCGAAAAAACCCCCATTGTTGTAGCGACGAATGCCTTTGGTATGGGAATCGACAAAGCAAATGTAGGAGTTGTTATTCACTTGAATATCCCATCTAGTATAGAAAACTATGTGCAAGAAGCAGGAAGAGCGGGAAGAAATGGTAAAAAATCATTTTCGGTTGTATTGCAAAATGATACAGACATTCGACTTTTCGAAGAACAGTTAGAACATCACTTACCCACAATTGTAGAAATTAAAAATGTTTACAAAAAATTGTTTCAATATTTTCAAATAGCCAATGGAGAATTGGTCGAAACTCCATTTCAATTTGACGTATTTGCATTTAGTAAAAAATATGAGTTTTCAGCTTCCAAAGTATCTACCTGTTTAAAATTACTGAATAACCAAGAAATTATAAGTATACACTCCGATTTCAATAAAAAATCAGTGTTGCAATTTACAGCCACGAGCAAACAAGTCATACATTTTACTCAAAGAAATAAAAAACTACATCATTTTATAGCGATCGTCTTAAGAAGTTATGCAGGTTTATTTGAGCAAGAAACAAAAATTGATGAATATTTTTTGGCAAAAAAAGCTGGATTGACCCATCAAATGGTTTGTGCCTATTTTACTGCCCTAGAAAAAGAAGAGATTTTGATATACAAGCCCGCCCTATCCAATTCCGAAATACTGTTTTTACACCCTAGAGAAGACGAAAAAACGATCAACAGAAGTGCCAAAGAAATTGAACACTACCTTCTTCAAAAAAGAAAAAAGGCAACCGACATCATTCGTTTTATAAAGAATGACAGTATGTGTAGAAGCATCCAAATACTGCGCTATTTTGATGAACTAAAAACCATACCCTGTGGTATTTGTGATGTGTGTCTGTCCAAAAAAAAGAGTCCTGATTCTTTGAAAGCAATGATTTTAGAACTACTCTCCCAAAATACATCGTTAAGTTCTTTAGAGATTTGTCATCGTATTGAAGCCAATGAAAAGCACATTTTAATACATTTGCAAGCATTGGTATTGGAAGATACTCTAGCAATCAACAATCAAAACAAATTCTATTTAAAGAACAACGAATGAGAGATATCCGAATTATTTTTATGGGAACCCCAGATTTTGCGGTGACAATTTTAAAAAAATTAGTTTCAGCAAATTATACAATTGTAGGTGTTGTTACTGCGCCTGACAAACCCGCTGGTAGGGGAAGAAAAATTCATCAATCTGCTGTAAAAGAATATGCAATGTCTCAAGGATTGCCCCTCTTGCAACCTCTCAATTTAAAAAGTGAAGCATTTCAAAAAGAGTTAAAAAATTTAAATGCCAATTTACAAATAGTGGTTGCGTTTAGAATGTTGCCCAAAGAAGTATGGCAGATGCCTGCTTATGGAACATTCAATCTTCACGCTTCTTTATTACCTGAATATCGAGGGGCAGCTCCCATTCATTGGGCTATTATAAATGGAGAAACCAAAACTGGTGTTACTACTTTTTTTATTGATGATAAAATAGATACTGGAGAAATCATCCTTCAAAAAGAAGTTGAAATTGATTCGGATGAGATTGTTGGAACCCTGCATGACAAATTAATGCACTTAGGTGCTGACTTGGTGAACGAAACCGTAGCATTAATTCAAAACAATACCGTAACAACCTATACACAACCCGAGCTGGAAGAAAAATCGGCTTACAAACTGAATTCTGATAATTGTAAAATTGATTGGAACGCACCTTTAGAGACCATCTATAACAAAATACGTGGATTGAATCCTTTTCCAGCAGCATGGACCAACATCATAGATGGTGATGAAGTAATTTCTGCAAAAATATATGCTGTTCGTAAAGAATTTA
Organism: Polaribacter sp. HL-MS24; assembly: GCF_032758595.1. NCBI lineage: Bacteria > Pseudomonadati > Bacteroidota > Flavobacteriia > Flavobacteriales > Flavobacteriaceae > Polaribacter > Polaribacter sp. HL-MS24. Next base: position 2,077,987 of record NZ_CP136415.1, on the reverse strand, counting down.
CTCCACATAAAAATGAGATTGGAACCATTCTTTCTTCAAAAAAAGAACTAAAAGTTGCTGTTCAAGGTGGCTACCTCTTTATTGATGAAATTAAACTCGCTGGAAAGAAAAAAATGGATTCAAAAAGTCTTCTCAATGGCTACGTTTTCAGTACGGAATCAAAAATGATCTAAAGCCCCTATTGGTATGGTATTCGAGAGATAACCCTGTTTTTTAGTGCTGTTATTAACAAAATCACTCTATTTATTAACAAAACAGGATTTTTTTAGGGTGTTAATTTGCGTGAAAGCTGAATCCGTCTATATTTGTTAAGCCGATAGGCAAAAACTTTACACTAATTTTAAAAATTTAATCATTATGAACAAGTCAGATTTAATCGACGCAATCGCTGCAGACGCAGGAATTTCTAAAGTAGCAGCTAAGGCAGCATTAGAGTCTTTTACTAGTAACGTAACTTCAGCTTTAAAAGCTGGTGGAAAAGTTGCATTAGTAGGTTTCGGAACATTTTCTGTTTCTAACAGAGCTGCTAGAAATGGTAGAAACCCTCAAACAGGAAAAACAATTCAAATTGCTGCTAAAAACGTAGCAAAATTTAAAGCTGGTGCTGGTTTAAGCGAAGCTGTAAACTAATACGTACTCTTAAGTTATATAAAACTCTCTTATTTTTTAAGAGAGTTTTTTTTATGGATTAAAAAAAATGTATCTTCGATCTAATAAAATCATTAGCTATCAAACCAGAAAAAGGAAACTTACTCATTGCTGAGCCTTCTATTTTAAATGACAACTCATTTAATAGAACCATCATTTTGCTTACAGAATTGACAGAAAACAATGCTGTTGGCTTTATACTGAACAGACCCTTAGAGTTTACTCTTCAAGATTTATTGCCTGACATTCAATCAAAATTTACCGTATATGAAGGAGGACCTGTAGAACAAGACAACCTCTATTTTGTGCATCGTGTTCCCAATTTGATTCCCGATAGTGTTGCCGTAAGCAATGAAATTTATTGGGGAGGAAATTTCTCAACCCTCAAAAAATTATTAGAAAACAATGTCTTAGACAATTCAGATATTCGATTTTTCTTAGGATATTCTGGATGGACAAAAGAGCAACTTTTAGAAGAAGTAAAAAGCGATTCTTGGTTTGTTTCAGAAAATGACTTCGATAATATTTTTGCTAAAGACAATGCGACTCTTTGGAAAAATAAATTGTTACAAAAAGGAGGTGCTTACAAACTTTGGGCAAATGCTCCTAGTGACTTCAATCAAAACTAATTACTTCTTTAATACTTGTAAGATTCGTAAAGAATTCGAAAGCTTTTCTCCAATTGCAGTAGCAAAAACTTTCTTCCGGTAATTGGTCACTGTTTGCACTCCGGTAATCGCGTTAGTGATAAAGACTTCGTCTGCTTTTTGAATTTCGAAAGGTGAGATGGAAGTTTCTTCAATTGTAAAATCTTCGTTTTTTGAGATGATTTCTATAATCTTCCCACGAGTAACTCCTTTGATACAGCCTTCTGTTAAAGCAGGTGTTTTAATAACTTGATTTTTTACAATAAAGATATTTCCATTGGTCGCCTCAACTACTCCTTTATTTTCATTTAAAAGGATGGCATTGTTCAAATCATTTTCATGGGCAAATATACTTGCTAGGGTATTGAGCATTCTATTGTTTGTTTTCACTGTAGAAAGCAATCCTGAATAATTGTAAAAATCCTTATACAAATCAATGCTGTAACTTCCTTTTTCAAGAATTTTGATTGGGGAAACCTCCAATAAATAATCAATTTCGTTGGTCGCCGGGGTATACAAACCACCGTCTCTTCTATAGACAGACAAACGAACTCGATAAGACGTTGCTGCGTCTTGAACTTTTACTGTTTTCAAAATTTCTTCTTCCAAAAACTCTAAAGTAAAAGACATTGGTATGTTCATTCGCAACATTCGCATAGAAGCCATGAGTCGAAAATAATGATCTTCCCAAAAAACAACAGAATTCTGGGCTACTTTTACGGTTTCAAAAAGGCCATCACCGTATTTAAATGCCCTATTGTCTTTTGTTAAAGTGATCTGATCTGAATGGACGAGATCGCCGTTGAAGTTTACCATCTGTAGATTTTTAAAAGCGTAAAATTACTGTTTTTTGTATGAATGAAGCATAAAAAAACCCGACGATTTGTCGAGTTTCAGATTCTTTCCTTTGGAGATTAGGCTCCGATGGTATGTTTAAGTTCGTCAATTTGATTTTCCCACAGTTGCTTTGATTCTTCAACTTCATCTTCATCATCAGCAAAATCTGTAATGATTAGTGAAACATCTTTGGTAAGTGCATCTACCTGAATTTTAATCTCAAAATAACTATCATCATCCTCACTTTCCAACCACTTGAATCGGATTCGATCATCTGCTTTTTTGGTAATCAATTCTGCTTTTTCTTCAACATCTTCCCAAAAGAAACTAAAAATCTTACCCCGAGAGTTCACCTTGTCTGCAAACCATTCTTGCAAATTTGAGGGTGAAGAAATATATTGATACAACATTCTTGGAGAAGCATGTATAGGAATCTCAATTTCGTATTTTATTTTTTCCATTGCTTTTTTATTGAGCTCACAATATAGTTATTTATTCTATTTTAAAAAAATTTTAAAACCAGCTCTTGCTAGTCTGTAAAATTCGATTATATTTGCAGCCTCAAAGAATAAATGGCGAGGTAGCTCAGTTGGTTAGAGCGCAGGATTCATAACCCTGAGGTCACGGGTTCAAATCCCGTTTTCGCTACAAAAAAAAAGCAGTTACATCGTTTATGTAACTGCTTTTTTATTTTTTTGACAACTACTATTCTTGTTCTTTTCTACGCTAATAACTCCCATTTTTCTTATAGGAAACAATTTTGAGCGATAAAAACTTGATTTATAGCTCAAAATATCATCAAATTCGATAGTAGAAAATTTAAACAGTCCTAATTAGGGGGAGCTTACAATTCTCACTCCCAAATACATGCAAGTAATAGGTAGTGAGGCAGTTGAGATCTCGTTAGGAAGAAACCGTGAATTTCAAGTCAATAAAGGCACTCTTATTGGTGCATTTCACTTTTAAAATATACTGTAAGAGAGAACAAAATATTCATAAATTTTCACAAAAAAAGATTGTTTAAGTTAAAAATGATTCTATCTTTGTGGCTCTTTACCACGCGAAAGTAGCTCAGTTGGTAGAGCGTCAGCCTTCCAAGCTGAATGTCGCCGGTTCGAACCCGGTCTTTCGCTCTAAAGACTCCATTGCACAATGGAGTTTTTTTTTGCTCTAAACTCTATTTATTTTAGAAAACCCAGCGGAGTAATTCATCTTGAATAACTTCACTCAAATTCCTCGTTCAAAAAGTTTGGATTGGTGTATTACAGCTCTTTTAAGCGATCCCCAAAAAGCAGCAATAAAACGATTGGAACTGCCAACAAACCAACCACAAATGTATGGGTTGAAAATAGCTCCGGTTTTACTAAAAGCGTGAGTGCAAAACCGCCCATTGCTCCTCCTAAATGTGCAGAATGACCAATATTTCCCACTTGCTTTTTCATTCCATAAATAGAATACAACAAATACCCAATCCCAAAAATATAGCCTTAGTATCGGAATCGGAACAAAAAAGAGATACAGTTCCATTTCTGGGTATAATAAAATAGAAGCATAAACGATTCCTGTAACAGCACCCGAGGCCCCCACTGCACTATAATAGGGTTCGTTTTTATGATGTTGTAAAGCGTATAAACTTCCAGTAATCAAACTTCCAAAATAGATGAGTAAAAAATAAGGAGTCCCCAACATACTGCTAACGATTCTTCCAAACAAATAGAGGGCATACATATTGAAGCCAAGATGTGTCCAATCAACATGAAGAAATCCTGAGGTAAGCGTTCTTAATTTTTCTCCAGCAAGCACTTTATTTACCTGAAATTTATAGGTATTTAAAAACGAAGGATCATGAAACCCCTTCATAGAGGCAATTACATTCGCAATAATGATACATAAAACGGCTTGATTCATATTTTTGTAGCTTTTCACAAACATACTAAAATGAACTTAGGAAAACGATTCCATTATTAATTTTAATACGATATTTGCAAAATAAAAAGAATATCCATGCAGTTTCTTCTATTTGCAATTTCATACCCACTTATTTGGATGTTGTCTAGAACACCAATGCGACTTTTATATCTTCTATCAGACGTTTTATACTTTCTAATTTATCATGTTTTTAGATATCGAAAACAAGTTGTTTTAGAAAACTTGCAATTGGCGTTCCCAGATAAAACGCAAAAAGAAAGAACAGCAATTTCAAAAAAGTTCTTTTCGCATTTTACTGATTTATTTGTAGAGAGTATCAAAGCTTTTTCTATTAGCGAAAAAGAAATCCGAAAACGATATGCCTACAAAAATCCAGAATTGGTTAACTTATATTTCAAGAAACAACGAAGTGTGGCTTTGGTAGGTGCACATCAAGCCAATTGGGAATGGTCTATAAGTTTGCCTTTGGTACTAAACAACCCTATCTACGGTGCCTACACAAAACTTAGTAATCCCTATTTTGAAAAATGGGTTCGTGCCTCCAGAGAAAAGTTTGGCTGTATTGGATACAAAACTTCTGAGATGGTGAAAGGAATGCATGAACGGTTTTCTGGAAATGACCAGGAGCTTATCTCTTATTAAGTGACCAATCTCCTCAAGTACACAAAACGTATTACTGGAGAGATTTTTTTCAAATAAAAGTTCCTGTACATACAGGTGCAGAAATGCTCTCAAAGAAATTTGACTTGGTAGTGATCAATTATGTAACAAGAAAAATTAAACGAGGGTATTATGAGACTGAATTTCAATTGATCACAGATACCCCAACGAAATTTAACAATTACGAAATTACCGACCAATACATCGCATTAACGGAACAAAATATTATGCAGCAGCCCGAACTCTATTTGTGGTCTCACAAGCGTTTTAAACACAGAAACAAGGTACCTGCAAAATTTCAATAAAGATTACAAAGAGAACCAATCGTCAATTAGGTCCGTTTCAACTGGTGGAACAGAAATATGAACGAAATCATTTTTTTGGATGTCATAACGATACTCTTTTGACCAATCCTCGATATGGACTGCCAATAATTGTAATGAATTGCAAATAAAATCAACTTCTTCGTTGGAAATAGTAGGATGAAGAGACATCCGAATCCAACCTGGTTTATGAGAAGAACAGCCTTCCAAAATTTCTCCTTTAATTCTATGAGAGGCTTCTTGATCAACATTCAACAAAAAGTGACCATAGGTTCCTGCACAAGAGCAACCGCCTCGAGTTTGCATTCCAAAACGATCGTTTAACAACTTTACAACTAAATTAAAGTGGTATTTTTCAAAATAAAAGGAAAAAATACTCAACCGTTTTTTTTGATTGGGTGCTAAAATTTTAACCCCAGGAGATTCTCTAAGGTCTTGAAAATAATTTCATTAATTTCGTCTTCACGATTTTGAATCTTATCGGTGCCCATTTGATCCTTTAATTGAATCGAAAGCGCTACCCGAATCGTTTGAAGAAACGCTGGAGTTCCCCCATCTTCTCGGGTTTCAACATCATCAAAATAATCATGTTGTCCCCACGGATTGGTATAACTCACAGTTCCTCCTCCAGGATTATCTGGAACCGCATTTTTATATAACCTTTTATTAAAAATCAAAACACCAGAACTTCCAGGTCCTCCCAAAAATTTATGTGGCGAAAAAAAAATTGCATCCAAAGAGGCATCGGGAGCTGCTGGATGCATGTCGATCCTTACATAAGGTGCAGAACAAGCAAAATCGACAAAACACAACCCATTGTACTGGTGAAGTAATTTTGCCACTTTATGATATTCCGTTTTAATACCTGTTACATTTGAACAAGCAGTGATCGAAGCTATTTTAATTTTTCGGTGTTGGTATTTTAGAATCGCTTTTTCAAAATTTTTCAAGCAAAGTAAACCCTCCTCATTAGAAGGAATTACTTCGACATCTGCTATTGTTTCTAACCAAGAAGTTTGATTGGAATGATGCTCCATATGAGAGACAAAAACAATCGGTTTCAAGTCTTCGGGAATTGTAGTATAGGGTTTTAAGCCTTCAGAAACTTTTAGCCCTAAAATTCGCTGAAATTTATTGACAACCCCTGTCATCCCAGAACCCGAAGTAATCAGGACATCATCATCATTGGCATTTACATGATTTTTAATTATTTTTCGTGCTTCCCGATACGCGAGTGTCATTGCAGCTCCAGAAGTCGAAGTTTCTGTATGCGTATTTGCAACAAAAGGACCGAATTGATGTGTAATTTTAGACTCAATTGGACCATACAATCTTCCACTAGCAGTCCAATCTGTATATCTCATTTTTTTCAACCCATAAGGGGTTTGAAAGGTCTGATCAATACCGATGATCTGTTCTCTAAATTGATTAAAATATTGCTCTAGCTTCATTTTCTTACTAGAAAATTCCAAATTTCCCTCCGATTAAAATGTTGTTTTGAAAAAAATAAAAATGTTGAGATGCCGAATCTAAAGAACTTAATGAGGTTTTGATATCGGACATATTGATGTATCCAATTTTATAATCAGCCTGAATATAAAAATGCTTTAAAAAAGTAATATTCAATCCTGCTCCAGCAGAAATTCCCCATCCAGATAAATGAAAATTATCATGCCTTTCTTTCCCTAACAATGTGGTGTCTGTTCTTGGATACAATATCCCTGCACCAAATCCTTCAGTAAGATTGATTTGTAAATTTTCTAAATCCAAACCCAAGTAATGATCAATATTGTCAAACCGTTTGAGTTCTAAATTTACATAATTCAACCCATCAGTGTGTTCAAATTGTAAAAAATCCTCAGATAATTGAATTTCTTGATTCGTATAGCTACCGTCATAGATCGGGTTTTGAGTATTGATCTCTCCGTTAATTTGAACCTTTTGATCAGCAATCATGACATATTTCATGTGATCTACCCCCACAGAAATGGTATAATGCTCTTTGAAGAAATACCCAATTCTGTAATTGGTTTGTGGGATGGTAATATTTGCGGGATTGAAATAATCATTCACAGAAAATGCTGTTTGTCGGTCTTCCGCACGGACATCCGACAATATAAAGTCATAATCTGCCCCTTGGAATCGGATATCTGAATTGGAATAATTTGCCCAATTCCAACCCCAATACACAAAGAATTTTCCTTTATTGACCACTGTGTGAGCCTTTGGAACATCTCCTATTTCTTGTCCTAGTAAAGTTGAAAAGCTAAAAAGGAGTCCCCACAAAATTCCAGTATGTATGTTCATAATTTATTATTAAATTATTTTATAATCTCCTTAATTTCGTTGATAAATCGTACTGCTAAATTATCTGCAGCTTCTTGTGAGGTTGCTTCTGTATAGATTCTAATAATTGGCTCTGTATTTGACTTTCTCAGATGAATCCATTCATCTGCAAAATCAATTTTCACACCATCGATGGTATTTACTTCTTCCTCTTTATATAGATGGGTCATGGTTTCTAAAATTTGATCAACGTCTATTAATGGCGTTAATTGAATTTTATTCTTACTCATAAAATAACTTGGATACGAATCTCTTAGTGTTTTACATGATATTTTTTGATGCGCCAAATGCGATAAAAACAAGGCAACTCCTACCAAAGAATCTCTCCCATAATGCGAAGCTGGATAGATGATTCCACCATTTCCTTCTCCACCAATTACCGTATTGGTTTCCTTCATTTTCAGCACTACATTCACTTCTCCAACAGCACTTGCAGTATAGCTACCCCCATGCTTTTCGGTGACATCTCTTAAGGCTCTTGAAGAAGACAAATTGGAAACGGTATTTCCGCCACCCAAACGCCCTAAAACGTAGTCTGCACAAGCAATAAGGTATATTCTTCACCAAACATAGAACCGTCCTCACAAACTAATGCCAATCGATCTACATCGGGATCCACCACAATTCCAAAATCTGCCTTTTCTTCTACGACCAAATTAGAAATATCGGTCAAATGCTCTTTTAATGGCTCAGGATTGTGTGGAAACTCTCCATTAGGTGTACAGTACAATTCTATACAAGTAACATTGAGTTCTTTTAACAATGCAGGAATAAAGATTCCTCCAGTAGAATTTACGCCATCGACCACTACTGTAAAGTTTGCCTTTTGAATGGCGGCTACATCCACCAAGTCTAATTTTAAAACTTCCTGTATGTGTTTTTCTAAATAGGAACTGTCTTTGGTATAGCTTCCTAAATCATCAACTTCTGCAAAAGAAAAGGCTTCACTTTCTGCCAATTCTAATATTTTTTCTCCTTCGGCGCCATTTAAAAATTCTCCTTTTTCGTTGAGTAATTTCAGAGCATTCCATTGTTTTGGATTGTGAGAAGCAGTGAGGATAATTCCACCGTCTGCCTTTTCTAAAGGAACAGCGACCTCAACAGTTGGTGTTGTAGACAGGCCTAGGTCAATGACATCTATCCCCAACCCCACTAAGGTATTGGCGACTAAACTCGAGATCATTTTTCCAGAGATACGAGCATCTCTTCCAATAACTACTTTTATTTGTTGTTTTGTTGCGTTTCGTTTCTTAATGAAGGCTCCGTATGCTGCTGCAAACTTTACTGCATCTATTGGAGTTAAGTTATCACCTGTATTCCCTCCAATTGTACCTCGAATACCAGAGATTGATTTTATTAATGCCATTTTCTTTTTTTTTAACTGTTACAAAGATAAATCATTCCCTTTTACTTCTTAAAAATTCCCCTAAAATAGTTTTCAATTAGGTTATTTAGTATGAATGATAAATATATGATAAAAAAAATACTCCTTTTACAAAGAAGTAAAAGGAGTATTAAAACACGCTATTTTCAACTTTAATTAAAAAAGGAGTCGACAAATTCGTGCTTATTAAAGACTTGTAAGTCATCGATTCCTTCTCCGACTCCAATATATTTTACAGGTATTTGAAATTGATCTGAAATTCCAATGACAACTCCCCCTTTTGCGGTTCCGTCTAATTTTGTTACAGCCAAAGAAGTTACCTCAGTGGCTTTTGTAAATTGTTTTGCTTGTTCAAAGGCATTCTGTCCAGTAGACCCATCCAATACCAATAACACTTCGTGAGGTGCATCTACAACCACCTTTTGCATAACTCGCTTGATCTTTGTCAATTCGTTCATTAAATTGACTTTGTTATGCAAGCGCCCTGCCGTATCAATAATGACCACATCTGCATTTTGAGTGACTGCGGAGGTCAAGGTATCAAATGCTACCGATGCTGGATCTGAACCCATTTCTTGACGAACAATTGGAACACCTGTTCTGTCTGCCCAAATCTGTAATTGATCAATGGCTGCCGCTCTAAAGGTATCTGCTGCTCCCAAGACAACTTTGAACCCTTGTTTTTTAAACTGACTTGCCAATTTACCAATTGTAGTTGTCTTTCCAACGCCATTAACACCCACAACCATAATAACATGGGGTTTTTGGTTTGTAGGAATAGTAAACTCAGTTTCGTCTCCCAAATTAGTTTCGGATAATAAACCTGCAATTTCTTCGTGTAGGATTTGATTTAAGGCCTCTGTACCCAAGTATTTATCTTTGGCAACTCGCTCTTCTATCCTATTAATAATCTTTAAGGTAGTAGCAACACCAACATCTGATGCGACTAAAATTTCTTCCAAATTATCTAAAACATCATCGTCGACTTTCGATTTCCCAACAACAGCTTTGGAAAGCTTTGTGAAAAAACTTGTTTTGGTTTTTTCTAAGCCCTTGTCTAAGGTTTCTTTTTTTTCTTTTGAAAATATGTTTTTTAAAAAACTCATGGTTTGTATGTATGCTATTTCTTGTGCTCTAAAAAAAATTCCAATGCAATCCTACCCTTCTTATTAGTAACATCTTTGAATAAAAATTTAATTGAAACTCCTTTTCTTAAAAAGGAAGAACTGAGATGTAAAGATATAAAAAAAAGCTACTCTCTAAATTAGAAGGTAGCTTTGTATAATATGTATGGAAGATAATTACTTTTTAGCTAAAAAGCTATCTACCTTTGAAGGGTCTAGGATTGTTTCTACAAACATGTAGGCTCCTGTTTTTGGAGATCTCACCATTTTTATAGCCTTACTTAATCTTTTTGATCCTGTCTGTAACGATGCTACTGATTTCTTTGCCATGTTCCTTCTTATTTAATTTCTTTATGAATTGTCATTTTCTTTAAGATAGAATTGAATTTTTTAATTTCCATTCTATCAGGAGAATTTTTCTTATTCTTAGTAGTAATATATCTTGAAGTTCCTAGTAAACCAGTTGCTTTGTGTTCTGTACACTCTAATATTACTTGAACTCTGTTTCCTTTTTTTGCCATCTCTGTATATTTTTATTGAGGGAAGATTACTTCGTTAAAAATCCGTTCGCTTTCGCGTCCTTAATAACTGCAGAAATACCTTTTCTATTAATGTTTTTTAACGCAGAGGCAGATATTTTAAGTTTTACCCACTTATCTTCTTCTGGTATATAAAAACGCTTGGTCATAAGATTAGCGTTAAATTTTCTTTTGGTTCTATTCAAAGCATGAGAAACATTGTTCCCAACCATCGCTTTTTTTCCTGTTAATTCACAAACTTTTGACATTCTTCTGGATCGTTTTTATTGTATTATCTCTAAACGAGGTGCAAATTTACATATTTTTTTAAGTTCAAACAAAACTATTTCGCTAATTTTTTTGAATTTCTTTCGCGAATAATTCAAGGGCTTTATTCACTGTTCTTTTTAAAACTTTTTCTCTAGGTTGCCCAAAGTTGAACTCATGCGCTATAACTTCGTCTTTTGAAGCAATTGATATATATACCAATCCCACACTTTTATCGTTGTGATCTGTTGTAGGGCCAGCATTTCCTGTAACTGCAATGGCGTAATCTGTCTTCAATTTCAATCGTGCCTGTATTGCCATTTGGATGGCCACTTCACTACTAACTACGGTATATTTGTCAATTAGCTCCTTGGAAATTCCAAGAAGTTCTTCCTTTAACGCAGCGGTATACACAACCAAACTGCCTTTAAAATAAGCTGAAGCACCTGGAACTTCCACCAAAGTTGCAGCAATTCTTCCTCCTGTGAGACTTTCTGCGGTACAAACCGTTTGATTTCTCTCGGTTAGCAAATCACCTACTTTTTTCTCAATCGTACCCGACTCGTCGACACCAGAAATGATATCTGGTAGCAATTGATACAATTGTTGAATCAAATTCGTTAAAGTGGTCTCTAAAAGCTCTTTTTGATCTCCTTTCGCTGTCAAGCGCAATCGAACACGTCCGTAATTTGGCAAATAGGCCAATTTGATAAAAGAAGGTAAATTGTCTTCAAAATCAGCAATCCGTTCTGCAATTATACTTTCTCCTTGTCCATAAGTCATAATGGTTTTATGAATAATGAAAGGCAAGTTAAATTCCTTTCGAATTTTAGGCAGCACTTTTGTTCGCATCAAATGTTTCATTTCGTTTGGAACTCCATAAGCATCGAAATAAAAACAGTGTTATTTTCATTGAACCACATTCCTATATGCTGTACCCACTTCATTCTTTAAATAAGTAGCTTTGGTAGGGAGCATTCCTTGTAAACGATTCGACTCCCCAAAAGGAATGTTATAGGTTTCAAACAATTGCTTAATATGGTTTACAACAGATTCATTTAAGGCCAAATGATCATTAAAATACGCTGCGATAGTGTGTTTGGTGATATCATCTTTAGTAGGCCCCAATCCACCTGTAATCAAAACAATATCAACTCGTTCCTGTGCCTCTTGTAAGGCATTTAGAATATGTTGCTTGTCATCTTGTATTGAGGAAATTTGGTAAACAGAAACTCCAATTTTATTCAATTCTGTCCCAATCCATTGTGAGTTGGTATCTACTATTTGACCAATTAAAATTTCGTCTCCTATGGTAATAATTTCAGCTTTCATGTTGTATGGGTTACTAATTGGCACCTTTATTAAGAAGGCTTTTCTATTTCACTCGAATTCGAAAAGCTTCCTTCCCTGCGATTATTCCTACTAAAACATCGTTTTCTGAAACTTTCCCTACACCTGCAGGAGTACCTGTGAAAATAATATCTCCTTTTTTCAGCGTAAAATATTGGGACACATAAGATATCAGTTCGTCTATTTTCCAAAGCATTTGATTGGTATTTCCATCCTGAACCAATGTCTCATTCAAAGTTAATTGAAAATTTAAAGCTGTAAGATCGAATTGCGTTTTCGGAAAAAATTCTCCAACAACGGCACTGCCATCAAACGCTTTTGCTTTTTCCCAAGGCAAACCTTTTGTTTTGCATTCTTCTTGAACATCTCTGGCTGTGAAATCAATTCCCAAACCAATTTCATCATAATATTTATGGGCAAACTTTTCAGAAATATGCTTTCCAACTTTATTGATTTTGACCAAAACCTCAACTTCATAATGAATATCATTTGAAAACGGAGGAATAAAAAAGGGATTTTTCTTAGGTAGAATCGCAGAATCTGGCTTTAAAAAGACAACAGGATTTTCCGGTCTTTCATTTGCCAATTCTTCAATGTGTTTTGCGTAGTTGCGCCCAATGCAAATTATTTTCAAAATAGTTCTTCAATTTATCAATGATGTGTTACAAATCATTTAAAAAGGATTCAAATGCACATCGCAATTCGTAATTTCCTGTTGGTCCCATGGCATTCGAACTACTCTCCCGCTTCTGGAAAAACAATAGCTCTATTTCCTGAAACAATAATTTGGTTTTGTAAATGACAATTAACAGCTCTCGACAAGACTAAGGTTTCAATATCTGCACCAATTTTTTTAGGGTTTTTGGAGTACTATCATGGGTTACAGTTTCCACGTTTTGCACAATGATAGGTCCTTCATCCAAATCTTCAGTTGCATAATGTGCGGTAGCTCCGATCAGCTTCACCCCTCTTTCATAAGCTTTTTTATAAGGGTCTGCTCCTTGAAAAGCTGGTAAAAATGAATGGTGAATATTGATAATTTTTTCTGGATATCGATTGATAAACTCAGAAGATAAAATTTGCATGTATCGAGCCATAATGACCAAGTCGATCTCATGAGCATCAAGCAACGCGATGATTTGAGCTTCTTGCTCAGATTTTGTGTCTTTGGTAATGGGTAAATAATGATAGGGAACCCCAAACATTTCTGCTATGGGTCTTAATTTGTTATGGTTGCTTATCACCATTTCAATTTCACAATCTAAATTCCCTTCTTTTTGACGCTCTAACAAATTGTATAAATTATGACTTGTGTGCGATACCATAATGGCAACCTTTTGTTTGACCCCTCCAAAATTAACAGACCAATCAAACTGCAAAGGAACTGCAATTTCTAAAAAACTGTGTTCCAATTCTTTTTTGGTAAGACTAGCTCCCTCTGCATCAAGTCGAATTCTCATGAAATACATTTTTTCTATGGAATTTACATATTGCTGACAGCTAATAATGTTAAATCCTTTTTCGAAAAAGAAATTCGTGATTTTTGCGACCAATCCTTTTTGATCTGGGCATTTTATTAAAAAAGTAACGATTTGTGATTTCATTGTAATGAATTGAAATTATGAGTTAGAAAAACGAACCTATGGAATCCATTTTTTAGGAAAATTAGGCTTTCTTTTTTCTAAAAAAGCATCTCTCCCTTCTTTTGCTTCATCCGTCATGTATGCCAAACGAGTTGCTTCGCCTGCAAATACTTGCTGCCCGACCATTCCGTCATCAGTTAAATTCATTGCAAATTTCAACATTTTTATCGAGGTTGGAGATTTCTCTAAAATCTCTTGTGCCCACTGAAAAGCCGTATCTTCAAGTTCTTCATGTGGAATTACCGCATTGACCATTCCCATCTCATAGGCTTCTTGTGCAGAATAGTTTCTTCCTAAAAAGAAGATTTCTCTTGCTCTTTTTTGTCCGACCATTTTTGCCAAATAGGCAGAACCATAGCCTCCATCGAAAGAGGTTACATCTGCATCTGTTTGCTTAAAAATTGCATGCTCTTTTGAAGCTAGGGTTAAATCGCACACCACATGCAAGCTATGTCCGCCTCCTACCGCCCATCCTGGAACAACAGCAATGACAGCTTTAGGCATAAAACGAATCAATCTTTGAACTTCTAATATGTTTAATCGGTGATACCCATCATCTCCTACATAGCCTTGATGTCCTCGTGCTTTTTGATCGCCCCCAGAGCAAAAAGAATACACTCCGTCCTTGGCACTTGGTCCTTCAGCAGAAAGCAATACCACTCCGATGTTGACATCTTCGCCTGCATCGTAAAATGCATCATACAATTCTTTGGTCGTTTTGGGACGAAAAGCATTCCGAACATCGGGTCTGTTGAATGCAATTCTTGCTACTCCATTCGATTTGGTATAGGTAATGTCTTCGTAAACTTTAGCTGTTTTCCAATCGGCTTTTATCATAATTTAGGCTTTAATTAACTCTATTCTATCCGATTTAATCGTGATCTGTTTTTGCTTGTATAAGTTTCCAACGGCTTTCTTAAACGATTTTTTACTCATTTTTAAATGGAATTTAATCGATTCTGGCGAACTTTTATCGGTCAATAATAAAAAGCCTTCTCTACTTTCTTTTAATTTATGGAGTATTTTATCTACATCAGAGTCAATCACATTTCGAAATCCCTGAGGACGTAATGAAACATCTATTTTACCGTCATCTCTAATGGTTTTTATATAGCCGGTCACTTCCATATTTTCTTCCAATTCTTGAAAAACTTCGTTTCGGTATAACAATCCGTCAAATTCTTCATTGATTAAAACCGTATAGCCCAGGGCCGTTTCTGTCTCAATAATGAGCTGCACTTTATCTCCTTCTTGTAACTCCATTACTTTATATATTTAAAATATTCTTTTAAAACTAAATCATTTTTTGCACTTGGCGTAAAAATTTCTAAAATTTTTGGCTTTTCTGACGAATCATAAAACCCATTCAATTCTTTTTCTACTTGGGCTGTTGATGCTGCAACCTGATATTCAAAACCATGCATTGCACACAAATGTTTTGCTGTGAGACAATGAGGTGTTTCAAAATATTCAATCGTATTTGTTGTGGAAGGCCCTGGAATAATTTTAAAAATTCCTCCTCCAGAATTGTTGATCAAAATCAATCTGAAATTGATAGGGATTTGACGATTCCACAATGCATTGCTATCATAAAAAAAACTAAGATCTCCTGTAACAAAAACTGTCTGTTTCTTACTCGCAAATGCGGCACCAATAGCTGTACTGGTACTACCGTCTATTCCACTTGTCCCTCGATTGCAAAAGACTTCTATCGATTGAGGAATCGAGAATAACTGTGCATAACGAATCATAGAGCTATTGCTAATTTGCAATTGTGAATTCTGAGGAACACTCTGTAAAACTTGGTGAAAGACTTTAAAATCTGAATGCTCAATATCTGCCAAATACTCTTGATGTTTGCGTCGCTTATGATCTCGAAATTTCAACCAATGTTGTTGATAATTTCCATTTCCTTTATGAACTACCTGATTGAAGGCAGTAAAAAAAGCAATTGGAGAAATCTGAAGAAATTCTGTCAAACAAAAAAATGTATTTGTGGCTTTTTGTACATCAATGCTCCAATGATGTTTGGGTGGATAAGTGCGTAAAAATTGTTTGATTTTCTTGGAAACAATCATTCCTCCAAAAGTGATCAAAACTTCTGGCTGTAATTCTTTGAATTCCTTTTCATCTAACGAAAAAATCAATTGATCTATAGATTCCACTACATTTGCATGATGTAAATTAGAAGTCGTCTCGGTCATAATTAATACCGACGGATCATCCGCATAAAAATGCATTAGTGAGTTGATTTCTGCTTCAGGAAAATGTACTCCTACTAGGATGAGTTTCTTTTTGGCAGTATTCCAAATACCTGCAAGTTCAGTAGAAATTGATAATTCCGAAAAACCAGCTATGGAAGACTTTGAAGTCGCAATAGGAAAATGAAATTCGTTAAAAGTACTTACCGTTTCATACAGGGGCTCATCAAAAGGTACATTGATATGCACAGGGCCTAGTTGACTTGTTGCTGTCTGTAATGCATCGACTAAGAATTGTGCATTTTGAATGTTAAACGTTTCTCCCTCAATTAAGTTGGCAGCAAACAAAATGTGATTCTCGAACACATTTTCCTGACGAATTGTTTGTCCATCACCGATATCAATCAAATGTTTAGGTCGATCTGCTGAGAGAACTACTAAGGGAATTGAACTGTAAAAAGCTTCAGCTATAGCAGGATAATAATTGAGTAAAGCCGACCCAGAAGTACATAAAATAGCAACTGGTTTTTGGGTTTGCTGGGCAATTCCTAGCGCAAAAAAAGCAGCACTACGCTCATCTACAAGACTAATGGTTTTAAAATCTTTATGATTGGTAAAACCGACTGTTAGTGGGGCACTACGTGAACCTGGAGAAATCACTACTGTATCAATATTAAATTGAATACAGGCGGCTATCACCATTTGTGCTAATTCTTTTTTGGGATACATTGCTGATGTTCAAAAGTAAAAAGTTGAAAAGAAAAAGTTTGAACAGTGGCTACTATAAAAACCTTTGCTTTTCAACCAAATACCTATTTACTAGTTTCCTTTTTTATAATCCGCTAAAAATTTAGCCAAACCAATATCAGTTAAAGGATGATTCAATAAGCCTTCTATCGCGCTTAAAGGTCCTGTCATTACATCCGAACCTAACTTTGCACAATCGATGATGTGCATAGTATGACGCACAGAAGCTGCTAAAATTTGCGTTTCAAATCCGTAGTTGTCATAGATCAAACGAATTTCAGAAATTAGATTCAAACCATCTGTAGAAATATCATCCAAACGGCCTATAAATGGAGAAACATAGGTAGCACCGGCTTTTGCTGCCAATAAGGCTTGACCTACAGAAAACACCAAAGTAACATTTGTTTTAATTCCTTTAGAAGAAAAATACTTACACGCTTTGATTCCGTCTTTAATCATTGGTAATTTTACCACAATCTGCGGGTTTAAAGCAGCCAAGGCTTCTCCTTCCTTGACCATTCCATCAAAATCTGTAGCGATCACTTCAGCAGAAACATCGCCCTCTACCAACTCACAAATTGCTTTGTAATGATTGATGATGTTGGCTTGTCCTGTAATTCCTTCTTTAGCCATCAAAGACGGGTTCGTAGTTACTCCATCTAAAATACCAAGAGCCTGTGCTTCTTGTATCTGATCTAAATTTGCTGTGTCAATAAAAAATTTCATTTGTATCTATTTAGTGGTGACTTTTTTATTCATAATGAAACAAAGATACTAAGAAGCCCTTTATTTACTGAACGGAATAAAAAGTATTTTCTATCATTTATAAACAATTCCCCTTTTTATATTTTGTAATGGTTCCTTAGCAATTTTTCAAAGAGGTAATCGGGTAAAATCCTTTTTAAAACGATCGAAAATTTCTCCATGAATCCTCCAACTTTATAATGGATTTTAGGATTTTTTTTATGAATAATTTGGTGAACTTTTTTAGCTATTCGAGAGGGATCTATTCCTGTAGTTACATCTGCATTTATCAAGTCTAAATTTGCTTCATACACTTCTTTGTATGCTGAGTCCTCAAAGACTGGAGTGTGATACCTACCCGCAACAATATTGGTTGCAACGTCTCCGGGAGCTATATTTACGACATCAATCCCAAAGCTTTTTATCTCCATCCTGATTGCTTCAGTAATGATTTCCAATGCTGCTTTTGTGGCACAATACACCCCTCGAAATGGTAAGCCCATATAACCTGCAATCGAAGTAATATTAATTATCGTGCCTGACTTTTGTGCTCGCATTTGAGGTAAAACAGCCTTCATCATATCGATTGCTCCAAAAAAATTGGTATCAAAAGCTCTTCGCATTTCAAAATTAGGAGTCTCTTCTAAAGATCCTGTAATTCCCATTCCTGCATTGTTCACCAATACATCGATTCTACCCTCTTTGTCCAGAATAAAACGAATCGTATGTTCAATGGTTTCAGTGTCAAGTACATCTAAAGCAATCATTTCAAAAGGAGAAGAGGTCAAAGTACTTGGATTTCGGCTAGTACCATACACCTTACATCCTTCAGCATTTAGAAGAGTCGCGATTGCCTTCCCAATTCCTGAGGATGCTCCAGTAACGATGACGACTTTGGACATGAATATCTTTTAGATTGAATTAAAAAAATAAAAACCTTAACGAATTCAGAAAAAGATGGATTGTAACTTCTGATTCAAGTACAAATATGAAAAAAAATAGCTGAAGTGTTCTTATAAAGATGAAAGAAATCAACACTTTAGACAGGAAACTTTAGGGCATAAAAAATGGCAAGCTATCTACATCACACTGCTACAACCTAATACCTTTGCTGCGTTCCCGCCCTGGAGGATTCAAAGGGAGCTAGTTGTGTAGGACTTGCTAGGCAAATTTACAATCTATTTTTATTTATACCGTTAAAAAAATGTCAAAATTTTTGTAACATTTCTAATAGTTTGACTACTAATCAATTGTTTTTGATTGTTTTTTAAAAACGACAAAAAGGAATTCAATATATTTGTAACCACTTAAATTTAAAAACTATGAATCCACTTATCAAAGCAAAAGGAATAAATTTTGGAATTATTTATGGACTTTTTTTAATTTCTCTTACACTATACGCTTATGTAGTTGACATTAACTTTTTTACAAACTACTGGTTTATTGTATTGCTATTGATTGGTTTTTTTGTAAACGGATTTTGGGTCATTGGAAGTTTGAAAAAAGAACAGCAAGGGTATATGACTTTTAAAGAAGGTTTTACTGTTTTCTTTATTTCAAACGCTTTGGCACTTTTACTTTCAACCTTGCTGACCATCTTAATTTTTATCGTTGTAGATCCTGAACTTCAGGAAACCGTAAAAGAATTGACAATAATAAAAACGACGGAAACCATGGAGAATTTCAATGTTCCAATGGAACAGATCGATGAAGCAATTGAAAAAATAAAAGCACAAGATAACTTCTCAATAACAGCGCAAATAAAAGGATACTTCTCAACTTTGGCAATCTCTTCCATAGTAGGATTATTGCTCGCATTGATCTTAAAGAAAAAGAAAGAAGAAGAAAGTTATTAAATTACCGAATGTAAACGACAAACTTTGTAAGTTTACAATATCAATCCAGTAACAACATAATATGGATATATCGGTAGTTATACCTCTTTTAAACGAAGATGAATCTTTACAAGAATTACACGATTGGATTGCAAAAGTCATGCAATCCAATCAATATGCATATGAAATCATTTTTATAGATGATGGTAGTGAGGATACTTCATGGGGAGTGATTCAAAAACTGTCTCAAGTTAATTCTGCCGTAAAAGGAATCCGTTTTCAAAAAAATTACGGAAAATCTCAAGCTTTGGATGCAGGTTTTGAATTGGCACAAGGTGCTGTGGTAATCACTATGGATGCAGACCTACAAGACAATCCCGATGAGATTCCAGAATTGTATGATCTGATCATTAAAGAAAATTTTGACCTTATTTCGGGATGGAAAAAGAAACGCTATGACAATATCATTACAAAAAACATTCCTTCAAAATTATTCAACGCAGCTGCCAGAAAAACTTCGGGACTAAAACTACACGACTTTAATTGTGGATTAAAAGCTTACAAAAAAGAAGTTATCAAAACAGTACAAGTCCGTGGAGAAATGCACCGATACATTCCTGTTTTAGCTAAAAATGAAGGGTTTACAAAAATTGGTGAAAAAATTGTAAGTCATCAAGCCAGAAAATATGGCGTTACCAAATTCGGAATCGATCGTTTTATCAATGGATTTCTCGATTTAATCACGATTTCATTTTTATCAAAATTCGGAAAAAGACCCATGCACTTTTTTGGCCTTTGGGGAACTTTTAT
This sequence comes from Polaribacter sp. HL-MS24, assembly GCF_032758595.1. Classification (NCBI taxonomy): domain Bacteria; kingdom Pseudomonadati; phylum Bacteroidota; class Flavobacteriia; order Flavobacteriales; family Flavobacteriaceae; genus Polaribacter; species Polaribacter sp. HL-MS24. The sequence goes on along the minus strand of NZ_CP136415.1, from coordinate 2,057,974 downwards.
GTTTTTCTTTGGTACCACTTCCGCACTATATATTGGAGCAGTCAAATTGTATAAACTCTACCACGGATATCCTACTATTTTGGTAACTGAAAATCCTTGGTTTTTTATCGCCTTGACATCAATGATTTTAGGAACATTATTGTTTTTAGCAGGTTTTATTGGTGAATTGATAATTAAATCTAAGGACAACGTAAAACACTACTCAATAAAAGAAAAACTCAATTTCTAATACTTATATTTGCAGCTTAAATTATTAAAATGAGTGATATTTTAGACAAAGCGAAGCAGTGGCTTTCTTCAACTTTTGATACCGAAACACAAAAAGAAATTCAGCAACTGATTGACACCAACTCTCCTGAATTGGAAGACAGGTTCTATAAAGACACAGAATTTGGAACCGGAGGAATGAGAGGTGTTATGGGTGCTGGGACCAACAGAATTAACAAATACACATTAGGAAGAGCTACTCAAGGCCTTTCTAATTACCTTATTCAGAACATTCAAAAAGAAGAACTAAAAGTAGTAATTGCCTACGATTGCAGACACAACAGCAAGAAATTTGCCAAAATTGTAGCCGATGTTTTTACGGCAAACAATATCAAAGTTTTTTTGTTTGAAGATTTACGATCAACACCAGAGCTCTCTTTTGCTGTTCGTTATTTAGACTGTGATGCAGGAATCGTATTAACAGCCTCTCACAACCCACCAGAATACAACGGATACAAAGTATATTGGTCAGATGGTGGTCAAATCGTACCTCCACATGACAACGGAATTATCAAAACTGTCAATAGCCTTCATTTTTCTGACATCAACTTTACTGGAAATGATGCACTTATCGAAGAAATTGGAGCAGAAGTCGATGCTGCATTTATTGATGGTGCTGTAAAAAACGGAAGTCTCTCAGAAACTATTGACCGAAAGAACTTGAAAATTGTATTTACCTCGTTGCATGGAACCTCGATTGTTTCAATTCCAGATGCTTTGGAAAAAGCAGGGTATACGGATGTACATATCGTTGAAGAACAAAGAAAACCGGATGGAAATTTCCCAACGGTAAAGTCACCAAATCCTGAAGAACCTGAAGCTTTAAAAATGGCAACAGATTTGGCCAATAAAATTGGGGCAGATATCGTGATTGGTACAGATCCCGATTGTGATCGATTGGGGGTTGCTGTTAGGGATCTTCAAGGAAACATGAAATTGATGAATGGAAATCAAACCATGGTAGTCATGACTCAGTTCTTATTAAAGAAATGGAAAGAAGAAGGAAAAATTAATGGAAACCAATTTATTGGCTCCACTATTGTTTCCACTGAATTGGTTAATAAAATTGCTAGCAATTACGGTGTCGAAACTAAAATTGGGTTGACTGGTTTTAAATGGATTGCCAAAATGATTCAAGATTTCAAAACGATGGACTTTATTGGCGGTGGTGAAGAAAGTTTTGGATATATGGTAGGCGATTTTGTAAGAGACAAAGATGCAGTAACCGCTACCCTTTTGGCTTGCGAAGTTGCAGCTTATGCAAAACAAAACAACAGTTCATTTTATCAAGAATTATTGGAAATTTATGTAGCAAACAATTGCTACAAAGAGCATTTAATTTCTATTGTCAAAAAAGGAATGGATGGTGCTGCTCAAATTCAACAAATATTAAGTGAGATGCGAAACAATCCATTGACAATGATTGATGGAGAAAGAATCATAACACTTTCGGATTATAATTCTTCCATAGAAAAAAATCTGATAACTGGAAAAGAAACAAATATTGACTTGCCAAAATCGAATGTATTGATTTATCAAACAGAAAATGGAACAAGAATTGCAGCAAGACCCAGTGGAACAGAACCTAAAATAAAATTTTATATTAGTGTAAACACTCCTTTAGACACAACAGCAAATGCTGAAAAAACAGAAGTCGCTTTGGATGCTAAAATTCAAAGAATTATCAAAGAAATGAAACTCAATTAATGAGCTATTTTAAAGACATCTTAAAATACGAAAAGCGATATCGAAAGTATACGGTATTCAACGTTGTGTTTAATATTTTATATGCCTTTTTCAATGTGCTCTCTGTTTTGGCTTTTATTCCTGTTTTAGGGATTTTATTTGGCACTGAAAATAAAGTGACCCAAAAACCTACCTATGAAGGAATTACAAAAATAGGAACCTATTTTAAAGATTCCTTTTATCATTTTATTTCTGATAAAATTGAAACTCAGGGAACTATCAAAACCCTGTTATTTATTTGTTTGTTGGCCTTGTCCCTATTTTTTTTAAAAAACTTATTTCGCTATTTGGCATCCTTTGTCATAACTTTTTTAAGAACTGGAATTGTAAGAGATTTACGAAATGAATTGTACCATCAAATCGTTACTTTACCCATTGCGTATTTTTCAGAAAAAAGAAAAGGAGATCTTATAGCACGAATGACAGCAGATGTACAAGAAGTCGAGGTATCGATTCTTACATCTATCGAAACCATTGTTCGAGAACCACTAACAGTGATAATCGCAATTGGAATCATGCTTTTTATGAGTGTAAAACTGACCTTATTTGTATTTGTTTTACTCCCTGTTTCTGGTTTTATCATTTCATCCATTAGTAAAAAATTAAAAGCAAAATCTGAAAAAGCACAAAAAGAAACGGGAAATTTTCTATCCTTTATTGAAGAAACTCTAACAGGCTTACGAATTATAAAAGGCTTCAATGCTGAAAACGTTATTGAATCTAAATTCAATGCTTCTACAAAAGAGTTTAAAAATTTAATGACCAGTGTTTTTCATCGACAAACCTTAGCCTCTCCAATGAGTGAATTTTTGGGCTCTGCTACTATTATTGCTATTTTATGGTATGGAGGATCAGAAGTTTTATCCAACACTAGTAGTTTACAACCTGATGAATTTTTTGGGTACATCGTGCTATTTTATACCGTTTTAAATCCTATTAAATTAATTACAACCGCTTATTATAATATCCAGAAAGGTGAAGCCTCCGCAGAGCGAATTATAGAAGTATTGAATACTAAAAACGATATTCAAGAAAAAGAAAATGCGACTCTCATTACTAGCTTTAACTCTGAAATTGAATTTCAAAATATTTCTTTCAAATACAAAAAAACCGAAGTTTTAAAAGATTTCTCACTGACCATTAAAAAAGGGGAAATGGTTGCTCTGGTTGGGCAGTCTGGGAGTGGAAAATCAACACTCGCCAACTTAATTACACGTTTTTACGATGTTCACAAAGGAGCAATTTTAATTGATGGTCACAACATCAAAGACGTGACAAAAAAATCCTTACGAGACTTAATGGGTATAGTGTCACAAGAATCAATATTATTCAACGACAGTATTGCAAACAACATTAAACTAGGAGATCAAAATGCCACAAATCAAGACGTCTTAGAAGCTTCAGAAATTGCCAATGCCAACGAATTCATTCAACAACTACCTCAAAAATTTGACACTAATATTGGGGATAGCGGAAACACCCTTTCGGGAGGTCAAAAACAACGCTTGTCGATCGCAAGAGCTGTTTTGAAGAATCCTCCAATCATGATTTTAGATGAAGCAACTTCTGCTCTTGATACCGAATCGGAGCAATTGGTGCAAATTGCTTTGGAGCAAATGATGCAAAACAGAACCTCTTTAGTGATTGCCCACCGTTTATCGACCATCCAAAAAGCAGATAAAATAGTTGTTCTCAAAAAAGGAAAAATTGTAGAACAAGGAAAACACGATGAATTACTAGCTCAAAAAGGTGAATATTATAAGTTAGTCACTATGCAAAGTTTGAGTTAAAATCGAAACTTCACCCAATTAGCGGAAGCTTGCAAAAGAGATTCTATTCAACAACAAACCCTAAATTCTTGCCCTTTTCAAGCATAAACTCAAAACAAGCTTGGTATTCGTTTGGGATTTTTCCATCTAAAATGGCTTCTTTAATGGCTTCTTTAATTTGGCCAATTTCTCTACAAGGTTGTAAATTAAATACTTTCATAATTTCCTCTCCAGAAACTGGAGGTTGAAAATTACGAACTCGATCGCGTTCTTCTACTTCTTTGATCTTGGTTCGAACTACTTCAAAATTGTGATGATATCTCTTGAATTTTTTTGGGTTTTTGGTTGTAATATCTGCCTCACAAAGCGTCATCAGAGAATGGATGTCGTCTCCCGCATCAAAAACCAAGCGCCTTACTGCTGCATCTGTAACTTCGGTTGCCAAAACGATCGGCCTAGAGCTTAATAAAACCATTTTCTGGACAAACTTCACCTTAGAGTTTAAAGGCATTTTTAAGCGCTTAAACAATTTATAAACCATTTTTGAGCCTACAAATTCATGAGCATGAAAAGTCCACCCAACTTTTTTACTAAATTTTTTAGTGGGTGCTTTTCCAATATCATGCAATAAAGCAGCCCAACGCAACCAAACATCTTGGGTGTTTTCAGAAATATTATCAACCACTTCTAAAGTATGATAAAAATTATCTTTGTGCTTTTGTCCTTCAATCTCCTCTACCCCTTTTAAAGCTACCAGTTCTGGTAAAATTTGATGCAATAAGCCTGTTTGCTCTAACAATAAGAACCCAACGGAAGGAACTGGAGAGGAGATGATTTTGTTCAATTCGTCAATGATACGCTCTCGGGTGATGATTTCTAATCTCTTCGAATTTTTATGAATAGCGTTTAAAGAAGTTTCCTCGATATTAAAATGCAATTGTGTTGCAAATCGGATGGCACGCATCATTCGCAAAGGATCATCAGAATAAGTAATATCTGGATTTAAGGGGGTTTTAATGCACTTATTTTCAAGATCTTCAATTCCTTGAAACGGATCTAACAAATCTCCAAAATTAGAGGCGTTCAAACTCAATGCCAACGCATTCATTGTAAAATCTCTTCTATTCTGATCGTCTTGAAGCGTTCCAGCCGAAACTTCTGGGTTTCTACTATCCTCAGTATAGGATTCTTTCCGTGCGCCAACAAATTCAATTTCAACATCTTTATAGCGCAACATGGCAGTTCCATAGGTTTTAAAAACTTGAACTTTGGGCTTGTGAGGCAAAAGACTGGCCACTTTTTCAGCCAAATCAATCCCACTTCCTATTGCAACAATATCGATATCTTTTGTAGCTCCTCTTTTGAGAAAAAAATCACGGACAAACCCGCCAATCACATAACTATCGATGGATAATTCTTGTGATGCATTGGAAATTACTTTAAAAATCTCTAACGAAATTGCCTCTTTGTAGTTCATATTATTTTTAAAAGCCCTTACTGGGTTTGAACTCCTGTGGGGAGTAAAATTTAAATCGTGAATTGATGGTAAAAACCTAGGCTCTTAAAACCAAAATATCATTTCCATCCACTTTCAAAATTGTCGATGGTTTTGTATGCGCATTGTTGGACTGCAAATTTACTATATAATCAACACCTTCCAAAATTGGTAGGCTAATTTCTTGAAATGATTTTGGAGTATCAGCACCACTTAGATTAGCAGAAGTAGAGATGATTGGTTTTTGAAAGCGTTTAATTAGTTTTCTACAAAATGCATCTTGAACTATTCGTACCGCTATCGTACCATCTGTTGCAATTGCATTTTTTGCAAATCCTTTCGGATTTTGGTAGATGATAGTAGTTGGTTGAGTGGTTTCTTTTAATATTTGAAGGACTCTTTTCGGAACTGAAACGTACTTTTTCAACATATGAATCGAACTTACCAACACAATCAAACTTTTAGTTTCTGCTCTCTTTTTTAATTCAAAAACTTTTGATACCGCTTTAAAATTTGTAGCATCACAACCTATTCCCCATACAGTATCTGTTGGATATAAAATTGTGCCTCCTAACTCTAAACATTCTTTAACAAGAGAGATTCTAGGTTGTTTTTGTGTTTTCAATTTTTTAAAATTCAATCTTTATAACAATAAATTTGTATTTTTACTGCTGTTGCAAAAATAGGATATTCTTATAAATTAAACCTAAAATGATTGTTGTTAGAATTCTTGGTGGTTTGGGTAATCAAATGTTTCAATATGCTTATGCAAGAGCCCTACAACAAAAAGGCTATGAAGTAACATTAGGTCTTTCAAAAATCAAAACCTATAAATTACATGGTGGCTATCAATTAGATCATTTTAAGATTGGTTTGGAGGCTGCAAGTCCTATTACTAGTTTTTTAGGGAACATTCAACTCAAAAAAAACCGAAAAGAAAATAGTCTTTTGTTTGACAAAAGCTTATTGCATCTTTCTGGGAATGAATTTGTAAAAGGCTACTTTCAATCCGAAAAATATTTTTTAGGCATCCGAGAAAGATTACTTGAGGAATTTGTCATCCAAAAAGAACTTTCTGAAACCACAAAAATGTATAGAACAACCATTGAATCAGAAACAAGCAGCTGTTCCTTACACATACGAAGAGGAGATTATATTTCTAATAAAAAAACAAATACAGTTCATGGTACTTGTGGTTTAGACTATTATAAAGAAGCGATCAGCATTTTACTTGAAAAACATCAAGAAACTCATTTTTTTGTATTTTCTGACGACATTTCGTGGACAAAAGAAAACCTAAAAATAGAAAATGCTACTTTTATAGATCATACAACAATACCGCATGAAGATCTATATCTAATGAGTCTTTGCAAAAACAATATCACTGCAAATAGTAGTTTTTCTTGGTGGGGAGCATGGCTGAACAACAACAAACAGAAAACGGTAATTTCCCCAAAAAAGTGGTTTGTAAATACCGAAAATGAAATTGCTTGCGAAAATTGGATCCGACTATGAGTAGATACAAAGTATATTACATCAATTTAGAAAAAAGCGTCGAACGAAGACGTTTTATGGAGGAACAATTTCAGAAATTAAACATTCCTCTCACAAGAATACCTGCGATCTACGGGAAAGAATTGGATAAAAGTATCTTACGAAAAGAAAAAAGAAAACATACTATTTTAGCACACTTCCCATTTCCAAATGATGGAGAAATCGGAATTTGTTTGACGCATTTTAAACTTTGGAAAACACTGTCTGAACAACCTGAAGAATTTTCGATTATTCTTGAAGATGATGCACAAATACATGAAGATTTTTTTACCGATCTAGAACAACTTTTATCACAAGTTACTATAAATGATTTTATTGATATCTCTGGCAAAAAGGGGTTTTTAAGCTTCGAAAAAAAGGAACTTCTTACCACTTTTATAATCCCACCTGTGTTAATGATTGGTCAAATTATCGGAAGAAACGCAGCCAAAAAATTATCTCTGAATTTGAGCAGCTATTATGCTCCTATTGATGTGATGAAACAAGATGTACACAAGCACAAAGTTAAGCTGCTATCGACAAACAAGCAATATGTTACAAGTATTGATAAGAAAATTGGGGGGAGTACGATTCAACAAAATAAAATGATTCTATGGAAAAAAATAATACGTGAAATTATTCGTCCTTTTTGGCAAGTATTTTCGTTGCTAACTTACAAAGCATATAGGCTGATTGCCAATTATTCATTCTACCAAAAAAATTAATGGTCTTGAATTCCATTATTCAATAACCACAATTTTACATATCTTACATATACTCCATAAGCCTGAGCTTTAGCAAATATAAATCCAGAATTCCATCTAAGAACCCTAGTCTTAAAAAGTAATGAATTAGAAATCTTGCAGTAGGTTTGATCAAAAAATGAAAGACATTTACGTTCATTCCTTTTTCAAAAAGTTGTTTTCCTCTTAAACCTCCATAATGATTCATTTTAGACATATAATGATCATAATTTTTGTAGGAAAAATGATCAATCCTGTGTTTAAAGTAACCTATTTTTCCGTTCGCCTGAATAGTTTCATGCACGAGACTCCCATTGTATCTGCAATACTCCTTCAAAAATAAGCGAATCACTTTATCTCTTTGACATCCAGAATAGTTTAATTTTTTTCCTGCAAAATAAAATGTCCTACGAACATAAAACCCAACATACTTCCTGGATTTTGAACAGCTTCATAGATTTCTTTTTCAACTTCTGGAGTCACTCTTTCATCAGCATCTAAGACATAAATCCAGTCGTGCTGCGCTTGATCAATGGCAAAGTTTTTTTGAGAAGAAAAATCATCAAACTTTCGCTTGATGATTTTTACATTGTGTTTTTGAGCAATTTCTAGCGTTTGATCTGAACTAAAAGAATCAATAACAATAATTTCATCGGCAAAACGAACAGAACGAATCGCTTCGTAAATATGAATTTCTTCATTGAGTGTCGGAATGATTGCCGTAATCTTTTTCATTGTGTTTTTTTCAATTAAACAGCCACATCATATTCTCGCAAGGCATCATTTAATGAGGTTTTTTTATTAGTACTTTCTTTTCTTTTTCCAATAATCAATGCACAAGGTACATTGTACTCCCCTGCTGCAAACTTCTTCGTATAACTTCCAGGAATCACCACAGATCTTGCAGGAACACGTCCTTTCATTTCTATAGGAGTGTCTCCCGTTACATCAATAATCTTGGTACTCATGGTAAGAACAACATTGGCCCCTAAAACGGCTTCTTTTTCCACATGCACACCTTCGACAACGATGCATCGTGAACCAATAAAAGCACCATCTTCTATAATGACAGGTGCAGCTTGCAAAGGTTCTAAAACGCCACCAATTCCTACACCTCCCGATAAATGAACATTTTTACCAATCTGTGCACAAGATCCGACGGTTGCCCAAGTATCTACCATGGTTCCTTCATCAACATAGGCTCCTATATTAACGTAACTTGGCATTAATATTGTGCCCGGTGCAATAAAAGCGCCATGTCTAGCAACTGCATTGGGTACCACTCGGATACCTCTTTCAGCAAAATTTTTCTTTAAAGGTATTTTGTCATGATATTCAAAAATTCCAGCTTCTAAGGTTTCCATTTTCTGAATTGGAAAATACAAAACAACCGCTTTTTTTACCCATTCGTTCACTTTCCAACCCGACACAGCCGGTTCTGCAACTCTTAACGCACCTTTGTCTAATAAATCAACAACGTTGCGAATGGTTGCAATTGTTTTTTCTTCTTTTAACAAATCACGGTTGTCCCAAGCTGCTTCAATAATTTCTCTAATATCTTTCATCTACATTATTTAATTTTTACAAATATAAATTTATCATTAAAAATCATCACGAATATACAATTTTTAAACATATTTACTTTCCTTGTTTAATTTCGTATTTTTGTTGAAAAATAAGATAATTTGGGAAGGATTCTAGCAATTGATTTTGGAAAAAAAAGAACAGGAATTGCGGTAACAGACGAAATGCAAATTATTGCATCTGGTTTAACTACAGTTGATACTAAAGAAATTTTTTCTTTTCTAAAAGAGTATAGCTCTAGAGAGAAGGTCGAATTATTTTTAGTAGGAAAACCCAAACAAATGGACAATACAGATAGCGAAAGCGAAATATTAATTCTGCCATTTTTAAAAAAACTAAAAAACCTATTTCCCAAAATCCCAATGCGAAGAGTCGACGAAAGATTTACTTCCAAAATGGCTTTTCAAACAATGATCGATAGTGGGCTCAAAAAGAATCAACGTAAGAACAAAGCATTAGTAGACGAAATTAGTGCTACAATCCTATTGCAATCCTATTTATACAATCAATAAAAATAGTGTACTCATATAAATTCGCACTTAAAATTGGCAATTGGTCAGAGTAAATTGTATTTTTGCATCCTTAAAAAAAAGAATAAATGATATTACCCATTGTTGCATACGGTGACCCTGTTTTACGAAAAGTGGCAACCTCTATTGATGCTACCTACCCCGAATTAGAAACCCTTATTTCTAATATGAAAGAAACCATGTACAATGCTTCTGGAGTAGGATTGGCAGCACCGCAAATCGGAAAAGCAATTCGTTTATTCTTGATTGACGCTTCTCCATTTGCTGATGATGAAGATCTATCAGAAAAAGACAGAGAGGTATTAAAGAACTTTAATCGTGTTTTTATCAACGCAAAAATCATCAAAGAAGAAGGAGAAGAATGGGCTTTTAATGAAGGTTGTCTGAGTATTCCTGATGTTCGTGAAGACGTCACTCGTCATGAAAAAATCACCATCGAATATCAAGACGAAGGATTTCAAACACACACTGAAATTCTGGACGGATTGGCTGCAAGAGTGTTTCAGCACGAATACGATCATATTGAAGGTATTTTATTTACTGACAAACTTTCTTCATTGAAGAAACGAATTCTTAAAAAGAAATTAGAAAACATTTCAAAAGGAAAAATTAGAGCGGATTATAGAATGCGTTTCCCAAATTTAAAAAAAGGTAAATAGTCTATTTAGTTAGACCAAAACATACATATGGAATATAATAAAATTATTGCAGTTACTGGAAAACCAGGATTATTCGAAGTAGTTTCACAAACAAAAACAGGGGTTATTGTTGAATCTTTAGTCGACAAAAAAAGATTTCCTGTCGTATCTTCACAAAACATTAGTATGCTGGAAAACATTGCAATCTACACCTACGAAGAAGAAGTGCTTTTGCTTTCTGTATTCAAAACCATCTTTGAAAAAGAGGAAGGAAAAGAATGCATCTCGCATAAAGAAAATAGCAAAAATCTTGTTGCATATTTTTCAGAAGTATTACCAAATTACGATGAAGAAAGGGTGTATACCTCAAATATAAAAAAAGTAATTCAATGGTATAATCTTTTGGTAAAAGCTGGCTTGGACTTCTCTAAAATAGAAGCGACCAAAGAAGAAGCAGAAAGAGAATAGTGGTTATTAGTTGAAAATGAATTCTATATCAAAATATGCAGCCTTTCAATTTTCAACTGTTACAACTTTCATCACAATACCTTAAAAAATGAATTCTAGAAAAGAGCAGTTAGCCGCCTTTGGTCGTTTGTTGGATATTATGGACGAGCTTCGTGAGAAGTGTCCTTGGGACAAGAAGCAAACCATAGAAAGCCTTCGACATCTTACTATAGAAGAAACCTATGAACTTGCAGATGCAATTCTTGACAATGATTTAGAAGAAATCAAAAAAGAATTGGGTGATGTATTATTACACATTGTTTTTTACGCCAAGATAGGAAGTGAGAAAAAAGCCTTTGATATTGGAGACGTTGCCAATTCAATTTCTGATAAACTAATCGTTCGACATCCACATATTTATGGTGATGTAACGGTAGAAAATGAGGAGGATGTAAAGAAAAATTGGGAACAATTGAAACTAGCAGAAGGTAAAACCTCAGTTTTGGAAGGAGTTCCGAAAAATCTACCTGCTATAGTAAAGGCGAGTCGAATTCAAGAAAAAGTAGCCGGTGTGGGTTTTGATTGGGAAGCACCAGAACAAGTCTGGGAAAAGGTTCAAGAAGAACTGACCGAGTTGAACGAAGAAATAAAAAAAGGAGATACAGAAAACACCGAGAAGGAGTTTGGAGATGTCTTATTTTCTTTGATTAACTATGCTCGTTTTATTGGTGTGAATCCTGAAAATGCATTAGAAAAAACCAATAAAAAATTCATCAATAGATTTCAATTTCTTGAAAAATCGGCAAAAAAAGAAGGCAAAAACCTCTCCGAAATGTCCTTAAGTGAAATGGATGTTCATTGGGAGAATTCGAAAGAATTCTTCAAATAAAAACTAATAGAATTCAAAAGAATTCTTCAAATACAATTAATCACTTAGATACTTTGTTCCAGAATCTTGGAAAACCTCCCAAACTAACTCTGGAAATTAAATAAAAAAAACTCCAGTTGCAAAATTGATTTTGTACAACTGGAGCTTAAATTTCTAAGACTAATTTCCTAAACTAATTTCTTAGCGTTCTTAACTTTTTGCTTGGTCAATGCAATATCAATAACTTCTTTCATCTCTGAAACATAGTGAAAGCTAAGCCCTTTCAAATAACTTTCTTTAATCTCTAAAATGTCTTTTTCATTTTCTTTACACAAAATGATTTCTTTGATATTCGCTCTTTTGGCAGCTAAGATTTTTTCCTTAATTCCACCTACAGGAAGCACTTTTCCTCGAAGTGTAATTTCACCAGTCATCGCTAATTTACTTTTTACTTTACGTTGAGTAAATGAGGAAATTAAAGAGGTTAACATGGTAATCCCTGCACTAGGACCATCTTTTGGTGTTGCCCCTTCTGGTACATGAATATGAACATTGTAATTCTCTAATACTTCTGGATCTACTTCAAAATCTACTGCATTTGCTTTGATGTATTCCATTGCTATGGTTGCAGATTCTTTCATTACTTTTCCTAAATTCCCTGTAATTGAGAGTGACCCTTTCCCTTTGGATAAAATAGATTCAATGAATAAAATATCTCCACCAACAGCAGTCCATGCCAAACCAGTAACTACCCCTGCAACTCCATTATTTTCATATTTATCTCTTTCCAATCTTGGAGGTCCTAAAATATCTTCTATTTTTTTGGTAGAGATAACAATTTCATATTCTTCATCTAAGGCTATCGATTTTGCAGCAAAACGCACCACTTTGGCAATCTGTTTTTCCAAACCTCTAACTCCAGATTCTCGAGTGTATCCTACCACTACTTTTTCTATTTGAGCTTTCCCTAACTTTAAGTTACTAGACGATAGTCCGTGTTCTTTTAATTGTTTTGGTAATAAATATTTTTTAGCAATCTCAATTTTTTCTTCAATCGTATAACCTGAAACATTGATTAGCTCCATTCGGTCTCTTAGAGCCCAAGGAACCTCGCCAATAGTATTTGCAGTGGCTATAAAAAGTACTTTTGACAGATCGTAGCCAACTTCTAAATAGTTGTCGTAAAACGCAGTATTTTGCTCTGGATCTAACACTTCCAACATTGCTGAAGAAGGATCTCCTTGATGACTTTGACCTAATTTATCTATCTCATCTAACACAAAAACAGGATTTGATGTTCCAGCTTTTTTTAGGTTTTGAATCAATCTTCCTGGCATGGCACCAATGTAGGTTTTTCGATGCCCACGGATTTCAGACTCATCTCTTAAACCTCCTAAAGACATTCTTACATATTTCCGTCCTAATGCTTCAGCAACCGATTTCCCTAAAGAAGTTTTTCCAACTCCTGGAGGTCCATACAAACAAATAATTGGCGATTTCATATCCTTTCTCAACTTTAAAACTGCCAAGTGTTCTATGATTCGCTCTTTTACTTTCTCCAGGCCAAAGTGATCTCTATCAAGTATTTTAACTGCGCGCTTTAAATCAAATTTGTCTTTGGAATAGACTCCACAGGGCAAATCTAACAACAATTCTAAATAATTGCGTTGCACACCATAATCTGCCATTTGTGGATTCATTCTTCGCAAACGAGACAATTCTTTTTCAAATGTTTCTTTTACTTCTTTGTTCCACTTTTTCTCTTTTCCCTTTAAACGCATTTCCTCCAACTCCTGATCGTTAGAAACGCCGCCCAATTCTTCTTGAATCGTTTTTAATTGCTGATTTAAGTAGTATTCTCGTTGTTGTTGATCTAAATCCTCTCTGGTTTTCGATTGAATATCATTGCGTAATTGTAGTTTTTGAAGTTCTTTGTTCAAGTTTTTCAAAGCCAATATAGCACGTTCTTTTAGATTGTCTTTCTCTAAAATGAGCTGTTTTTGAGCTACACTTAAATCCATATTTGAGGAAATGAAATTCACCAAAAAAGCGTCGGACTGAATGTTTTTAATCGCAAACGATGCTTCTGAAGGGAGCATTGGGTTTTCTTTAATCACCTCTAAAGCCTGCTCTTTTATCGATTCAATAATCGCCTTGAACTCTTTTTCATCTTCAACAGACCTGTCCTCTATGGCCTCTTTTACGGTTGCTTTCAAATATGGTTTGTCTTGAATGATTGTATCAATTTCAAAACGTTTTTTTCCTTGTATGATAATCGTGGTATTCCCATCAGGCATTTTTAATACACGAAGTATTTGTGCCACAACACCTGTCGTGTGAATATCTTTCAAAGATGGTTCTTCAACATCTTCATCCTTTTGAGCAACTACTCCAATTACTTTATCCCCTTTGTTTGCCTCCTTGATCAACTGAATCGACTTGTCTCTTCCAGCTGTAATTGGGATAACTACCCCATGAAATAAAACGGTATTACGCAAAGGTAAAATGGCTAAAGTGTTTGGAACACTCTCATTATTGATAATTTCCTCATCTTCAGGAGTCATCAATGGTATTAACTCAGAATCTTCATTTAAAGCATTGTGCAAAGACATACTGTCTAAAGTGGTTATTTTTGGCTTACTCATGGGCTATATATGTCAAAATGACATTGATTTTTAAATATTGAATGGTCAATTTATATTTATTTTTTACTAATTCATTAACAATCAGCTCTATACTAACTCAACACCGATGGTCATGCATAGGTAAATCAATTCCTATGCCACCCTTGGTATAGAATAATCTCTCTATCAATAAATAGAAATAAAAAGGGGAAAATAAAAATTTATTGAATCGAACTATCCTCGATTCAAAGCTTAGAGGTATTTCACTATTTTCATTTCAACCTAAAAAAGTTCAAAAATCGAAATTTTAAGATTTAGACTCCCGATTTCTCTGGCATGAAACTTTCTAAGGAACCCCAAGAGAGAGATCTTAGAGGAATTCTTTTCGATTAAACTTCAATCTTTAATCCGTCAAAGGCTATAAAAACATTTTTTGGGAGGTTTTTTTGAATAACATCATGAAGTCCAAACTTGTGACTGATATGTGTGAAATAGGTTTTTTTAGGATTGATTTCATTGACAAAACGCAGTGCTTCCTCTAAATTGAAATGAGTTGGATGCTCTTCGATTCGCAATGCATTTACAATCAACACATCCAGGTTTTTAAGTTTTTCTTTTTCTGAAGAATCGATTGTTTTTACATCGGTCAAATAGGCAAAGTTCTCAAATCGGAAACAAGTAATTGGTAAACTTCCGTGCATCGCTTTAATTGGAAGCACTCTTTCATTTTGTAAACTAAATGCGATAGTATCAACTAGATTAATTTGAATTTTTGGAGCACCAGGATATCTGTTTTTTGTTTCAAAAATATATTGAAATCGTTGTTTTAAACTCTGTAAGGTTAATTGATCCAAATACACAGGAACTTCTCCCATTTGAAAACAATAAGGTCTTAAATCATCGATTCCAGCTGTATGATCTGAATGCTCGTGAGTGAACAAAACGCCATCAATAGATTGCACCTGTTCTCGCAACATCTGCTGTCTAAAATCAGGACCACAATCAATTACATAGGTAAATTCATCCCAAGAAATTAAAATGGATGAACGCAAACGTTTATCTTTTTCATTTTGAGATAAACAAACGGGATGGTTATTTGCCAACATCGGTACTCCTGTTGAGGTTCCCGTACCTAAAAAAATAATTGTAAATTTATTTGCTATTTGTTTTCTCACAAAACAAAAATAAGATAAAAATTGACTGATAGCATTCTATTTTAGTACATTTGTTAGACTTTATAAATATAAAAAATGGCAATTTCTTTAAAAGGAGATCAAAAATTAAGTACGATTCCTCCAACTAAGAGTAAATCTTTAAGAATCAACCTAAATACCGATATTTATGGAACATTTGCAGAAATTGGTGCCGGTCAAGAAACAGTAAGAAATTTTTTTAGAGCTGGAGCCTCTTCAGGAACAATTGCGAAAGCGATGAGTGCCTACGATAAAGATTTCTCTGACGCTATCTATGGAATTGAAGAAGACAAACGCTACGTTACGGAACCGCGTTTAAAACGAATGTTACGTCATGAAATTGATTTAATCGAAGATCGTTTAAGTAGAAATAAACACCCTGAAAAATTATTCTTTTCTTATGCAAATACGGTAGCTACCATCGATTTTGCTAAGAAATTCAAAGGCCATGGTTGGGTTGGAATTCGTTTCCAACTAGATCCTTTAGAAGAATATAATGAGATTATTTTGCACTTGCGTTTTAAAGAAACTGATGCACGTTTACAACAAGAAACTCTAGGTATTCTGGGAGTCAACCTCATCTATGGAGCATTTTATCTGAATGACAATCCTAAAGAGCTCGTAAAATCTTTTTATGACAATTTGGATGAAGATCAATTAGAGATCGACATGATCAATTTTTCCGGTCCTCGTTTTATGTATGTAGACAATCGTTTGATGAGTTTGCAATTACTAAAAAACGGAATGACAAATGCAGTGATGTTTGGTCCTGACGGAATCAACCTCTTACCCGCGCAAATTCTGTACAAGAAAAATATTTTAGCTTTGCGAGGTAGTTTTAGGCCTGTAACCAAAGTAAATATGGATATGTATGAGAAGTCTAAAAAACTCTTCTTTGCAGAAAATAAAGTTACTGAAAAAAATACAAAAATCATTTTTGAAATTACTTTGAGTAACCTCCGCGCTGAAGGAGAAATTAATGAACGTGACTTTTTAGACAGAGCAGAACTCTTATGCTCTTTGGGACAAAATGTGATGATTACCAATTTTCAACAATATTTTAAATTGGTCGAATACTTTAGTGAGTTTACCAAAGAACGGATGGGTCTTGCCATGGGAGTTTACAATTTAATTCAAATTTTTGATGAAAAATACTACCGTAATTTAAGTGGTGGTATATTGGAAGCATTTGGAAAACTCTTTTACAGAGACTTGAAAGTGTATATGTATCCATATCATGACCAGAATACAGACGAATACATTAACAGTGAAAATTTAAAAGTGCATCCTAGAATGAAAGAATTGTATAAATTCTTCAAGAACAATGGGAAGCTTATCAATATTGATGATTTTGATCCCAAAATTTTAGATGTCTTTTCAAGAACGGTTTTAAAAATGATTCTCAAAGGAGAACCATATTGGGAAGAAATGTTACCAAAAGGAATAGCAGACACCATTAAAGAAAAAAGACTTTTTGGATATTCTAAATCAAAACTTAGGAGATAAGCCAAGTGTTATTAAACCTTTTTGTATTCAATCCGTCTAATAAAAAAAGAGGTAGTTGACAGACGAAGTTACTTTAGTACAACAATTGAAAAACACGAAGAGTAAGGAACTTGCTTTTCGTGAGTTGATTGCACAATACAAGGAGCGGCTGTACTGGCATATTCGGAAAATTGTCATTTCTCATGACGATGCTGATGATGTACTTCAGAACACTTTTATTAAAATTTTCAAAAATATTGACACCTTCAAAGCGGATAGTAAATTATTTTCTTGGATGTATCGAATTGCCACCAACGAATCTATTACGTTCATCAATAAAAGAGCAAAAGATCGAAATGTTGATATTTCTGAAATTCACTCAGAAATGGTGTCCAATCTGCAAAGTGATGTGTATTTTTCAGGAGATGAGATTCAACTCATTTTACAAAAAGCAATTGCAACATTGCCTTCCAAACAACAATTGGTTTTTAATATGAAATATTTTGATGAGTTAAAGTATACTCAAATCTCAGAAATTTTAGAAACTTCGGTGGGAGCTTTAAAAGCCTCTTATTTTCACGCAGTAAAGAAAATCGAAACCTATATAAAAAACAATCATCATTAAACCTTTCAACAAAATAATAGTCTAAAAATAATGATCAACGAGACTTCTCATAGCGAAAAATTCATCCAACAAAAGGCAGGGAAAGAAACCGGCTTTAGGGTATCAAAGAATTACTTTGAAACTTTAGAAGACGATTTTTCGATTCGTTTGTTTGAAGAAAAAAACAGAAAGCCTCTAGCCTTTGAAACTCCCGTAGACTACTTTAACACCTTGGAAGACAGTATTTTAAAAAGAACTACGAAAGAACCCAAAGTCATCTCGTTAAAAAACCGTTTTTTACAAATCATACCATTCGCAGCAGTTGCATCTGTCGTAATATTTATAGGAATCAACTCTTTTCAATTTGGAGACATTGGAGTTGTAAATTTTGATAATATTACAGATAACGAAATCGAAAATTGGTTGGAAAATAATTCCAGTAACTCTATTACAGAGGATATCGTTTCAATTGTTTCTGAAGCTGAATTGCTAGAGAATGAATTTGCCTTTACAAATATCAGCGATAGCACTATTGAAAGTTATCTCTACACCAATGAAGAAATAACAATAATCCAAGAACTTTATTAATATGAAAAAACCACTTCTAAGTCTTTTGGTGATGATTACTTTTAGTATTTCAATAAATGCTCAAGAGTTCGAGAAACACCAACAAAAAATTAAGACTCTTAAGATTGCTTTTTTAACTGAACAGCTCAATTTGACAGCTTCTGAAGCAGAAAAGTTTTGGCCAATCTATAATGTATACAATTCAGAAACTCATGATCTATACAGAAAAAAGTCGGAGTCGATAAAAAACGAATTAAAAACTGCAAAAACAATCGATAGTATTGAAGAAAGTAGAGCACTTGTGTTATTTGACATGATGCAATCCTGGAAAAAAAGAAGTTTGAAGAAACTCAAAAATATTACAGAAAACTAAAAACCATTCTTCCGATAAAAAAAATCTTAAAACTAAGGCTTGCAGAACGAGAATTTGGCAGAAAGTTAATGCGAAAATATCGTAGAAAAAGAATGAATGATAAAAAATAAAAAAAGGAAGCGATTCATTTCGCTTCCTTTTTTTATGCTCTAATTAATTTCATACAAACATGTAATTCTGGCTTATTCTGAATAAAAGATTGTAACCAAATGGTCAACTCATTTACTTCGTGAGGTAACAACCTCGTTAAAGCCTTTTGTAACTCCTTACAAAACAAATCTGAATTAAAGCTTACCTTTTTCAATATTGTTTTAGTGTACTCAAACATTGCTCTAGCCATAAGTTAAAGATCATTTTTACAATAACGAAATCTAATGAAAGATATTGTTATTGTGTTTATTACCTTTCAAAAATAGCCAAAAAAAAACGACTCCCTTGTTAGAGAATCGTTAAAATAAAATTAAAATTTTATGTTTATAAAGCGTTTATTTTAGTTACCAAAGCTGAAGCTTTTGTTTCTAATTCTAAACTGATTCCTTTAAAATGAGCTTTTTTGTTCTCTACATTTTTCGCATTTAATTTTGCAATTAAATCATCAAAAGTAGCAATAGACTCATCTATAAGTGCTTCAGAAGCTTTTACATCTGCTTTAGGGTTTAATAATTGATACACGTAGCATTCTTCAATCAAATCTCCTAAAGTGTAATTAATATCTTTTTTTAAGTTTTTTATGCTTGCCATAATCTTATTTATTTATGAGTGCAAAAATAGTTTATTTATTTAAAAGAGCGTTAAAACTTCTTTTATATTTAAAACTGTTTTATAATGCGTAGTGGACTTTTCTTCTTCTGTAACTTCTTCGTGCACCCAAGTAGTGTGAAAAGGAACATGAATTGCCATAGCCCCTACTTCTACCAGGGGCAGAATATCTGATTTCAAAGAGTTACCGATCATTAACAACTCTTCTGGATAAATGTCTAAGTGCTGAATCAACTTGAGGTAGTCTTTCGGTTTTTTATCACTCATTACTTCAATATGATGGAAATATTTTAGCAAACCCGACTTTTCTAATTTGCGTTCTTGATCTAATAAATCCCCTTTCGTAGCAACTATCAACTTATAATTTCTTTGCAGGAACTCTAAAACATGTTCGATATCGGGAAGCAACTCAATGGGTTTTTCGAGCATTTCTTTTCCAATATTCAAAATTTTTGCTATCTTTTGTTGTGGTATTTGATAGTTTGAAATTTCTAATGCACTCTCCACCATAGACAAAACAAAACCTTTAATTCCATATCCATAATACTGGAGGTTTTCAATTTCTTTTTTAAAAAGCTCTTGGTCTATTTTATTTTCGGTTTCGTAGTTCGCTAACAGTTTTGCAAATAGGTGTTCTGCTTCTCTAAAGTAGGTTTCGTTTACCCATAATGTATCGTCTGCATCAAAAGCAATTACTTTTATGTTTTTATACATTGTTGAAGTTTATAATGAATTTAAATATTTCTTTGCCTTTTCTAAGTCTTCTGGAGTATCAATTCCAACAGATTCGATTGTAGTTTCGACCATTTTAATCTTCTTTCCTACTTCTAAATATCGAATGGCTTCAATTTTTTCTGAAGCTTCAAGGGGCGTTAGATCCATGTGATAAAAATCAATCAAGGCCTGCTTTCGAAACGCATAGACTCCTTTGTGTTTGTAATATTTTACATCCAATTGTTTGTCTCGATGAAAGGGAATGACGCTCCTTGAAAAATACAAGGCAAATCCTAATTGATTTGTAATTACTTTTACATTGTTGGGGTTTTCAATCTCATCTTTGTCCGTAATTTCAACCTTTAAAGAGGCCAAATCTATTTCTTTTATTTTATCCTCTTGAAAAACGTCTATCAACTTTGATAGCGAAACAGCATCGATAAAAGGCTCATCTCCTTGAACATTGATGACAATATCTGTGTCAATAAACTCTACTGCTTCAGCAATTCGGTCTGAACCACATTCGTGATCTTTTTGACTCATAAGAACCTTTCCACCAGCATCTTCAATATGCTTAGAAATGATTTCAGAGTCAGTTACTACAAATACCTCATCAAACAACTGCGTATTAAGGGCAGCTTCATAGGTTCTAAGGATAACCGACTTCCCTCCTAGATCCTTCATTAACTTCCCTGGAAAACGAGATGCACTATATCGAGCAGGTATCATTGCTATAATTTTCATAGGATATTTCAATTTTTAATTCAATAAAAAAGGAATGGGATTTATTCTCCAGAATAAGTTACAAAATTTCTAGGTGTTTCGTAAAGCGTGATTTTTAAATCTAAATGTTTAGGCAAAAGGAGTCGCAGTTTATCATAAATTATCACTGAAATATTCTCTGCAGTCGGATTAAGCTCCTTAAATTCGGGAACTTCAATATTTAGATTTTTATGATCAAAAGCTTCTTCAATTTCTGATTTGATGTAGTTTTTTAAAATCCCCAAATCATAGACATAGCCAGTTTCTTTGTCAATTTCACCTGTTAAAGAGACAATTAGCTCGTAATTATGACCATGGAAATTAGGATTGCTACACTTATTAAAAACTTCTACATTTTTTTGATCAGACCAATCCTTGCGATATAATCGATGTGCACTGTTAAAATGTGCTTTTCTGTGTACAGTAACTTTAGGCATTTTTTAATATTTTATAAGATTCTTTAAAAATAATTTTAAACCAAGCAGTATAAATACTTGGATTTGCTTTGATATCTTGTTGAACCGCTTCTAAGGGCATCCATTTATAACTTTCTACTTCTTCTTTATTGATATTTGGATTCCCTTCAAAACGCCCCACCATTACATGGTCGAGCTCATGTTCTGTCAACCCATTGTCAAAAGGAGCTTTGTATATAAAAGAAAAAACCTCTTTTAGAGGGGTCGTAAATCCCATTTCTTCATACAACCTGCGCTTTCCTGCTTCTAGATTGGTTTCACCATCTCGCTGGTGTGAACAACAAGTATTTGTCCATAGTAACGGAGAATGATATTTGTGAGCAGCTCTTTGTTGCAACATTAAATCTCCTTTTTTATTAAACACAAATACTGAAAAAGCTCTGTGTAAAACTGCTTTTTCATGTGCTTCCATTTTTGGCATCAATCCTATTTGATTGTCATGTTCATCTACCAAAATCACGTTTTCCTCCATCCTACAAAAATAGTGAAATCAACCGACACTTACTTTTCTCTGCAGTATTTATTTATTGTCTGATGTATTTACTGTTTTAACTCTACTTTTCTTCTAAAAAAAATATCCTCTAATGAAACCCTCCTACAATAATCAATAATCTAAAAATAGCTGTGCTGCCTTCTTTCATTCTGATGATTTATATTTGTAAAAAAATCACCTGTTTTCATGAACATTAGACACCAATTCCTCTTCCTTCTTTTATTAAGTCTTGTGTATCAATGTAAAGACGAAAAAAAAACAGTCCCCCTAAATCTCATCCAAAAGATTGAGAAGTCAACACCATTAAAGGTTGAAAAAGCTTGGGATAGCCTAAACAAACACAATGTTGAAGTTTTCTTCAAAGAATACGGCAAGCAACACAAAGAGACCAAAGTAATCATTTCAACCGATTATGGCGACATTCAATTGCGTTTGTACAACGACACTCCTCTGCACAGAGCTAACTTTATTTTCCTTACTAAAATTCAATATTTTGACACCACTGTTTTTTATAGAATTGCAAAAAACTTTGTCATTCAAGGAGGAAATTCTGATAATTTTCAAACCATCAAAGATCGATACAAGTATGGAAATTACAAATTACCAACCGAATTCAGGAAAAACAGAACCCATTCATATGGAGCATTAGCAGCAGCTAGAGATTGGAAAAACAACCCCGACAAACAATCCAGTCCTTTTGAATTTTACATCGTACAGAACAAAAAAGGGGCCCATCATTTAAACAACGAACACACTGTTTTTGGGGAAGTAATATCTGGATTTTCAACCCTGGATAAAATTGCAGAATTAAAGGTGGGCATAGACGAATGGCCCGAAGAGGACGTACATATGAAAGTCCGCATTTTAGATTGATTTTGCCAATGTAAAACGTATCTTTGCAGCCTAATTTTTATTGATGAGTTTTTTAGAAGAAATTAAGCGTAGGAGAACATTTGGGATTATTTCGCATCCAGATGCTGGAAAAACAACCTTAACCGAAAAATTATTACTTTTTGGAGGAGCCATCCAGGAGGCAGGTGCTGTAAAAAACAATAAAATTAAAAAAGGAGCTACTTCCGATTTTATGGAAATCGAACGTCAACGTGGAATTTCTGTAGCCACTTCCGTTTTAGCTTTCATCTACAAGGACAAAAAAATCAATATTCTTGATACCCCGGGTCACAAAGACTTTGCAGAAGATACTTTTAGAACTTTAACCGCTGTAGACAGTGTTATCGTTGTGATTGATGTGGCAAAAGGAGTAGAACCACAAACCGAAAAACTGGTAGAAGTTTGTAGAATGCGAAGCATCCCAATGCTCGTTTTTATCAACAAGCTAGATAGAGAAGGAAAAGACGCATTTGACTTGCTAGATGAAGTAGAACAAAAATTAGGTTTACGAGTAACACCGATGAGTTTTCCCATTGGAATGGGATATGATTTTAAAGGGATCTATAATATTTGGGAGAAAAAATTAAACCTCTTTTCTGGAGACAACAAATCGTCGATTAGTGAGGGGCTTGAATTTGACGATTTATCAAACCCCAAATTGGACGATATTATTGGAGAAAAAGCGGCTTCTATTTTACGAGAAGAAACAGAATTAATTGATGAGGTCTATCCTCCTTTTAACCAAGAAGAATACCTTAACGGAACACTACAACCCGTATTTTTTGGTTCTGCATTAAACAATTTTGGTGTAAAAGAATTGTTGGACGCATTTATTGAAATTGCTCCTGCCCCGCTTCCTAAAAAAGCAGAAGAACGTCTTGTCGATTCTAAAGAACAAGAAATGACCGGTTTTGTGTTTAAAATTCATGCAAATATGGATCCAAAACACAGAGACCGATTGGCATTTATCAAAATAGTTTCGGGAACTTTTAAACGAAATGCACCTTATCTTCATGTTCGAAATGGGAAAAAAGTAAAATTTTCGAGTCCCAATGCTTTTTTTGCTGAAAAGAAAGAAATTGTTGATGAGTCATTTCCTGGAGATATTGTTGGAATCCATGACACTGGGAATTTCAAAATTGGAGATACCTTGACCGAGGGAGAAATCCTCAATTTTAAAGGAATACCAAGTTTTTCGCCAGAATTTTTTCGATATGTGAACAATGCAGATCCAATGAAATCAAAACAACTCTCAAAAGGATTGGATCAATTAATGGATGAAGGTGTGGCGCAATTATTTACACTAGATAGCAATGGCCGGAAAGTGATCGGAACGGTTGGAGCACTCCAGTATGAAGTAATTCAGTACCGATTAGAACACGAATATGGGGCCAAATGTAGTTATGAAAATTTACAAGTACATAAGGCATGTTGGGTAGAAGCTGAAAATGTTAAAAATGCTGAGTTTTTAGACTTTAAAAGAGTCAAACAACGTTTTTTAGCAAAAGATAAACAGGGGCAGTTGGTCTTTTTAGCAGACTCTGAGTTTACAATTCAAATGACACAGAGCAAGTACCCTACAGTAAAATTACATTTCACGAGCGAATTTAAAAATTAATATGAATAAAATGCTCCTTATTTTTCTTTTGATATTTTCTGGGAGGCTTACATCCCAAGAAACGATATCATTATCTGAATTAGAGGGAGTACCACTTCAGAATTCTTTTCGCCTAAATTACATTCCTGTAAAAATGCCCTCAGATAGATTTTCGGAACTTAAATCTACAATGGGCTTATTAGGTGTTCATTATCAAGTTCCACTAAATAATTGGTTCTATACAGGTGTAGGAATGCATGCTGCTTTAACTGGTGACCAAGGAGGTTTGTTTACACTTGGCTTAGAATTAGGAATTAAAAAACAGCTTTTTAAAAATGTTTTTGCCGATATGAATGTTCATTTTGGTGGTGGTGGAGGTTATCGATACTTAGTCAACGATGGTGCCTTCATCAATCCAAACATTGGACTTAAATACCAGCAAAAAAATTACGCATTGGGTCTTCAGTTGAGCCATTTAAATTTTTATTCAGGAGAAATTAATAGCAATTCTGTTTCTTTTTTCATAGAAATCCCAAGTATATTGAACTTTTCAGAGTATAAAAATTCAGAAAAACAATTTACTGCAACAAATGTATCCGTAGATAATTTTTGGATACAACCCGCCACAAAAAGTGCTTTTCAAATTCGATTCGATTTTTTTAAACCTTTCGGAAGCTCAAAAAAAGATGACCAAAGCCCTCTAACTGAAACATTGTCTGTTTTAGGGTTTGAATATCAAAAATACTTACAGAGTAATGCCTTCTTTTTTATTCATACAGATGCTATTTATAAAGGAATCCGTGCTGGCTTTATGGATTTATTTTTGGGGCTAGGATATCATCCCTATCAAGATAAATATCTGAATATATTTACAAAATTCTCTTTAGGCGCTGCAGGAGGAAGAATTGCACCAGAAGGTGGACTTATGATGTACCCAAGCGTTGGAGTAGATTTGAAAATTACAGAATCTATTGCATTTAATTCTCATGGAGGCTACTATAAAGCTTTGGATGGTGATTTAGAGGCCTATACTGTTGGTTTTGGATTTAAGTATTTTGTTAGTTCTGGTGGAACACAAAACAATAATGGGCAAAAAGATTTTACTGAGTTTAAAACACAGGGAATAAGAATACATCTACAAAATCAAACCTATTTTGATGTCCCTAAAACAGATAGTCATTATCGCATGGATAATCCTAATGTAGATTTGCAATTATTTGCTCTTAAAGTGAATTATGATCTAAATACTACTTTTTATTTAACTGGTGAAGCTGGATTTGCTTATCAGGGAGAATCAGGAGGATATGCACAAGGAATCGCTGGAATTGGTTTAAATAGTCCTAAAATACTAAATAACAAAGTACATGCTTTTATAGAAGTTGCTGGTGGCGCTGCTGGTGGTGCTGGTGTAGATACTGGAGAAGGAATAATTATTCGTCCCACCATTGGGTTGAATTATGAAATTACAAATAGAATTTCGTTCTTTGCATCGGCAGGGAAAATGAATTCTCCTTTGGGAAATCTAAATGTAACTAATTTTAATATTGGATGTAGTTTTGGTTTATCAACCTTAACGATAAAAACATAAAAAATAAATAATCGATAAATAACTAAGAATATGAATAACGGGATATACGCAAAATTCACCACTTCAAAAGGTGATATTTTAGTAAAATTAGAAGATGAAAAAACTCAGGAACTGTTGGAAACTTTGTAGCATTGTCTGAAGGAAATTTAGAGAATTCAGTTAAACCGCAAGGAACTCCTTATTATGATGGATTAAAATTCCATAGGGTAATTCCAGATTTCATGATCCAAGGAGGTTGTCCACAAGGAACCGGAACTGGAAATCCAGGATATAAATTTGATGATGAATTTCATCCAGATTTAAAACACGATGCCCCTGGAAAATTGGCCATGGCAAATTCTGGTCCAGCGACCAATGGAAGTCAGTTTTATATTACTCACATTCCAACTCCATGGTTGGATAATAAACATACTGTTTTTGGATCTGTTATTGAAGGTCAAGACATTGTCGATTCCGTTAGTCAAGGAGATGAATTGACCTCTGTAGAAATTATAAGAGTAGGCGAAACTGCTGAAAATTTTAATGCTGTAGAAGCTTTTAGAACTTTTGAAGGATCAAGAGAAGCTCGTGAAGCTGAACAAAAAGCGGCTCAAAAAGCATTGTTAGATTCGGTTGCAGCTGGATATGACGAAACGACAAGCGGTTTGCGTTACCAAATTTTACAAAAAGGAACCGGAAAACAAGCTACAAAAGGTGCTGGAGTTTCGGTACATTACAAAGGACAATTATTAGACGGAACAGTGTTTGATTCTTCATACAAAAGAAAAGAACCAATCGATTTTAATGTTGGTCTTGGTCAAGTAATCGCAGGATGGGACGAAGGAATTCAATTATTGAAAGTGGGTGACAAAGCTCGTTTTGTAATTCCATCTAATTTAGCTTATGGTTCTGCCGGCGCAGGAGGTGTAATTCCACCAGATGCAACATTAATTTTTGATGTTGAATTGATGGATGTAAAATAATAGAACTCTACATTGAAAAAATAAAGAGGCAATCTAAAAGGAGTCAATTGGCCATTCTGAATGTATTTTAGGATCTCGATTTACTAAAAATCAATTTGATTTAGAATCTGAAACGAGTTCAGGTTGACAAAGCAAATCCTTTTCGGACTGCCTCTTTATTCTTTTTTAAAATCCAAGCGTTTAAATTCCCTCACAAAAATACTACATTTGCAATATGCGAATAGACATCATTACTGTTTCACCAGAATTATTAGAAAGTCCTTTTAACCATTCGATTATAAAACGAGCGAAAGAGAAAGGATTGGCAGAAATCTATTTGCATGATTTGCGCGAATTTGGTTTGGGCAACTATAGACAGATTGACGATACCCAATTTGGGGGTGGTGCTGGCATGGTTTTAATGATCGAACCCATTGCAAATTGCATAAAAAATCTTCAAAAACAACGCATCTATGACGAGATCATTTACATGACTCCAGATGCAAAAACATTGAATCAATCTACCGCAAACACACTTTCATTAAAAGAAAATATTCTAATTTTAACAGGGCATTATAAAGGAGTAGACCAACGAATTAGAGACCTTTACATTACCAAAGAAATTTCTATAGGAGATTATGTATTGACTGGTGGAGAATTAGCCGCAGCTGTCCTAGTAGACGCAGTTGTTCGATTGATTCCAGGTGTAATTGGTGATGAGCAATCAGCACTGACTGATTCTTTTCAAGACAATTTATTATCACCTCCTGTCTATACGAGACCTTCCAATTATGAAGGTCATGTCGTTCCTGACATCTTACTTTCTGGAAATTTCCCAAAAATAGAAGATTGGCGAAGCGATAAGGCCTATGAAAGAACCCAACAAATACGGCCCGATTTATTAGATGACCACTCTTAATCATGAATAACACCATTGGTAATTTATTGAAGGGACTCTATACTCATATTGAGAAAAACAATGCATTGTATTGGGTCATAGGATTTCAGGTTTTTAGATTGGCACTTTTACCTTTTATGGGATTGATGCCTCAGGATGCGTACTACTATTTATACGGACAAAATTTATCCCTTTCCTATTTTGATCACCCTGGAATGATTGGGTACTTGCTTCGTTTCTTTACAGATATTTTTGGAACATCGGTTTTTGTTGTTAAGTTCGCTGATTTTTTTGTGACTTCAATCAGTCTTTTGAGTTTCTACAAACTAGCCTCTTACTTCCTTTCATTTGGAAAACTACAAAGGGCAATGGTACTTATTACATCCACAATTTTTATATCTATTTTATCCTTTAATTCAACACCCGATGTACCGTTAGTTTTGTTTTGGACACTGAGTTTGATTTGCTTGTACAAAGCAATTTTCAAAGAACAAAAAGGCTTTTTTATTTTAGGCGGAATTGCAATGGGATTGGCTTTTAACAGCAAATACACAGCCCTATTGTTACAAATTGGGTTGTTTGGTTTTCTTCTCTTTTCAAACGAATATAGAAAATTATTTCGATCACCATGGATGTGGTTTGGAGTACTTGCATCGGTAGTAGTTACATTTCCGGTTTGGTACTGGAACTATCTAAACGATTTCGCATCCTTTGCATTTCAATCTTCAGAAAGAACCCATTCCATCTCAGAATTCAAACTTTCTCCGAAATACTTTTTTGGAGCCATAGGACATCAGATGCTTCTATTGCTTCCAGTACTCTTTGTAGTATTTGTCACATTCACATTTAAATATTGTAAAAAAGTCTTACTTCAGTGGAGACTCCCACAATCAAAAACCTTATTTTTATTAGCATTTTTTATTCCAACTTTTGTGGGGTTTTTTATCCTTACTCCTATTTATTGGGTAAAACTCAATTGGATGATGCCCTCCTACATCACTGGAATTATTTTAGCAGGAATGTTTATCCGTAAAAAAACATTGAAAATTCAAGTCCTTTTTTCGATTGTATTTCACCTTCTTGTCAGCATTCAAATAATTTGGTACGTGGCTCCCATTAAAAGTGATGATACATGGGTGGGATGGGAAGAATTGGCTGAAGAAATTGATGTTATAAAAGAAAACCATAAAGACACTTTTGTTTTTTCCAATGACAATTATAAGACATCAGCCTGCTTGAACTTTTTTATGGAGGATAAAGTTTATGCTCAGAATATTATAGGGCTCCCCGCTCTGCATTTTGATTATTTAGGAGATGATCTCTCTCTTTTAGATGGCCAAAATGCCTTATTTATAGATTCGGACAAGCGCTTTAAAAACGACAACAAGCTCGGAAAACACCATCCATTACTTCATAAATATTTCGATATAGTAACTGAATTAGAGCCAATTATCATTACTATAAATAATTCAGAACGGAGAAAATTCTGGGTTTTTCACTGTACAAACTATCAATCTAAAAAATAATTCGTTTTAGTTTTAAGAACTAAAAAAAAGTGGTATTTTTGCACACGCTAAATTAACCTCTGACGAAGAAATCGTGAATGTTATTTTACAAAAACTATTAAATTAAGATATGGAAGCTTTAATAAAATTTGTTCAAGACGAATTTGTAACAAAAAAAGAATTTGAAACATTTGGTGCAGGTGATACAATCACTGTATTTTATGAAATTAAAGAGGGAGAGAAAGTAAGAACTCAGTTTTTTAGAGGAGTTGTTATTCAAAGAAGAGGATCTGGTCTTTCTGAAACATTTACCATCAGAAAAATGTCTGGTACTGTGGGTGTTGAAAGAATTTTCCCTGTAAACCTACCTTCTATTCAAAAAATTGAAATTAACAAAAGAGGTAAAGTTCGTAGAGCTCGTATCTTTTACTTTAGAGGTCTTACTGGTAAAAAAGCTAGAATTACTGAAAAAAGAAGATAATCTCTTTTACATAAAAGTATCTAAAAGCGTTGTGATTATCCACAACGCTTTTTTTACGCACAAATGTTAACAACCATTGTTCACAAAATGTTCATTACTTGCAATTTAGAAGAGCAGTAAATTAGAAACTCTAAATATTTGAGCTTCTCGAATCATAGAGCTTCCTCTTTTAGTCTAAAACAACTGACAAACCATTTCATTGATCCTAGAATATTGTTTCAATTTTTTCTTGAAATCAATTTTTAAAATAACCTTTTTTTAATCTATACTTGAATTTGACAATTATTATAAAACAAATTCATAAATCATTCATCTATTTTTCGTTTTTAACAATAATATACTCAAATTAATAAGAATTTAACAGTAAAAATATCAGTCTTAATTCCTAAATTTGCGCAGCTTATTTTTAAGCAAATTTCGATTGATTTCAAGCCTTGAGGCTTTTTATAAAATACATCATCTAATGGCTAAAATAATTTATACAAAAACTGATGAAGCTCCGGCTTTGGCAACTCGTTCATTCTTACCAATTGTAAAGGCATTTACAAATTCATCAAATATTGAAGTTGAAACAAAAGATATTTCTTTGGCCGCTCGAATTTTGGCAAATTTTCCAGAGTATTTAACAGAGGACCAAAAGGTAGAAGATGCATTAGCACAACTAGGAGATTTGGCAAAAAAACCTGAAGCAAATATTATTAAATTGCCAAACATTAGTGCTTCAGTACCACAATTAAAAACAGCTGTAAAGGAATTACAGTCTTTAGGGTTTAACATCCCTGATTTTCCAGAAGAAGTAATTACCGAAGAAGACAAAACAATTTTAGCTAAATATAATAAAGTAAAAGGTTCTGCTGTAAATCCTGTCTTGCGAGAGGGAAATTCGGATAGAAGAGCTCCAAAAGCGGTTAAAAACTTTGCAAAAAAGAACCCACATTCTATGGGTGCTTGGTCGGCAGACTCTAAAACTCATGTGGCATCAATGACTGAAGGAGATTTTGCACATAATGAAAAATCGATTACCCTTAGCAAAGCTACAGACATTCGCATAGAACACATTCATTCTAATGGAACCAAAACGGTTTTAAAAGAAAAGGTTTCATTGTTAGCAGATGAAATTATTGACGCAACTACTTTAAGTAAAAAGGCTTTATTGTCTTTCTTAGAGGCTGAAATTGCAGATGCTAAAAAACAAAACGTCTTGTTTTCATTACATATGAAAGCAACCATGATGAAAGTTTCTGACCCCATTATATTTGGACATGCTGTCAAAGTGTTCTTCAAAGATTTATTTGCAAAACACAATCAAACTTTTGAGAAAATTGGTGTGGATGTCAATAACGGATTTGGCCATTTATTGAGCTGTTTGGACCAAGTTTCCGCAGCAGAAAAGAGTGAAATTTTAGCAGATATTGAAACTATTTTTGCAAACAACCCAGAAGTTGCTATGGTCAACTCTGAAAAAGGGATAAGCAATCTACATGTGCCCTCTGATATCATAATAGATGCTTCAATGCCAGCAATGATTCGATCTTCTGGACAAATGTGGAATGCAACGGGGCAACTTCAAGATACAAAAGCAGTCATTCCTGACAGCTCTTATGCAGGAATCTATTCAGCAACCATCGACTTCTGCAAGAAACATGGAGCATTTGATCCAACCACTATGGGAACGGTTCCTAATGTAGGTTTGATGGCTCAAAAAGCTGAAGAATATGGTTCTCATGATAAAACATTCGAAATTGTATCCGACGGTATTGTCAATGTTATTGACAGCCATGGAACAATTTTGTTAAGTCATAAGGTTGAAGCAGGAGATATTTGGAGAATGTGCCAAGTAAAAGATGCACCTATTCAAGATTGGGTAAAATTAGCAGTATCAAGAGCTAGAGACTCTCAAACTCCAGCCGTTTTCTGGTTGGATGAAGAAAGAGCTCACGACGCAGAAATCATAAAAAAAGTAAATAGCTATTTACCAACTCACGATACAACTGGGTTAGACATTCGTATTTTATCACCTGTAAAGGCTACTGAATTTACTCTAAAAAGAATTAAAGACGGAAAGGACACCATATCAGTTTCAGGAAATGTTTTGCGTGATTATTTAACCGATTTATTTCCTATCTTAGAATTGGGAACTTCAGCAAAAATGTTATCGATTGTTCCTTTGATGAATGGTGGCGGATTGTTTGAAACTGGTGCTGGAGGTTCTGCTCCAAAACACGTTCAACAATTTCAAGAAGAAAATCATTTGCGTTGGGACTCTTTAGGAGAGTTTTTGGCATTAGCAGTTTCTTTAGAACACCTAGGAAGAACAACCAACAATTCAATGGCAATCGTGTTATCGGAAACGCTAGACGATGCAACAGGTACTTTTTTAGAGACGAATAAATCTCCTTCAAGAAAAGTCGGGGAATTAGACAACCGAGGAAGCCATTTCTACATCGCAATGTATTGGGCACAAAAATTAGCAACACAAAGTACCGATGCTAATTTAAAAGCACAATTTGCACCTATTGCAAAAGCATTGACTGAGAACGAAGAAACCATTGTAAACGAATTGAAAATTATCCAAGGAAAGCCCGTAGATATTAAAGGCTATTACCTTCCGAATGAAGAATTGACTGTAAATGCCATGAGAGCAAGTGCTACTTTAAATTCAATTCTATCAGCTATTTAAAAAGATAAATCCAAAAATAGAAGACAGAGCATCCATGGGTGTTCTGTCTTTTTTTTACAATGTTCTCAATAGCATTCTAAAGCCGTTATTTTATTTCCTATATAAATACAGTTCAATGATTTAACAAAAATTTATTGAATTTTGTTTAATAAATTTGTAATTTTGCTAAACAAACAAAAATCAATGAACGATTTTAAAAAATACATCCTCCTCACTTCACTTCTCATAACATTCGGTGTTTTTGGACAAGAGAATTATACGATTAGTGGGACTGTTTATGATCAAAGTAGTAACGAGACTCTAATCGGAGTCTCAATTTATTTTCCTGAATTGAATTCAGGAACCAGTACCAACGAATATGGATTTTATTCCATCACGATTCCAGCTGGAAGTCATACAATTTCTATTGGATATTTAGGATATACTAGCATTTCAGAAATCCTTGAGCTCACTCAAAAAACTACCAAAGACTTTTTTCTATTTGAAGAAGCTGAAAATTTGGATGAAATTATCATTGAAAGTAGTATTGAAAGGCTAAATATAAAGACACCTCAAATGAGTGTTCATAAATTGTCAACCAAGACTATCAAGCAAATTCCGGTAGTGTTGGGAGAGGCAGACATTATTAAATCCATTATCTTATTGCCATAGGTGTTACCAGTGCAGGTGAAGGAGCTTCTGGCTTTAATGTAAGAGGTGGTTCTGCAGATCAAAATCTAATTCTATTAGATGAAGCGATCGTATTTAACTCCTCTCATGTATTTGGTTTTTTCTCTGTTTTCAATCCCGATGTCATCAAAGATGTTCAATTATACAAAGGAGGCATTCCTGCCAGATATGGAGGACGCCTTTCATCTGTTTTGGACATATATCAAAAAGAAGGAAATAACAAAGAGTACAAACTGACTGGTGGTATTGGATTGGTTTCTAGTAGATTGTTATTAGAAGGTCCTATCAAAAAAGAAAAAAGTTCTTTTCTAATTGGTGGTCGTGCCTCCTATGCGCATCTTTTTTTACCGCTATTCAACAATGACAATACAGCCTATTTTTATGATTTAAATTCCAAGATTAACTATCGTTTCGACAACAAAAACAACCTGTTCTTTTCTACCTATTTTGGTAAGGATGTCTTTGGAATCAATGAAAGTTTTATCAATACTTATGGGAATACCGTCGCTAATTTGCGTTGGAATCATCTTTTTTCTGACAAGTTATTTTCAAACTTATCCATCATTTACTCCGATTATTTTTATGGATTAACCCTAGATTTTGTAGGATTTGAATGGGATTCTGGAATCACCAACTTGAATTTAAAATATGATTTTGATCACTATCTTAAAGATAATTTTAAGTTGAGTTATGGAATTAACAATATCTACACCAAATTCAATCCTGGGAAAATAGCCCCAAATAGAGAAGATTCTGGTATCCTCTTAAAAAAACTCACTGACAAATATGCGAATGAGTTTGCTGCTTATATTGAGGCAGATCAAAAAATCAGTGCTAATTTTACTTTAAAATACGGACTTCGATTTAGTAATTTCACGCGTCTGGGGCAAGATGAATTGAATGTCTACACCAATGATACTCCTGTACTCTATAATCAGGAGTTACAAAAATATGAGCCTGCAGTTGAAACAGGAATCGAAACCTACAGACGGAGTGATATCATCGCGAATTTTCACAATTTTGAACCCCGAGTTTCATTTTCTTATTTATTAAATGAGGAAAGTTCCATCAAGGCAAGTTATAATCGAATGGCACAATATTTACATTTGCTGTCCAATACCTCCTCTCCAACCCCTTTAGACATTTGGGCACCAAGTGGAAGGTTTATCAAGCCCCAACTTTTAGATCAATATGCCCTCGGGTATTTTAAAACCATTCAAGAAGGAATGTACTCTTTAGAAACGGAAGTGTTTTATAAAGACATACAAAATCGAATTGACTATATCAATGGAGCAAATTTGGTTGCCAACAACGCAATTGAAACTGTGATTTTAAACGGAAAAGCAAGAGCTTACGGTTTGGAATTTTTATTCAGAAAGAACGAAGGAAATCTGAAAGGGTGGATTGCCTATACACTTTCCAAATCAGAACAATTGACCGCAGGTCGAAATGACAACGAACCAGGAATTAATAACGGAAACTGGTACAACACGCCTTACGACAAAACACACGACCTCTCTATAAATGCAAGTTACGAACTCAATGAAAAGTGGAAATTCAGCGCAAACTTCCTTTTACAAACAGGGCAACCAACCAACTACCCTGTTGGACAATACGATTTTCAAGGACTGAATGCTCCTATTTATGATGATACACGTAGAAACTCAGATAGATTGCCAGCATACCATCGATTGGATATTTCTGCAACCTTGAATCCAAGTAAAAATAAGAATAGGAAATGGCAAGGAGAATGGATTTTCGGAATCTACAACCTCTACAGCCGTAAAAACGCAGCTTCCATTTCATTTACACAAAATCAAGAGACCTACAGAAATGAAGCCATCAAAACATCCATTTTTGGTTTGGTCCCTTCTGTTACTTATAACTTTAAATTCTAAAGAAAATGAAAAAATTAGCACTCCTCATCTCTTGCGTACTCATCTTATTTAGCTGTGAAGAAGTCATCGAAATTGAGGTTCCTTCTGGAGAACCTAAATTAGTCATAGAAGCGATTTTTGAGGTGTATTTTGACAATGTACCTGTAACAGCAGATACCAGTGTAAAATTGCGTTTGTCTGCAGATTATTTTGATGAAGAAATTCCTGTGGTGACCAATGCCATCGTAACTTTGACAAATAGTTCAAACAATACCACTCTCAATTTCGAAGATATCAATTCAAACGGAAACTATCAACCAAGTAGTTCTTTCATCCCTGAAGACGATGTGGAATATGAATTAACTGTAACCTACAACAACCAAGTTTTTAAAGGGAGAGCAACAAAGACGAAAACACCCCAGTTTTTAAGCGTTGAACAAGGAACAAAAACGTTGTTTTCTGGAAAAGAAACCGAAGTCAAAGTGATATTTCCTGATGATGGAAGTCAAGATAATTTTTATCAATTCGATTTTGCAAACAACCTTTACTTATCTATTGAAGATCGATTTTTCAATGGGTCGGAATATAATTTTTCTTTTTTCTATCAAGAAGAGGAAATCGAGGTCCCTTCAACAGTTGACATAAAAATGTCAAGTGTCACCAAAGAGTATTATACTTTTTTTAGAGTATTTTCTAGTCAGAGTGGTCAAAGCGGGGGCGGTCCATTTTCTACTATTCCATCCTCTTTACTAGGAAATATTGTAAATACAACCAATTCAAAAAATTTTCCTTTGGGATATTTTCATATCGCAGAAACAGCCACCTATGAATTGAATTTAACAGAATAAAATAAATTCCCCATATTTTATCATGCTTCAAAATTGCCTTAAAAAGTGTATTTTTGGAGCATGTCTTTTATAAAAACTACAGAACAAGATTCTAAATACAATCATTTAGAAAAAATGTCAATCTCAGAAACATTGACAACGATCAATAAAGAAGATCAAACTGTTGCATTCGCCGTCAAAAAAGCAATCCCACAAATTGAAGAATTGACACAAAAAATTGTTGAGCAACTTCAAAAGGGAGGGAGATTGTTTTATATAGGTGCAGGAACCAGTGGGCGTATTGGTATCCTAGATGCCTCGGAATGTCCTCCTACATTTGGAGTTTCACATGATTTAGTTTTAGGATTAATTGCCGGTGGTGATGTTGCTATCCGGAAAGCAGTTGAATTTGCAGAAGATTCCTTGAATCAAGGTTGGGAAGATTTATTCGCTTACGCTATCTCAGAAAAAGATATCGTAATTGGAATTGCCGCCTCTGGAACAACCCCCTATGTAATTGCTGCATTGAATAAATGCAATGAAAAAAATATTCCAACAGGCTGTATCACTTGTAATGAAAATAGTCCCTTGGCTGCGGTTTCAAAATTTCCAATAGAAGTCGTTGTAGGCCCTGAATTTGTAACAGGAAGTTCCCGAATGAAAGCAGGAACAGCACAAAAATTGGTCTTGAATATGATTTCTACTACTACAATGATTCAACTAGGAAAAGTAAAAGGAAATAAAATGGTTGACATGCAGCTCTCAAACAATAAGCTGGTAGCAAGAGGCACTGATATGCTTATCCAAGAATTGAATATCGATCCACAGACCGCTAGTACATTATTAAAAAAACATGGCAGTGTAAGAAATGCCATAAAAAATTTCAACTTATAGATATGAATGTAGACCTATTGGCAACGGCACTGAAGAGACTCGCTATACTGATTCTCTTATTTATTGCGTCTCCCGTTTTATTAACGATGGCATTCAAAGCGATCAAAAGATATCAGGAAGGATTTGAATATTGGCTTTCTCATTTATTTCTTGTAAGTGCAGGTCTTTTAATTATTTTTACCATCTATTTTGCATTTAAAACCTTTGGCACAATTTCTAAAGCCATCTTTCAAAAATAGTAAGGCAGCGTACACATGCTACATTCAAACGGAATCATTGTAATTTTATCTTACCCTGACACCTTTGTCAGACCTGCTACTTGGGAGTTTTCAAGCCGATTTTGGCCTTACCTAGGCATTGGTCAAAAAAATGCAATTCAAGCCGGACACGCAGCTTTATTGTTGATTAAAAAAAATGAAACAGAAATTAATTATTTTGATTTTGGTCGATACATTACCAGCTACAAAAATGGGAGGGTACGTTCAAAAGAGACCGATGTTGAACTCGCAATTCCAATTTCCGCAAACTTCAAAAAAGGATCCTTAACCAACTTGAAAGAAATTCTTTTGTGGATAGAACAACACCCAGAGAAAACACATGGAGAAGGAAGACTTATAGCAAGTGTCAATGAAGCAATTGACTATCAAAAAGCATTTGACTATATTCATCAGTGCATTCTTCAAAAAGAAATCTCCTACGGGGCATTCAATAAAAATGGGAGTAATTGTGCCCGATTTGTTGCTGATACACTGAGAATATCAACCACACAAAGAAAAATAAAAACAGCTCTTAAAGCTTTTAAAGTAATTACATCAAGTCCTATTGGAAATGTGATTAAAGGAAAAACAACCTCGAAAATTCACGAAGTATATCAAGGAAAGTATAGAGAATACCTCAACCGTTCCATTTTTAAAGAATACAAGAATTGTTTTTTTAATAAGCTCAACACTGAAATCAGTACTATCGGTACAGAATTCCCAAACAAAGAGCTTTTTTTTCCAGAACGTGCTACTTGGCTAGGAGGAATTGGAAGTGGTGCATGGTTTCAAATTGTAAAAAAAGAGCATCAAGACACCTATAAAATAGCAAGATATAGCGCTTCGGGACAAAAAGACTTTGAAGGAATATTTAGGTTTGATGAAGAAGGGTTTGATCCCACACAAGAATATCAATTTGTACATCCCACAAATTGTCTTGAAGCTTTCGTACATCAAAAAGGGAAAAAATTTAGTTTGAAGAAAATGGTGTTTTAAAAGTGTTTTTCGGGGTCGTAGGATTGTATCCAAAATCAGGATTCTTCAATTCAATTCCAAGCTGATGTACTAAAAACCCAATACTCGCAAAATGGTGAATGGCATGAGAATGTGCATATGCTAAAGCATTTTCAACGGTGTATGTAATGGTGATATCTCCAGTTCCTAGATTATCCGTCACCTCGATTGTTTTTTCTAAATTTTCAGAAGAAAGATTCTTGAGTTTTTGGAGAGTTTCTTGAAAATAGCGAATTCCTTCTGTTGTTTTTTCTTCACTAATGGTATTTCTTTTCCGATCTGAGAAATCGACACATCCACTTTCCAATCCATTAAATATAGACGTAAAAGCATCTAAAACATGTCTCATATGACAACCAATACTTGAAAAGTAAGGGGGTATGCTTGCGTTTGAATATTGTTCGTCTGTAATGGATGTTAGTAACTGAACTCCTCTTTCTAAATTTTGGGCAATGGCTTTGATCATAAAATGAATTCTTTTTCTATTAAGAGCTCAATTTAAAACATAAATCTTAATTCATTCCTTTTTTGTAAAAAAAATCCCCCTTCAAAAAAATGAAGGGGGATTGTAACCTATTTACAACAAATCATTATCGAATTAACTTCTTGTATTTCAATCGTTTTGGAATCAAATCTCCGCCCAAACGTTTCTTTTTATTTTCTTCATAGTCAGAGAAAGAACCTTCAAAAAAGTACACTTGACTGTCTCCTTCAAAAGCTAAAATATGAGTACATACTCTGTCTAAAAACCATCTATCGTGACTAATCACAACGGCACAACCGGCAAAATTCTCTAAACCTTCTTCTAAGGCTCTCAAGGTATTTACATCCAAATCGTTGGTAGGCTCATCTAATAACAACACATTTCCTTCTTCTTTCAAAGTCATTGCCAAATGCAAACGGTTGCGCTCTCCTCCTGATAACGTTGATACTTTTTTGTTTTGTTCACTTCCAGAAAAGTTAAATCGACTTAAGTAGGCTCTAGAATTTACCTGCTTTCCCCCCATCATGACTAAATCTTGTCCTTCTGAAAAGTTTTCCCAAATGGATTTTTCAGGATCTATATTAGAATGTGATTGATCTACATAGGCAAGTTTGGCAGTATCTCCAACCTTAAAAGTTCCTGCATCAGGAGTTTCTTCTCCCATGATCATTCTAAAAATGGTTGTTTTTCCAGCTCCGTTTGGACCAATAATTCCTACAATTCCTGCTTGTGGAAGATTGAATGCAAGGTCTTCATATAATAATTTATCTGCATAAGCTTTTGAAACTCCAGAAGCTTCTATTACATTGGTTCCTAAACGAGGACCGTTGGGAATATAAATTTCCAGTTTTTCATCAACCTGCTTTTGGTCTTGACTCATCAATTTGTCATAATTCTTCAAACGTGCTTTTTGCTTTGTTTGACGACCTTTTGCTCCTTGACGAACCCACTCCAATTCTCGTTCTAAAGTCTTTTGGCGTTTTGAAGCCGTTTTGCTTTCTTTAGCCATTCTTTGTGATTTTTGATCCAACCATGAAGAATAGTTTCCTTTCCAAGGAATCCCTTCTCCACGATCGAGTTCTAAAATCCATCCAGCAACATTGTCTAAGAAATACCTATCGTGAGTTACTGCGATTACTGTTCCTTTGTACTGTGCTAAATGATGCTCTAACCAGTGAACAGATTCTGCATCTAAATGGTTGGTAGGTTCATCTAACAATAAAATTTCTGGCTCTTGCAATAACAATCGACAAAGCGCAACACGTCTTTTTTCTCCACCAGACAAGACGCCAATTTTCTTATCAGAATCGGGAGTACGCAAAGCATCCATGGCGATTTCTAATTTAGTATCCAATTCCCAAGCATTAGCAGCATCAATTTTGTCTTGCAATTCTGCCTGTTGTGCCATCAGTTTGTCCATCTTATCTGCATCCGAATAGACTTCTTCCAAACCAAACATGTCGTTGATTTTATTGTATTCGTCTAAAATTGCAACGGTTTCGGCAACACCTTCTTTGACTACTTCTAAAACTGTTTTCTCTGGATCTAATTGAGGTTCTTGCTCTAAATACCCTACCTTATACCCTGGTACAAAGGTGACATCTCCTTGAAAATTCTTTTCTGCACCTGCAATAATCTTTAATAAGGTAGACTTTCCAGATCCGTTAAGACCTAGAATTCCAATTTTAGCTCCATAAAAAAAACTTAAATAAATATCTTTTAAAACTTGTTTTCCAGTAGATTGATAGGTTTTTGACACCTTATTCATCGAAAAAATTACTTTCTTATCGTCGCTCATTAATTATGTTTTTGTGTTGAATGTTCAATATTAATTATACCCTTCCTTTTAAGGCATTAAAAACCCATGCAATTGCAAAGAAACCTGCACCAACTGCCGCAAATCCCCAACCAGAAATCTCTCTATATCGAAAAAGCCCTAAAGCGATTAAACTAATTCCAACTATAATCATTATCAACGTGGCCCAAGAGAGCACTGTATTTTTGTTCATCATTTTTGTCTATTTTTTTTGTAAAAAAAGTTAAAAACTTATATTTAAGTGGGGGTTACAAATATCGTTATTTTATTTTAATTGTTTAAATCTGAAAATAGAAACAAAAACCTAAAAGTCTTTTTGTCCTTA
Organism: Polaribacter sp. HL-MS24; assembly: GCF_032758595.1. NCBI lineage: Bacteria > Pseudomonadati > Bacteroidota > Flavobacteriia > Flavobacteriales > Flavobacteriaceae > Polaribacter > Polaribacter sp. HL-MS24. The sequence goes on along the minus strand of NZ_CP136415.1, from coordinate 2,017,560 downwards.
TTGATGAGAGTGTTTTGTGGCAAATATTTTTTTAGAATCTTGAATTGGGTCTACCTCGATTACTTCTTCTATTCATATTTGAAGGAATGCTTTGGTTGTTGCTCCTAGGTCGTTCTGGCAATAGACTTCTTTTTTGATTTCTTTGGTATTTGAGCCATCGTTTATATTGTCTTTTCGACAAGATCGTTTCCAGAGCACTGTTTAATTTTTTTTCATGCACCTCGATAGAATCTCGAATTGGAAGAATAACTATTTCAATATTTTTCCTAAGTTTTCTTCCCAAATCAGGATTTCCTCTTACTTGATCTCCAACTGAATTGATTAACGTTTCAAGTTCTCTTAATTCTTGAAAATTTAAAAAAGAAATATCTTTGATCTTATTGTTATAATCAATGAGTGCCTTTCTAGTGACATTCTTTACCTGTTCCTTTTTGACTTTAATTTTCTTCGCAACCTCATCTATTTGGTAATAGAAAATATTTGCCGAATTTTCAGCATCGTATTTTAACATTTTAGGAGGTTCCTGTGCAAGTAACAAAAAACCTTGAAGTAGGAAAAGTATGAGAATATTGTTTTTCATGATAAAAATTAATTAAGGTACAAATATATTGTATCTATTTACTTTAGCTCGATAAATAGCTATAAAATTGCAGCCAATCTAGCTCCTTGACGAATCGCTCTTTTGGCGTCTAATTCGGAGGCGAAATCGGCTCCTCCAATCACATGAACACTTTTTCCAGCATCGAGAAGTGGCTGATATAACTCCCTAAAAGGAACTTGTCCCGCACAAATAACAATATGATCCACCGCTAGTACTTTGTGTTCATTATCTTGATAATAATGCAAGCCCTGATCGTCAATTTTAGTGTAGGAAACAGATCCAATAAACTGCACCTTTTTCTTTTTTAAAGAAGAACGATGAATCCAACCAGTAGTTTTTCCTAGGTTTCCGCCAAACTTACCCTTACTCCTTTTGAACATAAAAATCTCTCTTGGAGAAGGTTCAAATTCGGGTGTTATATTTTCTATTCCACTTCTAGCTTCTAAGGAGGGGTCTATTCCCCACTCTTTTAACCAAGCTTCAATATTTTGAGAAGTAGACGGTCCTTCATGTGATAAATATTCAGAAACATCAAAGCCAATTCCTCCTGCACCAATGACAGCCACTCGTTTTCCAACTGGTTTCTTCAATTTCAATACATCCAGATAACTAAGTACTTTTGGATGATGAATTCCCTCAATATCCAGAGTTCTAGGTTTGATCCCAGTAGCAATAACAATTTCATCAAAATCGAACTGTAAAAGTGCTTCATTGCTCACTCTAGTATTCAATTCAACAGTGACTTTATGCAATTCTATTTGTTTGTTGAAATACCGTAGGGTCTCGTAAAATTCTTCTTTCCTGGAATTTGTTTTGCGATGTTAAATTGTCCTCCAATTTCCGAATCTGAATCAAACAAAGTGACTAAATGCCCTCTTTGTGCAGCAATAGTAGCAGCTGCCAAACCTGCAGGCCCTGCTCCAATCACTGCAATTTTTTTGACATTTTTAGTAGGAAGATAATTGAGTTCTGTCTCATGACAGGCTCTAGGATTCACTATAGGCAACTGGCTACTTTTTGTTCAAAAACGTGATCTAAACAAGCCTGATTACAACCAATACATGTATTGATTTCATCGGACTTTTCTGCTGCGGCTTTATTTACCCATTCTGGATCTGCCAAAAAAGGCCTCGCCATCGAAATCATGTCTGCATCACCATTGGCCAAAACCTTTTCAGCCGTTTCTGGCATATTAATTCTGTTCGTTGTTATCAAAGGAATTTGAATTTCTGATTTCATTTTTTTGGTTACCCAAGTAAATGCTGCTCTAGGAACAGAAGTTGCAATGGTAGGAATACGAGATTCGTGCCATCCAATACCGGTATTGATAATCGTTGCACCTGCTTTTTCAATTTCTTTTCCCAATTGCACAACTTCTTCCCAAGAACTACCATTTTCGACCAAATCCAACATCGATAAGCGATAAATAATGATAAATTCTTTTCCGACAGCTGCTCTTGTTTGTTTGACCAATTCAATTGGCAAGCGCATTCTGTTTTTATAATCACCTCCCCAAGCATCTGTTCGTTTATTCGTTCTTTTAGCAATAAACTGGTTGATCAAATAGCCCTCAGAACCCATTATCTCTACGCCATCATACCCTGCAATCTTTGATAATTCAGCACAATTGACAAAATCTCGAATCGTTCTTTTAATTCCTGATTGAGTTAATTTGAAAGGCTTAAATGGGTTTATAGGTGCTTTTATTTTTGAAGGAGCTACAGTAAAGGGATGGTATCCATAGCGCCCCGAATGTAAGATTTGCATACAAATCTTCCCCCCTTCTTTGTGAACTGCAGCGGTAATTTTTTGATGTTGTGTTGCGTGTTTTATAGTAGACATTCTTGCTGCAAAAGGTCCAGTCCAACCTTGAATGTTCGGTGAAATTCCACCAGTAACAATGAGCCCTACACCTCCTCTGGCACGTTCTGCATAATAGGCCGCTATTTTATCAATGCCATTTTTTTCTTCTTCTAACCCCGTGTGCATAGAACCCATGAGGATTCTGTTTTTTAAGGTGGTAAACCCTAAATCTAAAGGCTCAAATATGTGCTTGTATTTCATTTTTTAGAGTTCTATTTGCTATGCATGCATAACAGTTAGCAAGATAAGTTATATTTATCAAATGAAAAAGCCAAAGAAAATGATTCTTTGGCTTGACACTATATTATTGGAGGTCGTTTTAAGTAAACTACTTTACACCATTGGAACATCAATAATCAATACTGAACTTTTTGTACGTGCTTTTAGCAATACTTTTTTCGTTTCTGAAATTCCGATAGCATCCCTTCTTTCAAGGATTTCATCCGCCACAGAAAGTTCCCCTTCCAATAAGAAAAAATAGGCGCCATTTGTAAGTTCATAATGAATCTCAAATTCTTTGTCTAAATCTATCCTAGAAATGTAGGCTTGTTGACGAATTGGCAATGAACCCTCTATCTGTTGATTAAGGGGAGAAACAAGAAATTGAAATTTATTTTTCCGACCACTTTCTGAAAACATTTTTTGGTCATAGCTAGGCTTCGCATTTTCAACTTCTGGAAAAATCCAAAGTTGTAAAAAATGGACGGCTTCAGTTTTACTATCATTAAATTCTGAATGGGTCAATCCTGTTCCTGCACTCATAACCTGAACTTCTCCAACCTCAATAGCGCGTTGATTTCCCATACTGTCTTTATGCGATAAAGTACCTGAAAGTGGGATGGAAATGATTTCCATATTTTTATGCGGATGGGTACCAAACCCCATCATGGGCTGAACAACATCATCATTCAATACACGTAACATTCCAAAGTTCATTCTTTCGAAATTTTGATAATTGGCAAAGCTAAAAGTGTGAAAAGATTTTAGCCAACCATGGTCAGCAAGTCCTCTTGAGTTTGCGTTGTGTCGTATTTTCTTCATTGTTTAATTGATTCTTAAAAATTATTAATACAAATACCCCATTTTTCCTTGCTGATAATCGCGCATTGCTTCTAAAATTTCGGTTTGGGTATTCATTACATAAGGGCCGTATTGCGTCACTTTTTCATTGATTGGAGCACCCGATAAGATCAAAAGTGTACTGCGAGTTTTTGCATTTACCTGAATGGCATTTCCATCTTGATGAAAAGTAATCATCTGATCTTCTCCCTTTTGTAAATCTTCAGTTTGATTGACCACAACAGATCCTTCCAACAAGTAAATGAGCGATTGATGACTTTCTGGAAGGTCAATTTCTAATTGTCCCTCTGCATCCAATTCTGCTGTAAAAACATTGACCGCTGTTTGAGTTTTGATCAATCCTTTTTCGCCTTTTTGATCTCCAGCAATTATATGCAGCTTTGCCTTTTGATCTTCCGAAGTAATTGTTGGAATTTGACTGGCCTCTAAATGTTGATAATTTGGAGTCATCATTTTATCCTTTGCTGGTAAATTGAGCCACAATTGAATGCCTTCCAACTCACCTCCTTTTTTTACAAACTCTTTGGTAGGTGCTTCCGCATGAATAATTCCTCTCCCTGCAGTAGTCCACTGAACTCCTCCAGCTTTGACAACCATTTCATTCCCAAGAGAATCTCTGTGGAATTGCTCTCCTTTAAAGAGCAGGGTAATCGGCTCAAAACCCCGATGAGGATGCGGTCCTAAATCGAACGGATTGTTCATTTCAGAAATTGCATATGGTCCATAATGGTGTAATAATAAAAAAGGGTCTACATTTTCTATCCCTGCTGTTGGTAATGGTTGACGCAATCGTATGGGGCCCATATTGACAAAGGGACTTGCCACTTTGTACTGAATTGTTTTTATTTTTTTCATAGTACTTGATGATGTTAAACTCAATAAATCAAACCCTTAGTTATCTGATTTTGTCCAATAAGTCACTTAATATTTTTGCTTCTTCTTTAGATAAATTATCTAAAAAAGATAAGTTTTTGTGAGTATCAATGGTGCTCAATAATTGTAATCCTGTGGGTGTAATTTTTACATAAACCACTCTTCGGTCTTGTTCACAACGGATTCTTTCAATCAATTGTTTTTCACACAGTTTGTCCATCAAACGAGTTGCATTTGGCGCACGTTCAATCATTCGATCTTTAATCAGCTGCACTTTGATCTCTTTTTTTGCTCCTCGTATTATTCTAAGAATATTGAATTGCTGGGGAGAAATTCCGTAAGGTTTGAAAAAATCGTTTTCTTTACTATTCAACCAATTGGCAGTGTATTTGATATTGATAAATGCTTTGATTTTTTCATTTTCAAATTTAGACTGAATATCTTTTGAAATATCTCCCATTATCCTTTTAACATTAAGTTTTCCATAATCTTATTAAACTCATCTGAAGTGGGCTGTAAGTACACCAAATCATCAATAAATAAGGTAGGTATTTTTACAAGTCCATTGTACAACTCTTTGGTATGAATTTTTGCCGCTTCATCTTTTAAAACATCTTTGTATTCGAAGGGAATCTCTCCCGTTCTTAAAAAATTTTTAAATGCAACAGTATGCGCGTGTCCTTGTTTTCCATATAAGCATATTTTCATGATAGCTGGTTTTAAACGTTTGACAAAAGTACAAAATCTCAATTTATTTTCCAAGGAATATATTACAGTGGAATTTAAAACATCCTATTACAATCAGGTGATTCTCGAAACAGCTCTCTATTCGTTTAACTCCGTTTGACACTTTAAAAAAACCAATCCAAAAAAGGGGAAACTTCTCACTTTTGAGAAAATAATTGAGGGTAAAGTGTTTTAAAAGAAATCCCATTTTTAAAAGACAAAAAATGATTATTTTTACTGACTCATAAATACATCCCAATGGATATTAACTTCAATAAAAACGAGGATTTTAATAAACTATTAGTTTCAGACTTGCGCAGACGTTTTGCCAAAGTGAAACTAGGTGGTGGCAAGGATCGGATTGAAAAACATCACGAAAAAGGAAAAATGACTGCTCGTGAACGAGTGGAATATCTGTTAGATGACAATTCAAAATGTATTGAAATTGGAGCATTTGCTGGTGATGATATGTACAAAGAACACGGTGGATGTCCTTCTGGAGGTGTGGTTGTGAAGATGGGCTATATCAGAGGAAAGCAATGTATTGTTGTTGCCAATGATGCTACTGTAAAAGCTGGTGCTTGGTTTCCAATCACAGGAAAGAAAAATTTAAGAGCCCAAGAAATTTCCATTGAAAATAAAATCCCAATCATTTATTTAGTCGATTCTGCAGGAGTGTATTTGCCGCTTCAAGATGAAATTTTTCCAGACAAAGAACATTTTGGTCGTATTTTTAGAAATAATGCCATCATGAGTAGTATGGGAATTACACAAATTTCTGCAGTCATGGGAAGCTGTGTAGCCGGAGGAGCTTATTTACCAATTATGAGTGATGAAGCCATCATAGTGGATAAAACGGGAAGTATTTTCTTAGCAGGTAGTTATTTGGTCAAAGCAGCAATTGGAGAAAGTATTGACAATGAAACTTTAGGCGGTGCAACTACTCATTGTGAAATTTCTGGAGTTACCGACTACAAAGCACTTGACGACAAAGACGCCTTGGATAAAATAAAACGAATCGTAGATAAAATTGGAGATTATGACAAAGCAGGTTTTAATAGATCGGAAGCTGCAGCTCCCAAAGAAAATCCAGAAGAAATTTTTGGAATATTACCTAAAGAACGAAATGCCCAATATGACATGTTGGAAATCATCAAACGTCTGGTAGACCACTCCGAATTTGATCAATACAAAGAAGGGTATGGACAAACCATTTTAACGGGTTATGGGCGTATCGATGGATGGGCTGTTGGGATTATTGCCAATCAAAGAAAATTGGTGAAAACAGCTCAAGGAGAAATGCAGTTTGGAGGAGTTATCTATAACGATTCGGCTGACAAAGCAACTCGTTTTATCGCCAATTGTAATCAAAAAAAATACCCTTAGTATTCTTGCAAGACGTAACAGGATTTATGGTCGGCAGTAAATCGGAACATGGAGGAATCATAAAAGATGGTGCCAAAATGGTAAATGCAGTAAGTAATTCAGTTGTTCCTAAATTTACCATCATTATCGGAAACTCGTACGGTGCAGGTAATTATGCGATGTGTGGAAAAGCATACGATCCAAGATTAATTGCAGCATGGCCCTCGGCACAATTGGCCGTCATGAGTGGTAACTCTGCCGCAAAAGTGCTGTTGCAAATAGAAACTGCTTCCTTAAAAAAGCGAGGCGAAGAAATTACTCCCGAAAAAGAAGCGGAATTATTCGACAACATTAAAAAACGTTATGACAATCAGATATCTCCGTATTATGCTGCCGCAAGAATTTGGACAGATGGAGTGATCGACCCACTTGACACCAGAACTTGGATTTCTATGGGAATAGAAGCTGCGAATCATGCGCCAATTGAAAAGAAATTTAATTTAGGAGTATTACAGGTGTAAGTTGGTGTTCAAAATACCTTTTAACGAGACTCCTCATTTCTACCATCGACGCTTCAATACTGAATTTATTGAATCTTACAGAGTTCTTATTGAGATGGAAGCTAAGGAAAAGGATATAGTCAATCCTCTTCCTTTTTTTTAATACAACGATCACAAACCTAGGAAATATAAAGCACTGTTTTGAAAGTTCTTAAACAATGACTAATGTCACATTTAGTCATTTTTTTATGCCTTATAATTGTATTTTAATTTTTAAATTATAATGGGCAAAGCTATTTATATTGCTACTATAGAACCCAATAGTGGCAAATCTCTCATATCATTAGGTTTATTAAGAATGATGCTCACCAAATCTTCTAAAGTTGGTTTTTTTAGACCCATCATCAATAATAGCAAAAATGAGGGGTATGACAATCACATCCATACAGCAATTCAGTTCTTTCATTTAGATATTGATTATGATGATTGTTTCGCATACGAACAAAGTGAAGTTGTAGCACTTTTTAGTGAAGGAAAATCAAATCAAGTAATTCAGAATGTAATTAAAAAGTATAAAAAACTAGAAAAAAAATACGATTATGTTCTCGTAGAAGGAACCGATTTTTCTGGTGAAGGGGGAATTACAGAATTAGATGTAAATCTGATGATTGCGAAAAACTTAGGAATTCCAGTATTAATTGTTGGTTCAGGAAATGATAAAAAGAAAAAAGAGTTCATTCATAGTATGCAATTATCGTATACCTCTTTTGTAAACAAAGAAGTCGATGTAATTGGGCTCGTTGCCAACAAAACTGAAATTGAAGAAATTGAATATATTACCAAGAAGCTAAAAAAAATCATTCCCAAGAAGGTACAAATTGACGTAATTCCAAAAGTAAATTTTTTAACATATCCCACTGTCAAAGAAATTGTTCAAAGTTTACATGGAAAGGTCATTTTTGGAGAACAATTTTTGGACAATCCAATTGGTAGTTTCAGTACAGGAGCCATGCAATTACGAAATTACCTTACCCGTATTAAAGAAAATGCACTCGTGATTACTCCTGGTGACAGAGCAGATATTATTTTGGGTGCCTTACAAGCAAATGCTTCTCGTAATTATCCCAAAATAGCAGGTATTGTTTTAACTGGAAGCCTCTTACCAGAGGAATCGATTATGAAACTTATTGAAGGCGTACAAGCAACAGTCCCTATTGTTTCTGTTGGTAGTGAAACCTTTGAAACCTCAAATAAAGTGGGTGCTGTACAACCTAAAATTTACGCTTCACATAGCAAGAAAATAATCTTATCATTAGATACTTTTGACACTTATGTAAATGTAGAAGGTTTGACTAATATGTTAACTTCATATAGCTCGGTAAAACTCACACCAAGTATGTTTCAGTACAACTTACTTCAAAAAGCAAAAACACACAAAAAACATATTGTTTTACCAGAAGGAAATGACGAACGAATTTTAAAGGCTGCCGTTCGTTTACAAATTTTGGATATCGTTAATTTAACGCTTTTAGGAGATAAAGAGAGCATTCAACAAAAGTGCAACCAAATGGGATTACAAATCGATTTGAACAAAATCCGTATTATAAATCCAGAAAACTCCATGTATAACGATGATTTTGCAACCATTCTTTTTAATGAAAGAAAACACAAGGGAATGACAGAAACCATAGCTAAAGATCTTACAAAAGATGTTTCTTATTTTGGAACTTTAATGATTTTAAGTGGATTAGCAGATGGTATGGTTTCTGGAGCCATTCATACCACCATGCACACCATAAAACCTGCTTTGCAATTAATAAAAACAACCCCAGGAGTCTCTATTGTATCCTCTGTATTTTTCATGTGTTTGCCTGATAGAGTTTCTGTAATGGGAGATTGTGCAGTAAATCCCAATCCCAATGCAGAACAATTGGCAGAAATAGCTATTTCTTCTGCACGCTCTGCTGAAGCTTTTGGTATTGAAGCCAAAGTTGCTATGTTATCCTATTCGTCTGGAAGTTCGGGAAAAGGAGAAGAAGTAGAAAAAGTAAGAAAAGCAACAAAAATTGTACAAGCTAAAAACCCAAAATTAAAAATTGAAGGCCCTCTACAATATGACGCTGCAGTGGATATATCAGTCGCAAAAACCAAAATGCCAAATTCTGAAATTGCCGGACAAGCTTCCGTTTTAATTTTCCCAGATTTAAACACAGGAAACAATACCTACAAGGCAATTCAGAGAGAAACGGGTGCATTGGCAATTGGACCAATGTTACAAGGATTAAATAAACCCGTAAATGATTTGAGCAGAGGGTGCACGGTAGATGATATTTTCAACACTGTTTTATTAACAGTAATTCAAGCTCAACAACAATAATTATGAATATTTTAGTCATAAACGCAGGCTCATCTTCTTTAAAATATCAAGTCATAGACATGCCTTCACAAAATGTAAAATGTAGGGGTTTAGTAGAAAGAATTGGAATGGAAGATGCCATTTTTACACATAAAAAGAAAGATGAAAAATATTCTGAAGTAGTTCCTATTTTAAACCACAAAATTGGTTTAGAAAAGATTGCAAGCACATTAATGGATGCAAGAATTGGAGTTATAAATACTGTCGATGAAATTATGGCTGTTGGTCATAGAGTGGTTCATGGAGGAGGTAACTATAGTAAAACTGTGGTAATTACTGATGACGTAAAAAATAATATTCGTGAATTATTCGATTTGGCACCACTCCACAATCCTGCAAATTTAACAGGAATTGAAATTGCTGAAACCATTTTTACCTCTGCAAAACAAATAGCTGTATTCGATACTGCATTTCATCAAACCATGCCTCAAAAAGCATATCAATATGCAATTCCTAAAAAATATTTTGAGACCTATAAAATTCGTGCTTATGGATTTCATGGAATCAGTCATAAATACGTTTCTGAAAAAGCAATTTCATATTTAGGTATAAAATCATCAAAAATAATAACCATTCATTTAGGAAATGGTTGTAGTATTTCTGCCATTAAAAATGGAAAAAGTATTGAAAACTCTTTGGGTTTCGGACCGATAAATGGCCTAATTATGGGAACACGTTCAGGTGATATTGATCCATCTATTATTTTCTTTTTAATGAAAAAACTGAATACATCTGCTGATGCAGTTAATGCAATTTTGCAAAAAAAGTCTGGACTCTTCGGTCTAACAGGGTTTTCAGATGTAAGAGAAATTGAAGAAAAAGCAACTATTGGAGATACAGAATGTGAAAATGCTTTACAACTAGCAGCGTACCGAATTCAAAAATATATTGGTGGATATGCTACTATTTTAAACGGATTAGATGCACTTGTTTTTACAGCTGGAATCGGAGAAAATTCAATTTTAACAAGAAAAATGGTGTGCACAAACCTCTCTTTTCTTGGAATTGAATTGGACCAAACTAAAAACCAAATTCGTTCTTCATCAATTCGGGAAATTCAAAAAGACAATGCACCTGTTAAAGTTTTAGTAATTCCTACCAATGAAGAGATTGAAATTGCCAAACAATCGTATCAACTACTACAAATGAATCCATAAGTTTATAGAACTCGTTCATAAAAAATTGTGAAACAGATTTCAAATTGATACATTTGCCTTGAGTAATTTTAATACAAAAATATTTAGAAATGGGTAGAGCATTCGAATTAAGAAAAGGACGTAAAATGAAGCGTTGGTCGGCAATGGCAAAAACCTTTACCAGAATTGGTAAAGATATTGTAATGGCGATTAAGGATGGAGGGCCAAACCCAGAAGCAAATTCACGTTTGAGAGCTGTAATGCAGAATGCAAAAGCTGCAAACATGCCCAAAGAAAACGTAGAACGTGCAATAAAAAAAGCAACAGATAAGGATACTGCTAATTATAAGGAAGTATTGTTCGAAGGCTATGCTCCTCACGGAATTGCAGTTGTTGTAGAAACGGCTACTGATAATAACAATAGAACTGTAGCAAATGTTCGATCTGCTTTTAACAAATGTGATGGAAACTTAGGAAATTCCGGTTCCGTTATTTTTATGTTTGATCATACTTGTACGTTTACCATTAAGAAAGAAGACATCACAATTGATTTGGAAGAACTAGAATTAGAACTCATTGATTTTGAAGTAGAAGAAGTTTTTGATGACGAGGAAGGAGTTATTATTTATGCTCCTTTTGAACAATTTGGTGCCATTCAAACTTTCTTTGAAGAGAGGTCTGTAGAAATTTTATCTTCAGGATTTGAGAGAATTCCAACTACTACGGTCAAGCTTAACGAAGAGCAACAAGCAGATGTAGACAAATTATTAGAAAAATTAGAAGAGGATGATGACGTTCAAAATGTCTATCATTCTATGGAAATATAAAAAAATCACTACGCCAAATCAATCAAATCCAACGTTTTTTTTCGTTGGATTTTTTGGGTCGCAGTTTCTACAAAATAGGACGTCAGATAGATCTCTTTTGGAACTTCAAACCTTGAAAGTGTTTCTAAATTTTTTATTTTTTGTTCCAAAGAATATTTAAAGGTTTTAACTTTCAAGCCTCCATATTCTACTACCAATACTAATTTTTCTCCTAATTGTTCATCAGATATTCCAGTGACAAAAAAACGCTGACTAAGAATTACAGATAGTTTTTCTTCGATTTTTTCAGGATGTAATTTAACTCCTCCAGAATTGATTACATTGTCAAAACGCCCCAACCAATCAAATTGGGTGTCTGAAATTAGATCGACTACATCATTGGTAAAAAGAATGGTATCCGCAACCTTTGGTGCATCTATCACCAAACAGTTTCGAGTGTCTTTGTAGATTCTAATATTTGGAAGTACTTTGTAAAAGGAGTGTTGAGAGCATTCTCCCAACGGAAAACGATTTAGCTGCTTCAATGCAATATGAGTACTAGTTTCAGTCATTCCATAAGTTGCGTAAACAATTGTATCAATAGTTTGTAATTGTTCCTGGAGCTCCTGAGAAACCACTCCTCCACCAACAATTAGTTTTTTCACTTGATGAATCTTATCTAAAGAATTCTGTAATTGCAAGGGCACCATTGCAGAAAAATCATAGGCTTTGTCATTGCCTTTCAACGGATTTGAATCTGCGCTGACAATGTCTAAGCTCCATCCCAAAACCATTGCGCGCACCAACATCATTTTACCAGCAATATATGCTGGAGATAAACACATCAAAGCCTTTGTATGGGGTCCTAAATCAAGTTCTTTACCGGTTGCATAGGCAGAATGAAATAACTGTTCTTTTTTTAATGAAATGCTTTTAGGAGCTCCTGTAGATCCAGAAGTATGTACTTCAATCGAAAGCGTCTTAGAAAACCAACTTTTAAAGAAAAGAGATACCTCCTCTGAAATTTCTTTGGAAAAATCAATGAGTTCATCCGAAGAAGAAAACCCTCTCCCGTTTAATTGAAAATTGTTATGCAATTTCATTATCATCAATAAATAGTGGTTTTTCTATCTTTCCAAAAAGTTTTTCTTTCCAATTTCTCCATTGGTATTTGTTTGAAAACCAGCATAACATTAATGGATACAAAATAAAAACCGGCAAAAACGTGAGAAAAGATAATGAGGGTTCTGTTTTATCTACAAATAAAGCATCGGTTTGAAAGACAGACCAATCGGTCGTAACTAAAAATGCAGCAACTATATTATTTGAGGCGTGTAAGCCCAATGCCAACTCGGTTCCTTCATCCATTAGGGTTGTAATACCGAAAAACATACCCGTTCCGATATAGAAAACCAATGCCAAATTTCCAATTTTTTCAATCTCAGGATTTGCCATATGCAGCAATCCAAATACAACCGAAGTCATTACTAAAGGAAACCACCTGTTCTTTGCCAACAACCCCAACGCTTGCATAAAATATCCTCGAAATAACAACTCTTCTGTACTTGTTTGAAAAGGAAGGAAAATTACTGAAACAAAGACGAGTGTAAAAAACGGAATCGGTTTAAAGTTCCACACATAGAGTTCTGGTTCAAAATAGATCCCAACCAAAATCAGGAAACTTGCAACTAATCCCCAAGAGAAAAAACCAAAAGAAACACGTTTCCAGTCGATTTGATTTCGAGAAGTAACAATCCATTTGAATTGTTTTTTATGAATGTATTTTACAGTAATAAACAAGCTTAAAAGTCCTACCATAAAAGTAAAAATCATTAAGAACAGAAAGAGATTCGAATTGATTCCCATTTTCATGAAATTATCATTTGCAGCTTCTTGAAGCACGCTCAAATTCCCTTCTGATTTGATAAAAGCTACAATTCCTAGAGGAATAGAACCCAATTGTGTTCCGCAAAAAACCAGAAATACCCCCAAAAGATACATCCACCAATCATTTTTCCCTTTGTAACCTGTCTCAATAAATCCCATCCTTATAATTTAAATTTCCAATTGTTCGTATTATTGTAGTGCAATGTACCCTTTTTAACTTCCAAAGGGCACTCAAAATTGTTGGTAAATAGTCCGCCTGTTCCAAGTCCTTGAGGATTCTTGTTTTTTAGGGTCGCTGTAAATTGAGCAATGGCATTCAACCCAATATTACTCTCAAGAGCGGAGGTAATCCACCAGCCGATATGATTTTTTTCAGCAAGTGCAATCCACGCTGTAGACCCAGCAAGCCCCCCAACCAAACTTGGCTTCAAAATAATATATTGAGGTTGAATAGTTTCGATCAATTCGTTCTTTTCCGTTGAAGAAAACACGCCTATTAGTTCTTCGTCTAGTGCTATTGGTAAGGGTGTTTTTGCGCATAATGCAGCCATTTCTTCAACTTGTCCTTGCTTTATGGGTTGTTCTATAGAATGCAAGTCCAACTCTGATAAGATTTGTAGTTTACCCATAGCTTCTTTTGGTGCAAAGGCACCATTTGCATCGACCCTTAGTTCAATTTCAGAAGATGAAAATTCTTTCCGAATGGATTTCAATATCTCGATTTCTGCATCAAAATTAATGGCTCCGATCTTCATTTTCAAACAAGAAAACCCTTGTACCAACTTTTCTTTTATTTGACTTTTCATAAAAGAAGAATCTCCCATCCAAATTAAACCGTTGATGGGAATAGAAGTTTGAGAAGCTGTAAATGAAGAGGGAAATAATACAAAAGGTTCCTTGCTCTGTAAGGATAAAAAAGCTTGCTCCAAGCCAAATTGAATGGATGGAAAAGAGATCAATTTCTTCAATAATTCGTCCAGTCCTAAATGGATGTTCTTACAGACCCACTGAAGAGTTTCCTCGTAATGAGGAACATCATCCATACTCAAGCCTCTAAAAAGACCTGTTTCGCCATACCCTTTATGCCCATTTTCTTCTAAAATAATAAACCAAGTTTCTTTGGTTCTCAAAATCCCTCGGGAAGTTCCACTAGGGTTTTTAAAATCAAGAGTGTATTTAGTATAACTAGCTGTTTTCAAAATAAAATTAGTTTTCTATGTAAGCTTTAAAATTATTCAAATACGTTTGATCTTGAGCTTTAAAGGTTCCTTTAAAATATGGAAATATACATGCCATAATGTATGAATCACTTCTGCAACTCGAATTTAATTGCAAGATAGTGCCCCCGTTATTTTTAGTAAAAATATACTCATTTGTTTTTAACATATTTTCTGCGTCAAAAAATATACTTACTTTTTCGTTGGGTACAAATGCGAGTATTTTTTCGGTCATAGTAATTTCTTGACCTTTGTTTTCAATAACAATTTTATAGGTCGACCCTACGCTGTATTCATTTCCTGACAAACGAGTAACAGATTGTATTTCGGGAATCCAACTTTTCCTATTTTCAATGTTTGTGAAATTTGAAAAAACTTCTGAAATAGGTTGATCCAAGGAAACATGAACCTCATAATTTGTTACTCTCACAAACAAACCCGTTGAAAAAAAAGCTAGCACTAAAAAAGTAATGAGACCTAATATGATTTTTATAGTTTTCATGGTAGTAATTTATAAAATTTGACCAATTCCAAAAAGGATTGCAAATAAGAAAGTACTCAAAGCTACTTTCTTCAACTCCCTATCCAATTCTGAAAAAAGAATGTTTTGCGCTACAACTTTTAAATTGAGAAATAAGGGAATAAAAGCAATTAAAAAGACATATTGAATGGATGAAGCATAAGTCAACTCAACATAAACAACAGCTGCTATGAAGGCAAAAATAATCAATGAAAAGTGATATACTTTTGCTTTTTGACTTCCCAACATTACAACCAATGTATTCTTATGATGCTTTTTATCTTCTATTTGATCTCTCATATTATTTAAGTTCAAAACAGCAGCACTTAACAAACCTATCGAAATTGCAGGCAAAAAAACAATCCCTTCTACTTGTTTAGTATATAAAAAATAACTCCCAACCACACTGAGCAATCCGAAAAACAAAAATACAAAAACATCGCCCAAACCACTATAGCCATAGGCCGATTTGCCCACGGTATATTTGATAGCAGAAACTATGGATACGACCCCAAAGAAAAAAAACAAAACCGAATAGCCGAAATTTTCACGTCCAAAAGCTAGGTAAATTAAAACAATTGCCAAACACAAAGTGATAGCAGAAGTCAATAACATTGCTCGTTTCATTTGCAAGGGACTAATAGCCCCTGAAGAGACCATTCTTGCTTCCCCTTTTCGGTTGTCATCGGTTCCTCTGATCCCATCCCCATAATCGTTGGCAAAATTGGATAAAACCTGAAAACCAATTGTAGTAAAAATTGCCAACCAAAAAATAGGAGACACAACGATAAAGGCTGCTGAAGAATTCACTTCACTATGATTGCCTAGAAAACTTCCAACGATAATACCAGAGACCGATAAGGGCAAGGTTCTTAAACGTGCGGCTTTGAGATAACTATTTACATCCATGATTGTCTACTTGTTTCTACTTTGAATAAAGTATCGTTATAAATTTTATACGCGTCTTCTTCTTTCAAACAAGGAATGCGTATTTTTCCAGCGGCTGTTTGAAAAACAAGATCAATCACCTTGTATTTTGCTTGAAAAATTGACTGTTTCAATTTGATATTTTGAACTTTAAAGAAAGGTAAATAGGTATGGTGCGTTTCAATACTTCCAGAACCAATCACAATAATATCTTTTGTACAAAAGTAATATTGTTTCTGATATTTTAAGTGAATCCATCCAATTAAAAGAGGCAATACTAACGCATTCAACCAAAACAATGGATGCAACTCAAAACGAACGTACAGCAATACATTCAAGACCAAAAAAAAGGTTCCAGTAAACATGTATAGTCTTTTTTTATAGTAGTGGTCAGAGAGTTTTTTTAGTGGATTTTCAAAGGCTTCATTTGGAAACAATAATTTTTTTATTGCGCCAACCTGTTCCTTTTTACACCCTATAATCTTAATGATTTTATCTTGTTTTTTTTTTGTTTTCCCGCTAATTGCTTGTTTAAAAGTAATGAATGAAATCCCTAATTTCTTTTTTATAGGATTGTCTGAAATGGTAATATGCTGCACCTTTTCTTTCTTTAAAATGACCGAGCTTTTAGTGGTCAATCCCTGATCAATTTCTAAGGCATTATGTTGAATAAAAACCGTTAAATTGAAATGTCTAAAATAGACTCGAACCATTGAACTGATAACTGAAATTACTAGAAATAGGACAAGCAAACCAATAATAACAAGAATATTGGTTCCAGAGAAACTTGTTTCTTCAATATAGAAATCCATTAATTCGCGCTCCCCCATGCCACCAAAAAGTTCTGTGATTTGTTGATAAACCCCAATTAAAATGGCGAGTAAAAGCAAGAAGCTTTGTAGGTGATTTTCCGTAAGACTCACCTTTATCAGTTGTGAAAGACTAATTTTCAATAAGGGTTTTTGTTTCGATATGTTTTCAATATCTGAAGTTCGAGAAGTATTTGAGCTAAGACTTTGTTTTAATGCATTTGCATCGCTAAAAGACAATGCTTTGATCGATATTTCTGCTTTGCTCGAACCCGCTGTCTCAATATTGACTTCAAAAACATTGATGAGTTGTTGTACAATATTTTGTTTAAATTTAATGTTCTGAATCCGATCAAATGGAATGGAGGTATTCGTCTTTTTTAGAATGCCTCTTTGTAAAATAAAATGCTGATCTTCAATTTTGAATTGAAAATTCTTAAAGATCAGTAACGATCTAAAAAATAAAAACAGTAACAAACAGGCAATACCCAAATAAATCAGACCAAGTTGGCTATCAGAAATCTTAGAGAATTTTTGAAGAAAGAAGAAAAGGAAAATCCATAAAACTTTAAGAGATTTGTACAATGCATTCAAATAAATAATCAGAATCCCTTTTTTTGATTGTCTGCTAAACTGATGGAAGAGCTCTTTGTTATCCATCTATTTGTGAACTGATAAAATCATTTATTTGATCGGCTTCTTCTTTTAAAAGTCCACGAATCTTTAAGTCATCACTGCTATCTCCAGCCGTAAAAACACTCAAAGAAACCAAATGGAACATTCGAGTAAAAGGGCCTTGATCTATTTCTACATGCTGAATTCTGTTAAAAGGAACAGTCGTCAGTTTTTTAAATAACAATCCACTTTTGTAAGAGAGATCTTTTTCTCTAACAATGTACTTTCTTGTTTTAAAACTTATTATTTTAAGAAAAAAAATCACCGCAAAAAGAGCTGTAATAATGATATAAATTGCAAAAGAAAACTCACTTACTTCAAAAAGTTCATTTGAATCTAAAAAAAAAACAAGCCCTAATGTCAACAAAAAAACAAAAGTGATATTTAATAAAATTACTTTTAAATAAGACTTTTGAATTGGCTTAAAAACCACTTCAAAAATAGTTGGAAATGTGTTGATGACACTGTTTTGGAAAGAATCCGACATAGAATTAGTCTTGTATCGCTTCTGTGATCGAAATAGGAACTCCATTTCGCAAGGCTTGTACAAATGCGCCTTGATAACTTCCTAATAGTTGTCTTCTATAGGAACGAGCTTCTTTATAGCTCTCAAAATCTCCCAATCGATACTTGATCAGTGAGTTTTCTTGAGTAATCGTAACATTCTTTAGCTTCGCTAAAATTGCATTTGAATTTTTCAAAGCGGCAATTTGAACTTTAAAAATGATTTGATCATTTTGTACAACTTCATTTTCACTCTCTTTTTGATCAGTAGAAACAATACTGTCTACTACTTGAATAGGAGTTGTAGGGGTTTCTTTTACGCTCGCAGTTTTCGTGCACGAAAAAATAAAAGTTCCCAAAATAAATAAGAAAATCTGTTTCATAATTATAAATTATTAGCTTCTATGATTAACTCAGCGATGTCTTTTACCACAACTTCGCTTTCTTTTTCTTTGAATTTAATTCCGTCTGTCATCATGGTATTGCAGTAAGGACAGCCCGTTGCAATAATTTGAGGTTGAGTAGCCAAAGCATCTTCTGTTCGTAAAACATTGATTTCCTTGTTTCCTTTTTCAGCATCCTTAAACATTTGCGCCCCCCCTGCTCCACAGCATAGTGCGGTTTCTTTGTGACGTTTCATTTCCGTTAGATTCACACCCAACCTTCGAATAAGATCTCTTGGAGACTCATAAACTTCATTGGCTCTTCCTAAATAACAGGGATCATGGAAAGTAACTCTTTTTCCTTTTAGGGGTGTCTTGTCGACTTCTAAACGACCTTCAGCGATTAATTGCTGGATAAATTGTGTATGATGAAAAACCTCGTATTTTCCTCCTAATCCCGGATATTCATTTTTTAGGGTATTGAATGAATGCGGGTCACATGTCACTATTTTTTTTACTTCATATCCATTTAAAACCTCAATGTTCATCAATGCTTGCATCTGGAATAAAAATTCATTTCCAGCTCTTTTTGCGGCATCTCCTGTTGAGGATTCTTCTGTTCCTAATACAGCAAAATCTACTTTTGCAGAATGCAAAATTTTAACAAATGCTCTGGAGATTTTTTTTGCTCGGTCGTCATAACTTCCTGCTGCTCCCACCCAAAACAAAACTTCGGGTTGCTTGCCTTGTGCCATCATTTCTGCCATTGTAGGTACTACCATCATCTATGTTATTTTGAAGTTTTCGTTTACTCTTCTTTAGTCCAGTTCAATCGATCTTGCTGATTGTATTGCCAAGGTGCACCATTGTTTTCTACATTGGTCATCATCATATTCAATTCTTGTGGTGCTGCACTTTGCTCCATGACCAAATATTTTCTCATATCCATAATAATCGATAATGGGTCAATACTTACTGGACATTCTTCAACGCAGGCATTACAACTGGTACAAGCCCAAAGCTCTTCTGGTGTGATATAATCGTTTAATAATTGTTTTCCATCATCTACAAAAGATCCTTTATTTAAATCGATATTCCGTCCAACTTCTTCCAAACGATCTCTCGTTTTCATCATGATATTTCGTGGAGAAAGCTCTTTTCCTGTGAGACTTGCTGGACATGCTGAAGTACATCTTCCACATTCGGTGCAAGTGTAGGAGTTCAACAATTGTACCCAGCTCAAATCAGCTACATCAGAAGCTCCAAATTTTTCAGGAACTTCCTCTTCAGTCCCTTCTTCCGGAGCTGCATAGGGATCTGCTGAAGGATCCATCATCAATTTCACTTCCTTGGTGACCGCTTCTGAATTCGGGAATTGTCCCTTTGGATTTAGATTTCCAAAATAGGTATTAGGGAAGGCTAATAAAATGTGTAAGTGTTTGGAATAAAATAGATAATTTAAAAACACTAAAATACCCGTAATATGAAACCACCAAGCTGTTCGTTCAATTGCATGTAGCGTTGCTGCGGAATAATTTTCAAAAATCGGTGCTACATATTGACTGACGATATTTCCAATGCCTGCTTCTTGAAAAGGAGTGTCTGTGGCATTCATGATAAGGAACAAAGACATCAATACCATTTCGAAGTATAGAATTAAATTTCCATCTCTTTTAGGCCAACCTTTCATTTCCTTACTCAAAAATCGTTGAATGTTTGATACATTTCTCCGCAACCAAAAAATGATTACAACCACAAAAACCAAGGTTGCTAAAACCTCAAATACCCCAATTAAAAAACCATAAAATTCATTCCCCAAGAGAGGTTGAAAGATTCTATGAGTTCCAAATAAGCCGTCAATAATAATTTCTAAAACTTCAATATTAATGATCACAAAACCGACATAGACTATGATGTGTAAAAAACCTGAAAAAGGTCTTTTGACCATTTTAGACTGCCCAAGGGCAATCATTGCCATGTTTTTGAATCGTTGCTTTTTATTATCTGTTCTGTTAACGGATTTTCCTAACTTGATATTTCTAAAAATCTTTCGAATATTCATTACGAAAAAACCAATCCCGACAAATAACAAAACTCCAAAAAGAACATTAGAAATATAATTCATATCGTAGATTATTGATTGGTTTTGTTTTCCAAATTATTCTCCTAGTTGTAAGGTGTCGCCTTTTTGCCAAATAGTGAAAAATGAACAAAACGTTTTGGATTGAGTTTTACTTCCCTGAGCAATTGCTCTAATTCTTTAGAAACATTGGTCAAATTGGTATACATCGCATCATCATTGATAAACTTTCCTAATGACCCTTTCCCTTGATCTATTCCTTCTAATAGCGAATTGACAGTTGCTAAGGTAAGCTCGGCATCTCTCAAAATCTTTCCGATATCTGCACTCACAAGAGTGTCGGTCACATTGGCTAAATTCTGTGTAAGGTATTTTGTATTTCTTACAGTTTCTTTTAAGTCTAATGAAGTAGCATCCATAATTCCATTGACCGATTGAATGGTTTTACGCAGATCTGCAATGGTATACTCAATCGTTTTGACCGATTTCTTAACACTTAAAATTGTTTTGGCATCTAGGATGGTATTGACATTCTTAAATAATGAATCGGCACTTACAATAACGTGTTCTAATTTTGTTTGAATAGGGTCTAAACGTTCACCGATAGAAGTAAACAAACTCGATTCAATCTCACCTTTTAAAACATCTCCAGAAATGGCGTTTTCTCCAATATAACTAGGAACAATTGCTAAATTAGATCCTCCCAAAGGGCTAGGAGAATAGATTTTTACAACACTATTTTTTGAAAATTGAAAATCACTCTCCATAGAAAAAAGGACAATTAAGTCTCCTCTTTTTGTAGAATCTGGGTTGAATAAAATTTTATCTACCTTTCCTACTTTCAATCCATTAATGGTGACTAAACTGGATTTACTCAAACCCGCAATATTGGAATATTCTACTCGAAACTGACGACTGTTGGGTTGAAAGATATTTTCTCCTTTTAAAAAGTTATACCCCCATACAAAGAGTACAATCACAATAATAGCTACAATTCCAGTTTTTAATTCTTTTGACATATTTTTTTTCTTGTTCTTTTAACAAAAATACTGATTATTTTGCTGCGAATGTGTTAAAATCACTCGATATTCTGAGCTTGTTTCAAAGTGATTTTCACTCCATTTTTAAAAGCTACAATAAAGGCGGATTTATATCCTTTCCTCTTTGCCAACCGCAAAGAATTCTTAGCTTCTTTCAAAAGACTTGAAGCTCCATAATAGTATTTATATGAGGCCCCTACTTGTATTCTTTCAACATTTTTTAGTCCCCTAAAATTATACGATTTGGGAGCAATTTTATTTTTACCCGAAGCTATTTGAACTTTATACTCTAGTCGCGTTTCTTTATTTGTATCAGGAACATCATTCACCTCATCAATGGTGTTGATTTTCAGTTGATTGATGTATTTTTTAATCGCTTCAGCAATTGTAGATGAAAATGCTTTTTGTCCTTTTGTAGAATTTAAATACCGTCCTTCTTGTTTGTTTGTTAAAAAACCCAACTCAATCAAAACACTAGGCATAATGGTTTCTCGTAAAACTTGGAAGTTATCTTGCTTTACTTTTCGATCCAAACGTTTTAATTTCTTGGAAAAATTGGTCTGAATTAAGCTCGCAATATTTAAACTTTTATCTAAATTTTCTTCTTGTAAAAGTGACAAACCTATCATCGATTCGGCAGAATTGGGGTCAAATCCTTTATAACGTTGTTGATAATTGTCCTCCAAGAGAATTACAGCATTTTCTCTTTTGGCAATTTCTAAGTTTTTTTTATTTCCACGGATTCCTAAAACAAAAGTTCCTGCTCCGTAAGCATTCGAGGTGTGTGAATCGCAATGAATGGAAACGAATAAATCGGCCTTTGCTTGGTTGGCGACATCCCCTCTTTTCCACAAATCAATAAAAACATCTCTATCTCTTGTATAAACAACTTTAATCGCATTCTCTTCCTCCAAAAGTTCTCCTACCCCTAAAGCTACTTTTAAGGCAATGTTCTTTTCTTTAAAGCCATTCCCCATATTTCCCGGATCTTTTCCTCCATGTCCTGCATCCAAGACGACTACATACTTTTTTTGAGCATGAAGACCTGAAGAATAGACAAGCGAAAAACAAATGATAACTAAAAATAGTGTTTTTTTAGTTTTGGCAATAAATTTGTTGTGTAGTAGAAAATTCATCAATAAAATTTAACTAATTTTGGCAGCTGTAAGTTTGATGCTTCAAACATTAATCCTACTTTTACCATGATACAAAAATAGCATTTATAGCTTTGCAATCAAACCGATCATACATTCTTTTATTTTTCTCTCTTTTCCTATACCAGATAGGGCATGCTCAGAAGGTTCAGGAGCAAAAGGAACGAGATATCTCTTCGATTCGAATTGATACTGCAAAAACCATCCAGCGAAACACTTCTTTAGACATCAAAAACGATACCCTTTTTACAAAAAAAGCAGATACCAGTCGGATAGATTCGATCAAACCTAAGGAAACCATCGAAGACATTATTACACATGATGCAAAAGATTACACCATCCAAAACGCTAAAGACAAAACATTAACGCTTTATAACGAAGCGGTCTTAATTTATGGCGAAATTGATTTAAAAGCAGGTCTTATTGTTGTAGATTACGAAAAAGAGACCTTATTTGCAAAGGGAATTTTAGACAGTACGGGCTATAGTCAACGTCCCTATTTTAAACAAGGAAGTGAAGAAACTGAACAAGATTCTTTACTGTACAATTTCAAAAGTAAAAGAGCCTTAATTTATGGTTTAAAAACCAAGCAGGGAGAAATGTTTACCTATGGAAAAAAAACAAAACGAGTAAATGATTCTACAATTTATGTCCGAAACATTCGGTTTACCACTTCTGATAAAAAAGAGAAGCCTGATTATTATATCACTACTGACAAAGCAAAACTCATTCCTGGTAAAAAAATAATAGTTGGAACTAGTAACTTGGTCATTGCAGATATTCCAACACCGTTGTTTTTACCTTTTGCCTATTTTCCCCTAGGTGAAAAAAGTGTTTCTGGTTTTTTAATCCCTGCGCTTGACACGGGAAGTTCAAACAGAGGTATTGGTTTGCAAAACGGAGGGTATTATTTCGCTATTAATGATTATGCAGATTTAGCCCTTAGAGGAGATGTATATTCCAATGGTAGCTGGGGCTTACGAGCACTTTCAAACTACAATTTAAAATATCGATTTAGCGGAAGTTTTAATTTAAGTTTTGAAAACAATATACAAGGAATTCGGGGTTTTGACACCTACAACAAAGCTAGCAATTTCAATGTACGATGGAGTCATTCTCAAGATGCAAAAGCGAGTCCAAACTCTAGGTTTACAGCATCTGTAAACGTAGGAAGTAGCCGTTTTTTTAGAGAATCATTAAACGAATTCAATACCTCACAATTTTTAACCAACACATTCAACTCATCCATAAGTTACTCAAAAACATTTGTAGGCACACCGTTCAATCTTTCTACCTCGGCAACCCATTCTCAGAATACCAATAACCAGTCTGTGAATATGACCTTCCCCTCTGTCAACCTTACCATGTCTAAGATTTTTCCTTTTGAAGGAAAAGGGGGAGTAAAGAAAAATCCATTTCAGAAAATGGGATTTGACTACGCGATGCAAGGAGAGTATCGAATTAGTACAACTGAAGATGAATTCTTTACAGCAGCAATGTTTAAGTCGGCGCGCTCTGGAGTAAAACACAGAACAGGAACCAGTACAAACATCAAAGTTTTGAAACATTTCACCTTGTCACCTAATATTTCGTATCAAGAAACTTGGAATTTCAAGTACCTTCAAAAAACATACAACCAAGACACTCAGGAGGTCATCACTGATACTATTAGTGGTTTTAAATCCTTTCGAGAATACAATACAGGGGTTAGTCTTTCTTTTGCAAGATATGGAACCTTTAAATTCAAAAAAGGGCGTCTCAAGGCAATTCGACATACGGTGCGTCCTTCCATTTCTTACAATTACACTCCTGACTTTGCGGATAAATACAATCAACAAGTACAGCAAAGTGAAGATCCTTTAGATTTGGGTGTCTATTCTCCTTTTGACAACAATGTTGGGTTGTATGGAAAACCCAATGCTGGATTGAGTAATGCAATTGGAATCACCTTAAACAATGTCGTTGAGGCAAAAGTGGCACCCAAAGATCCAGAAAGTGATGAAGAAGACAAAAAGATATCAATCTTAAACAACTTGAATTTTAGCTCATCATACAATATAGCGGCAGATAGTTTGCGCTGGAGTAATGTAAGTATGAGTGCAGGTACGCGCCTTTTTAATGATAAGATGGCTGTCAACTTTAACGCTTCATTAAACCCTTATCAACTAAATGATGATGGGAATCGGATTGATAAATTCAATGCCTCTATTTTTCGACTAGAGAGAGCTAACTTAACAGCGAACTATAGTTTGTCTAGTGCTGATTTCAAGAAAGAGGAGGACTCCAAAAAAGGTGACAAAAAAGGAAATGGAGCTCAAGTTACCCCTGACTTACTGGGCGAAGGAATGAATCCCTCCAATCGATTTTCTCAAACGGGAGTCAACCGAGGAGATCCAAAAAAGGAGGATGTACAAGCTAACCTCTACAAAGCAAGCATCCCTTGGACAATCAATTTAGCTTATTCTGCAGCCTATGCAAATAACGGAATAACACCCGGTGAAATAAAATCACACTCAATAATGTTTAGTGGAAATTTAGAACTATCTCCAAAATGGAAAGTAGGATATTCATCTGGATACGACGTAAAAGGAGGTGCTTTTACCTTCTCTCGATTTAACTTTGCTCGAGATTTAGACAGTTGGCAATTTAATTTTAACTGGGTTCCTTTTGGAAATATATCTTCATACACTTTCTTTATCGGTGTAAAATCAACCGTATTACAAGATTTGAAATGGGATAAAAACAAGCCACCAGATAGGAGACTTTTTTAGGATGCTTTAGACAGTTGGCAGTAAGCAGGAGGCAGTAGGCAGTAGGCAGTCTTCTATTATTATTATTATTTTGAATTTAAAACTTTAATTTTTATAAATCTTTACACTTTAGAAACTCATACACTTATGAAAAAAATTATTACAACTTCAAAAGCACCTGCACCTATAGGTCCATATAATCAAGCTGTATTAAGCGGAAACACTTTATACACTTCAGGACAGATTGCCATAGACCCTTCAACAGGAGCATTGGTCCTCGAAAACATCAAGGCAGAAACCAAACAGGTAATGGAAAATATGAAAGCTGTTTTAGAAGCTGCAGAAATGACCTTTGAAAACGTCATTAAAACATCTATATTTATTTCTGATATGCATAATTTTGGCGAAATCAATGCTGTTTATGGCACTTATTTTAACGAAGCAACTGCACCCGCAAGAGAAACTGTAGAAGTTGCTAACTTACCAAAATTTGTCAATGTTGAAATTAGCATGATTGCCGTAAAATAATTATTAGAAACTCTTGAAAAATAAAAAAACCTGATAGAAATGAATCTATCAGGTTTTTATTTTCAATGTATTTTTTAACAACTATAAAGTTGCAGCATATTCAATTAAATCTACAATTTTTGTAGAGTATCCCATTTCATTATCGTACCAAGAAACAACTTTTACGAAATTGTCGTTTAAAGCGATTCCAGCATTTGCATCAAAAATTGATGTACGCGTATCTCCAACGAAATCTTGAGAAACGATTAAGTCTTCAGTATACCCTAAAACACCTTTCATCGGTCCACTTTCAGAAGCAGCTTTCATGGCAGCACAAATTTCTTTGTAGCTAGCCGCTTTTTCTAACTTTACCGTTAAATCTACAACAGAAACATCCATTGTTGGAACTCTAAAAGCCATTCCAGTTAATTTCCCGTCCATTGCAGGAATTACCTTTCCTACTGCTTTTGCAGCACCTGTAGAAGAAGGAATGATGTTGTGAATTGCAGAACGTCCACCTCTCCAGTCTTTCATAGAAGGACCATCAACAGTTTTTTGGGTTGCCGTAGCTGCATGTACTGTAGTCATTAAACCTTCAACAATACCAAAATTGTCATTCAAAACCTTTGTGATTGGAGCTAGACAGTTGGTAGTACAAGATGCATTCGAAAAAATCTTTTGATCTGCTTTTAATTCTGTATTGTTTACACCCATTACAAACATTGGCGTATGATCTTTAGAAGGAGCCGATAAAACAACTTTTTTTGCACCTGCTACTAAGTGTTTTCCAGCAGTTTCCTCAGTTAAGAAAAATCCTGTAGATTCAATTACGTATTCTGCACCAACTTCATCCCACTTTAAGTTTGCCGGATCTCTTTCTGCTGTAATTCTAATTTCATTTCCGTTAACAACTAACATTCCATTTTTTACTTCAACAGTTCCATCAAATGCACCGTGAACAGAATCGTATTTTAACATGTATGCTAAATAGTCAACTTCTAATAAATCGTTGATTGCTACAACTTGTACATTTTCTCTTTTTACTGCTGAACGAAAAGCTAACCTTCCAATTCTTCCAAATCCGTTTATTCCAATTTTAATCATAATCTATTTATTTGTAATTGTTATTATGTGGTCATAATATCTGACACACGAATTAATTCTTTATTTATCTTTGATTGTCCTTTAATGGCTCTATCCAATGGAGTTAATGCAATTTTATCACACAACAAACCAACCATATAGTTCGATTTTCCATCCAATAAACTTTCAACTGCTTTTACACCCATTCTACTCGCCAATACTCTGTCAAAGCATGAAGGAGAACCTCCTCTTTGCATGTGCCCTAAAACCGATACACGAACATCATATTCTGGCATGTGCTCTTCGACATAATCTTTTAATTCGAAAACGCTTTTTCCAATTTTATCTCCTTCAGCAACTACTACGATACTTGAAGATTTACCAGATTCTTTACTTCTTACCAAAGATTCTAACAATCGATCAAGGCCTAAATCTTCTTCGGGAATTAAAATCTCTTCAGCTCCTGCTCCTACTCCAACGTTTAGAGCTATATGCCCAACATCTCTTCCCATCACTTCCACAAAGAACAATCTGTTGTGTGAACTCGCAGTATCTCTAATTTTATCGATTACCTCTACAACAG
Source organism: Polaribacter sp. HL-MS24 (assembly GCF_032758595.1). Classification (NCBI taxonomy): domain Bacteria; kingdom Pseudomonadati; phylum Bacteroidota; class Flavobacteriia; order Flavobacteriales; family Flavobacteriaceae; genus Polaribacter; species Polaribacter sp. HL-MS24. The sequence goes on along the minus strand of NZ_CP136415.1, from coordinate 1,990,075 downwards.
TATTCAATGCTGTATCATATCCTAAAGTATGTGAAGTTCCAAAAATATCATTGTCGATAGTCCCTGGAATTCCAATTACGGGAAAGTCAAATTCTTGATTAAAAATCATTGCACCTGTAAAAGTTCCATCTCCACCAATGGTAACCAAAGCATCAATATTTGCTGCTCTTAAAGCATTGTATGCTTTTTGTCTACCTTCTTTGGTTCGGAACTCAATCGATCTTGCCGATTTTAGGAAAGTACCTCCTTTATTGATAATCCCTTTTACACTACGTGCATTTAGGTCAATAAAATCACCTTGCATCATTCCTTCATATCCTCGATAGATCCCAACACAATCTATGTTGTGATAAGCGCAAGTTCGAACCACCGCTCTAATTGCTGCATTCATCCCAGGAGCATCTCCACCAGAAGTCATTACTCCAATTTTTTTTATTTTCTCCATATTTTTTACATTACAAAAGTACTGAATTTAAAGGTTTTTTTATAAAAAAATGACGAAATCGTTTTCGAATTAAGCACTGTTTTTTTTCTGAATTTTATATCTGAATTTCATGTTTTTATTTCAAGCTACAGTCTATTCAAATGGATTGACTATTTTCGTCAAACAAAAACAAATATACGCATGAATTTGTCGAATCTTGATTATGGGATCATTATCGGTTTTTTTATTCTATCGCTTAGCATTGGTCTTTGGGTCTCAAAAAAGGCTGGAAAAAATACTTCAGAGTATTTTCTTTCTGGAAGAAATATGCCATGGTGGCTGCTAGGAGTCTCTATGGTAGCTACCACTTTTGCTGCAGATACGCTAGGATTAGTAACCGAATTGGTTCGTAAAGAAGGGGTTTCTGGGAATTGGGTATGGTGGGCATTCTTACTAACAGGAATGCTAACCGTAATTTTTTATGCAAAATTGTGGCGGAAATCTGGAATTACAACTGATCTAGAGTTCTATGAAATTCGGTACTCAGGAAAAATGGCTGGTTTTCTAAGAGGCTTTAGAGCTATCTATTTAGGAGTTATTTTTAATGTGGTAACCATGGCAAGCGTTTGTTTGGCTGGATCAAAAATCGCCAATATCCTATTGGGAATTGACCAAGGAGAAATGTTAGTCTACTCATCAATCGTTGTGGTAATCTATTCGTCTTTAGGAGGACTTAAAGGCGTTTTAATTACCGATTTTGTACAATTTATCATTGCCATGATTGGTTCAATTTGGGCAACTATTTATATTTTAGACTTGCCTGAAATTGGAGGATTGACAACTTTATTGTCTCACGAGAATGTAAGTGGACAATTGGACCTGTTGCCTGATTTTTCAGATACTGAAGCCTTGGTTACCTTATTTATAATTCCGATAGCAGTGCAATGGTGGAGTACTTGGTATCCTGGTGCTGAACCCGGTGGAGGCGGCTATATCGCACAAAGAATGTTGGCTGCAAAAGACGAGAAAAATGCCACCTGGGCCACGCTATTTTTTAACTTTGCACATTATGCTTTGCGACCTTGGCCATGGATTTTAGTAGGATTGGCTTCTTTAGTAATTTTTCCAACTCTAGCAGATATCAATGCAGCCTTTCCAAATCTGCCCCCAGAAATGCAAGGACACGATGTTGCCTATGCAGCAATGATTACCTATTTACCAGCAGGATTAATTGGCATTGTTTTAACCTCACTAATCGCTGCTTTTATGAGTACCATCTCTACACAACTCAACTGGGGAAGTTCCTATGTTGTCAATGATTTATACGGACGTTTCATCAACAGGGAAGCCTCTGAACAACAAAAAGTAGTGGTGGGTAAAATTACTACAGTTGCTCTAATGATAAGTGCTGCAACTTTTTCTTTTTACCTCCAGTCAGCAAAAGATGTTTTTGATTTGCTGTTGCAGATTGGAGCTGGAACTGGATTGTTATTTATTCTGCGATGGTTCTGGCATAGAATCAACCCTTACAGTGAAATTGCTGCCATGGCGATTTCTTTTGTCGTTGCCATTTTCTTTTTTATCAATGGAAAAAAAGAAGTCCCTTGGATTGAAATTGCCAGCTATTGGCAATTAATTATTGGAGTCTTAATTACAACAATCGGTTGGGTTTCTGTTACACTATTGACAAAGCCCTCTTCGGAAGAAACCATCGAGAATTTTGAAAAATTGGTGTTTGATGGTGAAGATAAATTCAAAAATATTGGAATTAAAATTGTTGCCTTTTGTACAGGAGTTGTTGGAGTATATGCCTTTTTATTTGCAACAGGAAACTGGATTTATGGAGAACAATTAATCGCAACAACCCTCTCTATTCTCTCGCTAATTTGTGTCTGTATACTGATAAAAATTTGGAGAAAAATAGTCTAACTTTTAATTTGTGGTATCCTCGAAATCTCTTTCTTTAGAAAGGTGCTATTCTTTTACAATACGATCTGGTTGTGGTTGAAACGCTTTCTTTAAACCGACTTTTTTGAGAAAACTAGAAAAGTTATTGAAATTTACTTGATAAGAGAGCCCTACTCCTTGTGTATAGCCTTCTTCTTCTGTTGAGTATTGAATCTCATTCTGTCGATTAAAAATGACACCTCTAAAGTTGCCTCCCTTATTCAACAAGACTTCTATTTTTACTTCTCCAATAACACTTGATTGGGTTTTTGCCCCCACAGGGACTCCTACTTTTCCGTTGATAATAACTCTGTCGTTTACATTTGCACTCACAGAAACATCTACTTGGTTGTCAATATTAAGACGGTCTGTATCACTATTATCCACTCCTTGCACATAATCTACTCCAAAAGTCAACTTGCTATCGGGACTATTCATTAAACTAGAGAAAGCGGCAGCAACAGCACTTGATGCGGTACTCGTAATAGCAGAGGTGCTATCAAAATTTAATTTATCTGGATTTACAAAACTCCCTAGTGTAAGTAAGGAAATGAATTGTGTCGTTTTTTCATTGACGTTATTGTCATTTAAAATAAACTCCAATTCTGTTGCAATAGAAGGATCTACATTTGTCAATTCGATATCCAATTCTTGTTGGGAATTGAACAATCCACCGGTAATTTTAGTTACCAAATCAACTTCAATATTTCTACTGGAATTAAAGTTCTGTAATAAAATCGACGGATTTGCTCTGGCTTTGTATACAGCTGCAACATTTAAATTGGCGTCAGTAGGATTTCCATTCCAAGAAATCGTTCCCCCTTTTTGAATGGCAAAAGGCCTATTGACAAAACCTCCATATTTAAAGTCATAGACTCCATTATCAATCGTATAATCACCAAAAATATTGAACTTTCCTCTGGTATTGATTTGAATATCAATGGTTCCAGAACCAAAACCTGTTAACTGACTTCCATATACTTCATCAATTACGACTTGCATTTTTGCGTCTTTGGTAACATCGAGGTTCATATTTAAAGAGAGTCCTTTCAAAGCGTCTCGCACCAATTCTTTTTGTCGATCTGCAAATTTGAGTGTGTCTGATTTGAAATGAATTAATTTATAACTATTCACAGTTTCCACATCCTTTAAGGGAACTACGAAAACAGTTCCTACTGTGTACTTCCATTTACATCGATGGTCAATTGATCTGTCAGTCCTGTAATACTTGTAGAACCTTTAAAAAATCCAGTACCATAGTACAGAGCATCATCGGTATTTTGAGTATCTAGAATTAAAAGATTATCGGTATCAATATTCAATTCCAATTCCCACAGTTCAAAATTAAGATGAGAAATTCGCCCATCTAAAACACCCTTGGTATTGAATTTTTTGTCCAACAAATTAATTTTGTCAAAGAAAAAGGATTGCCCATCTAAAATAACTACAGACTCCCCATCAAAATTATAATCAACGTTTAAATACGGAAAAAGCATTCCTGCTTTTTTTAATCTCAAAATCCCTTGCATGTCTGGGTTTCCTAAAAAACCTGTTACTTTGATAGCTCCACTAGCCGTTCCTCGTAGGGAAGATAAAACGTCCTTGCCCAGTGGGCTGAATGCATTGAGATGAAAATCTTCTAAAAAAACGTTCAACTCAATTAAAGGACGAGTAGAAGAGAAATCTAACGATCCACTAGCTGCGATACTTTTTACTTTCTCGCTATTGAGAGACAAGTCTACATTGTATTTCTCATAGGAGTTATCTCCAATAATATTCAATGCCAAATCACCTTGTAGGACATTGTTAATTTCAAAATCTTGAATTAGAATACTAGCTACAGGACTGTAAACACCTTTTTGCTGCAAAAAATCTACATTTCCAGAAAACACTCCTTTTAAATCCAAACTGTCAATTTGTGGCAAGAAACTTTCTAATTTTACTTGGGAAAAATCTGCTCTTAATGCCTTTTCCGTATTGCCTTTTAAACTTCCTGTAAACGTAATTTGTTGCTCCTCAGAATTAATTTGAAACTCACTGAAATCGAATTCACCGGCTTTTAAGTCAAAGATTATTTTATCTGTAAATGTCTTATTCGGATGAATCTTCCAAACATTATCCTTGATATTGAAAGTCGATTCTTGGAAAGCTAGCACCGATTTTCCTTCTGGATTGATCGTATAATAAAAATCGACATTGAATGCTTCCTTACTTAATTTTCCTCCATCAAAAACGGATTTGAAATATAAAGTGTCATTTTCAGTTCTGTTTAAAAGATTCAATTTAGAAAGACTATAGTATTTGGTATTCAGTTTTGAGGCTGTTAAACTGGTGTTATACAATGTATTCTGGTTGTCGGTTAGCAATCGGACATCTTTAACTTCATTTCCATACGCTTCAATTCTTGGAGAAGTGATGTTGAGTTTTAATTGGTTTTTGTCAGCCACAATTTTCCCTTTGATCTTTGTTTGATCATCAATATAAATTTCAGGAAAAAACACGTGTACAATTTGATTGTAAACCGTAAAATTAAAATCAATAAATTGATTCTCGGCAACTTGATAGGGTTGGTAATTCGTATAAATGCTTCCTAGGGCATTTTGGGCTACAGGAAGCAATTCTGAAAAAGTAAATTTACCCGACAAGTATCCATTAGCAATGTCTTTTGATTCAACTTCAATTCGTTTGATATCTTCAATGACAGATGAAGAAACTTTAAATTCTTTAAACGTAAATTCTTCCTCTTGATTCGTGTAAAAAACATCTTTAAAAAATGCATTTCCTACAATATTTTCAAAAGAATTTCCTTCAACATCTATGACAATTTTACCTTTTAAAAGGGCTATAGAGTCTCTTGTAAAAAGATTTGTTTTTTGGAGGTTCAATAAAGAAATGTCTGCATCAAAATCAAATTTATGAATTGCTGAAGACAGGTCAGCCAAACCTTTAAAATTCATTTTAAGATTCTCATCGTCAACAGATAATTCGCCATCAAACTTGTTGTTTTGATACTGACCATTTGCATTGATATGATGATAGGCATAGTCTTTAAAATCAAATTTAGAAACAACTCCTTTAAAAGAGGTATTGATGTTTTCCAATTTAAATCCACTTCCATTGACAGCCCCTTTTAAAGACAACTGATGAAAAAGAGGATTGTTGAAAAAGGCTCCAATGTCAAAATTTACCAAACCAATATCTCCTTTATAGGTTGCGAAGTCAATATTGTCAATATTGGCAATCGTTAAATTCGAAACTACACTTCCTATATCAGAAGCTATCTTCACATTTGCGTTGACTTGCTCTGGAGTAACCTTAATCAATCCGTTTAAACTAAATCTCCCAAAACGAGAAAACTCTGATGGCATCGTATTTCCTAAAATATTGGGAAGAATACTTTTAAGATCGGAATAGGTGGCAGAGAGTTTGCTTAGATCTGCTTTAAAAGTAAAACCACTGTCAAAATTGACAAAGTGTTTGAATGAAAGATCTCCAAAAATTTCGACTCCCTTCTTGGATGTAAGTTCTAAATTTTGAATCTTCAAATTATTCAGTGTTCCGCTAGCGTTCGCCGTAAAAATGAGCAGATCGTTCCCACTCAGCTCACTATATAGTTTTTTAAAATCACGAATAGAAAAAGTGCTTTTTCTGAAAGCTGCCTTTACCTTTACTTTATTATTAAAATCGGCTAAATCGGCTCTCTTGTATGTAAAAAGAACATCTCCATCGATAGAAGAATTCAGCGTCTTTAAACTAGTATTTTGAAAGTGCATTGCACTGAGAGTATATTCAAAATCAGTACTGAAACTTGTAATTCCCAAACCACTCGAATCGATAAAAGATAGACCGCGAATTTCGGATTTCACTTCGGGACCAACAATAGAGAAATCCTGTAAAACCCCACTAATATTGAAAGCTTGGTACTTAATTTTTTGTTGATCATTTTCGTTGATCAGCTGGTAATTTAAATTGCTGACAGCTATTTTGGACGTTTCTAATACAAAAGGAGGTTTTAAAGAATCTTTCGACGATTCACCAAAGCGATCTATAAAAATTGTAAGATTGTCTTCCTGTTCATTTTTGTAAGTTTTCATATAAAAATGAGCATCCTCCAAACGGATGTTTTTCAATTTTACGTCGCCATCAAGTATTTTTTTGGCATTGAGGAGTGAGGTCGATAATCTATTTACAAAAATAAGAGTGTCTTTGTGATGGTCTCTGATTTCGATCCCTCTCAATTGAACACTTCCCAAAAAAGATAAATCGACTTTTTTTATCAATAAATCAGTACCGTACTCCGTATTGATTTTATGGGTAGCCATGTTCGCTAATTTGGTCTGAACAAAAGATGTAGACAACAAAAAAGCCAACAACAATAGAAAAAGCACCAAGTACTTTATCCATTTTAGCAGTATTTTTCCAATTTTTCTGATAACCAATTGTATTAAGTGATGGGAAACCTGAACAATCTTTCAAAAACACTGCCAGCCTTCACAAAGAACGCCCAAATATAACAAACTATTAAATTTCTATTCTTAAAAAACGCTTACATCGTAAAAAATTATGATTAATTTTGTCATTCAACAACATTGAATGCAAAAAACATACATTTTAGGGATCGAGTCTTCTTGTGATGATACAAGTGCTGCTGTTATTTGTAATGGTAAAGTACTGAGCAATGTAATTGCAAATCAGGAGGTACACTCAAAATACGGGGGAGTTATTCCAGAATTAGCTTCTAGAGCACATCAGCAAAATATTGTCCCCGTTGTCCAACAAGCGTTGGAAAAGGCAAACATTCGAAAAGAAGATCTTTCTGCCATTGCTTTTACACGTGGCCCTGGTTTGATGGGGTCTTTGTTGGTGGGTACTTCATTTGCAAAATCTTTAGCCTTGGGCTTGGCAATTCCATTGATTGACGTCAATCATATGCAAGCACATATTTTGGCGCATTTTATTTTGGAAGAAGGAAGCACAATTCCTCCCTTCCCTTTTATTTGTTTAACCATCAGTGGTGGGCATACACAGATTGTAAAAGTAAGCGATCATTTTGATATGGAAATTTTAGGCGAAACTATTGATGATGCCGTAGGAGAAGCTTTTGATAAATCAGCAAAAATATTAGGACTCCCTTATCCTGGAGGCCCCTTAATAGACAAACACGCTCAATTAGGAAACCCGAAAGCATATTCTTTTACCAAACCCAAAGTAGGGGATTTAGACTTTAGTTTTAGTGGTTTAAAAACAGGTATTTTATATTTCATTCAAAAAAAACAACGACTCAACCCCCATTTTATCAAAGAAAATTTAAATGACATTTGCGCGTCTATCCAAAATACGATTGTTGAAATTTTAATGGACAAACTTAAAAATACTGTAAGTCAAACGGGGATCAAACACATTGCAATAGCTGGAGGAGTTTCTGCAAATTCAGAAATCCGAAAACGATTAGTAACAGCCCAACAACATTTTGGTTGGACAACCTACATTCCAAAATTTGAATACACCACAGACAACGCAGCAATGATTGCCATTACAGGATATTTAAAATATTTAAACGGAAGCTATGCAGATCAGACCATCAGTGCAAAAGCTCGGTTAAAAGTTACCGAATAATTATTTATACGCTTCAAATGACAGCTTTCAAAAATAGGATTCAATTTTTCGTTCAGTATTATTTATTGTGGATTGCCTATTTTTTCTTTGCTCGGAATCTTTTTTTACTTTTTCATTATCCAGATACCGCCCAATTAGGCATTATCGATACTTTAAAAACATTTCTGTACGGCTTTCGTTTAGATGCTTCTTTTTCAGCCTATCTTTCGATCATCCCTTTTCTTTTAATTACCTCCACTCTTTTAGTTTCTAAAAAAATAAGTGCATTCCTATTGAAAGTAAGTAGTTATATCGCAATAATCGTGATGAATTTGATACTAATGATCGATGCATCACTCTATCAATCTTGGGGAATACGAGTCGACGCAACCTTGCTCAATTATTTAAACACCCCAGAGCTCATGTGGGCAAGTGCTTCTACTTTTCAACTGCTTTTTGGTAGTTTGCTGTGGGTTGTTTTTTCCTTTATATTTATTCGCTGCTTTCAAAAAACCATCAACACCCAATTTCAAAAACTAGAAAGAGGAACGCTCCTCGCTATCCCTTTTCTTTTCATAGTAATAGCCACACTAATCATTCCAATTCGAGGGGGATTACAAGTGATTCCTATCAATCAAAGTAATGTGTATTTCTCTAAGAACATGTTTGGAAACCATGCAGCCGTCAACTTTATGTGGAACTTTACCCACTCTATCTACAGTAAGGTTTCTACTGAAAATCCCTATCAAAAATTTGAATCGAGTATTGCCGATAAAATCATCCTTACAAGGAGAAAAAATAGTTTAAAAGCGACAAAAGATTCAATTTTAAACACCAAAAGACCCAATGTAATTTTAATTATCTGGGAAGGACTGACGGCAAAATTAGTAGCAGTTACTGGTGGCGAACCCAATGTAACAGAAAACTTCAATCGACTCTCTAAAGAAGGGATTTTGTTTACCAACTTCTATGCAAATGGAGATCGAACAGACAAAGGATTGATCGCAATTTTAAGCGGGTATTATCCACAAACCAACAAGAGCATTATTAAAATTCCCAATAAAAATAGAAGCTTGCCCATGCTCACCCAAAGCATGATTGATGCTGGCTATCACACTTCATTTTATTATGGAGGCGATCTGAATTTCGGGAATATGAACACCTATTTAAGAAACGCAGGGGTTACCCATTTTGTTGATGGTGATTCGTTTGATCAAAAAGACTGGAACTCAAAATGGGGTGCTCACGATCATGTGTTTATGAATAAATTAAGTGATGATTTAAGTCAAAAGCAAGAAGAACCCTTCTTTAAACTCGCGCTTACACTAAGTAGTCATGAACCTTTTGAATTTCCAGACAGGTATAAATTTGGTAAAGATACTGAAGAAAATAAATTTAGAAGTTCCCACGCCTATACGGACAAAGCGATTGGAGAGTTTATCAAAAATGCTAAAAAACAAGAGTGGTGGAACAACACATTAATAGTGATCATGGCAGATCACGGACATCGTTCACCAAAACACGAGGGTATTTTTAACTCTCCTAAAAAATTTAAAATTCCGATGCTATGGTTAGGAGGTGCATTGCAGCAAACCAACATTACTGTAAATACGATTGCATCGCAAGTCGATTTTCCCTATACAATCCTCGAATTGCTGGAGATTGACAATAGTGCTTTTGAATGGGGAAAGAGTATTTTGACTGACGATGAGCATCAATATGCCCATTATATTTTTAACAATGGATTTGGAACTTTAGATAAAAACGGTGTTGTGGTTTATGATTTTGTAAGCAATAAAGCAATCCTATCTTCAGGCGCTTCAAACACAGCATTGGACTCCTTAGGGAAAGCAATAACACAACAAGCCTATCAGGACTTTATTGAACGTTAAAAAAGTTTTATAAACCGACTCTTTTTAAAAGTTCTAAATACTAAAAAACAAGAAAAGGAATTCCCTTTTTAAGCGTTTTATCCTTAAATTTGCGAAACTAAAAAAAGCATCAATTCCGATGAAAAAAATTATCAATCTATTATATTCTACCCGCTTAACCGCTTTTTTATTCGTTTTGTATGCAACTGCTATGGGGGTTGCTACTTTTATAGAAAATGACTTCGGAACACAGACTTCAAAAGCTCTTGTCTACAATGCTTGGTGGTTTGAGTTGATCATGGTTTTCTTCATCATCAACTTTTTTGGAAATATTTTCAGATACCGTTTACTTCGAAAAGAAAAATGGCCGGTGCTGTTATTTCATATGGCTTTTCTATTCATTTTAATTGGTGCAGGAATTACCCGGTATGTAGGTTATGAAGGCGTGATGCCAATTGATGAAGGGGAAACTACTGATTTATTTTTATCTGAAACAACTTATTTGAATATTGTCATGGATGACAATAAAGATCAGGCCCCAAAAATTCACAAAAAACTTTTGCTCTCTGCTTGGGGAGAAAATGACGTTCACTTTGAAACTTCCTTTGGAAAGAATAGTGATCAGCAACAAAAGGTAAGCTTTGACTTGGTTGATTATATCCCGTGGGCAGAAAAAAAATTGGTTGAAGATGAAAATGGAGAAGAACATCTTTTCTTTGTCGAATCTTCTGAAGGTACCCGCCATGAACACTATATAAAAAGCGGTACTATCCAAAATATTCACGGAATTCTGGTAGGCTTCAATGCTCCGAATAACAATGCAACAGTTAGTTTCTTCAAAGAAGATGGAAACTTAAAAATGGTTGCAAAAGAAGAGGGAGACTGGTTTCGTATGGCAGATCAGAAAAGAGGAACTATCAACAGAGATTCTGTTCAGAATTTCCAATACCTAACCCTACACAATGTTTCTGGACTTCAGTTTGTCATTCCTAGGCCAGCAGAAAAAGGAACCCTAAAAATGGTAAGTGGACCTAAAGATGATAAAAAATTAGATGTTGTTGTCTTTGACATCACAACAAATGGAGTTACAGAAAGAATAGAATTAACAGGAGGAAAATACAATTCAGAAGGTGCAAAAGAAATTACAGTGGACAATCTAAACTTTAGGATCTTATACGGTTCCAGAGTATTAAAACTTCCATTTCAGATCAAGCTGAATGATTTTCAGCTGGAAAAATATCCTAGTTCAGAAAGTGCAGCTTCGTATGCCAGTGAGATCACCTTAATTGATCCTAGTGAGACTTTTGATTACCGGATTTACATGAATCATATTCTAGATTACAGAGGGTATAAATTCTTTCAGGCGAGTTATGATTTATCGGGAGAAGTCGAACAAACTCGCCTTTCAGTAAATCACGATTTTTGGGGAACTTTTGTGACCTACTTGGGATATTCGATGCTGTATTTTGGAATGATTTGTATCTTTTTCGCCAAAAACACTCGTTTTGATGATTTAAAAAAATCCTTAAAAAAGATGCGTGCTAAAAAATCAGCAATGGCTGCAATAGCGTTGATGTTGTTTAGCCAAATTTCTTTTGGACAACAAAACAGCCATCTACAAACAACCATTTCGAATCGACAAATTGATTCGATTTTAAAAGCGAATTTAGTTGACGAAAAACACGCAGAAGCTTTTAACCAATTAATCATTCAAGATGCTGGTGGGCGAATGAAACCTGCCCATACTTTTGCTTCAGAGTTGGTAAGAAAAGTTAGCCAAACGAATAGTTTTAACGATATGAAACCCAGTCAGGTTTTGTTATCAATTATCGAAAATCCTCGATTGTGGTTTGAAGTTCCCTTTATTTACCTTGAAAAAGGAAATACACAAATTAGAGAGATTTTAGAACTTCCTAAAGAGACAAAATATGCTCGATTATCGGACTTTATTACTCCAACCGGTGTCTATAAAATACGAGAAAAAGTTGCAGAAGCTCAAAAAGAAAATGTAAAAAATAAATTTCAAAAAGATCTTATCAAAATTGACAGAAGAATTGGCTTATTATATAGTGCTATCGGTGGCGGAATATTAAAAATATTTCCAATCCCCAATGATGAAAACAACACATGGGTTTCTCAACCAGAAACTGCTAGGTGAATTTTAAGGCCACTGATTCTGTTTTCGTAAGACAATCCTTACCTGTCTATATTCAATTTTTACAAGAGGCTAAAAAGACTAAGGATTATTCTCAAGCAGATACAGTTTTAGAAGGAATTAAAACATTTCAAAAGAAATATGGAGCCGCTGTCTACCCCTCTGCGAAAACTATCGATTTAGAAATTTTATACAATAAGACGCAGCCTTTTTTAACGCTATCTAAGTATTATGGGTATCTAAGTATTTTTCTGATCCTATTTGTAATTACACAAATTTTTTATACCAAAAAATGGATCAATACTTTGGTGAAAGTGTTAATTGGATTGACAGGAGTGCTATTCTTTTTGCATACAATGGGTTTAATATCTCGTTGGTTCATTAGCGGAAATGCACCCTGGAGTAATGCTTACGAATCAATAATTTATGTTGCCTATAGCAGTAATGCTGTTTGGACTAACCATAGGAAGAAAGTCCTCTTTAACGTTAACGGCTGCTACTTTTTTAACTGCCATCACATTGGCTTTTGCACATCAAAATTGGTTGGACCCAGAAATTGCCAACTTACAGCCAGTTCTTAATTCTTGGTGGTTAATGGTGCATGTTTCAATTATTGTAGCCAGCTATGGACCTTTTTCACTCTCGATGATCTTGGGGATATTCGCTCTCTTTTTAATTGTATTTACCAATAAGAAGAATAAGAAAAAAATGGACATCAACATCAAAGAATTGACAGTCATCAATGAAATGTCTATGACCGTAGGTTTGGTAATGTTAACCATTGGAAACTTTTTAGGGGGAATGTGGGCCAATGAAAGTTGGGGACGCTATTGGGGTTGGGATCCAAAAGAAACTTGGGCACTTATTTCAATTATGCTCTATGCTTTTGTATTGCACATGCGTTTGATTCCTGGGTTGAGAGGTAGATTGGCGTTCAATTTTGCATCGGCATTTGTCTACTTATCAATCATGATGACCTATTTTGGAGTCAACTTTTACTTATCTGGTTTGCATTCCTACGCTAGTGGAGACAAACAAGTAACTCCTAGAGAGGCATATATCTATATTGGTTTTTTAATACTCCTATTTGTAGCAGCAGCATTTAGGTACAAAAAATATTATAAAAAGTAAGTCTTCATTTTTTTCATTTAAAAATGTATTTTTGCTATTCACAAAAAAAGAGCCATGTTCAATAAAAATATAAAAATCGTCATTGCAGCAATCATCACTATTTGGGCTGTTTATCAATTCAGTTTAGGTAATATTATGAATGGAATTTCCATTCTTTTATTAGCAGGAATTTTTGTTCTATTATATTTTAAAAATGAATTCATCTTGTTATCTTTCCTGCAATTGCGAAAACAAAATTTTCCTGGAGCTCAAAAATGGTTGGGACGCATTAAAAATCCCTCAGCTGCTTTGACTACGAAGCAAGAAGGATATTATAATTATTTGCATGGAATAATGTTGTCTCAAACCAATATGACACAAGCTGAAAAGTATTTACGAAAAGCAGTAAAACTTGGTTTGGCAATGAATCATGATTTGGCAATGGCAAAATTGCAATTGGCAGGGATTGCAATGACAAAGAGACGTAAACGTGAAGCGACACTTTTGATGGCAGAAGCAAAAAAACTAGACAAACATGGGATGTTAAAAGAACAAATGACCATGATGAAACAACAAATGAAAAAGATTTAAGTTTTCTTTTTTACATAAAAAAACCGCTATCGAGCGGTTTTTTTTATGTCTGAAATTTGTGTGTGATCATTATTTTAACCTCGTAAGTGTTAAATCCTCATTGTATTGGATGATAAACAAGCCGTTGTTTTCAGTTGTCTGAAAGAGCTGTTTGCTATAGTTAAATTTACTTTCAACTCGATATGAAGTCCCGTTTTCAAAGGTGGCTTTTAAATGATTTCCAGAAGCCAAACGCATCAATACATCATAGGTAATATCAAAACCTTTGGTTGCGTAAAAGGAAGGTAATGTATTATTTTTAGCGATGTATTGTTTGTTGAAAATTGCAGTAGTTTGTGAATTTTCATCCACAAAACGGTCACTCACATAGGTGAACCCCAGCTTCGCAAGTTTGTTGTTGGAAATTCGATCAAAGGCAGCTCCTTTTTCAATCGAAAAAACCTTTGCAGTGATCGAATCTGGCAAACTGATCACACTATTAATCACATCAGATACCAAAACATTATCTGAAGAAGTCATGATTACCCAATTGTTGGTTAAGGGCTTAAAAACCTCTAAAAAACGTTCTTTCTCAATATATCCTTCCGTCGCTTTTAAAAGATGTACTTCTTTTACAGAATCTAAAGATTGTAACACATCTCTAATTTTTAAAGCATGCGCATCCGATTCAGGTTTGTAATCACTTACTATCGTAAGAGAACCTTCGGTGTAAGCTTCTTTAAGATGATGAGCTAGTGCTTCACTAAACACTTTTTTTTCAGGAGCAGTTTTTATAATTTCTGGCGAAATAAACTTTGATTGATTTTTAGAGAATACAGGAAAGATAATTGGTTTTTTTATTGATTTAGCAACGATGTTTGCTTCTTCAGAATACAGAGGGCCAATAATAACATCATTTTCGTTAAGATCATTTTCTTCTAAAATTCTTGTTATAGCGCTACTATTCCTACCGGTATCAAAGAGATTCAAGTCTATTGAAATCCCTTGAGACCTTAACGAATCGATTGCCAATTCTGCTCCCAAATAAAAGTCGGAAACATAGTTTGCCAATCTACTATTGTCAAAAATATCGTCAGCAGAAACTGTATCATATTCTGATGCAATAAAAGGCAGTAATAAAGCGACTTTTAAAGAAACTGCTTCCTGTATTTCGTCTTCGTAAATTTTATCTTCAATCTGGTCAACTCTAATCGGTTTGATTTTAATCTCCTGTAATAATTTCAATCCTTCAGAAAGTTCAGGATTTAACAAAATCAATTCCTCCTGCGTAACATTGTAAAAACGGGTTAGGTTATAGAACGTATCTCCTTTTTTTACCGTGTGCATAAGAAACTTTTCTGCGTCTATTGCTACCGATGAAAGAGTATCATTTTCAACATCTGTAGGAAATGTAGTAATTGTTTCTTTTTGTATTTTTAATTTATAGGTGGATTTATTATTGGGTACAATGATAACTGTATTGGGGCTAGGTCTTCGACCAATATCAGGATTTAAACGCAATAAATCTCTCGTTTTAATCTCTAGTTTTTTTGCGATGGTGCGCATTGTTTCCCCATTTGCAACTTTGTATTCGATGTATTTCTTTTGCTGACCACAAGAAATCGCAAAGGTCAACAAACACAAAAACAATACAAGTTTCAATTCTCTCATTGTGTGCAAAATTTTTTTTATTCCCATTCGATAGTAGCAGGTGGTTTAGAGCTAATATCATACACAACTCTATTAACACCTTTCACTTTATTAATGATATTATTTGAGGTTTTTTGCAAAAACTCGTAGGGTAAGTCTACCCAATCAGCCGTCATCCCATCAGTACTCTCTACGGCTCTCAAGGCAACTACTTTTTCATAAGTTCGTTCATCTCCCATTACTCCTACAGAGTTTACTGGCAGTAGCATTGCTCCTGCTTGCCAAACCTTGTCGTAAAGTCCATATTCTTTCAATCCATTGATAAAAATCGCATCAACTTCTTGCAAAATACGAACTTTTTCTGGAGTAATATCTCCTAGTATTCGAATTCCTAATCCAGGCTCTGAAAAGGATGGCGACCTAACAATTCTTTATCAATGCCCATAGAGGCACCTACTCTTCTTACCTCGTCTTTAAAAATCATTCGCAAAGGCTCCACAATTTTCAATTTCATAAAATCAGGTAATCCCCCTACATTGTGATGACTCTTAATGGTTGCTGAAGGCCCACCATTGACAGAAACCGACTCAATTACATCTGGATAGATCGTTCCTTGTGCCAACCATTTTACATCTTGAATTTGGTGTGCTTCATCATCAAAAACTTCAATAAATGAATTTCCAATGGCTTTTCGTTTCAACTCGGGTTCAATAATTCCTGCCAATGCCGAAATAAAACGTTCGGAAGCATCTACTCCTTTAACGTTCAATCCCATCCCTTCGTATTGAGCTAGAACACTTTCGAACTCATTTTTACGTAAAAGTCCGTTATTTACAAATATACAATAGAGGTTTTTACCAATTGCTTTATGCAACAAAACGGCTGCTACTGTAGAATCTACTCCTCCTGAAAGTCCTAAAACTACTTTGTCATTTCCAACTTTCTCTTGAATAGACTTTACAGTACTTTCAACAAAAGAATCGGGAGTCCACGTTTGTGCTACCTGAGCTATTTTTACTAGAAAATTTTCTAAAAGTTGTTTCCCATCTGTAGAATGATATACTTCTGGGTGAAATTGAATGGCATAGGTTTCTTCGCCTTCAATTTTATATGCAGCATTCTCTACATCTTTGGTACTTGCCAATAAGACTGCTTTGGCAGGTAGTTCTTTGATGGTATCTGAATGACTCATCCAAACTTGACTTCCTTCAGAAATATTTTCAAAAAAAGTTTCGTCTTTTTTTATGTAAGATAAATTCGCTCTTCCATACTCTCTGGTACTAGATGGAGCAACCTTTCCTCCAGAGAAATGAGCTAAATATTGTGCTCCATAACAAACCGCTAAAACAGGTTTCTTAGCTCTTATTTCTGATAAATCAGGGTGCAAAGCAAGCTCTGAACGAACAGAAGTTGGGCTTCCTGATAAAATAACAGCTTTAAAATCTACTAAGTTTTTGGGGAGTTTGTTAAAAAGATGAATTTCACAGTAAATGTTTAATTCTCTAACACGTCTCGCAATTAGTTGTGTGTATTGCGATCCGAAATCTAATATGAGTACGTTGTTTTGTTGCATGCGCAAAAATACTATTTCAGTTTAAATTTCAAGTCCTGAAAATAGTTTTTTTTTGATAAAATAGTATTCCTATCTAGTCATGAAGAAATCCTTGTATGAAAAAGTTTTAGGACAAAACGAGCAAAGAATTCTTATGAGGTAGAATTATCGTTCAACTCTCAGAATCTGATCAACCTTTCAATTTTAAACTTAATAGCGATACACTACAGCATTTACATTCATACCTGCACCTACCGAAGCAAGAATAATGACATCTCCTTTGCGCACTTCTTGGTGCTCAATATTTCCCTTCAACACAAGGTCTAATAAAGTTGGAACCGTAGCAACAGAACTATTTCCTAAGGTATGAATGCTCATAGGCATCACTTTTTCTGGAACCTGTTTTTGATAGAGACGGTAAAAGCGTTTGATAATTGCTTCGTCCATTTTTTCATTTGCTTGATGAATGAATACTTTTTTCACTTCATCAATAGAAACACCGCTTTGATCAAGAGCAGTCTTCATTGCATTGGGAACATTTGTCAATGCAAATTCGTAGATTTTTCTTCCATTCATTTTGATGTAGCGTACATTTTCGTCTTCCTTTTTGTTGTTTGAATTTCCAAAAAACAAATGATAGGCTTCATCTTTCGCAAATGTTTGACTAGCATGACCTAAAATTCCAGAATCTTGACTTTCACAAAGCTCTATGATACAAGCTCCAGCTCCGTCACTGTAAATCATTGAATCTCTATCAAATTTATCAACGACTCTTGAAAGTGTTTCTGCTCCGATCACTAAACATTTTTTGGCAATTCCAGCTTTGATAAATGCTTGTGCTTGAATCACTCCTTCTACCCAACCTGGACAACCAAAAAGAATATCGTAGGCAACACAATTTGGATTGTCAATTTTTAACAAATGTTTGACTCTTGTTGCCAAACTAGGCAAAAGATCACTTTGATTGGCTCCAGTTTTTAAATTTCCAAAGTTATGTGCCACAACAATATAGTCCAATTCTTCTCGATCTATATGGGCATCTTCTATCGCTTTTTCAGCTGCAAAAAACGCCAAGTCTGAAGTCAAAAATTCAGGGGCTGCATACCTTCTTTCGTCAATCCCTGTAATCATTTTGAACTTTTGAATAATATCCTCATTTCCATTTGAAAAATCACTCCCATCAGGATTTAGAAAATGAGTATCTAAAAAATCACTATTTCTTTTTTTAATGGTTGGAATGTAAGAACCGGTTCCTGTTATTTTAGAAAAATTCATGCAAATACAATTTATTAACCAAAATTAGCAAAATAGAGAACATAAAGACTTCATTGAATGTTACTCAATGGAAAGTTCAACACAAAATTCAAAAACTATGAAGAAAAAAAACAGTGCTGCTATTTTTTACACTTCTCCAGCTTAAGCCTGATTACCATTGAGATAAAGATCACTCGTTGTTTCATTTCATGGAGGACCTCTCCTTCAAAATGTGTGTCAATTACTTCAAATAAATACGATATCCAACGTTCAAAATGGAACTCTTAAAAAGAAGTTTACGATTATTTTTTAGATTTATCAAAATTGTTTTACCGAATATTACAGATAAGAACTATCAAACGAAAAAGGCAATAAAGAAAGTAATGAGTTTGTTTTGACCACTTCTCCGACTTCACCCATAAAAATTATTTCCATTGGTTCTTTTTGATTGATTTCGTATTCTGAAAGCGTTTGTCTACAGCCTCCGCAGGGACCAATCGGCTTATCAACTTTCGAAATAGAGGAACTTGCAGAAATTGCTAATTTTAAAATTTTTATTCCAGGAAATCAGATCCCGCTTTCCAAATGGCGACTCTTTCGGCACACATTCCTGAAGGATAGGCTGCATTTTCTTGATTATTTCCCAATACAATTTCATCATTAGCCAGCAATAATGCAGCACCAACACTAAACTTTGAATACGGTGCATAGGCCGTTTTCCTAGCTTCAATCGCTCTGTTCATCAGTAGCTTGTCTGCTTTTGGAAGCTCTGACAAATCCGCATAAAGAAGTGCGGAAGACTTTATTTCAATTTTTTTCATACAAAATAGATTGGTCAAAAAAAGCAGCCTTTTCTGACTGCTTTTATTGGTACGAACTTACTAAAAAAAAAGCACTTTGCTAATAATCATCATAAATCTCCCCTAAATCAAAAGAAACTGAAAAGCGGAGTGTGTTTTCTAAAGGATTATTGACATCTGAAGCATTGATCAAATAGGATAAATCGATATTCAATGCATTGGTTTTAAATCCTGCACCCATCGTAAAATATTGTCTATTCCCTTTATCTTCACTCTCATGAAAATATCCAGATCTCAGGGCAAATGCATTATTGTATAAGTATTCTGCTCCAAATGCGTAGGTAAATTCTTTTAGCTCTTCGCTAAACCCATCTGGGGCATCTCCAAAAGAAGAGAAGACACCTGAAATCCATGTAATATCTTCTTCTGAACCATCAACCTGAGGTGTAGGAACTAATAATTTTGTAAATTCTAATGTGGTTGTAATGGTATTATAATCATCTATGATAAAATCAAATCCCCCACCTAATTTTAGGTTGGTAGGAATAAAGTCCTCACTACCTGGAACATAAGAAACTTTGGGTCCCAAATTGGCAATATTAAATCCTAATCGATATTTTCCATTGAAGGTTCCATAGTTTTCTTCTTCAGACTGATAGAATCCAGAAACATCAACTCCGAATGAATTAATAGGCTGTAAAGTTGATGAAACTCCTGTAAAGGCTAGGTTTGAACGAAGGTATTTCAAAGAAACTCCCATCGAAAAAGTTTCACTCAATTTTAAGGCATAGGAACCTGTGAAAACAAATTCATTTGGATTGATTACCCCAGTAGAAGTCCCTCCTGCATCCGTCAATTCTATTTGACCCAGAGAAAAATATTTGAAATCTGCACCCCATGCTGCATTCTCATTGAATCTATTAATGTAAGACGCACTTCCTGTAAAGATGTCGTCTGTTAAATTTCGTAACCATGGAGAATAAGTAATTCCGAAATTGACTTGTCTTGAATGAAAGGCAATTTTTGCAGGATTGTGAAACAGTGAAAAAGCATCTCCCGTTGTTGCCACTCCAATATCTCCCATTCCTCCAGATCGTGCATCGGGTATAATTAATAAAAAAGGGGCTGCGGTTGTAATTCCTCCAATTTGTCTCGTATCAATTTCTGTTGCTTGCCCATTTGTTTTTAAAACAACTGAACAACATATTAAAATAAATAATCCTAATTTTCTCATGTTTCTATTTTCTTATTAATTTGGCATATCTGATACTTACTGAAGAATTACTAATTTTTCATACTTCTCAGCAACAAGATTACTTGCTATTGATTTTACTCTTAATTTATAAATATAAACTCCTTTTCCAATCCGGTTTCCAAAATCGTCCAAACCATTCCAAGAAATTGATTTTGACAAATTTCCAGTAGTTTGTTCGTTTTGATTGATCGTTTTGATCAACTTTCCCGATACTGTAAAAATTTGGATTTGCACTTCTAACAGCTCGTTGGGCTTATTGTGATTGAACCAAAATTCTGTGTAATTTACAAAAGGATTTGGATAATTTAATACATTTTCTAAATTTAATATCCCATCACTAATTACCACAAAATTTAACGTAGCCACTGAGGAATTATTATAAGTATCCCAAGCTTTTAATTTTAAGGTGTGCGGCCCTACTTCCAAATCTCTTAATTTATAGCTTACTTTCCCCTTGGTAAAATCGTCTAATTCTGTTTGATAAAAATCATTCAAAGAAATTGGATTTGATTCATCACCATCAAGAACCCCAACAATATTATGATCAACGGCAGTTATGGAAGTATTTATTCCGCTTTCGTCCGACAATACAGCAATTAAGTTCGGAGAGGTATTGGTATTTCCTCCGTCTATAAATGACTCATCATTCATGTACAATTGAATTTCGGGACCAATAGTGTCCTCAGGTGCATTTTTATTTATTCCTCCGATTGTAAGATCAAAATTATATCCTGCTTTATCTTCTATTCCATTTTCTGCGTAGAAACTCATTTTCCCTTTACCGTACGATATTTTAATATCTTTAGGTACTATAAAATCGAATCGAAACACTCCATTTTGTACGGTAGATTTCCCTCTAAACAACTTACTGTCTTGCGTGTCAAAAGTTAAAAACACTCCAAAACCGTCATTATCTAAGGTTTTTTTATCAATTATTTTATCAAAAACAGTGGTCGATAATGAGCCATTAAAATCGACTAAAGTGGTATTTAAATTATCTGTAACCACTCCCTCAAAACTCACTTTCGAAAGGGCTTTTAGGGTATCTAATGGTTGGGTAATTTCTATTCCATTCATTTTCGTGATCCGCACATTCGGTTTAGGTACTGATAATTTCATTGCAGGATCTCCAAAGAAATAAATAAAGAATTTTTGAGTACTAAAAAACTGGTTTTTGGTCTGTACCAGTGCTTCCGAAATGGTATACACTTCGTTGTTGTATTCTAAAATATACCCCATTAACTCTTTGTTGAAATTTTGACCTACAGAGATATACACTTCTCGAGTTGTGGTAATCATGGCTGCTGCTCCCCCCGTTGGATTGAGAAAAGTTAGCTCACCTGCAGTCAACCTACTTGGGTTATCAAACCGAGAAAAATCACAAGTGACTGTGATTAATAGAGGTAAAGTATTGGGATTGTTTAGTGCTTGAATTTGAGGCTTTTCTAAAATTCTTTCAGAAGCAAAACCATCCTCTCCCCCATGCCCAAAATAATTAAAGACCAGAGTGCCTTTTTCAATCGCATTGGTAATTGCTGTATTCACTTCAGTATAGCGCTCTCCCCCAGAAGAATTTTCTTGAACAAAGGAATCTACATAAATTTTATTGACATTAAAAATAGGCTTATTAGTACGAATTTCATCTGCAATCAACTCCACTCCATTTTGAATGGAAATATCTGCAGTTTGATCAATATCATCTGCCAGAAGTGTTACGGTGTTCCGCCAGTCCCCTATGGCTTCTTTTTTGTAATAGCTCAAAATTTTATCGATGGTTATTTTTGCTTCACTAATGGTATTCACAGGAATTCTCCCTGTAGCAACATCAACAGTATGAGTATTTTGCATCGTTCCTTCATCCTCTTCTAACATCACAAAAAAATCGTCGGTAACATACGAATTTGCGAGATTGAAACTATCAAAAGTGAGTTTAACTGGAACGATATTGTTGTTTTCAGAATTTCGATCTTTATAATCGTAGGTGGCATCTCCGAAAAAGGTGACATATTTTAATTTTTTCTCTTCAGACGTACTGGTCTCATAGAGATGTTTGATAAAATCCCGAATGGCAGTAATATCTCTCGAACCCGAAGCAAATTCAATATAAATCTCATCAAGATTAACGACTTTAGTTGTGAAGCCCGAATTGCTTTGATGATAATCGGCCAATCGCTGTGCTTGATCTTTGAGTTCAGCATTGGTAATGATGAGGTAATTAATTTCTTTTAAACTGTGTAAATTCTGATTGGAAATTTTGGCATTTTGAACCGTTTCAGGAATATAGAAACCTGTACTCCCCAATACAGTGTATTCTTTTAAAATTCCAGCTTCGCCCCTAAAATCAAAAGTACTTCCAGTAGGATTCTCATTGATTATAGACTCTGGTGCTGTATGGTTGCTCACATCCCAAACCTGAGCAACATTTGTTGCATTTCCTATTTGAAATGCTACTGTACTCGTTGCATTGGCTTGTTCAAAACTTCGAAAAGAAAAAGGAGTGCCATCTGCAACTAATTGCTTTTTACCAACCACTTCAATATAATCTAAGTAACCATTCGCCGATGGATTTCCATTATTATTAAAAGAAACAGTCAGCTCTAAAGATTCTGACGAATTCTCAAATGTTTTCGAATTATCAATTGCAAAACCCTTGGTTAAAGAGCTCGGATTGACCGCAGGAAAATTGATGGTAAAAAGGTTTTGAGAATTCATACTTACCTCCATCGTTGAGGCAGTAGACGAAACGGTTGCTCCTCGTACTTTAATTGATAGTGGAGAATTTGCCAATGCCTTATGAAAAGGAATGCGAATAGTAGTACTGTTTTCAAAACTCAAATTTTCACCAAACCACTGGGTCCCAGTTGCAAAAATATTGATCAGTTCTTTCTCATGAAAGACAAACTCATCAAAAGTAGTAATTGTTTGTGAAGCCGAACTGGTAAGAGGCGCTTTTTGCTGGATACGTTTTCCGTCGAGCTCGTTGACAGTAATGAAGTAATAGGCTTTATCTGAATAAATATTCTGGATGTGACTTGCAGTTTTATTGGTCGGATTTGTAGCCCAATGATGAGGCCCTTGTCCATAAAATAATATATAATCGTCAGGATCAAAAACACCATCATTCTCCCCTTCAATATAAATGGCATTTTCTTGAAGATCTTGGTATCTAAAATCAGAATTTAAAACAGGTAACGGGTTTCCACCGTTTCCGTAAATATGTATTTTTTTTGGGTTCAAATTATTGGCGCCAATTCCTATTTGCTGCAGAAGATTTTTATCAATTTTAAAAACACCTGAAGTATCAATAGAAAACTGAAACCATTCCCCTTTTGCTAAGACAGAATTGGTTGTTTGCGCTGACATTGTAACCCCCAAAAAAGTAAAAAGAAATAAGAATACAGATTTTTTCATATGTGACATTCAAATAACGCAGATTGTATTGAGTTATTTTAAGAGATTCAAAGATAAACTATACTAAAATAAAAACGGAATCGTTTTGTAGATAAGTATCAAAATTGAATCGTTAATTTTATTTTTACTTGCAGCAAACTATAATTATCGTAAATTGCACAATTAATCAAAAACCCTATCAATATCATTTAGGAAATGAAAAACGTATTAAAAATTACTTTCATTGTTTTATCAACAGTATTTTTTGTTAGTTGTAAACAATCTTCTACTGGGAAATCTTCCCTAACAGGCTTAAGCTTTAACGATCCAAGAAATGGTAATTACCTTCGCGGAAATTCTTTCGAAGGTCAAAAACCTCCTTTAGGAATGGTTGCTATAGATGGGGGCTCCTTTACAATGGGTCAAGTTCAAGATGACATAATGTTTGATTGGAATTCCACTCCAAAACAAATTCACGTTCGCTCATTTTTTATGGATGAAGCCGAAGTAACCAATTCAGAATACTTTCTTTACATTCAATATACAAAAGATGTTTTTCCTCCTTCTGAAGAAAAATACAAACACATCTACAATTCCGTACTTCCAGACACCTTAGTTTGGAGAAATAGTCTTGGAAATACAGATTTGTTGTCTGAGAATTACTTGCGACATCCTGCTTATGCTGATTATCCTGTAGTAGGAGTTAGTTGGTTACAAGCCAATGAATACTGTAAATGGAGAACGAATGTGGTAAACCTAAAAAAACTGATTGACAAAGGGCACATTGAAAATATTTTTGAATCGGACAGCACTAGAAACTTTTTTGATTCGGATGTTTTTTTAACAGATGCTTCTTTACTTTTTGAAGGAGATACAACGATCTACAAAAAAGGAGTTAAACAAAGAAGGGCTCGAGGAGCTGCGAGTCAGGAAAGGGGTTCTTTTCAAGGGAGACCTATAACCAAAGCAGATGCAATTTTACAATCGAAATTTCGATTGCCCACAGAAGCTGAATGGGAGTTTGCAGCCAAGGCGAATATAGAAAATCGGGAATACAATATTGTTCGAGGTAGAAAAAAATATGCATGGAATGGTAAATATTCGAGATCGAAAGCTAAAAAATCGAAAGGAGACCAATTGGCCAACTTCAAACAAGGAAAAGGAAATTATAGCGGAATCTCTGGGTGGAGTTCTGATGGAGCTGATATTCCTGCCAAAATAAAATCATACCCTCCCAATGCATTTGGATTGTATGATATGTCTGGAAATGTAGCCGAATGGGTTTCCGATATTTACAGACCTATTGTTGATAACGACGCCAATGACTTTAATTATTTTAGAGGAAATGTGTTTACTAAAAAAATGATCAACAAAGAGGGAAAAGTGATAATTACTGGGACTGAGAACTCAGAAATTAAATACGACACCCTAGAAAACGGCAGAATTGTCCCTAAAAATCTACCAGGTACCTTACAATATGATCTCATTACAAAAAGTGATGCAGCCTTGAGAAGAAATTTCACAAAAGCTGACAATGCAAGTATTCTCGATGGGGATTTGAATTCATCAGCATATTATGATGATTCTACGGATGAATATGCAAAAAGAGATAATATGTACAATTCTCCTAAAAAACCTACCATTGGTTTAGATTCAATAACAGGTGCAGAGATTGTCATTTACGACGCTGAAAAAAGAACAACATTGATCAGCAACAATACAAGAGTTTACAAAGGAGGCTCTTGGTCTGATAGAGAGTACTGGTTAGATCCAGCTCAAAGAAGGTATCTACCAGAATACATGGCTTCCAACTATATCGGTTTCCGATGTGTTACTGATAGATTCGGTCCAATGACTTCTGAAAAAAGAACCGCAAGAACCCCTTCTAGATAATAGGAATATAATATAGATGCACTATTTATAAACCTCATTGCTTCAAGTCAATGAGGTTTTTTTATCTTTAAACAATGAAAATAGAGGAACTGTACCAATTGTATACAACGTATCATTTAGTCGATACCGATACAAGGAAAATTCGGAAAAACACGCTCTTCTTTGCCTTAAAAGGGGAACGATTTAATGGAAATAGCTTTGCTAAAAAAGCCCTCGAAGCAGGAGCAAGTTATAGCATTGTAGATGAAGAAATCTACGCAACCCATTCGTCAATATTATTGGTCGATAATGTTTTAGAAACGCTTCAAAAATTGGCAAACTATCATCGCACCCAATTGGGAATTCCAATTATTGGACTCACTGGAAGTAACGGTAAAACAACAACCAAAGAATTGATCAAGGCTGTTGTCTCAAAAAAATTTAAAACTGTAGCTACAATAGGCAATTTAAACAATCATATTGGTGTGCCACTTACCCTCTTATCCATGAAACCCGATACAGAAATTGGAATTGTAGAAATGGGGGCCAATCATCAAAAAGAAATAGAGTTTCTTTCAGAAATGTCTGCACCCGATTTTGGATACATTACAAATTTTGGAAAGGCACACCTTGAAGGTTTTGGAGGTGTTGCAGGAGTGATCAAAGGAAAAACAGAACTCTATACGTATTTACAAAAAAATGACAAAACTGTTTTTGTCAATCAGCAAGATCGTCTTCAAGTTGAAAAAACTGCAAAAATCAAGAGAGTATTTTTTGAGGAAAGTTTGCAATTATTAAGTTCAGAGCCATTCTTAAGATTGAGCTATCAAGATTCAACTATCGAAAGCAATCTTATTGGAAAATACAACTTTGATAATATTTGCGCAGCCATAACAATTGGAGCTTATTTTAAGGTTCCACTTCAAGCAATTAAAAGCGCAATAGCGACCTATTCTCCTGACAATAACAGATCACAAATCATAGAAAAAGCATCCCATAAAATTATTTTAGATGCCTATAATGCAAATCCCACTAGTATGAGAGCCGCTCTTGAAAGCTTTCAGATGATGAAGGCCGATCACAAACTACTCATTTTAGGAGATATGTTTGAGTTGGGTGAAGCTGAACTAGAAGAGCATCAACAGATTGCTGACTTTCTTTTAGAAGCAAATTTTGAATCGGTATTGTTGGTTGGGAAATTATTCCATCAAGTGCATACTGCTTACCCTCAATTTAACACATTTCAAGATCTTGAAAACCATCTAAAAAAACATAAACCTTCGCAAAGTCATATCCTGATCAAAGGTTCACGAGGAATGCAATTAGAACGCGTTTTAGAAGTGCTTAATTGATGTTATTTCTGTGATAGTCAAGTAAGTTATCAATAGGTCTTTGGATAATTCCCGTGATTTTCAATCCATTTTCTTCGGCTACATTTTCTAGAATTTCCCTAAAGTAAAACGCAATTGATCCGATAAAATAGATCGGAGTATCCGAGGTTTTCCCATATGGTAATACTCTATATTTGAAGAATTCATTAAATCCTCTTTTGATGATTTCCTGAATATATGGGTCGTCTTTAAATTCGAACATAAATTTTGCAAAGGATGCCAAATACATATTGGGATTTGGTTTTCGATACAAGTTCAACTTGATAAAATCGGGATCTAAATTATTCAGTTCTTCAAATCTGGCAGCGATTCTTTTCGGCATCATCTCATAAAAATACTCCCGCAACAACAGTTTTCCGAAATAATTCCCACTGGCCTCATCCATGACGGTGTATCCTAAAGAAACAGTATTCATGTGCACAGTCTTCCCATCATAATAGCAGCTATTAGAACCCGTCCCAACAATACAAACAATAGCAGGTGCATTACCCGTGGAAGCATAGACAGCTGCAAGTACGTCTTCTGCTATATGAATTTTTGCATTGACAAAAATCTCTTGCAATACATTCTTTAAAATCTCAATAGGTGTCGGGGTACCACAACCGGCTCCGTAAAAATGAATTTCTGTAACTTCCGATTTGACATTCATCAATTGAAACATATTGACAATTCTATTGGTCAATTCCTCCTGAGAAACTACTGCTGGGTTTAAACCTAAAGTACGCACTCTAAATGCCTCTTGTTTGTTTGTATCTAAGGCTATCCAATCCGCTTTTGTAGAACCACCATCTGCTATTAAGATCATATAAAAAAGTATTTAAATCAAAGGTATTGTAAGTTTTATTTATACACAAGGCAATTCAAAACCTCAATCGTTTTCGTTCTGTAAATAAATTGAAGCATTCTGATACAAAGAAAAAAAACCACCATTGTAGGTGGTTACTACAAATAAGAATGAACTTCTTTTTACGTTATGCCATTATTGGTTGAATTGGGAATCGTATTTATTTTTTTAACAACCAACTACTCGACTGTATTTTATCTCCAAGACCATCTACCAAGTTAATTCCCATTTGATCACAAATAGCTCTTTCTGGGATGGTATTGTTGTTTTGGTCGCCACCATTGGCAAAACTCAAATCATAAGTTGCACCAAAATCTAAAGCAATTTTTTCAATGGTTTTACAGACGGTTCTGTCTTGGTCTATAGATAAAATACAATGATCTACCGACTTTATATTTGAAACGATAAAAACTCGCTCTTGCTCTTGTTGGAATTCTTTAGATCCTTTTAAAGCTCTTTGATGATCGTTATTTACAATCACAAACAATTCATCTGCCAAGGCTTTTGCGTTGTTAAAATACTCAATATGGCCTTTGTGTATGGGATTAAAATACCCAGATACAATTACTCCCTTTTTTTACTCATCCTATTTATTTATCTTCTAAGATCATCTTACACTCGAATACAATCGCATTCTTCTTAAGAATACTGTATGAGACTCATAGCTAATCACACAACATTACAAAAAACATTTTATGTTTGATACATATTTGTATAATAATTCTGATAATCTCCAGAGGTTACGTTTTCCATCCATTCTTGATTTTCTAAATACCAAGCTACTGTTTTTTCAATCCCTTCTTCAAATTGTAAAGAGGGCTGCCAACCCAGCTCATTTTTTAATTTTGAGGAATCGATTGCATAGCGTACATCATGGCCTGCTCTATCAGTCACATAGGTAATTAATGCATCAGAAGCTCCTTCTTTCCTACCCAACAAACGATCCACCGTTTTAATTAGTACTTTGATCAAGTCGATATTTTTCCATTCATTAAATCCACCAATATTATAGGTGTCTCCAATTTTTCCTTTGTGAAAAATAACATCAATGGCTCTCACATGATCGTTTACAAATAACCAATCGCGAACATTTTCTCCTTTCCCATAGATAGGCAA
This sequence comes from Polaribacter sp. HL-MS24, assembly GCF_032758595.1. Classification (NCBI taxonomy): domain Bacteria; kingdom Pseudomonadati; phylum Bacteroidota; class Flavobacteriia; order Flavobacteriales; family Flavobacteriaceae; genus Polaribacter; species Polaribacter sp. HL-MS24. The sequence continues at coordinate 1,961,279 of NZ_CP136415.1, read as the reverse complement.
AGGTTTATTATTTACAATGTTGTTTATAAATAACGGAATTAGTTTTTCTGGAAACTGATACGAACCGTAATTATTAGAACAATTAGAAATTACTATAGGCAAACCGTAAGTGTCTGCATAAGCTCTTACAAAATGATCTGAAGATGCTTTGGAAGCGGAATACGGAGAATGTGGGTCATAGGCTGTTTCCTCTGTAAAAAAACCTTCTTCACCTAATGAACCATAGACCTCATCCGTAGAAACATGGTAAAATAATTTATTTGAAAAGTTTCCATTCCAATATGCTTTTGCAGACTGTAACAAGGTTAAAGTTCCCATCACGTTGGTTTGAGCGAAAGAAAAAGGGTCTTCAATAGATCTGTCTACATGAGATTCTGCTGCTAAATGAATTACTGAGTCTATGGTATATTCTTCAAAAATTTTTGCGACTTTCTTAACATCACAAATGTCACATTTTACAAAGGTATAATTGGCTTTATCTTCAATATCTTTCAAATTCTCTAAATTCCCGGCATAGGTTAGCACATCCATGTTTACAATATGATATTCTGGATATGTAGTGACTAATAATCTCACCAAATGAGAGCCTATAAAACCAGCTCCTCCTGTGACTAAAATATTTTTCATAAACTAACTTTTAATTTTTTCAATACATTCCTTTAGTGAATCTCTCCAATAGGGAATTTCAATATCAAAATCTGTTTTTATTTTTGACTTGTTCAATACCGAATACTGAGGCCTTTTTGCCAGAGTTGGATAGTCTTTTGTTTGAATTGGATGCACTTTACAGTTCATCTCTCCCAGTGTCATAATCTCTTTAGCAAAATCATACCACGATGCAACTCCGTCATTGGAATAATGATACAGCTTTCCATTTTCACTGATTTCATTAGAACTATCACGACAAAGAATCTCTAGACATGTTTTCGCTAAATCTCTTGCATAGGTGGGTGTACCCACTTGATCAGAAATAACTTCCAAGCTTTCTTTCTCGTTACCAAGACGCAACATGGTTTTGACAAAATTATTTCCATAAGAGGAATACAACCATGAAGTTCTAATCACAATCGAATCTATAGCACTATTGATGACAGCCAGTTCCCCTGCTCTTTTGGTTGCTCCATATACTCCAATTGGGCTTACTGGGTCTGACTCTTTATATGGTAAAAAATGATCCCCATTAAACACATAATCTGTTGAAATATGAATTAACTTCCCATTTACTTTTTGCAACGCTTTCACTATGTTAGAGACTCCTTTTGAATTTACATTTTTTGCAATCCCTTCATCCTCCTCTGCCTTATCTACTGCAGTATATGCGGCACAATTAATTACACCAGTGATCTTATTTTTGGTTATGAAATTTTGTAATTCCTTTAAATTACAAATATCTAAATCGGGTAAATCCTTGAAGATAAAATTCAAGGATTTGTAAGAGGCTGAAAGCACTCTTATTTCTGATCCTAGTTGTCCATTTGAACCTGTAATTAATAGTTTCATCCGTTAAAACTAAAAGGAGTATCGAATTCATTCAAAAAAGGCAAAGCTTTATCTTTTTCAGACACGATTACCTCATTTTCTGCCAAGCCCCAATTGATATTTAAACTTGTATCGTTCCATCGAATTCCAGCATCATATTCTGGTGCATACTCGTTATCTACTTTGTAAATACATATTGCAGTTTCGCTCAACACAGAAAATCCATGTGCGAATCCTCTAGGAACAAATAATTGCTTTTTATTTGCTCCTGACAATTCAACTGCAATATACTTCCCAAAGGTTGGAGACCCTTTCCGAATATCAACAGCAACGTCTAAAACACTTCCTTCTATACACCGTACTAATTTTGCTTGATGAAAAGGGGGTTTTTGAAAGTGTAATCCTCTTACAACTCCTTTTGAAGATTTTGATTCATTATCTTGTACAAATGTAATAGGGTGGATGGTCTTTTTAAATTTCTTCAAATTAAAAGATTCTAAAAAATAACCTCTTTCATCTTCAAAAACAGAGGGTTCAATAATAAAAACATCTGGAATTTCGGTTTCAATATACTTCATTTTTCTTTGCTATTTTTAATAAATATTGACCATATCCATTTTTCCGAAGAGGTTCTGCCAATTTTAATAATTGTTTTACGTCAATATACTTCATATAGAAAGCAATCTCTTCCAGACAAGCAACTTTTAGTCCTTGACGTTTCTCAATCGTTTCAATAAACTGTCCAGCTTCCATTAGAGAGTCGTGAGTGCCCGTATCTAACCAAGCAAAACCTCTGCCTAACAATTCGACCTTTAAGTTTTGTTGTCTTAAGTATTCTTGATTCACGGAGGTAATCTCCAATTCCCCCCTAGGAGAAGGAACTATATTTTTAGCGATTTCCACAACATCATTCGTGTAGAAATACAAGCCAACTACAGCATAATTCGACGCTGGATGTTCTGGCTTTTCTTCTATTGAAGTTACATTCCCGTCCGTATCAAACGCAGCAACACCATATCGCTCTGGATCATTTACATAATAGCCAAAAACAGTTGATTTTCCTTTCATTACATTTTTTACGGCATTTTGCAACATTCCTGTGAAACCTTGACCATAAAAGATATTGTCGCCTAAAATAAGACAAACACTATCCTTTCCGATAAATTCTTCACCCAAAATAAAGGCCTGTGCCAAACCGTCTGGACTTGGCTGTTCTTTATAACTTAATTGAATTCCTAAATCTTCACCTGAACCTAATAGTTTTTCAAAATTAGGTAAATCTTCAGGTGTTGAAATAATTAAAATTTCTTTTATACCCGCCAACATTAACACTGATAAAGGGTAGTAAATCATTGGCTTGTCGTATACTGGCAATAATTGTTTTGATACACCTTTTGTAATGGGATATAATCGTGTGCCACTGCCTCCTGCTAATATGATTCCTTTCATATTTCAAAGTTAATCATTCTTTTTAAGAACATCTAGTTTTAAAAAAATGAAGTTGAGGCATCTTAAAAAGGTAAAAAGACAGCTTAACGACGACGGTTTAGTGTGTAAAGAAATTCTTTGAATTTCTTTGAAGCTATGATACAGCGAAAAATTAGGGTGCCAGAAGAAAAAATGCTAAATTTTTGCTACAATAAATGTTTTGAGACACTTTTTATGTGCAGATAAGAATTAAAGAAGGTCCGAGGTAAAACTTAAATGTTACAAGGGAGGCTGTAAAAGTTTTTATCTGATTTAATTTCCTTAAGTTGATTAAAACCTCAGATGGATTACCACGAGTTATCTTCAGGATTCATTGAAAATTATAAGTTCCGATTAGAATCAGTGAATGGACCTGATGGTAAATTTTAGCGGTTAATGAAATTTCTGTTTGTCGATTAGTATTATATGTAAATCAGATCCCACTTGGAGGAGATACTGCCTTTCGGTTATCTCTTGCAATTATAACAATTAAGATGAACTAAAAACCCCAATGGGAACCATCTTCTAAATTTTCTAAAAAATTTCATGAAGGACTATTGTTATAATTTTTATGACGTTACATGAAATACATAAATAGTATCCCAATACTTGTATTCACTAAAAAGCATAACTATTAGTGAATATAATCTAAAATAGTATATTTGTGAAAAAAAAAGACAATGTACAACCGAGACCTAAAAAAAACTATTGAAGGTAAAATAAACAAAGGGAAAGCTATTACATTAATTGGTCCCAGACAAGTAGGGAAAACGACGCTACTTAAAACGATCATAGATACCAAAGAACATCTATTTTTAGATGGAGATGATCCTACAGTAAGAAGTCTATTAAACAATCCTAACACAACACAAATTAGAAGTATTATAGGGTCTAACAAAATCATTTTTATTGATGAAGCTCAAAGAATAGAAGGTATTGGGCTAACATTAAAAATAATTATAGATCAATTTAAAGAAGTACAATTATTTGTAAGTGGCTCATCATCTTTTGATTTATCAAATACAATTAATGAACCTTTAACAGGAAGGAAATGGGAGTATGAATTGTTTCCAATAAGTTGGGAAGAGTTGGAAAATACAGAGGGCTATGTGTCAGCAGAACAACAATTAGAAAATAGGATATTATACGGTTTCTATCCCGATATATTAAACAATCCTGGAGAAGAAAAAGAACTATTAAAACAATTGGTAAACAGTTATCTGTATAGAGATATTTTAGCCTTTGCAAATATTAGAAAACCAGAAGTATTAGAAAAGTTGGTACAAGCTTTAGCGCTTCAAATCGGAAGTGAAGTAAACTACAATGAACTGGCTCAAATAGTTGGTGTAGATAAAAATACAGTTGCCAACTATATAGATATTTTAGAAAAAGGATATGTAATATTTAAGTTACATAGTTTTAGCAGAAACTTACGCAATGAAATTAAAAAGAATAAAAAAATATATTTCTATGATAACGGTGTTAGAAATATAATTATTGGAAATTTTAATCCTTTAGAATTAAGACAAGATACTGGTGCTTTATGGGAAAACTTTTTAATTTCAGAAAGACTTAAACAAAATAAGTATAAGAGCACAAATGCTAAAATGTACTTCTGGAGAACCAAACAACAGCAAGAGGTAGATTTAGTAGAAGAACATAATGGTAGGATCTCAGGTTTTGAGTTTAAATGGAATAACAAGAAAAAAGTAAGATTACCAAAAACTTTTGTAAACGAATACGAGGCCAAGGAAATCATAATTGATAAAACTAATTTTAGAGAATTTATTAAAATATAGTTTGTAAAAGAAAGCAAAAGTTGAATACATCTTATGCCAATTAAAATTGAACTTTTGGGTTCGATTTTAAAAGCTCATTGATTAGATTTAAATTTGGCTGCCCCCTCCCGCACCCCCCCTTCCCGTATCCCCTCTTTATTATGGGTATTTTCGACTTTTCCAGAGGATACTCAGAGATTTGATCGAATGTTTTTTCATTTTTTTTGGAAAAAAATCGATTTTTAAAAATAAAATAGTTGCCATCTGAATCAGGGAGCTTCTAAAGAAGTCAATTTAACCTCAACTTAAGTTACAATAAAAGAGAGGGTTTCAATTTAATTAAATAACAATAACTAATTTGATTGAATCACTATTTTTACAAAATATCAAATAATTCTTGATTACTATAGTAATTCGTAACGCTTATTTTTTTTTATTATCTGTTTATTGAACTTAAAAATTACATCCATTAGCAGAATAAAGGTAAATTTTTAGCATATTTACCCTCGTTAAGATTATATGAGTTCTATGTACCCTTGTTTAAAATGACAAAATTTAATAGAAATATACCTTATAATAGTTCACCAATTTTACCTCCTAGAACAAATTTAGAAACTACTAAAGTGTTACGCAAGACGATTGATGCTAGTAGAGCACTAGCAAAACTTAATGGTATGCTTAGCAATTTACCAAATCCAACGTTGTTTTTGGATACGATTCATTTACAAGAGACGAAAGCAAGTTCAGAAATAGAAAATATCATCACAACAAATGATGATTTATATAGGTCTTTAGTAGAAGACAAAAAGTTTGATAATCCAGCTACGAAAGAAGTCATAAGCTACAAAGAAGCACTTTGGAATGGTTTACAACCAATAGAAACTCGACCTTTTATAAGTGCAAACTTATGTATTGAAATTGTACAAAGTATTAAAAAAAATACTGCTAGCATTAGAACTATACCGGGAACTGTCCTAAAAAACACGAAAGGTGAAACCATTTACACACCACCTTCAGGGGAAGCTATTATAAGAGAAAAGTTGGATGATCTTGAAACTTTTATAAATGGTGAAGATCCTATTGACTCATTGATTAAAATGGCGTTAATGCATTATCAATTTGAAGCGATTCACCCTTTTAGTGATGCTAATGGTAGAACAGGACGCATATTGTTATTATTATATCTAAAACTCGAAAAACTACTGGATACTCCTGCTATTTACTTAAGTGAATATATTATTAAAAATAAGACGGATTATTATACAAAACTGAGAAAGGTAACTGAAAATAATGATTGGGAAGAGTGGATACTTTATATGCTAGAAATGGTTGAATATACAGCTAATAAAGGACTAGAACGCTTAAAAAATGTTACTACATTAATGGATCAAATGGCATCAAAGATTAAGGAAACAATCCCTAAAGTATATACTAAAGAATTGGTTGAAATACTATTTAGATTGCCTTACACGAAACGACAGTTTTTAATTGATGCTAAATTAGGGACACCAAAAACCGTGGGTAAATATTTAATGGAATTAGAAAAATTTGGTTTTTTGATATCTGAAAAAGTGGGTAAAGAAAAATTATATCTTAACCATAAATTAATGGGTATATTGGAAATCCCTTAATTTTCTTAGGTTGTCAATTTTTCAAAAAAAGGGTTGAAGGAGTATTTAATTATTTCTTGTACTAGTCTACTAATAACAAACCCAAGAAAGATCTTTTAGAACCTTTAATTATTATCTGAAATTTATCTGAATCATCATTATGTATAAAAAAAATCAATTTTCTTTACAAAAGGAAGGTGATATGATCAAATAACTCAGAAAGTTTAACATAGAAATTAAAAACATTGAAGATTGTGTTATGATTAATAAAATCAAACACAATAAGAGGAACTTTTGTGTTACTCAGTAAGCTTATGAATTTAAAAACTCATGGCCGTTTAGTAATGAAATCTCTATCTAAAAAAATACAAAATACTGTAAATCAAATTGTTGATTAAAATAAATCGACTACAGTCCGTAGTCTTTTTCATAAAGCATTTCCATTTTTTCCTTGATAGAAGGCCCTTCTTTTTTTGCAGGTCCTCTTTTAGACTTTTTTCCTGCTTTCTTTGCTGAATTTGGATTGAATGACATGTGTGTTAAAATTAAATTCTCATTCAAATTTAGTTAAAAAAGTTTACTTCTCTAATAACCAACTGCTAGACTGTATTTTATCACCCAACCCATCAACTAAAGTAATTCCCATCTGATCGCAGATTGGTCTTTCTGGAATGGTGTTGTTATTTTGATCTCCACCATTTGCAAAACTCAAATCATAAGACTCTCCGAAGTCTATAGCAATCTTTTCAATGGTTTTACAAACCGTTCTGTCTTGGTCTATAGACAAAACACAATGATTTACAGATTTTACATTAGAGACGATAAAAACACGTTCTTGCTCTTGTTGAAATTCTTTAGACCCTTTTAGTGCTCTTTGATGGTCATTATTTACAATCACAAATAACTCATCTGCTAGGGCTTTCGCATTATTAAAATACTCTATATGTCCTTTGTGTATGTGGTTAAAATACCCAGATACTATCATTCCTTTTTTCTTACTCATATTTTGAATTTTTATCTAAAAAAAGTATTTTTTACTTATATAATATCGTCTTTATCTGAATTTTTTTTAACAATATGCTACAATATTTCAGAAAACAAAAAATATAGATCAGAGCATATTTAGGATGTCTTTTAACCTTATCTAAAAATTTGAACTCATTTTATAAACTTTAATTTCTTTGTCTATATTTGTTATAAATTCAAATTTTATGTAGTATCAATAAAACCAATTTTAGATTATTTTAAAAAAAATCACTTTGATTAACAAAATGGCGCCCACAAATATTAAAATGAAATATAATTGATTAGAAATAAGAGCATTTTTAGAAACTTTCTTAATAAACGCAATTGGATTCGATTGGATTCAGAAAAAAACTAATTTTTCCTTAATATTTTGTAAATTTTTTTTACAAAACATGTTGGTAGCAACCTAATAAAACTGACTAAAAACCCAAATTTTATTAACTCAAAAAAATTAATGATTTGATTTTTATATCTGAATATAAATAGTTTTAATTCAGATTTAGCATATTTAAAACCCCTTCTTCTTTTGTACATGTTATCATTAACTCTGAATAAAAGTAAAGATTCAGGTATATTAGCAAATTTTGCATTATTGACATATAATTTCAACCAAAGATATATATCTTCTTTAAGATGAAAAGCTTCATAACTGCCGACGCTAAGTACTTTAGATTTTTTAAAAATTACCGCAGGGTGATTTATAGGGCAACCATACTTTAACATTTTGGCACATTCAGAATGAGTTAATGGTAATTTTCTTGTTGAAACGATATTATTCACGGAACCACTAAACTCATCTACCCAAGAACTTAATATATCTATGTTTGGGTTTTGAATTAAATAATTAATTTGGGTTTTAAATCTATCAGGTTTTGAGATATCATCAGAATCCATTCTTGCGACAAACTCAAAACTACACTCTCTTAATCCAATTCTCAATGCTTCACCTAGTCCTTTATTTGTTGATAAATTTACTAGCTTAACATTTGGAGTGTTTTTCTTAAAACTATCAATAATTTGATTTAAGTCAGGGCCTAGTGGACCATCTTTAATAATTACAATTTGATTGGGCTTAAGCGATTGTATCTCATAGATACTTTCTAGTGCTAAATTAAAAAAACTTGGTTTATCATTTTTATAAACAGATATTAAAACTGAAAAATTCATAATTATATTTAAGAAAATTTTAATTAATTATCGTACATTTTTTGATAATATTCTTGATACTTTCCTGAAGTTACCTTCTCCATCCATTCATTATTTTGAAGATACCAAGCCACTGTTTTTTCAATTCCCTCTTCAAATTGTAACGAAGGCTCCCAGCCTAGCTCATTTTTTAATTTTGAGGAATCGATTGCATAGCGAAGATCATGACCTGCTCTATCCGTTACATAAGTGATTAACTTTTCAGAGGTACCTTCATTTCTACCTAACAAACGATCTACCGTTTTAATCATTACTTTTATCAAGTCAATGTTTTTCCATTCATTGAATCCGCCAATATTATAAGTATCTCCCAATTTTCCTTTGTGAAAAATAACATCAATAGCTCTTGCATGATCGTTTACAAACAACCAATCACGAACATTTTCACCTTTTCCATACACAGGTAGTGGTTTATTATTAACGATATTATTTATAAATAACGGAATCAATTTCTCTGGAAACTGATAAGAACCATAATTATTTGAACAATTAGAAATCACCACAGGTAAGCCATAAGTGTCTGCAAAGGCTCTTACAAAATGATCTGAAGACGCTTTGGATGCAGAATAAGGAGAATGAGGGTCATAGGCTGTTTCTTCTGTAAAGAATCCTTCTTCACCCAATGACCCATAAACCTCATCGGTTGAAACATGGTAAAATAACTTATTCTCAAAATTGGAGTTCCAAAATCCCTTTGTTGCTTGCAGCAGGCTTAAGGTTCCCATCACATTGGTCTGAGCAAATGAAAATGGATCTTCAATAGAACGATCTACATGCGACTCGGCTGCTAAGTGAATTACTGAATCTATGTTGTACTCTTTAAAAATTTGTGATACTTTTTTTAAATCACAAATATCACATTTCACAAAAGTGTAATTCTCTTTATCTTCAACATCTTTTAAATTCTCTAAATTACCAGCATAGGTTAACACATCCATGTTTATTACATGATATTCAGGATATTTATTAACCAATAATCTTACCAAGTGAGAACCTATAAAACCAGCACCGCCAGTAACTAATATATTTTTCATAAACTAATTTTTAATTTTTTCGATACAATCTTTTAAAGAATCTCTCCAGTAAGGTATTTCAATTTTAAAATCTATTTTTATTTTAGACTTATTCAATACTGAATATTGAGGTCTTTTTGCCAAGGTTGGATAATCTTTGGTTTGAATTGGATTTATTTTACAGTTCTTTCCTCCTAGTTCCATAATCGAAATAGCAAAATCATACCAAGAAGCTACACCTTCATTAGAAAAATGATACAGATTCCCTTTAGAATTTATATTCGTTTCTTTACTAAAAGCAAGAATATCAAGACAGCATTTTGCCAAATCTCTTGCATAAGTGGGTGTTCCGACTTGATCAAAAATGACTCCCAAGTTTTCTTTCTCGGAGCCAAGACGCAACATTGTTTTGACAAAATTATTTCCATAAGAAGAATACAACCACGAAGTTCTAATTACAACCGAATCTATATCACTATTGATAACAGCAAGTTCCCCTGCTCTTTTGGTCTCTCCATATACTCCAATTGGGCTCACTGGATCTAACTCTTTATAAGGTGAAAAATGATCACCATCAAACACATAATCAGTAGAGATATGAATCAACTTTCCATTCACTTTTGCCAAAGCATTGACAATATTTAATACTCCTTCATTATTTACTTTTGTTGCAATAATTGACTCCTCTTCAGCTTTGTCTACAGCGGTATAAGCCGCACAGTTAATAACTGCATTGATGTTATGATCTATAATAAAGGTTTGTAATGCTTTAAAATTACATATATCCAACTCAGGAAGATCTTTGAAAATAAAATCTACCTTTTTATAGTTAGTTACTAACTCTTTAATTTCTGATCCTAATTGCCCGTTCGATCCGGTAATTAATACTCTCATATTTTAGTTTGTAAAAGGAGATTCAAATTCTAAAAAAAAAGGAAGTTCAGAATCTTTTGAAGAGACTAAAACTTCACTTTCTTCTAATCCCCATTGGATGTTTAACTTCTTATCGTTCCATCGAATACCTGCATCAAACTCTGGCGCATAGGTATTGTCTACTTTATAGGCAAAAGTAGCGCTTTCGCTCAAAACCAAAAAACCATGTGCAAAACCTCTAGGAACAAATAACTGCCGTTTATTTTTACCAGATAATAGCACTGCAATATGCTGGCCATAGGTTTTTGATTTTTTTCTAATATCTACCGCAATATCAAGAACTTCTCCTTCAATACACCTTACTAGTTTGGCTTGCTCATAAGGTGGTTTTTGAAAATGAAGACCACGCAATACTCCCTTAGATGATTTTGACTCATTGTCTTGTAGAAAAGAGGTTTTACCAACAACTTCTTCAAACCTTTTTTGATTGTAGGATTCTAAAAAATAACCTCTGTTGTCTCCAAAAACTGAAGGCTCTATAACATAAACATCTGATATTTCTGTTTTAATAAACTTCATGTTATTACTTTGCTAATTTTAATAGATATTGACCATAACCATTTTTCTTTAATGGCTCTGCTAATTTATTTAACTGCGTTTTGTCTATGTATTTCATATTGTACGCTATTTCCTCTAAACAAGCAACCTTAAGCCCCTGTCTCTTTTCAATGGTTTCTATGAACTGGCCAGCCTCCATTAGAGAGTCATGCGTCCCAGTATCTAACCATGCAAAACCTCTACCTAACAATTCTACCTTTAAGCTTTGTTGTTTTAAGTATTCTTGATTTACGGTAGTAATTTCCAACTCTCCTCTGTGAGATGGTTTTATTTTTTTTGCAATTTCCACGACGTCGTTTGTATAAAAATACAATCCAACTACTGCAAAATTTGATTTAGGATCAGTAGGTTTTTCTTCGATAGAGATTACATTTCCTTTTTTATCATATTCGGCAACTCCATAACGTTCAGGATCATTTACATAATAACCAAATACAGTTGATTTGCCTTCAGCTACATTATTTATAGCATTTTGTAAAATTCCTGAAAAACCGTACCCATAAAAAATATTATCTCCTAATACCAAACACACATCATCATTTCCTATGAAATCCTCTCCTATAATAAAAGCTTGTGCCAATCCATCAGGACTGGGTTGTTCTTTGTATGTTAACTTTATTCCTAAATCTTCTCCAGTACCCAAAAGTTTTTCAAAATTTGGCAAATCTTCAGGAGTCGATATAATTAAAATATCTCTTATGCCAGACAACATTAACACAGATAATGGATAATATATCATTGGCTTATCATAGACTGGCAATAACTGTTTTGAAACTCCTTTTGTAATCGGATACAATCTTGTTCCGCTTCCTCCGGCTAATACAATTCCTTTCATATAAATGTTTATAAATTAATATTTATAATTTTTTGCGATAATTTACTTCCTATTTTTTAATCCATCGATAATTCCCTTATTAATCATTTTAAAATACTCCCTCCTTGGTTTTATCATTAAAGGGAAATAAAAATACTTTACTATATATTTAAAACCATTTGAAAACTTCCAATATATTGGAACATAATTTCTTTTAACTAATTTAAGGTAGTTTCTAAACTGAAAATAAGTTCTAAAAGGAGTTGGAATGGCTACTTTTCTTATTAAAAACTGCCTATCACCCTCACCTAACATATGACTTAGTAAAACACTTTCGATGATAAAAAATCTTAAATGTAAGTTAAATGAAGCTCTCCAACACCACTCATGATCTACTCCATCTATAAAAAGACTATCATCCAGCATACCAACTGAGCTAAAGTTTTGTGATGGTATTAATGAAGACGAACTGATTAATTCATTAACTTCGGTAATATCTTTCGTGATCTTTTTCCCTTTCATTATTCTCCCTCTATATTCAACACCTTCTTCTCGATTAAATGGCCTTGGACCTACAGCACCAATTTTCACCCCTTTCTTCAAAAGTAAATTAATACTAGCAATTAAACTAGAAACCAAATTAGAAGTTGGTATGCTATCTTGATCAAGGAATAATATGTAATCCATCCTCTTCTCTAAAAAGAAATTAATTCCTAAATTTTGAGCACTTGCAATACCAATATTACTTCCAATAAAGTGATATGTTATGTTTTTATAATTTGAAAACAAATTACTTTGATTTTTTGAAGAGTTATCTGAGATATAAACTTCACTAACTTGATTAGATATCCTATCTAGGATAGTTGTCAATAATTCACTTTCTTGATTATAAAGTACTAGAATACATCCTATTTTCATTTCTTAAATAATTATCTAAAGTTATTAGTGAGATTATCACGATAACATGGTTTGTGTCTAAAATATAAGGGTTTGTTACTGCATAAATAATGTAAGACAGATAAACAATCTTTATTGATTTTAGTCTCATCTTTTTCAGAAAAAAAATAACATTTAAAAATAGAAAAACAGAAAAATTTACTGCACCCATTTGATTTATAAAATAAAGAGGCTGTAATTCAAAATAAATATCATCGGTATAATCCCTGAAAGCAGTTTTAACATTTATAGTATTACCTATCCCTTTTCCAAAAAGGAAATTAAAAGGTTTTTCTGTAAGATTATTAGTTAAAACATTAACTTGATCTTTCCTTACAGCCAAAGAAACATCCTTTTTCATGCTAATTTGATTATCTAAGTAATCAGCAACTGGAAAAGAAAATATAATTATTAGAGTAAATAGAATAATTACATTTCTGTGAAACTGATTTATAGTGATGTTCGAAAAATTATAAAAAAACAAGAAGAAAGCTGAACCTAAAATATAAGCAAAATTACCTGAAATGATAAGGCCAGCAAAAAAAATAATTCTAAAAATATTTATGTTCCTAATCATGTTAATTTTAAGCAAAGAAAGAAAAAGAACAAAAGGAATTAAAGCATTACCCTTTAATTGGATTTTATAAAAAAAATTATTATATGAATAAACATCACCCCATTCTTGAAGCTTAAAAAAATATCTTATATCACTGGGTGATATATTAATCAAATTAAACATTAGTATTATTTCAAAAAGAAAGAGAAATAAACATTGGAGCGCTACACAATAAAAAAGAAATTTCAAAATTATGATTGGCAACTTAATGAAATAGGCAGCTAATATCAAGTTAACAATTATAAAAAACCTAAGTGCCAAAATAAAATCATTACCACAGAAAATTATTGAATAAAAAAATAGCAAACTGGTCCACAAAATTATAAATATAAAAAAAATAAAATCTTTTTTTTTAATATTATTCTTATGGTAGAGAAAATAAATTACAGGAATTAATATTAATGAAATATTTGCTAATACAGATAAACTGCCAAGAGGAACATATCTCGTAGTTATAAAGATAGTTAGTCCAAAAAAAATAATTAGTAGCTTTTTCATTATAATGGTAACCCTGGGTATTATTTAACTTTTAGTTTAATTGTTTTCATTAGGAAAGCTCTATCATAACTATTTGGTGAAAAATAAAAAGATAAAAACAACAATGAAAAACCAACAAAAAAATTAACAGCAATTATATTTATAGTTCCATTAATACAAATGGATATTAGATAGAAAATACACAAACTTAAAATAAAAATTAACAATAAATAAAATCCTTCTTTTTTATTAAAAGGAAATATTCTGTATAAATAATATAATTCAAAAGATTTAACTACATTTATTAAAATCTCCGAAATTGCGATGCTAAAAGCCATACCCCAAATAAAATTTTGAGCATAAAATACTAGAACTAAAATAACTATAGAAATTTTTAATACTCCATTTACGAGTTCATAAATACTTTTATTAGTCATTAATAAGACCGAACCATTAGGTCCAACGATAGAACCTATAAAAGTTCCACATAAAATGAATTTCAACATTAATGAACCCTTAACGTAGTTTTCCCCGATCAAGGATAAAATAAACTCAGAATTAAAAAAAAAGAATAAAAAAACTGGAATTAAAAAATATGCATTGATTCTGGTAACGCTTCTAAAAGTATATGCCATTAAATCAAAATCTTTATCTATGTAAGCTTTAGCAAAAGTTGGCAAACTCACATTTGCAAAATTTTGACCAAAAATAACTAAAACTTGACCTAACAATAATGCTATTGACAGGTAACTAACTGCTTCGTAATTGAATAAATCTGATTGTAAAACTTTGGAGAACTCATTAAAAAAACTGTATAATAATTGAATGAGATAAAACAGGATAGAACCTTTAATAAAAGAAAAACTGGGCCCTCCTTTTATTAGTGTATTTTTCAGAAAAGGTATTAAAATTATTAAATTACAAATTAAGACTGCATATATGAGTGCATAACTCGATTTGTCATAGAAACTATAAATAAATACAAAAACAACCAATACGAATAACTTCAATAGAAAGTTATTTACTTTAGCTGATACATGAGCTTTATTTACTCCAATTAAGAAAGCCCTATAATACCCTATGGAAATTATTAAGAAACAAATTGTAACCAAAAGAAAAATATCATTACTATCATTTATGTTTGGCTTCATTAAAATGAAACAAATTGGGAAAAAAACTAAAAAAATAATAACAAAACTATAAAAAAATTGAGAGAATAACTTTTTCTTATCATGGGTCACTTGGAATATTTTGGGGAAATAAAATGAAACCCCAAAAGAGAATATTAATGCGATAGAATTAGCAATACCCATAAAATAGTTGAATTTACCAAATTCAACTACACCTAAAACTTTTGCGGCATAAAATTGTGTAAATAAACCTATTGAAGCACCTAACAAATTATAAATTACACTTGTTAGGCCTTTTTTGAATATACCCATCAGTTAAAAAATCTTTGTTTAATTGATTTTAAAAGTCTTTTAGATGAGTTTCCGTCATAATAATCGTTAAGTTTTACTTTAGTATTAAGAACGCTAGCGAATTTTTTTTGTTTTAAGATCATTAATATTTCATTCCAGCCCTCTCCTTTTAATTCTTCTAAAGATTCGTATTCTATATACAGCTTTCTTGAAAAAGACATGTACTCTTCTAAATCAAAAGGACTAGGTATAATAGGTTTAGATGTCAGTTTAAAGTCAAAATAAGCACCAGAATAATCTGTAATTAACACATCAACATCTTTCATAAATAAATTTATGTCCGGCTCTATTTCACTATCGAAATGAATTATTCTTTCAGTATTCGTAAAATCAGAAACGTTAACCCCCATAAAGTGTGATTTATATAACATAATAGTGATCTTGTCTATTTTATTTTGAAAAATCTTAGGAAAATAAAAAGCGATTCCAAATGTAAATATAAGTCCCAAGGTATTTACTAAACCCATGAAATAACTATATTTCCCAAATTCTGAAGCTCCTAATATTTTTGCCGCAAAACATTGAATTGCGAAACCTAGTATCCCACCTAGTATTTTATATAGAAAATTAATAGACCCTTTTTTAAATATTTCCAAAACTTACTATATCATTAATTATTTTTTAATAATCTCGTTGTAGACCCGCTCGCAACTATTCCCATCTTGGAATGTGTGAAATCTATTTTTAATAACTATCCTTTCTTCTTTAAAAAGCTCTTGATTTTCTTTAAACTTTATAACCCATTCAAGTACCTCGTCCCAATTTTTACATTTTGGACCTTAGCGTTGTTTTATTATAATCATAATATAGTTTTCTATCTTTTGTTATGTATTTCTCATAATCAAACGGCGCAAAAATTATGGGTTTATTTGTAAGTAGGTAATCAAAAAAGACACTTGAATAATCAGTTATTAAAATATCAGTATTTGGTAAAACATCTGCAACATCGATTTCATTTAAAAAATTTATACATTTATATTCGCTATAATTCTTTAACAAGCTATCTTTTGGTTTATTTACAGGGTGCATTTTAACATTAAGTTTAATATCCAAATTTTTCAATGTTTCATTCCATTTTTCTATCTGAAAACCAAAATCTGAAAACAGGTCAATCTTATCATCTAAATTATCTCTGAATGTTGGCAAATAAGTTATCGTAAATTGTTTGTTATTAAAAGATTTGCTACTAAAAAAAGTGTCATTTCTGGGATAACCTGATATAACAACCCTTTTTGAATTAAATGCCGTCATAAATTTTGATTTATCTTCTTCTGATGCAGATATACATAAATAATTATGTTCTATTGAAAAAGGAAAAATTAGGTTTTTAAGATTCAAATATTTTTTGGTATTAAATTTTAATAAATCATCATTTCCTATTTTTTTTAAAGGTATACCATGCCAAAGTTGTATTAATTTAGCTCTATTATTCAAAAACGACATACAATCAGATTCATTAGAATGCACAAAAATTGAATATTTAGCCTTCAAGCCAATCATAATTGCTTTTAATGAATATTTTTTATATACTTCATTTCCTCTTGATTCTAATTGCTTTATAACTTCATCGTTATCCGTCAGCCATATTGTTCTGATTTGTGGATGAAATTCATTTATATATTCAAATAAGTATTTGCTATTATCAGCATATTTTTTACCAAACCAAGCTCCAAAAACCCATATATTCTCATCTTTTGGTATCATTTTCGATATCCAATATAATAAACTATTTAATGTAAACTGTTTTAGTATTCCAATTTTAATCTTCAACATATTTAACAATTCTTGTTAATTAATAAAATATTTATACAACTTCTATTAAACAGTATTTAAAATTTCTATATTCAGCTATTTGTCAAGAATAGATTTTAATTTTGTAGTAGAAATTCCTTTTGTTCTTTCTAAGTAAATCACTTCGCAGTATTCTTTTAAATTGTCAAACTTATTTTCCCAATCATTTCCCATAACAAACACATCTGCACTATTCTTTTTTATATCTTCAATCTTTTGATCCCAGTTATTTTCAGGAATAACCATATCTACATACTCTAATGATTCTAGAAATTCTTTTCTTTTATCATATGGAATTATACATGTTTTACCTTTAACCTCATTAAATTCATCAGAAGATAAACCTACAATTAATTTATCACCTAGTGCACGGCAGCGTTTTAAAATCTCAAGATGACCATAATGCAACAAATCAAAAGTACCATACGTGATGACCACTTTTATCTTTTTACTTATTAGAGATTCAAAATCTATTGCAATAGATTGTTCTTTATTTTCAAAAAAATTATAAAGCTTATTAAGCAAAGGTGTTCTATTATGAAGAGATTTAGACCTCAACTCATGAATCATTTTGACTGCGTTTATACCTTCCAAAACGACAGTATTTGAATTATACTCGTTATTATAAAACCCTTTTCCAATTAACAGTCCTAATGTCCTATTTCTACTCATATCATTTAATGCTGTTAAGCCTAAATCACCAAATCCAGCACCTAAAAAAATTGTATCTTGTTCGCCTCCTAGAGCTACTAATAATAATCTAATTTCTGAAAATGCTTTTGTAAGAATCATAAACCTAGTGTTAGCTGAATTATATTTCGCATCTATTACCCCTATTAGTATGGCATAAATATTCTTCAAGACACTTAATAGTTCAACACCTCTTATATCTGAAGTGTAATCAACATAAATATTTGTATTGACAATCACTTTTTTTAGGATATGGTATTGTTCAATTGTATCAAAACCAAGGGTAAATAATGACGGTGAATTATTCATTATTTCCTCTGAAAAAGTACCCCCTTTCATCGTTACTATATTTCTGTTAATAATATTTTCCTTTAAAAACTCAACAATAGTCTTTCCTTCTTCAAATATTCCTTTTGATAAATTAATTATTAGGGAATTCTTATTTATGAAGTTTATTAAATTAATAATATTTTTAATTTCGTTACTTGGAACCGCTATTAAAACAACATCAGCTTTTAAAACCTCGTTTTTATCACTAGTAGCTTTAATATTCTTGTTTAAAACTTTATTGGGATAGTATTTGGTGTTTCTATTAGCCTCATTAATTTCTATAATTTGCTGCTGATTTTTAGAAAAAAGGATTACTTTATTTAATAAATTATTGGATAATTGATTTGCCATAGCTGTTCCAAACGAACCAGCACCTATAATACAAATTTTCATAGTTCTTAATTTTTTGTTATGATAAATTGATTTTTTTTTTAACAAACCTAAAACAATTCTTTCCAAAATGGTATTTCTTTATAAAAGGTTTCTTTTAATTTATATTTACTTAACAAACTAAAATGAAACCTGTTTGCTATTGTTGGATATTAACCTGTTTTTATTGGCAAAACATGCTCCTGAGACGAGCCCAACATATCCGGATCCTATAACTGTAATATTCATTTCTTATTTATCTTCTACTTGTTTCACTTGCTTTCTAAGTCCACTCGAAGAGAACCTATGATCTCTAGCGTTGTAATAGAGCTCGATTCCTTTTTCATCGCAATAGTTTCTTCCTGTAAAGTTCTTTTCTTTATACTCGTCTCCAATGATGCGAACATCCAATTTAAAAGAACGTAAAATATCTTCTAAATCTTGCTCAGATACGTAGGGGACAATCTCATCTACATGCTTTGATCCTTTTAGCTGAATGTAACGTTCTATTATAGACTGTGAAGGTCCGTTTTTCTCAGGGCGATCAATCGAAGGGTCTAATTGCAAGCCAACGATTAAATAATCACACTGACGTTTGGCTTCTTCCAACATCTTTACATGCCCGGCATGAAAAAGATCAAAGGTTGAAAAGGTGATTCCTACTTTCATAACTTATATTTTTCTCGACTACCATCGCTAGTCTGTTTTATTTTTTATCTATTTTTTTTCAGCCTAAAAGTAGTCTATTTCCACGGCTTCGCCGTCACTACTCACAGTAATGGATTTAGAGGAAATAAAAATTTCAATAGATTAACTCGATTGAAATGACACTAGCGCTCCAATTTTTTTTAACTGGGCAATACAGTTTTTTCCTTTCACGGAAAGCAAAATAGCTTCCTGTTCCAACAAGGGTACCTTAACGGTATCACCAACTTCCAATCCTTTTTTTGGAATTTCATACTTCGTGTCCAAATAGCATTGCATAGCAACTACTTCATCATTAGAAACACATGCACGCTTTCCATTTTCAAACAAATAACGAACGACTCCTGACACAGTAAACACCTCATTTGTCTCTTGCTCCGACAAATACACTAAAACCATTGAAGGCAATAAGGGAACTTGTATCTTTTTCTTCCGATCGGACCATTGACGAACTTCTGTTTGAGTAGGTGCATATACTTTGATTCCTGTAGCAGAGAGACGGTCTACAACCTTTAACTCTGCTCTAGGTTTTGTATAAACTACAAACCATTTTTTGGAAGTTTTTGTATTCATTGGTTATCAGGGGCAAAAATAACGTTATTATTGTAAGAGATCCTTTTGAATCGCACTAAGTTTCAACTTAAAAAAACATTTTCAGCATTGAATTTTTAATCTTTGCTTTTAACTTTAGTGAAGCTCTGTTCTTGTTCATCAAAAACAATAAAATAATGGCTAATAAAAAAAGTAACAGCAATATGAACGAAGACTGAAGCGCATTAAAATATTGAATCACAATAAACATAGTCAATGCAACTATAAAATTCACTCCTCCAATAAAAAAGGATGCTTTACGATGAGACAAGCCAAAATCAACAATGATATGATGAATGTGATTCCTATCAGGCTTGAACATAGAGACACCTTTTACGGCCCTTAAAAACATAACTCGCAAAGTATCTAAGATGGGCACAAACAATACACCCACTAAAAAAAGAGGCAATTGCAGGCGCTTGAAGGATAAAACTGTATAGGCTCCATCTTCTAGCGACATAAATTTTAGGGTTAATAATCCCAATACCAGACCAATCACCAAACTCCCCGTATCTCCCATGAAAATCTTTTTGGAAACTGAAAAATTAAATCTGAGAAAAGCCAACAGGGTACCAATGGTAGCAATACTGATTGATAAAAAAAAGTAATACTCTAATTTGTACAACATAAAACTGTAAAAAGAAGCGACTATAATCCCTGTAATTCCAGTTAACCCATCTATTCCATCAATTAGATTAAAAGCGTTTATCAAGCCCAGTAAAAAAATCATACTTCCAACAATAGACACATACAATGGGATTTCAAAAATGCCCATAAAACCATGTAGGGAGAGAATTCGAAACTCTGGATGAAACATCAAAAGTGCAACTCCTACAAATTGACCTAAAAATTTAATTTTGGGAGACAGATTCCATAAATCATCCAAAAAACCAGTAAAAAATAAGATGGTAATTGAAGCAATGAGTGTAAGAGAAATTTGATTATCGTCCAAGGACTGTGCGAAAAACAACACTAAAATATAACTGATAAAAAAAGTAACACCACCAAAAGTAGCTACTGGACTTGAGTGTGAACTCCGATGATCTGGAGTATCACTGTGATTTCCCTTGAGTGCAATGGCTCTAATTTTGGGGATTAAATAAAGAGAGAGTGAAAAAATACCAAAGAATAACAAAATCATGAAGCCATGATTTGTTCCACTCATTCTTAGGGGGAATGTGTTTAAATAATTCATTTTCTTGTCTTTTTCTAGTAAGTATAGCAGTATTTACTAATTTTTTACAAATATAGTTATTTAAAACACACGAAGCTCAATTTATGCACAAAACCCCCTAAACTACTATTGAATGAAGTATTCCAAAATCCCTCAAAACTCCTTTTAAAAAACGAAAGTCTAGAAAATAAAAAAAGTACTTTCAGAAAATAATTTTCTGAAAGTACTCAATAAAGTGTTGACAACACGTTTTAATTACGTAGTCGCCCTTATTTCTTTTAAGATGTTTTGAAGAGGTTCTTTTACCAATACATACCCTATGCTTAGAACAAATCCCAAAAACAAATAAACAACAAGGATTAGTGCTCTTTTTGGAGTTGCCTTTTCTGAAGGAATTGTTACAGGCTTTAGAACGGTAAATATTGGAGTGTCTTTTTTTACCTGTAAGCGCTGAGTTTCTAATTGTTTTGCCAATTCTGAATAGACTGCAAAGACTAGGTTATACTGCGATTGTAATTGCAATAATTTTGTTTTTCCTAAAGCGGTATTGATCGCACTATTTTGATCCTGAAACGAGCCAAATCGATTTTTATCTTATTGAATTCATTTTCTTTTTCTTGAAAGCGATCTTCAATAAAATTGAATTCTTCAATCGATTTTTGTGTTTGAAATTTCAAAGCATAGTCTTGCAAAAGAGTTTGAGCCTTTTGTGCCATTTGAGCACTTGCAGCAGCCTCTGGAAGAGTTACAGCGATCGTAATATACCCCTCTTTAGCATTCACCGTTAAAAGGAGTTGTTTTTCTAATTGCCGAGTTAACCTCCTATCAATTGAAGAAAGGCGAATCAACTGATTTTCTTCAAAAACGATGTTGTCATCAATGGAATCTGACTTCAATGCTGAAAAAATAACAGATGGCAAGCCAATGGTATATTTCTTTAAATTCCCCAAAAGACCTGGACTATAAATTGAAGTGTAATATTCTTTATAACTTACTGGAGATTCTTGTCCTTCTATAGAAAGTGGAGTGTTTAACAGTTCCATCTGAAAAGGAATACTACTAAAAATTTCTGGGTACAATTCTGGAGAAATTTTTGTGTCACTTGCTGCTCCAGATAGGTTTATTCCTGCTAAAGAAGCCAATCCACTTAAGCTACCTCCAGAAGATTTCCCTTGATTGATGGGCACAAAAGTAGTAGATGCTGTGTATTGATTTTCTGAAAAGATCGCAATAAAGAGTCCTAAAAACAAAAAGACGAGAGTTGTTTTTAAAATTGTTGTTCTTGCAATCCATAATTTCTTTATAAGTGCTATGATGTCTATAGAATCTTCTTCGAAATTGCTGCTATCTTTATTTTCTTGTTGTAACATTAAAATTAAATTTTAAAAGGAGTTGTAAATTTATTTTGTCAAGGTTTGCACAAGCACCCCAAGAGTAGCTAACGAAGTCGTGATTCCTAATATTTCTGATACTGTCAATCTCTTTTTATTTTCCTCTTTTTCTGGAACAAAAATAGTTGCTCCTAGCGCTAATTTGGGATACCATTTGAAAAACAAAAAAGTCCGTGTAGTTTTGATATCCCCATTTTGATAGACAACATAGGTTTTAGATTTTTTAGCTTTTTCGGAGAACCCCCCTGAACCATTAATATAATCTTTTAAACTTCTGGTTGAATCAAATTGCACCAAACTAGGGGACAATACCATTCCTGTAACATTTACAGTTTGTTTTTCAGATGGAATAATTAATTCGTCCCCCTCTTCTAATAATAAATCAATCTGGGAACCAGGAGCCTTTAAAATTAAGGGTAAATTTATACCAATTTTTGCTGTAGTTTGTTCGGTCAACTCTTTTGAAATTTCCTTCCCCAATTCAGAAGTATTTTCAAGAGTTGCTCCAATATCTTCTTTATTCCCAATGGTTTTTCTACTGAGATAAGCTCCTTCTAAATAAGCAAATATTGTCAATCCTCCAGCCCTGTTTATTAGGTCTGAAATCCGTTCATTTTTATCTTGTAACACATACTTTCCTTCATAATAGACCTCTCCTTTCACACTAACCGTTTTCTGAGCTGTATAGCCTTTTGCATACCGAACACTCACAATATCAAAAGGTTTCAAATAAAAGGGTTCACCACTAGTAATTTCTAAATTTTTAGCTGAAGAAACAGAAAACACCGTGCTTAAGGTCCTAAAACTACCATCTTTCAACCTTCTAGAAACACTTATCTGCTCTGGATCTGCACCTTCCTGAAGACCTCCTGACATTGCAATAACATCTTCAATTTGCAAGTTGTCGATAAAATCGATCGTTTGTTCTGTATTTACAGCACCTGATACTGATATAGTTCGATTCTCCCTTAACTCATCTTTTCTAAAAATTCGAATATCATCTCTCGCCAAAAGAGGAATGGTTGTTGCTCCATTTATAATCGCTTGAACAGAAAATGGAATATTTTCTTTTTGGGTATCGTCATAGGTTCTTACCAAAATACCTCTCGACAAAAAAGCTTCTGGAGTTACTCCCTGAGCCTTTTCTATGAGGTCTTTTAAACTTAGTCCCTCATTAAATTCAAAATTTCCAGGTCTATAAACTGCACCCTCGATAGAAATTTTGTTTTCGTAGGTATCCAATACTTCCTGAATGACCAATCGGTCTCCAGATTTCATTACAAAGGTGTCTGCTTGGCTCAAAGCAACTTCCTTGACTTCTTTTTGAGTTCCATTCAAACGCTCAACCACTAATAAACTGGTGTAGGATTTTGAGGTAAAACCTCCAAAATAATCAATTAAATTCGCCAGGGTTTGTTCTTGGGTCAACTCATAAATTCCAGGTCTTTTTACTGCTCCCTCTACAGTAACTAAATTCTTATACGGTCCAACCAACAAGACATCTTGATCTTGTAATTTTAAATTTCCTTTTTGAGTTCCATTTAATAAATATTCATAAACGTCTAATGTCGCAACAGTTTCATCTTTCCGAACTAGTTTAATTTCTCTAAAAGTTCCTAATTTTGTGGGCCCTCCCGCTACATACAATGCGTTTAATACGGTAGACAAAGAGTTCAATGAATAGGTGCCAAGGCACCTTCACTTCTCCAATTATATTGACTTGAACTGTTCTGATTTTTGATACTGTAACATTGGTCTCAATTTTATTGTAACTGTCCTTGGAAGCTCCAATTCCAGCATGTTTTTTTTTGAGTTTGGCAATAATTTTTTTACTGGCAACTTCCAAACTAAATCCGTTGACATAAATAAAACCCACTCCATTAATTTTGATGCTTCCGTTATTGTTTACGGTTGTCTTGTAGGTTATTTCTGAGGCCCCCCATAAATCGATCATCAGTTCATCTCCAGGACCAATCTGATAATTATCAGGGACCGCTAAATTCACGCTCGGAGTAAAAGTAACCTTCGAATTGTTGAAGAAATCATACCCAAAAAGCAAGGTCTCTTTTTGGTCTTTATCATCCATTTCGCCTTCTTTTATTCCAAAAGAATCATTGAATGATTCATCGTCATCATCGTTTACTTTAAGAATTTTACTTTCAACAGCTTTGATTGAACTTAAACTATTTACCCTTGTTTTAAATTCATCAATTTTAGTTGCTGAAATCCCTTGGGCTTTTCCAAGAACCTCAACTTGCTCAAGGCTGTACCCCTTTTTCTGAATGGCATCCCAATACGAAGCAATTTGGTCATCGGACAAGGTGCTTATCTCTATATTTTTTAACTGACTAACATCTTGTCCATGAATTATTGAGGAACAAAACACACATAAAATCACTACTAATAATTGAATTTTCTTTTTCATTTTCTCTATTGTTAATTTTGCAAAAGTACTGATTTTTATTCTTTATCTGTGATTCAAAATTTCATTTTCTGTTTAAAAAAAACATTACCATTTCCTTAAGACTCATTCATCTAATCGCCCTATTTATTCAAAATAGTTATTTGTAGAATACCCTCCCTGTTTCAAATATTGATCTTTCTGCATTAATTTCACATCTGATTGCATCATGTCTTTTACCAACGATGCCAAATCATGTTGGGGCACCCAACCTAATTTTTCTTTTGCTTTGCTCGGATCTCCTATTAATAAATCTACTTCCGTTGGTCTAAAATAAGTAGGATCTATCGATACTACTTCTTTTCCTAATTCAATTTGAAACAAAGGGTTCGTACAGTATAGAACAGTCCCTTTTTCATTTACTCCCTTACCTGTAAATTCCAATTCAATCCCTACTTCTCCAAAAGCCATTCTTACAAATTCTCTTACTGTCGTAGTTTTTCCTGTGGCGATGACCCAGTCTTCCGGTTGCTCAGCTTGCAATATCATCCACATCATACGGACATAATCTTTAGCGTGCCCCCAATCTCGTTTGGCATCTAAATTTCCTAAATAGATTTTCTCCTGTAACCCTAGGGCAATTCTTGCTGTCGCTCTTGTAATTTTACGAGTTACAAAGGTTTCTCCTCTTCTAGGGGATTCATGATTGAATAAAATACCGTTACATGCAAACATATTATAGGCCTCTCTGTAGTTTTTAGTAATCCAAAAGCCATAGATTTTTGCAACACCGTAGGGTGATCTTGGATAGAATGGTGAATTTTCATCATAAAATCCTTTGGCGTTTTTATTCTCTGGCATTCCTCCATACAATTCTGAGGTTGAGGCTTGATAGATTCTCGTTTTCTTTTCTAAACCTAATAAACGAACCGCTTCTAAAATACGTAAAGTTCCCAATCCGTCGACATTCCCAACGTATTCTGGAGTATCAAAAGACACCTTCACATGAGACATCGCTCCTAAGTTATAGATTTCATCGGGCTGACATTCTTCTACAATCTTGGTAAGATTCATTGCGTCTGTTAGATCTCCATAATGCAATTTTAACCGTTGATTCGGATGGTGAGGATCTTGATACAAATGATCTATTCGATCTGTATTTAATGATGAAGATCTTCTTTTGATTCCATGCACTTCATACCCCTTTTCTAATAAGAGTTCTGCTAAATAAGAACCATCCTGTCCTGTAATCCCTGTAATTAATGCTACTTTCATATTTTATTTATTTCTAAATATTCAAACTTTGACTTGACCAGTCTTAGTCTTCGTCTTAGCCTTCGTCCTTACCCCTTACGTTAACCTCACTTCCTTTATGTTGTCAATATTCTCTAAAAACCATTGATAGGTTTTTTGTATGCCGTCTTCTAATTCTGTTGAATAGCGCCATCCAATTTCTTTCATTTTGGAAACATCCATCAATTTCCTTGGAGTACCATCTGGCTTACTGGCATCCCAAAGAATCTTTCCTTGATGCCCTGTAACCTTTTGGATCGTTTCAGCCAATTCTTTTATTTTAATGTCTTTTCCAGTCCCTATATTGTATAGATATTCTGGTAAATTATTTTCTAAGGCATAGATCACCGCCGCTGCCATGTCATCTACAAACAAAAACTCTCGCATTGGAGTTCCGCTTCCCCAGAGCGTTACCTCTGAATGATTATTTATTTTAGCCTCATGAAATTTCCGCAACATTGCTGGCAATACATGCGAGGATTGCAAGTCAAAATTATCAAATGAACCGTACAGGTTGGTAGGCATTAAACTCACATACTCTTTGTTGTATTGTTTGCGTATCGCTTGGCATGCTTTTACTCCCGTAATTTTTGCTAATGCATACCACTCATTGGTAGGTTCTAAAGAATCTGTTAGTAGGTATTCTTCTTTTAACGGTTGTGGAGCAAACTTCGGGTAGATGCAAGAACTCCCTAAAAAAATAAATTTTTCTATTCCAACTTTAAAAGCACCGTCAATCAAATTATTTTGAATGAGCATATTCTCCATTAAAAATTGATATGGAAAATCATTATTGGCAAGAATTCCTCCAACTTTTGCAGCAGCATCAATCACAACTTCAGGTTGCTCTTCTTGATAAAAATCTGAAACTGCCTGTTGGTTTCGTAAATCTAATTCTGCACTAGTTTTTCCAATAAGATTTTTGTACCCTTTAGATTCTAATGCTCTCCAGACAGCAGCACCTACCATTCCTCGATGTCCCGCAATGTATATTTTTGTGTTCTTATTCATTATATATAAACTTCTAATGCTTCGAAAGTCCCTAGTGTGCTAATTTCAATTTTCTTACACATTGCAGGCACTAAAACAGTCTCTCCTTTTTGCACCATTTCTTTATTTCCATTTATTGAAATCACTCCTTCCCCATTTACGCACATATACACAACAAATGAGTCAATCTCTGAAACATCTCGAACCCAATGTGAAGTGTCTAGATTGATTTTATTTGTGGTAAAATAAGTTCCGCTATAAATCTGATTAGGGGTATGAAGATTGTTTTCATACGCTAATTTACATGAACCTATTTTAGAAAAATCAAGTGCATCTAGAGCCAATTCTGTATGCAATTCTCTTGCAACACCTTCACGATCAGTTCTGTTCCAATCAAAAACTCGATAGGTAATGTCGGAGGTTTGTTGAATCTCTGCAATTAAAATTCCTTTTCCTATGGCATGAATGGTTCCTACTTCAATAAAAAAAGCGTCCCCCTTGGTCGCATGGTCTTCATGAATCAACTCAACTAGTTCTCCGTTGTCAAGTGCCTTGATATACAAGTCTTTGTTTAACTTACAGACAAAACCTGCGTATAGTTTAGAATCTGGATCTGCTTCCATGACATACCACATTTCTGTTTTTCCAAATGAATTGTGTCGCTTTTTAGCCAATGCATCGTTTGGGTGCAATTGGATTGATAAATCTTCCTTAGCATCAATAAACTTAAACAATAAAGGAAATTCAGTTCCAAACTGTTTGTATATTTTTCTCCCAACAAAAGATGATGTAAATTGTTGAATTAAATCTACTAATGTTAAACCTTTGAATTCCCCATTTGCCACCACTGAAATACAGTTTTCTACGCCAGAGAGTTCCCAACTTTCACCAATTTTCTGAGCACTTGATTTTTTATTGAATTGCGAAGTCAGCTTTTCTCCTCCCCAAATTTTTTCTTGCAAAATAGGGACAAACTTAATTGGATAAAGGTTTTCTACTCGCATCATTATTTACCAATTCTAAGATATTCAAATCCTTTAGCCTCTAAATCGTAGGCAATATATTGATTCCTTCCATCAAAAATAATTGGATTCTTTAATTGCTCCTTGATTTCCTCAAAATCTGGAGAACGAAATTCTTTCCATTCAGTTAATAAGATGAGTGCATCTGCATTTTGTAATACTTCATATTTTGATTGAACGTAGCTTACATTTTTAATATCTTTCAAATAAAAATGTTGGGACTCTTCCATCGCTTTGGGATCATAGGCCTGGATAGCAGCACCTCTTTTAACCAATTCTTTGACCACATAAATGGCGGGTGCCTCTCGCATATCATCTGTACCTGACTTGAATGCCAAGCCCCACAAACCAAAAGTTAACCCAGACAAATCTTCGCCAAAACGGTGTACTACTTTGTCTGATATCACGAATTTTTGTGCATTGTTCACCTCCTCTACCGCAGTGATCAATTTTGCGTCATACCCCTTTTCTTTAGCAATGGTTGAAAGTGCTTTGACATCTTTTGGAAAACAAGCTCCTCCATAACCAACACCTGGATAAATAAAACTATACCCAATTCTCTTATCTGAACCAATTCCTATTCTTACCTGATTCACATCTGCTCCTACTCTTTCACAAATATTTGCAATCTCATTCATAAATGAAATTTTGGTTGCCAACATTGCATTTGCAGCATATTTGGTCATTTCCGCAGAACGTATGTCCATAGTAATAAAACGATCATGAGACCTAAAAAAAGGACTGTAGAGTTCTTTCATGACCTCAAAAGCGCTCGCATTATCAGCACCTATCACAACTCTGTCTGGCTTCATAAAATCATCAATAGCAACTCCTTCTTTTAAAAACTCTGGATTGGAAACTACATCAAAATGAATATCTACACCTCTTAACGTTAATTCCTTTTGGATAACCGCTCTAACCTTATCTGCCGTCCCAACAGGAACAGTTGACTTGTCAACCACAACTATTGATTTTTGCATGGTTTGCCCGATCGATTTCGCAACCTTCAAAACATACTGTAAATCTGCAGCACCATCAGCACCCATTGGAGTTCCAACAGCAATAAAAACAATTTCAGACTCCATAACTGCTTCTGCAATTTCTGTAGTAAAAAATAAGGTTTTGTTTTGTGCATTTTTCAGAACCATTTGCTCAAGACCAGGTTCAAAAATGGGAAGTACTCCTAGTTCAATTTGTTTATTTTTTCAGCATTGTCATCAACACAGATCACATTATTTCCCATTTCTGAAAAACAAGCCCCTGAAACCAATCCGACATATCCAGAACCAACAATTGTGATATTCATTTTAAGTGAATTATTTTTTTAAATTTTCTTTTTCCTGGACCTCTTTTCTTAATCCACTGCTTGAAAAACGATGCTCTCTTTTGTTAAAGTAGAGCTCTATTCCCTTTTCTTCACAATAACTTCTTCCTGTAAAAGATATATCTTTATATTCATCTCCAATAATTCGAACGTCAATTTTAAAAGCCCTTAACACATCTTCTAAATCCTGTTCAGTGGTATAAGGAATAATTTCATCGACATAGATACAGGCTTTTAACTGAATATAGCGTTCTACTACCGACTGTACTGGTTTGTTTTTTTCTGGACGATCTACTGAAGGATCTGTTTGAAGCGCGCAAATCAAATAATCACATTGACGCTTGGCTTCTTCCAACATTTTTACATGCCCTGCATGAAATAAATCAAAGGCACTGAAAGTGATTCCAATTTTCATTTTTTTTTATTTAAAGATAAATAAGGTGTAAAATGTAAGAAGCTAGCATAGCTTTTACACTACAAATATAACGGTTTTAATCACAAATAAAAGGGTGCTTTTCTCCCTTGCTACTGATAACAGCGTTGCGAATATCATGAACAATTTCTATAGATTCTCGAACATCAGACAAGCCAAAACCGTTCCCATTCAAAATGTGCTGATAGCTTTTGGTATGCAATTCGGTAAACCCCTCACTAAACTCAAGCTCTTGGTTGTCAATAGAAATTGACCGAAAGGTTCTTTGCCCTTTTTGTTTCACTGTATCGGGCAAATCCGTTTCATCAATAGATAAAAACCAACGAACTCTTGCATTTTCAAATTCCAAATATCCTGCTGCTTTATGATTCTCCCTAAGGTGTACCGTATTCTCTTGAACTTTTCCAAAAACCCATGAAAGCATGTCATAAAAATGAACTCCAATATTCGTAGCAATCCCTCCTGATTTACTTTCATCTCCTTTCCATGAAATGTCATACCACTTCCCTCTCGAAGTGATATAGGTTAAATCTATATCGTATTTCTCATTCTGAATCTTTGAATCTACTTTGGCTTTTAAAGCACTAATAGCTGAATGCAATCTCAATTGTAAAATGGTATAGATATTTCCAATAGATTCTCTTTCGATGGCCTCTAAAGCATCAATATTCCATGGATTTAGAACGATTGGTTTCTCACAAATTGCATGCGCTCCACTGCGCAAAGCCATTCGGATATGAGAATCGTGCAAATAATTGGGGGTGCAAATACTTACATAATCAACCTTAATATGCTCGTTCCTTTTTAATTTTTCTAGATGGCGATCAAAACGCTCAAACTCCGTAAAAAAGTCTGCTTTTGGAAAATAGGAATCCATCATACCAACACTGTCAAACTTGTCCAAAGCAGCTATTAAATTATTATTGGTGTCTTGTATCGCTTTCAAATGTCTTGGTGCGATATAGCCCGCGGCCCCTAGTAGTGCAAAATTCTTCATCTTATAGTCCTTTATCTTTTATTTCTTTGGGAAGAAAATTCTTTACATCATAAACCACTGAGGTTTCTTTTTTTAGAAGTGCAATATCCAACTCTCTGAATACATCATGGGATACGGTTAAGATTATCGCATCAAACTTTTCAGAGGGAACTTGTTTTGTTGAAATCAACCCATATTCTTTTTTCACTTCCTCAACCTTTGCCCAAGGGTCATATATTGTAGTCTCAACCCCATATTCTTGCAAGGAATTGACTACATCTACAACTCTCGTGTTTCGCAAATCAGGACAATTTTCCTTAAAAGTAATTCCTAAAATCAAAATACTTGATTTGGCAATATGGATGTTCTTTTGAATCATCAATTTGACAAGCTCCGAGGCAACATAGGTCCCCATACTCTCATTCAATCTTCTTGCAGCAAGGATGATTTCTGGATTGTAGCCCAATAGCTGTGCTTTTTCTGCCAAATAATAGGGATCAACCCCAATACAATGTCCTCCAACCAAGCCTGGCGTGAAGGGTAAAAAATTCCACTTAGTTCCAGCAGCTTTCAAAACATCGTGAGTATTGATATCCATGAGATTGAAAATTTTTGCAATTTCATTTACAAAAGCAATATTGATGTCCCGCTGTGTATTTTCGATTACTTTTGCTGCTTCGGCAACTTTGATTGTGGGTGCTAAATGGGTTCCTGCAGTAATTATAGATCGATAGAGAGCATCTACAACTTTACCAATTTCTGGTGTAGACCCCGAAGTCACTTTCAATATATTCTCTACGGTATGCTCTTTGTCTCCTGGATTAATTCTTTCAGGCGAATAGCCTGCATAAAAATCTTTATTGAATTCTAATCCAGATATTTTTTCTAAAACTGGAATACATTCTTCCTCGGTAGCTCCCGGGTACACGGTAGATTCATAGATAACGATATCATCTTTTTTTAGCACAGAGCCCACCAGTTCGCTTGCCTTTACCAAAGGCGCTAATACGGGCTTAAAGTTTTCGTCTACCGGTGTTGGTACCGTTACAATATAATAACTACACCCTTTCAGGTGTGCAATGTCAGTAGTGCAAAAAAGACCCGTTGCTTCCGAAATGTGCTCTACAAGTACATTGCTTAAAGATTCCTTGGAAACCTCGTTGGTCGTATCTAGCCCCTTCATGAGTTTAGAGACTCTTTCGCTATCAATATCGAATCCTACAACTGAATATTTGGTAGCAAAAAGTCTTGCCAATGGTAAACCTACATACCCTAACCCAATAACAGCGATTCTCTTTTTTTTCATGTAATCCATTTTTTCTACACCAACCTACAGACTCTTTTCCCTTTTTCAGAAAGAAAACCGAGGGCAAAATTTAAGAACTCTTTTTATTTTCAATTAATGTTTCTGAATACGTTATGAAGACTACAGTTTTCATTATTGTGAATAAAAATTTAGCTGTGTAAATATACACTATTTGAAATGACCAAAAAATTCTGAAAACAAAAAAATCCTTCACAAAATGTGAAGGATTATACTTAAGTGGGCAATGAGGGATTGTAGATCCCTAGTGTACCCCATTTTAAAATAGCAAAAGCCAACTAGCTTCGCTAGTTCCATTTATTATTCAATACTTTTCACAAATAAATTTACGACAGTTTTGAATAAAAAAAAGTCTTACATTTCTGTAAGACTTTTGCTATCATCTGTGGGCAATGAGGGATTCGAACCCCCGACCCTCTCGGTGTAAACGAGATGCTCTGAACCAACTGAGCTAATTGCCCTAAGCGGTTGCAAATATAGTACTGATTTTCATTCTACCAAACAAAAAAAGAACTTTTATTTAAATTATTTCTGCAACGACAAACGTACTCCCTCCAATATAAATCATATCATTCTGATTTGCATTTAGTAAGGCCTCTGAATAGGCTTTTTCTACCGATTCATATTTTTTTCCTTTAAGATTAAATTCACTTGCTTTTTCCTGTAAAATAACTTCTGAAAGCCCTCTCGGAATGTTGGGTTTACAAAAATAATAGGTAGCCTTTGTTGGAAACATCGGTAAAATACGCTCTAAATCTTTGTCAGAAACTACTCCCAACACAAAATGTAGGCGGCTATAAGATAGGTTCCGTAGCTGATTCAATACAATTTCTAAACCTTCTTTATTATGAGCTGTATCACAAATTACCATAGGCTGTTCTTTGAGAATTTGCCAGCGACCTTTTAAATTGGTGTTCTGCGCTACTCGTAAGAGTCCATTTTGAAGCTGTTCGCGGGAAACATCAAACCCTTTTAACTGCTCAATGGCAGCTAGGGCGGTCAGCACATTTTTTTTCTGATAATTGCCCAATAAATCTGTTTTGTAATGAGTTGTATTTTCTGAAGCGAACACAATGTTCGAAGTTGTTTCTATTGCTTTATTCAAAAAAACAGCTACGACTTCTTCCTGCCTTTCTCCAATAACCACAGGAACGTTTTCCTTAATGATCCCTGCTTTTTCAAAGGCAATTTCGGGTAAGGTTTCTCCAAGAAACTGGGTGTGGTCAAAACCAATATTTGTGATTACTGCAACTTCGGGAATGATGATATTTGTTGAATCCAGTCTTCCTCCCAAGCCAACCTCAATAATTGCAATATCTACCTGTTCATTTGCAAAGTAATCGAATGCCATTCCCACTGTCATTTCGAAAAAAGACAGTTGTTGTTGCTCTAAAAAAGTTTTATTTTTTTCAATGAAAGTGACTACTTTTTCTGAGGGAATTTCCTCTCCATTGATTCGAATTCGTTCTGTAAAATTTTTCAGATGAGGAGAGGTATACAGACCTACTCGATAGCCCGCTTCTTGCAAAATAGATGCCAACATATGACTCGTAGACCCTTTCCCGTTGGTTCCTCCTACATGAATGGACCGAAACTTTGTTTCTGGTGCATTCAACTCTTTAGAAAATGCAATAATGTTGGTTAAATCTTTTTTAAATGCACTTGTGCCCTCCCTCTGATACATAGGCAATTGAGCAAACATCCAATCTAAGGTTTCTTGATAATTCATAAGTAGTTGACTACACCTATTATGTAAAAGTGCTGATTTTGAAGTGCAAATGTAAGTGTTTATTTAGTCAATGAAAACTTATAAATGATGGTTCCTGTTTGAAGAGGTGGAGCTTTAGCATCTGAATTCCATGTTGTTTTTAATGCTGCTTCTTTAGCAGGTTTCAACAAACAAGGCGCCGTATTGGTAGAACCTTTAACTCCTGGAATGGCACTTAGTACTCGTCCGCTATTATTAACAGTAATTTTCACAACAACAATTCCCTCTTCTTCACAATCGGGTTGTTCTTTGGGTTTAGAGACTGCTTTTCTTCCTGCCAAATTATAGTTTTCTCCAGATCCACTCTCGATATTCCCATAATAGGAATTCGAATCAGGGTCCCCATTTTCTTTTCCTTTGAGCCCTTCAATAGAATCATCCCCTTCTCCTTTAGGCTTTCCATCAGACGAATTTCCATTCAATAAATTTGCCAAGGCATCAAGTGCTTCTTGAGAAGGTTTTGGTTTCAATGCTTCAACGGGTTTTGGTGTTTCAGCAACTTCTTTGATAGGTTTTACCACTTCTTTGGACGAATCATTTGTGATAATCTCCTCAACGGACTCATTCTTTAGAGCTTCAGTATCGGTTTCCGTATTCTCAGATACTTCATTCGATTTTAGAGGCGCTTCTTTAGGCGATTCCAAAACAGGAACTCCACTTCCAGCCTCTGAATTTCCAAAATTGATTGCCAATCCATATTCTTCTGGAGGATCAAGATATTGCATCCCATAATTGAAAATCCCCAAGAGAAAAATCATCAGAATGACAGCCGTAATTGCGGCCGATTTTCGTTTATGTGGACTATCTAAAACTGACATTTTATTTTCCTTTTACTGCTAAAATCATTTTTAATTTATTCCTATTAGCAATATCTATTACTCGCATTACATTTTTATATGGTACATCTTTGTCTCCCCGAATGATGATGGTTTTTTGCTGATTGGGCCCTGCCTTTCTTAAAATTTCGGCCTCCAATTCAGAAAAACTCACTTTTGCTTTATCAATGTAAAATATAGATTTACTAGTAATGGTTACCGCTACAGAGGTACTGTTTTCTGTCTTCCCTCCTGCTTTAGGCAACAAAACATCTATGGCACTTACGGTCACTAATGTTGACGTAAGCATAAAAAAGATCAACAAAAGAAAGACAATGTCTGTCATTGATGACATATTGAAGGTCGGATCTACTTTATTTCTTCCTCTTAAATTCATATTCGATGTGAAAGGTTTTAGGTGCTCATCAGAAGTTTACAGGGCTGAACTTGAAACTTGTTTTTTTTATACAGGCTCGTTTAACAAATCTAAAAACTCTACAGACTTTGCTTCCATTTGATAGACAACCTTATCGGTCTT
This sequence comes from Polaribacter sp. HL-MS24, assembly GCF_032758595.1. Lineage (NCBI taxonomy): Bacteria > Pseudomonadati > Bacteroidota > Flavobacteriia > Flavobacteriales > Flavobacteriaceae > Polaribacter > Polaribacter sp. HL-MS24. Next base: position 1,925,960 of record NZ_CP136415.1, on the reverse strand, counting down.
CACTACCAAATGATTGTAGGTAATATAGGCAATGATTCCAACAATAAGTCCCCCGACGGTGGTCGTCATCGCTGTATACAAACCGTCCGAAAGCATTTTAATATCAATTTGCCCTCCCGCATTTGCTATTTCGTGAATCGCAACAATCATTCCAATTACAGTTCCTAAAAAACCAATCATGGGGGCAACACCAGAGATAGTCGCCAATACACTTACATTTTTCTCTAATTGATAGACCTCTAATTTCCCTGCAGTTTCGATAGCGGTATTGATGTCTTCCAATGGTTTTCCAATTCGTGAAATTCCTTTTCCGATCAAACGTGCAGTAGGGGTGTTTTTACTTTTGCAAAGCGCATCCGCAGCAGCCAATTTCCCTTCAGAAATAGATTCTCTAATTTGATTCATGAAATTTTCATCAATCTTAGATGCCGATTTGATGGCAAAAAAACGTTCAAAGTAAATATAGAGTGCAACTGCCAACAATACAAATAGGATGGCAATAATGATTTGACCGCCCAGGCCTCCATCCATAATTAAACTATAGATTGAAAGTGTTTTTTCTTTGGGCACAAGCTCTTCTAATACTTGGGTATTTTCTTGAAAAAATAATATCATATAACTGTTTTTATACACTATACTCTTAACGAGCGTTCTCCTTTAAAATTGTCTACTAAAAAATGCCATCTTACAAATATGCAAAATGACATTCTATATGGATAAGGCGTTTTTTAAATAAACATTCTAATTACTACAAAAGCTGCAGAACCGACCAAAAATCCGATCAAAGCCAACCAAGAAATTTTCTTGATATACCAGAAGAAATCGATTTTTTCCATTCCCATGGCCACAACACCTGCAGCGGAACCTATGATCAACATACTTCCTCCAGTACCCGCAGAAAATGCGATAAAGTGCCATAGCGGATTGTCTAATGATTCTGAAAACATCCCTAAACTTGCAGCTACTAGAGGCACATTGTCAATTACAGCAGATCCTATACCGAGTAAAATCACAACAAGATCAGAAACGTTAGTTCCATCAATTTCAGTCCCCACTAAAGGAATTCCTTGCTTTAAACTTTCCGCGAAATTAAATAGAATACCCAATGACTCAAGCGCTGCAACAGCCATTAAAATTCCTAAAAAAAATAAAATACTTGGCATTTCAATTTTTGAGAGTGATGCGTGCACTGGACTGTGATGCGCATGTGCATCTGACTCTTCAGAATTATAATCGCTTAAAGAAAATTTGGCTCTACTATAAATTTCTGCAAAAGTAGCCACAACCCCTAACGACAACATCATTCCAACATACGGAGGCAAGTGGGTTACTGTTTTAAAAACAGGAACAAATAAGATTGATCCCAGTCCTAAATACAACATTCTACCACTGTGCGGACTTTTTGGTTTTTCAACTTCATTGGGATCAAATTCAATATCTCCTTTGAAGGCTGGTAAAAAAGTAGCAATAAAAGTGGGAACTACCATACATAAAAGCGAAGGGATAAATAAATAGGTAAACAACATACCTGTACTTACTTTATCTCCAATCCACAACATTGTAGTCGTAACATCTCCGATTGGTGAAAAAGCCCCCCTGCATTTGCTGCAATAATAATCATCCCTGCAAACCAAATTCGATCTTCTCTTGCTTTGACAATTTTCTGTAAAATAGAAATTAGAACGATGGTCGCTGTCAAATTATCAATAATTGCAGATAAAATAAAGGCCAATATGGAGAACATCCATAAAAGTTTCTTTTTTCCTTTGAAACCAACATATCCTTTAATGGTAGAAAACCCATCAAAATAATCGATAACCTCAACAATAGTCATAGCTCCTAAAAGAAAAACCAAGATTTCGGCAGTTTTTCCTAAATGATGTAGTAAGGTTTCTTCAACTAGGTGTAACTTATCTTCATGCAACATAGAGGCAAAACCCTCAACTAAACCATGCTTACTAGAATCAAACCAATTGGAAAAACTATCAATTCCTAAAGCAACAATAGCCCAACAAAAGGCCATCATTATTAGGGCAGGGATTAGCTTATCCAATTTTAAATTGTGTTCTAAGGTGATTGCTAAATAACCTACAATAAATACAATGATAATAATCGACTCCATAAAAATAATTTTAAATTAATTCTTTTAGTGCAATTTCAAATGCTGTTGAGCATATTTTGGTTTTTGATGCACTTTTATTAAACGTTTTTTGCAAGGCATTTTTAATTGTTTTTGATGTATCATCAAAAATAGCCTTGTCTCTCATAGGCAATGTTACTCTTGCTTCCATTAAGTATGCAAAGACTCTTGCAATACCACAATTTGAAATAAAATCTGGCAGCAAACTTACATGTTTGTCTGTAAATTCCATTATCGGACCAAAGAAAATTTCTGTATCCGCAAATGGAACATTCGCTCCATGTGAAATAACCTCCAAACCAGCAGCAATCATCTTTGTTACTTGGTCTTTCGAAACCAATCTTGATGCCGCAGCAGGAATGAAAATTTCCGCAGGCAAACTCCAAATTTTTTCATTGATCTCCTCAAAGGAAATCATATTTTGTGAAACTAGTTGATTTCCATCTTTTGACAAAAACAATTCAGTCATTTCCTCTAGAGAAAATCCCTCTTCACATATAACTCCGCCATTTCTGTCAATAATCCCAACTACTTTGGCTCCTAACTTTGTCAAATAATAGGCCGCAGCAGAACCTACATTTCCAAAACCCTGAACAATGGCTCTTTTTCCTTCAAGAACACCGCCATATATTTCATAATAATGTTTTACAGCCTCGGCAACTCCGTAGCCTGTTAACATATCTGCTACTGTATATTTTTTAGTTAAATCGGGAGAAAATTCAACATCTTCTAATACTTTAATTACCCCCAAACGCAGTTGACCAATTCGGTTGATCTTCTCTGCTACAGTGGGTTTAAAATGGCCATTAAAAATTCCTTCTTGGGGATGCCAAACACCGCAATTTTCGATGATCGGAATCACATCTTTATCCGCATCTACATTCAAATCGCCTCCAGTACCATAGTAATGTTTCAACAATGGGGTAACCGCTTTGTACCAGCGCTCCAATACTCCTCTTTTTCTTGAATCATTGGGATCGAAATTGATTCCAGATTTGGCTCCTCCTATAGGAGGTCCTGAAACGGTAAACTTCACTTCCATAGTTTTTGCTAAAGACATGACTTCGTTTTGATCCAATCCTTTTCTCATTCTTGTTCCTCCTCCAGCAGCACCGCCTCGCAATGAATTGATTACTGCCCAACCTTCAGCTTCTGTTTCAGGGTCTTTCCAATGAAAAACAATTTCGGGTTGTTTATTTTCGTATAGTTTCAATAATTCTTTCATCAATATTTTTTTTATGATTGTCAACTTTATTTTTCTTTGAGTATATTTTTTTCTTTCGAAAACGGATATAGGCGAAGTTAAAGTTGATTCATTGCTTAAAAATTTAAAGATTTTTGAATATTAAAAATTATGATTCACAAACTTACAGTAAAATTATGATTGTGCACGTTTTTTCTTTGAAAAAACTACACTTCAAAAATGACTCCTGATGAGTGGTCATGACTAGCTCCTGTTACACTTTTCAAACAATTAATTTCATTCTTAATTCGTAACAAACCTAAAAAAGAAAAGATAAGTGCTTCTTTGTAATTGATCATTTCATCGGAGACTTGTAGAACAGAATTTGACGACAGCACCTCTATTCTGTGCATTAAAAAAGAATTATACACTCCGCCTCCAGTAAACAAAACTCGGCTATTTTTTTGAACAACTTTTGAAATCTGAATAGCAATATGCTCTACAAAAGTCCTTAAAATAATTGGTACCTCAACTTCCATTTTATCGATCAATGGAAAAACGATTTGTTGGACCCATTCCAATCCTAATGATTTAGGGTAGGCTTTCTCATAAAAGTCCAATTCATTTAACTTCTGTAAGAGTTCTTCATTTACAGATCCTTGTGACGACATTTCTCCTTTATCATCAAAATCCATCCCTAATTTTGACACATAGAAATTCAACACAATATTGACGGGGCAAATATCAAATGCGATTCGAGTTCCGTTTTGACGAAATGAAACATTGGAAAAACCACCGAGATTGATACAATATGTGTAGTTTGAAAAAAGCAGTTCATCTCCAATGGGAACCAATGGAGCTCCCTGCCCTCCCAGTTTCACATCTTGAGTTCTAAAATCACACACCACTTTTTGTTGTGTTCGAGTAGCAATTACTTGTCCGCTTCCTACTTGAAGAGTAATTCCTTTTTCTGGCTGATGCAAAACCGTGTGTCCGTGAGATGCAATAAAATCAACCCTTGAAATGGAATTGGTTTTGATGAAATCAAGAATACTATCTGCCAAAAAACGGCCGTAGCGAATATCTAGATCAACCAAATCCTCTACAGAATACTGTATGGCATTTTGCAAAATAGCTTTCCATTTTTCAGAATAGGGAATGGTTGTCGCATTTAAAATTTGAAAATCTAAATACATTTGGTTATTGAATTTCACATAAACCAAATCAAGTCCATCCAAAGAGGTACCAGACATCAATCCGATGCTATAACTATAAACTGTATCCATGAGCGTAAAATTAACAAAAGCGTGTCGATATTGTATTACGAAATCGATATCTTTGAAAAAAATAAGGGTTGTACCAAAATATAAAATATGGATTTTAGCTTAACCGAAGAACAAATCATGGTTCAAGAAGCTGCAAGAAATTTTGCACAGACTGAATTATTACCAGGTGTTATTGAAAGAGATAACCAACAAGAATTCCCTGACGAACTTATCAAGAAAATGGGAGCTCTCGGTTTTATGGGAATTATGGTCGATCCAAAATACGGTGGAAGCGGAATGGATACAATTTCGTATGTAATCATCATGGAAGAACTTTCAAAAATTGATGCTTCTGCATCAGTAATTGTCTCAGTTAACAATTCATTAGTTTGTTATGGATTGGAAACCTATGGAAATGAGGCTCAAAAACAAAAATACTTAACCAAGTTAGCAACGGGAGAATTTGTAGGTGCATTTTGCTTAAGCGAGCCTGAAGCAGGTTCCGACGCGACTTCACAAGCAACTACCGCAGAGGACAAAGGAGATCATTATTTGATCAATGGAACCAAAAACTGGATCACCAGTGGTGGACGCGCCGATGTCTATTTGGTCATTGCTCAAACTGACAGTACTAAAGGTCACAAAGGAATCAATGCATTTATTCTTGAAAAAGGAGCCCCTGGATTTCACATTGGCCCTAAAGAAGATAAATTAGGAATTCGAGGAAGCGATACACATACCTTACAGTTTAATGATGTAAAAGTCCCCAAAGAAAATAGAATTGGTGAAGATGGTTTTGGGTTCAAGTTTGCAATGAAAACACTTTCTGGTGGAAGAATTGGGATAGCAGCTCAAGCCCTAGGCATTGCAGCTGGAGCCTACGAACTATCTTTAAAATATTCAAAAGAACGAAAAGCTTTTGGAACAGAAATTTGCAATCATCAAGCAATTGCTTTTAAATTGGCAGACATGTTCACCGATATTTCTGCGGCACGAATGATGGTAATGAAAGCTGCTTGGGACAAGGACCTTGGGAATAATTATGATATGTCTTCAGCAATGGCAAAACTCTATGCCTCAAAAGTTGCGATGGAACATACCGTTGAAGCGGTTCAAATACATGGTGGAAATGGATTTGTTAAAGACTATCATGTAGAGCGCTTGATGCGTGATGCAAAAATTACGCAAATATATGAAGGTACTTCAGAAATTCAGAAAATTGTTATTTCCAGAGGAGTCCTCAAAGGATAATTTTACTTCCAATATATAAAGTCTCTAAAATCCACTTTTTCTTTAAGGTGGATTTTATATTTTAAGATCTACATCAAACAATTGTAAGCCCGACCCGGGTGCTACATTTCGTAGTGATTGCCGATCATTGTCTTCTTTTAAAGAGGCCTCAATATATTGTAATGGAAGCTGCTCTTTTCCTACTTCGAATAGAGCCGCCATCATCAATCGGATTTGATAGCGTAAAAATCCTTTTCCTTTTACCTTGAGCACATAACTCGTTTCTGGGAAGAAACTCGCTGTCATCAAATCATTTTCAACAATTTCACAGGAATCAATACGCCTTTTAAAAATAGTTTGTGCCGATGGTTTTGTGCAATATTTATGAAAATAATGCTCTCCTTCAAACAATTTTGCCCCTAATTTCATCAAATCGATGTTCAAGTCTTCTTGCAAACCTGACATGAATGGTGCAGCAAAAGGGTGATTTTTCTCCCCAAAAGAAAAATAATAATGGTATTCTTTTACCTTCTCCGCACTGATTAGGTTAAAATCTTCTGGCAACTCCCTGAAAGAAATCGCTTTTAAATCAGCAGGAGCATTAGAATTAAAATCTTTCAAAAAGGTTTCTTTTTGAAACTCAAATCGAGTTAATAAGTTGATATAATAGGTGTTCGAAGATACTTTTGCATCCGTTCGCCCTACCCCTATTGTTTTATATTCTTCCTTTTGAAAGACAAAGTGTAGGGTCTTATCTACAATATCATGAATTGTTTTGACTTCTACCTGCTTCTGCCAACCGTGAAAGCGAAAACCTAAAAATTGAAGTTTAACCAAATAAGAAAAAGGATATTTCATATTCCAAAAATACAACAAAAACCATTTTTTTTTCAAAAAATGCATTTTTATCAGTTTCGCAATAAAATGTGATTATTTTACTTATACCCTATTTTACAAAACCCCTAAATATTCATAATTATGTAAATATTATTTTAACCCCTATTTTTTTAAGGGTATGCATCATTAAATTACGCTTTTTAAAAAACATACCCCCTTTTTTTAATATTTATGTTTTACTTTTGACCCAGTTCAATGAATATTAACAACTAACTAACAAATTATGAAAAAAATTATTTTTACCGCATTATTCAGTTTAAGCTTAATAACACAAGCACAAGAAAAAGAAGAAACTGGAACATTCACACTTAGTGGAAGTGTCGATACCTATTTCTCAAGTAATTTATCAAAAAATTCAATAGGAACTGTTGGTGTTCTTTCTGATGTAGCTGCAAACGGTTTTGGATTAGGGATGGCAAATACCGTTTTTTCCTATGAAAAAGGAAAAGCAGGAGTTGTTGCTGATTTGGCTTTTGGACCAAGAGCAAATGCAGCTAATGCCTACACTGGAGCAATCAATCAATTATATGCTTATTACCAAGCAACCGAAAAACTAAAGTTTACATTAGGCCAATTCAATACGTTTTTTGGATATGAAGTTATTTCACCTTCAGGAAACTTCAACTACTCTGTCTCTTACTTATTCAACGCAGGACCATTTTCACATACAGGGTTCAAACTAGACTACACTGCCTCTGAAGATCTTTCATTCATGTTGGCTGTAACAAACCCTCATGGAGTTGTTGCCGGAGCAAATGACACCAATGACTATCAATTAGGATTCCAAACAGGGTACAAAGGTCAATTTTTCAACCTTGCCTACGGAGCTGATGGCTTTGGAGCTACAGACGTATTGTATTTAGACTATACAGGAGGATTTGATTTGACTGAATCTTTTTACCTAGGAATCAATGCCGCCTATTCAGACTCAAGTGATGCAGATGCAGGATACCAAGGATTTGCACTTTACTTACAACAAACACTCTCTGATACTTTTTCACTAGGATTGAGACCAGAATTTTACACGACTACTACCGGAGCAGGAGACGCAAGCCAGTCTGCTTTCACCTTAACAGGGAATACCAACTTATCAGAAAGCTTAAAATTAGTTACTGAAGTACGCTATGACACCTCTGACGACGTAACATTTTTCGGAGAAAAAAATGTAACAGGAGTTACATTGGCAGCCGTTTACTCTTTCTAAAAGAAGAAATATTAACTTTAAAAACATACTATTATGAGTTTATTTTTAACAACAATGCAAGACGCAGTTACCACATCAGACTTGGCAAAAGAAATTGCTCAAATCAACGGTGACATGGGAATGCTATGGATGCTTATCGCAGGAATTTTAGTCTTTATGATGCAAGCTGGTTTCACCTTAGTAGAATCAGGAATGACAAGATCTAAAAACGCGGTAAATATCGCAATGAAAAACATTTTAGATATCTGTGTCGGATCACTCACCTATTGGTTAGTTGGGTATTCGTTAATGTACGGAGACACATCGAATGGATGGTTCTTCTGGAGCGGATTAATGCAAGGTGAAGGAGCTGATTTATTTTTCCAAACCATGTTTGCCGCAACAGCAGCAACCATTGTTTCGGGAGCTATTGCAGGAAGAACAAAATATTCGACCTACATTATCTTTTCAATTATCATGACAGCAATTATCTACCCAATCTCAGGAGGTTGGCAATGGCAAGGAAGTGGTTGGTTAACAAACTTAGGGTTTATTGACTTTGCAGGTTCTTCTATTGTACACTCTGTTGGTGGATGGGCAGCATTAGTTGCAGCTTTCTTAGTAGGTCCAAGAATTGGAAAGTACGTGAATGGAAAGGTAATGCCAATTCCAGGTCACAATCAAGTCTTAGCAACTTTAGGAGTTTTCATTCTTTGGTTTGGCTGGTTTGGTTTTAATGGAGGATCTCAATTAGCTTGGGGTGGTGCAGATGCAGTTGCAGCTTCAAATGTTGTTTTAATCACAAATTTAGCAGCAGCAGCCGGAGGACTTGGAGCCCTGATAACGACATGGCTTTGGTATGGAAAACCAAATTTAGCTCAAACCTTAAACGGTGCGTTAGCTGGATTGGTAAGCATTACCGCAGGTTGTGGAAATATGTCTGCCGGAGGTGCTGTATTAGCAGGTTTGATTGGAGGTATCATTGTTGTTTTCTCGATTGAATTTATTGAGAAAAAATTAAAAATTGATGACGCAATTGGTGCCGCATCGGTGCACGGTGTTGCAGGAGCCTGGGGTACTTTAGTTATAGGACTTTGGGGTATTGATGGTGATACTGGAATTGGATTATTCAATGGCGGTGGTGCTTCACAATTAGGAGTTCAAGCTATCGGAGTATTAGCATATGCTGCTTGGGCAGTTGTGTTGTCATTCATTGTCTTAGGAGTTTTAAAAGCTACTATTGGATTGCGTGTAAGCAAAGAAGTTGAAATTGAAGGATTGGATATTTCAGAGCACGGTTCAATTGCCTACTACAGGTAAAAGAATTAGAGAGCTAGATGAAGATAAATAGTTCGTATGATTGCTTTACCTAAGCATTCATATCACACAACTTTTAAAAAAAACAAACCTGTAAAATTTAATTTTTACAGGTTTTTCAAGCGTTTTTATTAATCTGACAATATACAGTAGATAGATTATTATTTTATTATTTTTTATAGGATGAAATTATTTTAATCATAAAAATTTAACCAAAAACTAGATTTTACTAAATTATTTTAACATAATAACTATTTTTACTGAATTATTAATAGCCTGAAAGGCAAAACCATATCGTAAAAAAAAGCAAATATTTTATTAGAAAAAAATATTTATCAAAAAAGTAAACCCCCTACTAACAGGCTACAGCTTTCACATTTTAAACCAATTTAATTTAAGAATATCATGAAAAAAATCGAAGCAATTATTCGTAAATCAAAATTTCGAGCGGTCAAAGACGCACTACATGATGTAGGTGTCAATTTCTTCTCTTACTGGGATGTTACAGGAATCGGTAACGAAAAAGAAGGACATGTATACCGAGGAGTAAGCTATAGCACTAGCGATATCCAAAGAAGACATGTATCGATTGTGGTAAATGATGATTATGAACAAATTACAATAAAAACCATTATTGAAGCTGCTGGAACTGGCGAAGTTGGTGACGGTAAAATTTTTGTAAGTGATATTAACGAAGCATACAGAATTCGAACTGGCGAAAAAGGAGGAGCAACATTAAACTAAACGATTACAAAACTTACTTATGGAATTACTTACAATAAACAATGTATGGATGATGATCTGTACAGCACTCGTTTTCTTCATGCATTTAGGATTTGCATTTTTAGAAATCGGTTTGACCAGACAAAAAAACACAATTAATATTTTATTCAAAAATATCTTTATCATCACTGTTGGACTGCTATTATACGCTTTAGTTGGTTTTAATTTGATGTACCCAACATGGGGAGCAAATGCTTCAGGATATTTAGGAGATTTCATTTTTGGAATTTCTGCACCTTTGAAAGACGGAACTTTAGATTTGGCATATAATGAAGGATATACATTCTGGACAGACTTCTTATTTCAAGGAATGTTTGCAGCAACAGCAGCAACTATTGTTTCTGGAGCAGTCGCAGAAAGAATGAAAATATTACCTTTTATGATTTTTACCATTCTTTATGTAGGATTTGTATATCCCATAGCAGGTTCTTGGAAATGGGGAGGTGGTTTTTTAGACCAACTAGAAACTCCTTTTTATGATTTCGCTGGCTCTACATTGGTACACTCTGTAGGTGGATGGGCTGCGCTAGTCGCAGTTTGCTTATTAGGGTCTAGAATTGGAAAATTTAAAAATGGACAAATTCAAGCTATTCCTGGACACAATATTCCACTGGCAACTGCAGGAGTTTTAATTCTCTGGTTAGGATGGTTTGGTTTTAATGGAGGCTCTGTTTTATCTGCAGATCCAGGATTGACCTCACTAACCTTAGTAACTACTTGTTTGGCTGCAGCTGCAGGAGGAGTCATTGCCTCTATTACCTCGACAATCATGTTCAAAAACTTAGACCTAACGATGTTCTTGAACGGAATTCTAGGAGGGCTAGTTGCTATTACAGCTGGTGCAGACCAAATGTCTCCTAGTGACGCCATCATTATTGGAGCCATTGCAGGATCATTGATTGTATTTGCCGTAAGCTTTATTGACAAATTAAAATTAGACGATCCCGTTGGAGCAATTGCAGTACACTTGATTTGTGGGGTTTGGGGAACCTTAGCCGTCGGAATTTTCGGAAACCTTGCAGGTGGCGCTCAGTTTTTAAGTCAATTAGTAGGAATTATTTCCTACGCCGTATTCTGTCTTGCGACCTCTTTCCTCATCATTTTCACTCTCAAGAAAACAATAGGAATTCGAGTAAGTGAAAGAGAAGAAGTAGAAGGCCTTGACGTTCATGAGCATGGAATGGATGCATACCCAGATTTTAGAATGAACGAGCACTAAAACAACTAAAAAATTAGATTTGAACCTGTAGAATTTATTTCTACAGGTTTTTTTATGCATTTTATGAATATGATAATTTTAAAAGCATTATTTAAGATTATTAGGTTTTTAGCATCACAATTTTACTTTCATGATAAAAATTAAATCAAAAACTCAATTTCATTGAATTATATTTAATAAAATCAATATTTTTACAAAAATAATTGAACAACAATGGAACAACAAGGCCTCTACTTACCCGAATTCGAAACCGCTAATTGTGGTGCAGGTTTTATCTGTAATCTACAAGGAAAAAAATCGAATACCATCATTCATAATGCACTAGAAATTCTTGTAAAACTAGAACACAGAGGAGCAGTAAGCTCTGACGGAAGAACAGGAGATGGAGCAGGAATCTTAATTGACATACCTCACGATTTCTTCAAACGTGTTTGTGATTTTGAAATTCCAGAAACAAAAGAATATGCTGTTGGAATGGTCTTTTTACCACGAAGCACCAATCAAAGTAGTTTCTGTATTGCAGCATTTGAAGACGAAATCAAAAAACAAGGATTGCGAATCATTGGTTGGAGAGATGTACCTGTAGACACCTCTAGTATTGGAAAAATCGCAGCGAAATCTGAACCAAAAATTAAACAAATCTTTATCGATAAAAACGATCAAGAATTATCAGATCTACAATTCAATGCAAAATTATTTGCTGCAAGAAAGATTGCAGAACATATTATATCAAAATCAAAGTTATCACAAAGTGATTATTTTTATTTACCAAGTTTATCAACAACAACACTTATCTATAAAGGTCTCTTAATTCCAGAAGATATTGGAAGATATTACAAAGATTTAAAAGAAGAAGATGTGGTTACCCGATTGGCCTTGGTTCACCAACGTTTTTCAACGAATACCTTTCCTGCATGGAGTTTGGCTCAGCCATTTCGATACATGTGTCACAACGGAGAAATTAATACCCTGCGTGGAAATGTAAACAGAATGCGTGCTAGAGAAGAAATCATGAAAAGTGATTTGTTTGGCGATGACATCAAAAAATTATTCCCAATTGTGAGCGATGGGAAATCAGATTCTGCATCGATGGATTTGGTGGTAGAACTATTATTGATGACAGGAAGATCCTTACCCGAAGTAATGATGATGTTGGTACCCGAAGCGTGGGAAAAACACCAAACCATGTCTCAGGAGAAAAAAAGCGTTCTATGAGTACAATTCTTGTATCATGGAGCCTTGGGATGGTCCCGCATCTGTTCCTTTTACAGACGGAAACTACATTGGAGCCTTGTTGGATAGAAACGGCTTAAGACCTTCTAGATATACGGTAACCAAAGATGGTTTTGTAATTATGTCATCAGAAATTGGCGTAGTAGAGGTGAAACCTGAAAATGTTAAAAGCCACGGACGATTAGAAGCTAGGAAAAATGTTTTTGGTAGACATGAATGCTGGACGAATTATTGAGGATGAAGAAATTAAAAACGAAATTGCTTCTCAAAAACCTTATCAAAAATGGGTAAAAGAGCATACCCTTCCTCTGTCAGAAGTACCGTACACAAACAACTCATGCCCTATAGAAGCCACTAAATACAATACAAGACTACGTGTTTTTGGTTATACCTTAGAAGATATTTCTACAGTAATAACACCAATGGCAACCCAGTCCAAAGAGGCATTGGGTTCTATGGGAATAGATACTCCCTTAGCGGTTCTTTCAGACAAACCACAACTCTTGTACAACTATTTCAAACAACTTTTTGCACAAGTAACCAACCCACCATTGGACGGGATTCGTGAAGAAATTATTACTGACATTAGTTTGGCAATTGGAGGAGATCGAAATATTTTTGATGTGATTCCGGAACAAGCAAAAAAATTACGCATTCAAAACCCCGTAATTTCAAACGATGATTTAGATAAAATAAAAAACTTAGACCATCCTGATTTTAAATCAGCAGTCATTCCAATGTTGTACCCTATTTCTAAGGGAGTCAACGGATTGGAAAAAGCGCTAGATGACATTCTTGTAGCCTGCGAAATGGCGATTTTTGAGGGTGCGAATATCATCATTCTTTCTGATAGAGGAGTTGATGAAAACAATGCCCCAATTCCGGCTTTAATGGCATGTTCATATGTAAATCATTCTTTAAATATTAAACAAAAAAGATCGAAATTTGGAATCGTCATCGAATCAGCAGAACCTAGAGAACCTCACCATTTTGCTGCCTTATTTGGATATGGTGCCAGTGCAATTAATCCTTACTTAGTAAACGAAATTATTCGTGATCAAGTAAATACGAATGTAATCAAGGGTATTGATGCTGAAGTAGCCGTGAAAAACTACAATAAAGCCATTGGGAAAGGAATTCTGAAAATTATGAATAAGATTGGAATCTCTACCTTGCATTCTTACCGAGCTTCACAAATTTTTGAAGCACTTGGATTGAAAAAAGCCTTTGTGGACAAATACTTTCCATATACCCCTACTCGGATTGGAGGAATTGGGTTGGTTGTTTTAGACAAGGACATTCAAAAACGATTCAAAATTGCATTCAAATTAGAAGAATTTAAAGATGCGCTTCCTTTAGAGATTGGTGGAGAATACCGCTGGAGAAGAAATGGCGAAAAGCACATGTTCAATCCAACAACGGTTTCAAAACTTCAAGAAGCTGTACGTCAAAAAAATGTAGATAGTTATCAGATATATGCTGATGAAATCAACAATCAGAATAAAAACTTAATGACCTTACGAGGATTGTTTGAATTCAACAACCTCGATCCAATATCTATAGAAGAGGTAGAGCCTTGGACAGAAATTGTAAAAAGATTCAAAACAGGCGCCATGTCTTACGGATCTATCAGTCAAGAAGCACATGAAAACCTAGCAATTGCAATGAACCGAATAGGTGGAAAAAGCAATTCTGGTGAAGGTGGTGAAGACAAAAATCGTTTTTCGAAAGAAAAAAATGGAGACTGGAAAAACAGTGCTATCAAACAAGTAGCTTCAGGAAGATTTGGAGTTACCAGTAACTACCTTACCAATGCCAAAGAGATTCAGATCAAAATGGCACAAGGAGCTAAACCTGGAGAAGGAGGACAATTGCCTTGGAGAAAAAGTATTGCCATGGATCGCGGAAGTAAGAAATTCTACTCCTTATGTAGGACTGATTTCACCTCCACCTCATCACGATATTTATTCGATTGAAGATTTAGCACAGCTAATATTTGATTTAAAGAATGCAAACAGAGAAGCTAGAATTAATGTAAAATTAGTTTCTAAAGTAGGGGTTGGAACCATTGCTGCAGGAGTTGCAAAAGCAAAAGCAGATGTTATTTTGATTTCTGGTTTTGATGGAGGAACAGGTGCATCACCACTGACTTCACTAAAACATGCCGGATTACCTTGGGAACTTGGCTTGGCGGAAGCACAACAAACGCTTGTAATGAACAACCTAAGAGGAAGAGTAACTTTAGAGTGTGATGGTCAATTAAAAACGGGGAGAGATGTTGCAATCGCAGCCCTATTAGGAGCCGAGGAATTTGGTTTCGCCACAGCTCCTTTAGTTGCATCGGGTTGCATCATGATGAGAGCATGTCACTTAAACACATGTCCAGTAGGAATTGCTACCCAGGATCCTGAGTTGAGAAAAAATTTCAAAGGAACACCAGAACACGTAATTAACTTCATGTATTTTGTTGCAGAAGAGTTGCGTCAGATCATGGCTAACTTAGGGTTTAGAACCATCAAAGAAATGGTTGGACAAACCAATAAGATAAATGCTACCAACGCTGTAGAGCACTACAAGGCGAAAGGAATTGAAATTGGGCCTATTTTACATCAACCAAAAGGAGAAGGAAGTACTATCCTTTCAAATAAAGAAAAGCAAAATCACAATTTAGAAAATGTATTAGACATGCAAATTCTAAACGATGCAAAATCTGCTATCGTCAATAAAAAAGTCATTAATTTATCTTATCCAATCCAAAATACAGATAGAACATTAGGTGCGATTATCAGCAACGAGATTTCTAAATTGTATGGTGAGGACGGTTTACCAGAAGACACATTAACCCTAAACTTTAAAGGTTCTGCAGGACAAAGTTTTGGAGCCTTTTCAACAAAAGGAATTACCTTAAAACTCAACGGAGAAGCGAATGATTATCTAGGAAAAGGGTTATCTGGAGCAAGAATCATTGTAAAGAAACCTGAAGAAGCAACCTTTATTGCAGAAGACAATGTCATTGTTGGAAATGTATGTTTTTATGGAGCCATTAAAGGAGAAGCCTATATCAACGGAATTGCAGGAGAACGTTTTGCTGTAAGAAATTCTGGAATTTCAGCAGTAGTGGAAGGTGTAGGAGATCATGGCTGTGAATACATGACTGGTGGAAAAGTGGTAGTTTTAGGGAAAACAGGCCGAAATTTTGCTGCTGGAATGAGTGGTGGAATCGCCTATGTATACAATAAAAACGAAGAATTTTCTAACTACTTGTGTAACCTAGAAATGATAGATTTAGACAAATTGGTAGCTGAAGATTTTGATGAATTAAAAAATGACATCAGCAAACATTTTGAATACACCAAAAGTACTTTAGCAGAGAAACTTCTTCAAAACTGGGAAACTGAGAAATTCAATTTCATCAAAGTATTCCCGAAGGACTATAAGAAAGCACTCGAGAGAATAGCTTTAGAATCAAGAACTGAAAAATTAACCGCTTAAAAAGTAGATATGGGAAAAATAGGAGGATTTAAAGAATTCAAAAGACAGAATGAGACCAATATACCTGCGAAATTAAGAGTTCAAAACTATAAAGAGTTTACGAAACCACTGCCTGAGGAAGACCTAAAAAAGCAAGGCTCTCGTTGTATGGATTGTGGAATCCCGTTTTGCCATAGTGGATGTCCGTTAGGAAATCTTATTCCCGACTTTAACGACATGGTCCACAGAGGCGAATGGCAAAAAGCATCCGAAATCTTGCATGCTACCAATAACTTCCCAGAGTTTACAGGTAGACTCTGCCCTGCTCCCTGCGAACAAGCCTGTGTATTAGGAATTATCGACAGTCCAGTAGCAATTGAAGATATTGAAAAAAGTATTGTAGAAAAAGCTTTTTCAAACGGTTGGATACAACCTATACTCCCAAAACACAGAACTGGAAAGACAGTTGCTGTGATTGGTTCTGGACCCGCTGGATTGGCTGCCGCACAACAATTAAACAAAGCTGGACACATTGTAACTGTTTTTGAAAGAGATGATGAATTAGGAGGATTATTACGTTACGGTATTCCTAATTTTAAATTGGAAAAAGAAATTATTGATCGAAGAATCAAAATTCTAGAAAAAGAAGGCATTATCTTTAAAACCAATGTCAATGTTGGTGAAAATTATGACTTGAAAAATCTTGATTATTTTGATGCCATCATGCTATGTGGAGGTGCTACTAAAAAAAGAGGGTTACCGATTAATGGCGCTGATGCAAAGGGTGTCGTTCAAGCTATGGATTTCTTGACCCAACAAACAAAACAACTATTTGACAAAGAAGTAAGTGGAGAAATTTTCTCTGCGAAAGGTAAAAATGTTATTGTCATTGGTGGTGGAGATACAGGTTCTGACTGTGTTGGTACTTCCAATAGACAAGGAGCAAAATCCGTTACGAACTTTGAAATTATGGAAAAACCACCAGAATTGAGAAGTGAGAAAACCCCTTGGCCTTTTTGGCCGTTGCAAATGAAAACAAGCTCTTCGCATGAAGAAGGTTGTGATCGTAATTGGCTCATCAACACCAAAGAGTTTATCAAAAACGCTGAAAATGAATTGATCGCAATTAAAACCGTTGAGGTTTCTTGGACCTTTAAACCAGGTGAGCGACCAATTTTAAATGAAAAACCCGATTCTGAAAAAATATGGCCTTGTGATTTAGTCCTACTAGCTCTTGGTTTTACAGGACCAGAAACTTCGTTGAGCGAGCAATTAGGATTGGAACTCGATGCAAGAAATAATTACAAAGCGACAAAATACCAAACAAATGTACCCCATATATTTACTGCTGGAGACATGAGAAGAGGACAGTCTTTGATCGTTTGGGCAATTTCAGAAGGAAGAGAAGCAGCTAAGGAAATTGATACCTATTTAACTTCTGAGTCTTTCTTGAGCTCTAAAGGGAAAGGAGATCTACTTTCTGCAAATTAACAATACAGTCAGTCAAAAAAAAAAGCCACTCAAATTGAGTGGTTTTTTTTGTGGGTCATACTGGATTCGAACCAGTGACTTCTACCCTGTCAAGGTAACACTCTAAACCAACTGAGTTAATGACCCGTATCTTTTGAAATATAAAAATACAAATATCTCCTCATACTACAAGCATTTTTTTTGCACTAAAATTTTCGACATAATGAGATCTTTAAGAAGAAAGAATATGTGTTTAATTTCCCCTAATACTAGTACTTTTTATTGAACCTGAAAATCCACTTGACTAAAAAAACATTTTTCACAATTCAATAGTTCTAATCTCTGAAAAAATTTTAGGTCATAAAAAATACACGAAACCCTATTTTCGCCTATTCAACTCTTTTAAATTGAAGACATTTCTATGCTGTTTTTTATCATTTACAGGAAAGAGAAGCCCTAATTTCTCTTTTTTTTTTAATTATTTAATTTTTATACTTCTTAAATTTAAATAGAAAATCATCTCAATCAATTTGCGAACCCCCTAACAATTAACAAATGAAAAAATTACTACTAACCTTATCCATGCTACTCGTCAATATAATTAGTGCTCAAAACAATACTGAATGTTTTAGTATAGATCCAGGCCAAGTTATAGAGGTCTATGAAAATGCTCAAGTTGGAGATACCATTGCAACCATTCAATATTGTTCTTCAGGAGAATGGAAAAAAATTGAAGCAGAATATTTTAATACACTTGCCCTCAAAAAAAATGGACAACTCTATACTTGGGGGTTAAATGATGGTGTCAAATGGCCACCCATAACAGCAGGAACAGATTCTACTCAAGTCGTCATTTTTGACCCCTACTTGGTAAAAGACCCTTTAGATAATAGTCTAGATTTCTTGTTGGATGATGTTTCGTCTTCATTATTTTACGCTTTTGGTATCAAATCAAGTGATAAGTCTTTGTGGGGATGGGGACAAGATCAAGACGGTAGTTTAGGAATTGGCGAAAACCCTAATGCCGTGTATCCCAATTACGTAAACTATAGAATCCCTCAACTTTTAAACAATTCAAATACTGGAAAACTGTTTCCTCAGGAGGATACCATGGAAATGCAATAGACACAGAAGGTAAACTTTGGGGCTGGGGTTATGCAGATGCAAGCAATGATGCAAGTGGATTTACTTCTGAAATTTATACACCAACACAGGTAGGCACAGACTCAGATTGGAAAATGGTCTCTTGTGGATTAGTCACTACTTATCTTATTAAAGACGATGGAACACTTTGGGTGATGGGCCGCAATTTAAGAGGTTCCTCAGGCCTGGTGACAATCCTACTGAAGAAGGAATCGTTCAAATTGGCACAGAATCAGATTGGAACTTTGTAAACGCTTACGGTGAAAGTGCTGTTGCAATTAAAAATGATGGTGCAATGTATGTTTGGGGATCTAACCGTGGTGGTAGAATAGGTTTTGATCCAAATACAATTTCAAGTATCTCAACCCCTACTCAAATTACTGGAACTGAAACTATTAATTTTCTTCATGCTGATTTAGGTGGGTTTCACGGATTGGCAACAGATACCAATGGAAATTTTTATGCTTGGGGACAAAATCTAAGTGGACAACTAGGGAACGGAGAAATAAATAGTTATGAAGAATTTCAATTAATAGATACTGGAGGAATTACAACAAGTTATGTTAGTGCAGCCGGAAGAACTTCTGGTTTTATTACAACTGATGGCTCTATGCGAATGTTTGGATCTAATGATGGTGGACAACTAGGATATGGTGAAGATGCAGTAACAAATCCTAACTCACCCGTTGTCGTAAATTTGGGGGAAGAACTTGAAAATGCTACAATTACAAAATACAATTCTTCTGCAATTGCCCAAGGAGTTTTAACTGACGATGGTCAATTATGGGTATGGGGTGACAATGAATTTGGTCGGCTTGGTTTAGGTCATGCAAAAAGAGAAAAGGAAAACTATTATCCAAATAGAGTCGGAGAAATAAACGATGTATGGACAGACTTTGCCCATTCTGGATCAAATTTATATGCAGTAAAAAACAATAAGTTATATGGTGCAGGTCAAAATAACAATTTCAACATGGGATTAGGGATTACAAATAGTCAAACCCAACTAAGTATGACTGAGATTCCTGGAGTAGACATGTCTGAAATTAAGACTTGGCAAAGTTCATGGGCTGGGTTTATATCAATTAAAAATAATGGTGAATTATGGGGTTTTGGAGGGAATTGGAAAGGTCAACTAGCTATTGGTCCAGATGAACAAAATCGAAACACAAGAAATACTATTGACGTTGATGGGGATAATTTAGGAGGAATTAATCAAGTTTATAACATTAGTCCAGCTGATCCTTTAAAAGTTTCAGGCGATTATACCTTTGGCAGTCAATGCACAACGAATCTGATAGGAAATGGTGCTCAATTTCAAATAACTATAGACAATAATGGAGCGGCTTCAATAGTTGTAGATTACGGAGGAAGCTCCTATGCCGCAGATGAAATTATTACAATAGCGGGCTCAGAATTTGGAAATAACGGGGCGCTTGATTTAACCTTTCAAGTTGAAATTTTTGGAGATAACGATGGAACATCAAATATCCCTAGTTATCAACGATTGAGTAATGATACCGATTGGCTTCAAATTTTTGACACCAAAGAAACAGACATCTTAATTGTTGAAAAAACCGATGGAAGTATTTGGTTTGCAGGAGGTAACAATATTGGAGCAAGTACAGAGCTATATGAAATCCTTGGAGTTACTGGATATAACAATAATGGTTTTGTTGAAATATTTCCTGCAGGAAACGATTGGAATACTTTTTCGAGTACTACGAACACATCAACTGGCAATGGAACAGTTATAGGGATTAAAGATGATGGAACCATGTGGAGCTTTGGTTCTAATATACGTGGTTTAGCAGGATTAAATCTTGATGATGAATGGATTAATGAGATAACCCAAATAGGCTCAGATTCAGATTGGAGCCATATAAATATAAATGGTCCAACAGCTCTTGCTATCAAAACAGATAATTCTCTGTGGTCATGGGGTGATGGATGGACAGGTCAATTAGGAAATGGAACTTTTGGAATTTCTAAGGAACCCGTTCGTGTTGCTGGCGATATCCTTTGGGAAACTACAGGGGGAGGATGGCTCTTTCAAACAGGATTGGCGAAAGATCAAACTATTTACGGCTGGGGTTATAACAGACTCGGAGGTCTGGGGGGACTTGGAGAAGTGTCTTCAGAATATTTAGATTGGATCACAGACCTATCCATCATAGATGGTGCTTTTACTTTTAGCGATTTAGGCTATGTCGTAATTCAAGATACTACGCTCATAAATTATGAAAACCTAAGCAATACTCAAGGAAGAAATACAAATCAAATCACTAATTCACCTATCGAAATTACGATTCCTATGACTATGAGCGATGGTATAAATACTTCAGAACCAGAAAATGTGATTTTTAAAATAATTAATGTAAATGAAAACCCTACAGATATTGAGCTTTCAAACATCAATTTTGATGAAGATATTCGTATTGGCTCAGAAATTTCAACTATAAATGTGGTTGACCCAGATCTAAATGACACTCATACTTTAGAAATTGATTCTGAATTTGGAGATTCAAGTAAATTTGAAATTCAAAATGGAATTTTAAAATTAACGGAGAGTATATCTTTTGACGAGTTTCAAACGCTACAAATCAAAATTCTAGCTACAGATGCTGCTGGCTTAACTTTTTCGAAAATATTCTCGATAACTGTTAACAATTTAAATGACGCTCCCGAAGCAGTCAATGACGAGATCACAGTAGTAGAGGACAATAATTTAACAACCATTGATGTTGTAGCCAATGATATTGATGAAGATACAAATACCGTTTTAACGATTACCAATCTTAGTTACGATAGCGAATCGACAATAACAATCCATACAGATAATCAATCTATTGATTACACACCATCTCTAAACTTTAATGGAACAGAAGTAATTACCTACACTTTGTCCGATGGGGAATTAACTTCAACAGGAACTTTAACCATTGTTGTAACTCCTGAAAATGATGCACCAGTTGCTGTTGACAATACATTTACACTGCAACAAGGGATTACTGAAACTGTACCCCTTATCGCTACTGATGTTGATAATGATGATGCCGATTTAACTTACTCAATTGTATCACAACCAGATCACGGTTCTGTGACTTTAGAGGGGAATCTTGCTACCTATATTGCAGATGCTACCTATGTTGGAGTAGATAGTTTCACATTTACAGCCTCTGATGGCTTTTTAAATAGTAATGAAGGAACGATGTCTATTGCAGTAACTCTTGATGTTTTGAATTCCCAACTGCAGAATATTAAAGGGTATCCAAACCCTTTTGAGCAATTTTACTTTATCGACAGTCCTGTCGAATTAAAGTTAGAAATCTATGATATTAATGGAAGAATACTATTGAAACAAAACGTGGAAGTAGGAAAAAACAAAATGGATCTTTCTAAACTCTCTAGAGGAGTATATCTCTTCAAATATTATGAGAATAATAGAACAATGCAAAAAATTATGATTAAAAATTAATGCTTTCGTAGTTTTAAGATTTCAAACAAAACCCACACCTTAACAAGTGTGGGTTTATGATTATGTGGAGAAGATGGGATTCGAACCCACGACCTCTTGACTGCCAGTCAAGCGCTCTAGCCAACTGAGCTACATCCCCTTTTGTAGCAAAGCAAAAATACTAAATAAATGGATAGGTGAAGTTATATTCTTTAAAAGTTACAACCGATTGATTCTTTTGAACGCGATGAAATACTTCATTGCATATGATTTTTAACTCTTGAAAAAATTGAAATATCAATTCTTTAGGATGAATAAGAGCTGTTATCATTCAAAAAAAATCCGAGCCAAGGCTCGGATTTAGAGATTACGAAAAGATTGAAATGTCCGTACTCAATTTTTTACTTAGCGTTATTGTCTGCTAATAAGGCAAAAAACTTATCTAGATTGGGTAAAATAACAATTCTTGTTCTTCTGTTTCTCGCTCTATTTTTTGCAGAAGTGTTGGGAACTAGAGGAACCGTGGCTCCTCTTCCAGAGGCGATCAATCTACTTCCGTCTACTCCATACTTCCCTTCCAACAAACGCACAATAGACGTAGCTCTCTTTACACTTAAATCCCAGTTATCTTGCACAACAGTATTTCGGATCGTTCTAGAGTCAGTATGTCCTTCTATCATTACCTCCATACTCGGTTCTGACTGGATTACATTTGCTATATTCTTGAGCAATGCATAGGCCCCTTTCTTTACTTGATAACTAGCTGTATTGAACAATAATTTATCTGAAATCGAAATCATCACTACAGTCTGATTGATGTTGATATCAATATCATCTGTGGCATTGATATCAGAATTGTCAAATGATTTTTTCAAATTATAAGACATGGCTATATTGAGAGAATCTTTTAATGTTTTTGCACCCAGCACGAGCGACGGATCTACCTTTGTCAAAGTTGCCTTCAATTGCGCTCTTGTTTTGGTCGATAGGACTGCTGTATTTCCGATGAGATTATATTTAATATGGTTGGCATTTTGCAACGTAACATTGTCACTTTTCAGGGAATTGATTTTGTCGTAATAGTTTGCAACACGCTCTTCAATCTTTGCGAATTTTGCTTCTAAACTTTCTTTTTCAACGGTCGTTTTTTGAAGCGTACCTCGGGTATCATTAAATTTTTGCTCTAAAGCTACATAGTTTTTCTTTGAAACACAGGAAGTAAGTGTTAACAAAACAAGGACAACGGGTACTACTAATTTATTCATATTGGGGTTTTTAAAATATTTAATTAGCTCTGTATTATAAAGAGTCTAAACTTTTTTGAATGGTTTCAATTTTCGCTAAGGTATCTGCTTCTTTTTTGCGCTCAATTTCCAAAACAGCTTCGGGCGCATTGCTAACAAAGCGCTCATTGGAAAGCTTTTTCTGAATTCCAAATAAGAATCCTTCTGCACGTTGTAATTCCTTTTGCAACTTAATTTGCTCTTCTTCTACGTTGATGTTTTCCATCAAAACGGGAACAAAATACTCGTTCGATTTCACTCTAAATGAAGCGCCCTCTACTTTTTCTGAAACTGCAGAAATGCTCGATGTATTGGTCAACTTCTGAATGACTGCATCAAATTCTTTTGCATAGGATTCGTTTTCAACAACAAACATTTCTATTGGATCTCTAAACGGAATATTTTTATCTTTTCGAATAGTTCTTATCCCTGAAACCACTTGAGTTGCAAAATCAAAATCAGCAATAATTTTTGAATCAAAATCCTTAAGTACAGGATATTTTGCAATAATCAAGGCCTCCTCTTTGGTTCTTTTAGCAATATATTGCCAAATTTCTTCCGTTAAAAACGGCATAAACGGATGCAATATTTTCAGGTTATCTTCTAAAATTCCGATAACTGATGCATATGTTTTTGCATCCATCGGTTGTTGATATGCGGGTTTAACAATCTCTAACAACCACGAAGAAAAATCGTCGGTAATTAATTTATAGATGGCCATAATAGCATCTGACAAACGATATTTAGAAAAATGATCTTCTATTTCTGCAATGGCTTTTTGAAACTTTGCCTCATACCAAGCCAATCCAGTAATGGATGTTTGAGGCTGTGGAATGGTTGGATCTACTTCCCACCCTTTGATCAATCGAAAGGCGTTCCAAATTTTATTGGCAAACTGTTTTCCTTGCTGGCATAAATCTTCATCAAACATTAAGTCGTTTCCAGCAGCAGCACTCAAGAGCAAGCCTACACGAACGCCGTCTGCACCATATTGTTCAATCAGTCCTAAGGCATCAGGAGAATTTCCCAAAGACTTGGACATTTTACGTCGTTGCTTGTCTCTTACCAATCCTGTTAAATAGACATTTTGGAAGGGTTTTTCATCTTTGTATTCGTATCCCGCAATAATCATTCTCGCTACCCAGAAAAACAAAATATCAGGACCAGTAACTAAGTCGTTGGTAGGATAGTAGTATTTAATTTCTTCATTTTCTGGATTTCGAATTCCATCAAACACAGACATTGGCCACAACCACGAAGAAAACCAAGTATCGAGTGCATCTTCATCTTGAGTTAAATCTTCTACTCTAAGTTTGGCATTCTGTGTCTTTTCTTTTGCCAATACCAATGCCTCTTCAATATTTTCTGCAACGACAAAATCTTCTTTTCCATCGCCATAAAAAAATGCAGGAATTTGCTGTCCCCACCACAATTGACGAGAAATATTCCAATCGCGGATATTCTCCATCCAATGGCGATAGGTATTTTCAAATTTCTTTGGATACAAATTGATGTCGGTATCCTCTCCCAAAACGGCTTTGATTGCGGGTTGCACCAAATCTTCCATTTTCAAAAACCATTGATCAGACAATCTTGGTTCAATCACTGCCTTGGTTCTTTCAGAAGTTCCAACTTTGTGTGTATGGACTTCTGTTTTAATCAAAATTCCTTTTGCTGCCAATTCTTTTGCAACCTCATCACGAACCACAAAACGATCTTTTCCTTGATAGTGCAATCCGAAAGAATTTAAAGAGGCATCCGCATTGAAAATATCGATCACTTCTAACTGATGCTTTTCACCTAAAGCTTTGTCATTTTCATCATGAGCAGGCGTTACTTTTAGACACCCTGTTCCAAATTCAATATCTACATATTCATCTTCTATAATGGGAATCACTCTTCCACAAAGCGGAACTATTGCCTTTTTCCCTTTGAGATGTGTAAAACGCACATCATTCGGATTGATACAAATTGCAGTGTCTCCAAAAATAGTTTCAGGTCTGGTAGTTGCAATGGTTAGGGTATCTTCAGCCCCTTCTATTCGATAGCTTAAATAATATAAGTTCCCTTGTCTTTCTTCATGGATCACTTCTTCATCAGAAAGGGTCGTTTGTGCTTCTGGATCCCAATTAACCATTCGATAACCCCGATAAATCAATCCTTTATTGTAGAGGTCAACAAAAACTTTAATCACGGATTCAGACATTTCAGGATCCATGGTAAAAGCCGTTCTTTCCCAATCACAAGAAGCCCCAAGTTTTTTTAATTGTTCTAAAATAATCCCTCCATACTGGTCTTTCCAATCAAAAGCGTGCTGTAAAAACTCCTCACGAGTTAAGTCACTTTTTTGAATTCCTAGCTCTTTTAATTTCGCAACCACTTTAGCCTCAGTCGCAATTGAAGCATGATCTGTTCCTGGAACCCAACAAGCATTTTTACCCAATAAACGAGCACGTCTGATCAATACATCTTGAATGGTATTATTCAACATATGCCCCATGTGTAAAACCCCCGTTACATTTGGTGGTGGAATTACAATGGTATAGGGTTCTCTTTCATCGGGTGTGGAATGAAAATAATCATTCTTCATCCAGTATGCATACCATTTATCTTCTACTTGGCTTGCATCATATTTAGATGGAATTGTCATACTATGGGCTAATTTTTTAGATCATTAGCCCGCAAAAATACAATTAACTATTTTCAGGAGAAAATTAGCCAATGATTTTTTAAAACAAAATTTTTATACTAATTTTACTTCTTAAACCTATAGTATGAAAAGCTTTCCGATCCTAATTACCCTCCTTTTTCTCTCATTGTCAATCAATGCACAAGAATTTAAGTTCGAAAACGAAACAATAGATTACGGAAAAGTCGTAAAAGCATCCAATGGAGAACGCACTTTCCACTTTACCAATATTGGCTTGGCTCCTTTAATTATCAGCCGAGTACAGTCTTCTTGTGGCTGCACCATTCCTGAAAAGCCAGAAGCACCTATCATGCCCGGTGAAAAAGGAGAAATTAAAGTTTCTTATGATACCAAACGCCTGAGGCAATTCAACAAACAAATCACTATTTTTTCGAATGCAAAACAACCTAGAAAAGTGATTAAAATTAAAGGAACTGTAACTACAGAAATTTCTTTAGAAACAGAAAAAAGCATGCTCTCCGAACATTAAATCCTTTTTTTTAGTCGAAATTTAAATGTAAGAATTCGCCCTTCTATTCCTCCTCGACGAATCGTCAAACGAATTTGTTTGCCTTCTTTTCGCTGAAACTTCGCAATTATTTCACCAATGCTGTATCTATGCACAGCGATCTCATTGATTTTTAATAAAACATCTCCCTGAAGAACTCCCGCCATTTCGGCTGGAGAATCCTTTAATACATTGGATACACGATAGGAAGGGATAAATTTAAAGTGGTAGTTTTTAGAAAAAAAGACTGTACTATTATTACTAATATCTCTAGAGCCAAAGTCAACAACTTTTTTTTCGTTGAGCTCCATTACTAGTTCCTCTCCATTATAGAGAATATCAATCCCACTCATATTGTATTCAAAACCTCCTGAAAAAGAAGCATTTTTCTTTAAAATTAGTTTTTTGTTTGGATAATCGATCCAAACTTTAAACCTTTTTAAAAGATTCCCTCCAATACTTCCATTTCGTTCTTCAAATTTCCGAGCATTATAGGTTGTCAAAGTATCTAAAAAAGAAGCAGTGGGTTGTACAATTTCAAATTTCCCTAATTTCACTTTCGGAATTCGACTCTTGTTTCCATAGATAGTACCGCTCAATCCCTCTCCTAAAATTGCACTGAAATACCGCAGCGGTGTTTGAATTTTTTCTTTTGAATTTTCAAAAATCCAAAGTGCATCACTCCCACCAGAATCGATTAACATTTTTACAGGAATTATCTCATTTCCGACGGTATCTAACTGAATACCAATATCAATATAGGGTTTGTTTCTGTAAAATTCTAAGGGGAATACCTCACACTTTCGACATATTTTAGATCGATAATTTTTAGGGTTGTAAAAGGTGATTTTTTTGGATTTATAATTGATTCGTACAATTAGATCTTTCAACAATTGATAGCCAATAATTCCATGAATGGTAATTCCCATTTTACCAGAAAACTGAAACTGTTCATTTAAAATAACATAGACCGATTCGTTCCTGCTTCTTACATCACCTACTTTAATTTCATTAAAATGCGAGAGCAGTGCATTAATTTCTTTTCCTCTCCCCAATCCCTGCAAAGTAACTTTCTCTACATTATTCAAGCCTAGACTATCCTTTTTCGAAAGACTAAATAAAATATTCTTTTGAACTCCGGTATCTAAGATAAAAGACAATTTCGTCTTGTTTACCTCCACGGGCAGTACGATTAAATTATTAATCAATTGAAAACGGATTGTACAGGAACGATCAGTCTTATTTAAAAACTGAAAACCTGATTGCCCAAAAACAATACTGAGATTGTTGAGCATCAAAAGTAAAATAAGAATCCGCTTTTGAATCAATGATTGTATTTAAAAGATTAAAAATAAAGAAATTGAAATATAAGTTTTAATAAAAATATATTTCGCAAATTTGTATTTATATATAATCTATCAATAATTATGCCTACAATATCTAAAAAGGGAATTCAGATGCCCGAATCTCCAATTAGAAAACTGGTTCCTTATGCAGAAGACGCAAAAAAAAGAGGGATCAATGTTTTTCATTTAAATATTGGCCAACCCGATATCAAGACTCCCCAAGTTGCTTTAGATGCTGTAAAGAATAATACTCTAGAAACATTGGCATATGCTCGCTCAGAAGGTTCTGAAACCTACAGAACCAAATTGGCAAACTACTATGTAAACAACAAAATCCCTGTTACTGCAGAACACATCGTAGTAACTACAGGAGGCTCAGAAGCCCTCCTATTTACCATTGGTAGCATTACAGATCCAGGTGATGAAATCATCATTCCTGAGCCTTTTTATGCAAATTACAACGGATTTTCAACTGCTTCTGGCGTTACTGTAGTCCCCGTAATTTCTAAAATTGATGATAATTTTTCTTTACCAAAAATTGAAGATTTTGAAAAATTAATTACGAACAAAACCAAAGCAATTTTAATTTGCAATCCGCAAATCCAACTGGATATTTATATTCCGAAGAAGAGATTGAAAAACTAAAGCAAATCGTTTTAAAACACGATTTATTTTTAATTGCTGACGAAGTTTATCGAGAATTTACTTATGATGGAATGCAACACACTTCTGTACTTTCTTTGGAAGGTTTGGATGCACATGCCATTGTAATCGACTCTGTTTCGAAACGCTATAGCATGTGTGGGGCACGAATTGGTTGTATAGTTTCTAAAAACCCTGAATTTATTGCTACTGCAATTAAGTTTGCACAAGCAAGACTAAGTCCGCCTACCTATGCATTAATTGCAAGTGAAGCGGCATTAGAAACTCCACAGTCCTATTTTAATGAAGTAATCGAAGAATATGTAGCGAGAAGAAATACCCTGATTGCTGAGTTACAAAAAATTGACGGTGTCAAAGTCGCAAATCCTAAAGGAGCGTTTTACTGTGTAGCAGAATTACCTGTAAAAGATTCAGATCATTTTGCACAATGGCTGTTAGAATCTTTTCACCACAACAATGAAACAGTCATGGTTGCACCCGCAAGCGGATTTTACTCAACACCTGGAGAAGGAAAAAATCAGGTGCGAATAGCCTATGTTTTGAATCGACAAGATTTGAAGCGTTCGGTTGAAATTTTAGCAATAGCTTTGGACCAATATCCATATTAATTGAATATTCAAAAAAACATATCATTAAAAAAATACAATACCTTCGGGATTGATGTAAAAGCAAAGCGATTTATTTCGATTAGCTCATTTTATGAGCTGCAACAACTCCTAAAGACTGAAAAAGATTTTTTCCTAATTTCTGGGGGGTCGAACATGCTTTTAACAAAAGATCTAGATACTCTTGTTGTTCATATTGATATTAAAGGAACCTCTATTGATCGCATAGAAGAACATTCGGTATCTCTGACAGTAAATGCTGGAGAAGACTGGCATGAATTTGTACGATGGTGTATTGCTGAAAATTATGGAGGACTCGAAAATTTGTCACTAATCCCTGGAAATGTGGGTACCTGCCCTATTCAGAATATTGGAGCTTATGGTGTAGAAGTTAAAGATTGTATTACAAAAGTTGAAGCTCTTGAAATTGAAACAGGAAAACTCGTTTCCTTTTCCAACCAAGAATGTCAATTTGGATATCGAAATTCAATTTTTAAAAATGAAGCCAAAGGCAAGTTTGTACTGACTTCAGTTTCATTTCAACTAACAACAAATAAGCATCAACTCAATACCTCATACGGGGCTATTGAAAAAGAATTGGCAGATCAAAATATTACAAAGCCTACCTTAAAAAACATTTCTGATGCAGTGATTGCCATACGGAAATCAAAATTACCCGATCCCAAAGAAATTGGAAATAGTGGTAGTTTTTTTAAAAACCCTGTAATTTCCAAAGCTCTTTTTGCTGCTTTACTAAAAGAACATCCCAATTTACCGAGTTACCCAGTTTCAGATACGCAGGTAAAAGTACCCGCGGGTTGGCTGGTAGAACAAATAGGTTTTAAAGGCAAACGTTTTGGAGATGCTGGCGTGCATACAAAACAAGCCCTAGTATTAGTCAATTATGGTAATGCAACAGGACTTGAAATATACCAACTCGCTAAAAAAATTCAAAAAACAGTTTTTAGCACATTCGGAATTTCACTAGAGATTGAGGTGAATGTAATCTCATAAAAGATTGAACTCTTTATAAAAACCATATTTTTTGTATCTTTGTAAAAGAATTATAAACTATGAAATTACTACTACTTACCTTAGGATTGCTAGTACTTGCTGTCGGTGGAATTGCAATTAAAATTTGGGCAAAAAAAGATGGAAAGTTTGCTGGAACTTGTGCTAGTCAGAATCCAATGCTCAATACAACAGGTGAGTCTTGTGGATTTTGTGGAAAAACTGCAGATCAATTTGAAGATTGTGCAGAACCACAACATTCTTAGTATTCTTTCATTTTAGTATCTTTAACTCCAATTAGAATTCAAAACCCTTTCCTTGGAAATAGAAAATCCCAAATTAGAAGTTAATATCTCACAAGCAAAAAAAGGAAGTCAGAATGCTTTTAAATATTTGTTGGATACTTTTTGGTTGGATGTTTATAATTTTCAACTGAAGCGAAGTAGCAGTGAAAATGACGCTGAAGATATTACCATTCAAACCTTTTCGAAAGCTTTTGACAGAATACACACCTTTGATGAGAAATACACTTTTAAGACGTGGCTTATCACTATCTCAAAAAACATTCACATCGATCTTCTACGAAAAAAGAATATTTCAATACTAATTGAAAATTCTAACAATCAAAGGGAAGAAATCTATTTGGTTGTCGATGAAAACCCAACTCCTGAAGATACGATCATTCGAGAACAAAATTTAGCAAAGCTACTGAGAGACATCAAGCTTTTAAAACCAAAATATCAAGAAGTTATTCAACTTCGCTACTTTCAAGAGCTGAGTTATAAAGAAATTGCTTCCGAAATAAATGAACCCATCAGCAATGTAAAAGTCAAACTTTTGAGAGCGAAAAAACTATTAGCCGCTATTATTAAAAAATCATAAGTTGAAAAAATCATTCCTACATACCCTAGGCCCTGGATTATTGTTTGCAGGTGCTGCCATTGGTGTTTCACATCTGGTACAATCGACCAAGGCGGGCGCTGAATTTGGTTTTGGTTTGTTGTGGGCACTCCTATTGGTGCATTTGTTTAAATATCCTTTTTTTCAATTTGGTCCCAGATATGCAGCAGCTACAGGTGAAACATTATTAGAAGGTTATCGAAAATTAGGCAAAGGTGTTTTGGTTGCCTATTATGTCCTGAATTTTGCTACCATGTTTACCATCCAAGCCGCAGTAACGATAGTCACCGCAGGTTTAGCTTCTCAGTTATTCGGCTTTACAGACGACTTGGTGATCTGGTCTTCAATCCTCCTTACCATCAGCTTAAGCATCTTAGTAATCGGTAGATACAAATTACTAGACAATCTGATGAAATATATCATAGTAATATTAACCATCAGTACTATTGTTGCAGTATCCGTTGCCTTATTCAGTACAAAAGATACGTTTGACATTACCCAAGTACTCCCCACCGGAGCTGTAGAAATTACATTTCTAATTGCTTTTTTGGGCTGGATGCCTGCACCCTTAGATATCTCAATTTGGCATTCAATTTGGTCCATCGAAAAAAGCAAAACAAACTTTCAAAAAGCGACCCCAAAAGAAGCTGTATTTGATTTCAATATTGGATATATCGGCACCCTCTTTTTAGGTATTTGTTTTGTCCTCTTAGGTGCATTAGTCATGTACAAATCAGGAGAATCCTTTTCAGACAAAGGCGGTGTTTTCGCCTCTCAATTGATCCACTTATACACTAAGAATTTAGGAGACTTTTTTGCTATTTTTATTGCAATTGCTGCATTTACCACCATGTTTAGTACCACAATTACAACCTTAGATGCCTCGCCAAGAGCTATGGCAAAAACGACTAGCTTGTTGTTTGGAAAAAAAGCAAAACTAAATTACTGGTTCTGGATTCTCTTTCTGAGTATCGGAACCTTTCTCATCTTACAATTTGCAATGGAAAATATGGGGATTTTAGTCAAAATAGCAACCATACTTTCCTTTCTAACAGCCCCGTTCTATGCCCTTTGCAACTTAATTTTAATTACAGGAAAACACACCCCAAAAGAGCATCAACTAAGGTACTGCTTTGAAAATATTAAGTCTTGTCGGAATGTTTTTTTTAGTAGGCTTCAGTATTTGGTTTTTATCAAGTATTTAAAACTTTCCTTTGTATCTTTGCAGTTCAAATTTGAGAATACATGGCGACAGCATCTATACCACTTCCTGAAAGACCTAAAAAACCAAAATGGTTGCGTGTAAAATTACCAGTAGGTAAAAAATATACGGAATTAAGAGGCTTGGTTGACAAGTATAAATTGAATACTATTTGTACCAGTGGAAGTTGTCCAAACATGGGAGAATGTTGGGGCGAAGGAACCGCAACGTTTATGATTCTTGGAAATATCTGTACCCGTTCTTGTGGTTTTTGTGGAGTAAAGACAGGAAGACCAGAAACTGTAGAATGGGATGAACCCGAAAAGGTAGCTCGTTCTATAAAAATAATGGATATCAAACACGCAGTCATTACTTCTGTAGATAGAGATGACCTGAAAGATGGAGGTTCTATTATTTGGGCAGAAACAGTCAATGCCATTCGAAGAGCAAACCCAACAACTACCTTAGAAACGCTCATACCCGATTTTCAAGGAAACACAAAACAAATTGATCGAATCATAGCCGTTCACCCTGAGGTGGTTTCTCACAATATGGAAACTGTTCGAAGATTGACACGTGAGGTTCGAATCCAGGCAAAATACGATAGAAGTTTAGAAGTCTTAAGATATTTAAAAGAAAAAGGAATGCGAACCAAAACAGGGTTGATGCTAGGTCTCGGTGAAACCGAGGAAGAAGTGATTCAAACCATGAAAGACCTTCAAGCTGTTGGACTGGATGTATTGACTATTGGACAATATTTACAACCTACCAAAAAGCATTTACCCTTAAAAGAATTTGTGACTCCAGAACAGTTTAAGAAATATGAGATTTTAGGCTTAGAGATGGGCTTTATGTATGTAGAAAGTGGGCCTTTAGTTCGCTCTTCTTACAAAGCTCACAAACACGCAAAATAAACGATTTGAGTTTCTCTTTCCTAACACAAAAGATAATTCTAAAAGCGATGTTCATTTGAATATCGTTTTTTTTTGCTTAAAAAATGAAAAATATTTTTTTAAACACACACTTTGGCACGATCATTGTAGTTGGTGATTTGTAAAGTAATAATAAACGTTTTGAGTTCGTAAATTATTTTGAATTAGTTAAGTTAGTTAATAAAAAAGCCACCTTCTATAGAGATGGCTTTTTTTATGCTCCTTATTTTTTTATTTTAAAATATCGGAATTCAAGAAGAATACGGCATTTGCCATAAACAACTTTCCATTTTCCCAAAAAGAGCGAAACAACGGATTGTCGACTACATATACGATACTCCCATCTCCAATTAATTCTTCACCCAAAAACAAAGACTTTGGAACATTTTGAACCGCTTTACTTCCAGCATAGCCAGAAATATTTTTAGCCGTTTCATCAAAGTATCCAACATTTAACCCTTCTTCTAAATAATGATAAGAGGTTCCACTTAGCTTTAACGAAAAATATGTATCCTTATAACCAAAACCTAAAGGATGGGTAGTGTCTATGGTTGCTTTAAAAATACTTCCAGTAATAAGATCCGCTACACTTTTACGCTCTCTATCAGCATATGGAATCAAATTATCCTCATTTTCTTGACCCGCTACTTTCTTCTTTTTTAGGGAAAAACCTTCTTGGTCGGAAAAAGTCTTTAGAGCATTTCCAATGGCGATTAGGGTTCCTCCAGAACGCACCCATTTTTTTACCTTGTCAAGAGTTGTTGTATTAAAAACGGATTCATAGGAACCGCTTGGCAATACAATAACATCGTATCGACTGAGATCGACATCGTTAATATCTGCTGAATTGATATTGGTAATTGGATACTGCAACTGTGTTTCAAAAAAGTGCCAGACTTCTCCAAAACTCAATGACGAAGTAGCACTTCCAGAAAGTACCGCAATTTTTTGTTTGTGAATTGGTTTTACTGAATAAGACCCAAAATCAGTCCCTGAATCTGAAAAACCAGTAGTAACTGTTGTCAAACTTCGTTGCTTCTTGTTTGCAAGTGCGATCACTTTTTGATCGAAATCGTCACTACGGTTGTCATTTCTAAGTAAGATTAGGGATCCTCTATCAAAAGATTTCCCATCAATGGTAAATGCTTTTTCACTAAAACGAGGTACGATTCCAATTTCCAGCAGCCCACTTAAGAAAGTAGCATCCTCCATACTGTTCCATTTAGAGAGATACGCATAGGCCTTGGGATTTGGAGAATTCACAATGACATCAGATGAAACACCTTGAGATGACCTCACTTTCGACTGAGAAGCAATCGTCTCAAAACCATAAGCATAGGGCAAAGACCAAGCAGTAATATCATAAGTCAACGAATCGGATAATTTGGCTTTAGGCTCAAACAAGACCTTTACCATTTTTCCTTTAGGCTGCGAGGTATGAACTACTAGATCTGAAATACCTAGCTTCATTTTCCTTTCTTTTTGATCGAAATAGTGGTAACCGTTCACCCAAGAATGGTTTGTAGATTCGTAGCGGATCTCATGCAAATCCAACAATTTTTTTAAGCGATTCATCTTATCGTTATTGTCATTTTTCAAAACATAACTTTTGTAGCTTAACTCTGAATTGTCAAAGAATTTTATAAATTCAGTATTCAACTTTTCTGCATTTTTGGAAGAAATTTCTACTGTAGACAAACCAGTTGTGGTATGGTGTACTATTCTGTCCTTTAAGGTTAATACTTCTCCTTCATCAGTCTGAATCCCTAATCCTGCACGTCCGTGACCTGCCTGTTCATAGGTCATTCCGATAGCTCCCATATAAGTTGGATAGGTATCTCCATAACTTGGATACAACAAATCAAAACTCTCTCTTGTAAAATACAACCAGCCTTGTTTGTCAAAATAGGTCGCATGGTTTTTCCCAATTTGAGTTTGAAAATTACGTTGCCAATCGGAAATCACTTCGTGAAAAGGAGCTGCTGCGGGAGCAAAGTAATAGGGATTATTGATTCCTTGTTCGTGAAAATCGACATGAATATGTGGCATCCAACGATTATAGATTGCAATTCTTTGTACAGACTCTACTTGTGTTGCCCAAGCCCAATCCCTATTCAAATCGAATAAATAGTGATTGGGTCTTCCAGTAGGCCAAGGTTCTTTGTGCTCTTTGGCATTTTGATCTATCGAATGAGGGGTACTTTTTACTTGTTGAAACCAATTAACATAGCGATCTCGACCATCGGGATTCATACATGGATCGATAATAACAACCGTGTTATCCAACAATTCTTTTTGATTGGCAACTAACTCATATAAGGTTTGCATGGAAGCTTCAGTACTAGAGGCTTCATTACCATGAACATTATAACTCAACCAAACTATAGCAATTTTAGATGTAGCAGTTCCTTCTACAATTCCAGTTTGAGAAAGGTTGTTCTTTCGAATCCTTTCTAAATTTTTTATATTTTCTATGGAAGAAACATAACTTACATACAATGGCCGGTGTTCGTTGGTCTCGCCATATTGCTCTAACTGTACGTTAGGAAGTGTCGCACTAACGTACTTAAAATAATCAACAACTTTATGATGCCTGTAGTAAAACGAGAACCCAGTTCGTAGCCTAAAAAATCAGCAGGTGTATGGATATTCTGGGAAAAAACAGTCCCAAAAGAGAGCAGCATGTAGAGCAATACTAATTTCAATTTCATGTAAAAGGTGTTTATTTTTCAAAAATAAGGAATATATTTTTTTAAAATTTCAACAGGAAAAGGAATTCCTAGTTATTTATGGGTTAGATCGAAAATTCGTTCGTCTAACCATCAAAAATTTGTATTTTTAACAAAAATTAAACGACGGTATGAATTGTCTAATCGCAAGCCATAGGAGTTCAAAAAGTATTCTCAAAATTACCCTATGAAAATAGCACAGCTTCCTTTCGAGAAAACAGGTTTTTTCTCTAAAATCATGGTCGATTACCTCGCACAGAAAGAAAGCATACAGCCTTTTTATCATCATTTTCCTAACATAGAAGGATTTCAAAAACAATTGAAAGAAAAAGAAACTTCTTTCGCCCAAAGCACAAGAACTCTTTTATCTGAATCCCTTCAAAAACAATACGAAGGCTTTGATATTTCAGAAAAAACACAAGAACATATTGAGATCCTCAAACTTCCCAATACCTATACGGTTGCTACAGGACATCAACTCAACTTGTTTACAGGACCTTTGTATTTCCTCTATAAAATATTTTCTACCATCAATTTGGCAGAGCAATTGTCGCAAGAGTTTCCCGATAAAAACATTGTTCCCGTCTATTGGATGGCGACTGAAGATCACGATTTTGAAGAAATTAACTACTTTCATTTTCAAGGTAAAAAAGTAAAATGGCACCGTGACGAAGGGGGTGCAGTTGGACGATTCACTACAACAGGTTTATCGGAAGTTTTTAAGGAATTTTCAAATCATTTAGGGAATTCAAAAAATGCGCTAAAACTAAAAAATCTATTTTCAGAAGGATACTTACAGCAACAAAACTTGGCAGATGCTACACGATATGTTGCAAATGAACTTTTTAAGGAATATGGACTGGTAATTCTGGATGGTGATGATCTATCACTAAAACAATTATTTGCTCCAATCGTAAAAGAGGAACTCACACACCAAACTTCGTTCAAAGCAGTTTCTGAGACTATTCTAAAATTAGAGAAATCCTATAAAATTCAAGTAAATCCGAGAGAAATCAACTTATTT
This sequence comes from Polaribacter sp. HL-MS24, assembly GCF_032758595.1. Classification (NCBI taxonomy): domain Bacteria; kingdom Pseudomonadati; phylum Bacteroidota; class Flavobacteriia; order Flavobacteriales; family Flavobacteriaceae; genus Polaribacter; species Polaribacter sp. HL-MS24. Next base: position 1,889,078 of record NZ_CP136415.1, on the reverse strand, counting down.
TATTTGAATAAAGGATCTCGTGAGCGTATCATTTTTAAAGACGGAAGCTACAAAATAAATCATACAGAGCTTCGTTTTACCAAAGAAGAAATCCTTAATGAGGTTGATCAAAACCCTTTGGCATTTTCTCCAAATGTAATCATGCGCCCTCTGTATCAGGAAGTTGTTTTACCGAACCTCTGTTATATTGGAGGTGGAGGCGAAATTGCTTATTGGCTAGAGCTCAAAGCATATTTTGAACATGTTGGAGTTCCTTTTCCGATTCTTTTATTAAGAAATTCAGTACAAATCGTTTCAACAAAGCAACAGCAGAAATTAGATGCTTTACAAGTTACTCACGAAGAGCTCTTTCTAGAACAACAGGAATTAATTTCTAAAAAAGTAATTGAAAATACAGAAATTGAAGCGAATTTTGAAGCCAAGATGAAATTCTTGAAAAATCAATTTTCTGAGTTAAAACAGATCGCAGAGAAAACAGATCGCTCATTTATAGGAGCGGTAAGCGCTCAGGAAAAAAAACAACTAAACGGGCTTAAAAATCTTCAAAAAAGATTTTTGAAAGCAGAAAAAAGACGACAAAAAGATTGGGTAGATCGCATTGTTGAATTACAAAATCAATTGCTACCCAACCAAAGTTTGGAAGAGCGTCAGCGGAATTTTTCTGAATATTATTTGGCCTATGGCCCCGAGTTTTTAAAGGTACTTAAAACATCCTTACAGCCATTAGACTCAAGATTTACACTGATAGAGTTATAACCCTATCGTATGGTTCGTCTTTACTAGGAGAATGACGCCCAAATATACGATTCATCGTAATTTTTAAAAAAAATTACTCCTTCCTAGAAATGATACAATCAACTATGAAAGACAAAGGACTACACCCAAAAAACAAATTCAACACTTCATATGATTTTGAGGATTTAATTGCTCGAAATCCTGCTTTAAAAGAGTTTGTCTTAGAAAATAAATTCGGAAGTATTAGCATTGATTTTGCCAACCCAACCGCGGTAAAAGAATTGAACAAAGCCCTACTTTATACTTATGAACCTATTAAGCTTTGGAATTTCCCAGATGAAAATTTATGTCCTCCCATTCCAGGGCGTTTGGACTATATCCATCATTTGGCCGATTTACTTGCTTCGGAAGAAAATTGTAAAATATTAGATATTGGAACAGGTGCTACTTGCATTTACCCTTTATTAGGCGTAGCTGAATACAATTGGGAGTTTGTAGGGGTAGATATCGATCTAGACTCTTTAGATAGTGCACAAGATATTATTGATGATAATGATTTGGATGCGAATATTAAATTGCGTCAGCAATTCGATGAAAATCAAATATTAAAAGGAGTTTTAGAAGAAGGTGATTCCTTTTCTGCGGTGATGTGCAATCCCCCTTTTTACAAATCAGCAGAAGAAGCAAGAGGTGCCAATAGAAGAAAAAACAGAAATCTAGGAAATAGCGGCGTGCGAAATTTTGCAGGAAACAACAATGAGCTGTGGTATGTGGGTGGTGAAAAAGCTTTTTTACACAACTATTTGTACGAAAGCTCTTTATTTAAAGACAAGAGCATCTGGTTTACCAGTTTAGTTTCTAAAAAAGAAAATGTAGACAGCATGGAAAAATCTTCTACAAAATTAGGAGCAACAAAATTTAAAGTGATTCCAATGCACCAAGGGAACAAAGTAACCCGAATTGTTTGTTGGAAATATTAAATCTTACTACTTCAAAAAAAAACACAATCAAAACATTTATTTTAATAATTAAAAATACAGTATTTTTCATCAAAACAAAACCCAAAAAAACCGAAGCTTATTGCTTCGGTTTTTTGATTTTATTTACAAAATGATTGACTTAGAAAAAATGCTCCAAGGCTACAAATGAATCACTTCATCGTAAGCATCTGCAACAGCTTCCATAACTGCCTCACTCATAGTAGGATGTGGGTGAATGGTTTTTAAAACTTCATGTCCTGTGGTTTCTAGTTTACGTCCCAACACTGCTTCAGCAATCATATCGGTAACTCCTGCACCAATCATGTGACAGCCTAGCCATTCGCCATATTTTGCATCAAAAATTACTTTTACAAATCCGTCTGTAGTTCCAGCAGCAGTTGCTTTTCCAGAGGCAGAAAATGGAAACTTCCCTACTCTCAATTCATACCCTGCTTCTTTTGCTTTTGCTTCCGTCATTCCTACTGAGGCAATTTCTGGAGTTGCATAGGTACAACCCGGTACGTTTCCGTAATCAATCGGTTCGGTATGTAATCCTGCCAATTTTTCAACACAGGTAATTCCTTCTGCAGAAGCAACGTGTGCCAAAGCTTGTCCTGAACCACATCTCCAATCGCATAATACCCTGGAATATTGGTTTGATAAAAATCGTTTACCAAGATTTTATCTCGATCAACAATAATTCCTACATCTTCCAATCCAATATTTTCAATGTTCGATTTTATTCCAACAGCAGATAATACGATATCTGCAGAGAGTGTAACTTCTCCTTTCTTTGTTTTTACCGTTGCAACAACCCCTTCACCAGAAGTATCTACCGATTCTACCGAAGCATTTGTCATTACATTAATACCCGCCTTTTTAATAGAACGCTCAAAATGTTTTGAGATATCGATGTCTTCAACAGGAACAATATTCGGCATGAATTCAACTATAGTTACCTCCGTACCCATTGCATTGTAAAAATGTGCAAACTCTACACCAATTGCTCCAGACCCTACTACAATCATCGATTTAGGCTGACTTGGTAAGGTCATTGCTTTTCGGTATCCAATTACTTTAACTCCATCTTGAGGTAAATTTGGCAACTCACGAGAGCGAGCACCCGTTGCAATAATTATTGAATCGGCACTGTATTCTGTTACTGTACCATCAGCTGCAGTTACATCTACTTTTTTTCCTGTTTTAATTTTTCCAAAACCGTTAATAATATCAATTTTGTTTTTCTTCATTAAAAAGGAAACACCTTTGCTCATTCCATCTGCAACACCACGACTTCTTTTAATGACTGCATCAAAATCCTTATCAATTGCTTCAGCCTTTAAGCCGTAATCATCAACATGTTTTAAATAATCATATACCTGAGCAGATTTTAATAAGGCTTTGGTAGGAATACATCCCCAGTTTAAGCAAATCCCACCTAAAGATTCCACTTCTACAATGGCAACTTTAAAGCCCAATTGCGAAGCTCTAATTCCAGTTACGTATCCTCCAGGACCACTTCCAATAATAATGATGTCGTATTTCATAATTGTGTTTGTTTTATTTTTGGGCGTTCAAGCGGGCTTTCCGTTCTATCTTTTTTTCGTTCCTCAAAAAAGGATGTCACTTCAATCCCTAACGCGTGCTAATTTACTAACTTTTGTATTTATTGCCAACTGATTGCAATATCCGTTCACTTATTTCTACATTCTTTCAGGAACTTGAATTCCCAACAACAAAAATGCGCGTTTGATAGTGTCTGCTACTTTATCAGAGAGCTGTACTCTAAATATTTTTTTCTCTTGATTGTCTTCTCCTAAAATTGATACGTTTTGATAAAATGAATTGAACTCTTTTACCAAATCATAAGTGTAATTTGCAATAATTGCTGGAGAATAATTGGCTGCTGCCTGCTGAATGGTCTCAGGAAATAACTCCAATTGCTTTAACAGTTCCTTTTCTTTTTCATGCAATTCGATAACTACCGGCAGCGAGTAATCAAAATTCGCTTTTCGGATAATCGACTGTATTCTTGCATAAGTATACTGAATAAACGGCCCTGTATTTCCTTGAAAATCTACAGAAGATTTTGGGTCGAACAAAATTCTCTTTTTAGGATCAACTTTTAAAATGAAATATTTTAATGCTCCCAAACCAATAATCTTGTACAATTCGTTTTTATCTTGATCCGAATACCCCTCCAATTTTCCCAATTCTTCAGAAATCTCTTTTGCGGTCATGGTCATTTCAGACATTAAATCATCTGCATCTACCACTGTCCCTTCTCTTGACTTCATTTTTCCTGATGGTAAATCGACCATTCCATAACTCAAATGAAACAAGTTTTTTGACCAAGAATAGCCTAGTTTTTTCAGAATCAAAAACAACACTTTAAAGTGGTAATCTTGCTCATTTCCTACTGTATATACCATTCCACCAACATCGGGCAAATCTTTTGATCGTTGTATAGCAGTACCAATATCTTGAGTCATATAAACGGCTGTTCCGTCTGAACGCAAAACCAATTTTTCGTCCAAGCCTTCTGCAGTCAAATCGCACCAGACAGAACCATCTTCTTTTTGATAAAAAACACCAGACTTCAACCCGTCTTCTATACTGTCTTTTCCCAATAAGTAGGTGTTACTTTCATAGTAAAGAGTGTCGAAATCTACTCCTAGGTTTTTATACGTAACATCAAAACCACTGTATACCCATGAATTCATCTCTTTCCACAGAGCTACTACTTGTGAATCACCAGCCTCCCATTTTAGCAACATTTCTTGTGCTTCTAAAATTAAAGGTGCTTGCTTTTTGGCTTCTTCTTCCGAACTTCCTGCTGCAACTAAAGCACTAATTTCTTTTTTATACTCTTGATCGAATTTTACATAGTAATTTCCAACCAACTTATCTCCTTTTAAGCCTGTTGAAGCTGGAGTTTCTCCATTTCCATATTTCTCCCATGCCAACATCGATTTGCAGATATGAATTCCACGATCATTGATAATTTGAGTTTTGTATACTTTTTTTCCAGAAGCCTTAATGATCTCTGCAACTGAAAAGCCTAATAAATTATTTCGAACATGCCCCAGATGCAAAGGCTTGTTGGTATTGGGTGAAGAGTATTCAACCAACACAGCGTCTTCCTGATCTTTGACTGCAACGGTTCCAAAAGTAGAATCGGTATAGATTGAATTGAAAAAAGTGCTGTAAAAGGCATCTTCAATCACCAAATTCAAAAACCCTTTTACTACATTATAATTGGTGATTTGTGAAACATGTTCCACTATGTATTTTCCTAAATCTTCACCTATCTGTGCCGGATTCCCTTTTTGGTAGCGCAACATCGGGAAAACTACGACAGTGAGGTCACCTTCAAATTCTTTTCGGGTTGCTTGAAATTCTACTGTAGGAATTTCGGTGGAATACAGTGCTAAAAAACCTTCTTTAACTTTGGCTTCTATGATGTTTTGAATATTCATTAAATGCTGAAAATTGAAATGCGAAATTAAACATTTTTATTTGTTTTTTTGAATGAATTATGGCCGATAATAATTGTATTTTTACAGAATAACAGCACTTCGACCGCTCTAAGCGATATTTTGATGGTGTTGAGAAAAATCAAAATTTATTTTACATGCAAAAACGCTTAGAAGAACTCCCAGAATTAGCCGAAAAAGCGAACAAAGAAAATAAGAAGTATTTTGCTAATTTAAAAAAAAGGACTCCCAAAGATTTAGACTATGTGATGCAAGATTTGCATGACAAAGAATTTGCAAAAACAGACTGTTTGGAGTGTGGGAATTGCTGTAAAACAACTTCTCCAATTTTTTCTGACAACGATACAAAACGTATTTCCAAGCATTTAAAAATGAAACTTATCGATTTTCAAACAAAATACCTGGAAAGAGATGCTGATGACTTTATGGTTTTGAAAACAGCTCCTTGTTCCTTTTTGGATGATCACGACAACACCTGTTCTATCTATGAGGTTCGACCAAAAGCCTGTTCTGAATACCCACATACCAACAGGAGAAAATTTATTCAAATCACTGATTTAACCATTTCAAATACTGCAATTTGTCCAGCTACCTTCAATATTGTGGAAGCTTTGAAAAAGCATTATCCATTTGAACCTAATAAAAAAGTTCGAAGATAAAACTCAGATACAGTCAGAACGACAGAGACTTCTCGTCGTATACCAATGCCTATTTGGTCTTTTTTTTATACTTTAGTAGAAAATAAAAACTAATTGGAAACCCTACTTCAATATTTCGAAACTATCTCCTCTGCACATAGAAGCCTTATTTTAGTGGGTGGAATTACCTTTTTTTGGCTTTTAGAAAGCGGAATCCCTTTGTTTAAATTTAATTATAAGAAGTGGAAACATGCCCTGCCTAATTTATTTTTTACCTTCACTACGATTCTTGTGAATTTTACATTGGCTTTTTTATTACTTCAAACGGCAGACTGGGTGCAAACAAATCAATTCGGCATTATCAACTGGCTTCCAGAAATTCCTTTGTGGTTGTATGGAGTTTTAGGAGTCGTCTTTTTAGACTTCTTTGGTGCCTACCTTAGCACATTTCGTTGAGCACAAAGTAAAACCACTATGGATGGTACACTTGGTTCATCATTCGGATCACAAAGTGGATACCACAACCGCAAACAGACATCATCCGATAGAGAGTATCATTCGTTTTGCCTTTACATTGTTGGGAGTATTTATCGTAGGAACTCCCATAGGAATTGTAATGTTATATCAATCCATCTCTTTAGTTTCAACACAGTTTACGCATGCAAATATTAAACTATCTCCTAGAGTGAATAAAATCTTAAGTTATTGTATCGTTTCTCCAGATATGCACAAAGTTCATCATCATCATATGCTTCCCTATACCGATGCGAACTATGGAAATATTTTTTCTATATGGGATCGTATTTTCGGTACCTACCTAGAACTAGATCGTAATAAAATCATCTATGGTGTCGATACCTTTCCAGATGAGGTTAAAAATTCATCTCTCGTTGAATTACTTAAGCAACCTTTTCAAGGATATAAAAAACCAACGGGTGTCGAGCAGATTTAATCTTTTCACCGTTGTACCTAAATATTCAAAAACTATTTGTAAATCAAATACTTACTTCTAATCACTTTAAACATTGCCAACTCCTTTTTCCAAGTTTTTCTGATCTCTTTCTCAGTCAATCCTTGCTCTATTTGCTGTTGGAGATGGGTTGTTCCTGCTAACTTAGTAAAAAAAGGATTGAAAAATTCTTGAGATCCATTTTGCTGATAGGCCTTTATCAGATAAGAAAGATTTAATTGAGAAAAGCGCTCAGTGGATCGTAAATCTTCTCCATAACAAGTTTTATTTTTAAATTTGGGGGATTTAGCACTTTCATTGGATTGAGGTGTGAAACTAAACGTTTTTTGGGTTAAAAATGGAGACCCATATATTTGAAATTGCATATCTGTTCCCCGACCAACAGATACATTGGTCCCTTCAAAAAAACACAAACTTGGATACAAATTGATACTTTTCTCATTGGGTAAATTTGGAGACGGTTTTATGGGTAAGGGATAAATCGTTTGGTGAGTGTAATTTTTTAAAGGAATCACTTTTAGATCACATTGAATTCCATTTTCAAGCCATTTTTCTCCATTGATCATTTGTCCATATTCTCCAATGGTCATGCCATACACCACTGGCACTTTGTGCATTCCAACAAAACTAGTATGTGCTAATTCTAATACTGGACCATCTACATAATGCCCATTCGGATTGGGTCTGTCCAAAATAATAAGAGGGATTCCCAACTCTGCACAAGCTTCCATGACATAATGCAAGGAAGAAATATAGGTATAAAAACGTGCGCCTACATCTTGAATATCAAAAACAACAACATCAATCCCTTTCAACTGTTTGGCAGATGGTTTTTTATGTTTTCCATACAAAGAAACAATTGGCAAACCTGTTTTACCATCTACACCATCTTTTATCATTTCTCCAGCGTCGGCTTTTCCTCGAAAACCATGTTCAGGGGCAAAAACTGTTTTTATATGGATTCCTAAAGACAACAAGCTATCTACTAGATGCTCAAAATACTTCTCTTCGCCTTGTCTTCTTCCCTTTGCAATCACTGAGGTTTGATTTCCAACAATAGCGACCTTCTTTCCTTGAAGGAAATAAAGGTATCGATCAGTTTGTGCGGCTCCTGTTTTTACAACTAACTGCTTGTTGGTCTCTGATACCAACTTAGGTTTTGGTTCTTGAGCACAAGAAATCAGCTGGAAAATGAAGACTAAAAACAAGAATAAATATGTACTTTTGAGAGGTTTAAAATTGGTCATTAATTTGAATTACGAGTTATTTATCGCCAAACGCATCATTGCTGGCAAAGAGTATAAAAATAGTATATCATCTCCAATAATAAAAATTGCAATCACTGCAATTGCATTGGGGCTTATTATTATGCTCATTGCGATCGCAACAGGTGCTGGTTTGCAACTAAAAATCAGAGAGAAAATTGCAGGGTTTAACGGACATGTTCAAATTGTAAATTACGACAACAATAATTCTGAGGTTTCTGTGGTACCTATTGATAAAAATCAGAACTTCTATCCAAATTTCAAAGAGATTTCAGGGATTAAAAACATACAAATATTTGCTTCAAAAGCAGGGATTTTAAGAACTAAAAACGATTTTGAAGGGATTGTTTTTAAAGGAGTCTCAACAGATTACGACTGGTCTTTTTTTGATGAATATCTGGTTGCCGGTCGAGTTCCAAATCTAGAGCTACCAAGAACCAAAGAGATTTTGCTCTCAAAAACGGTTGTAGATCGTTTGCAATTAAAACTCAATGATACCCTATTATCAACCTATATCAAAAATGAAGCAAGTACATTACCCACCAACAGAAAATATACACTTGTAGGAATTTATAATACAGGTTTTGCTCAATTTGACAACAGTATTATGATAGGTGATATTCGTGAAGTGCAACGATTGAATAAATGGACTGCAAATCAGATAGGGGGATTTGAAGTATTGCTTGACAACTTTGAAGAACTCGACCAAAAAGGAGATCAAATTTATCGCCTAATTGGAGCTAAGCTAAACAGCAAAACTATTGTGGAGAGTTATCCCACTGTCTTTGAATGGATCAAATTATTTGACAATAATGTTTGGTTTATCATTGCTATTATGATTTTAGTTGCTAGCATCAATATGATTACCGCCTTACTGGTTTTGATTCTTGAACGAGTGCAAATGATCGGAATCTTAAAAGCCTTGGGAAGTAATAATTGGGCAATTCGAAAAGTATTTTTATACAACGCATCTTATTTGGTTGTAAAAGGATTACTCTGGGGGAATAGTATTGGGTTGGCACTTTTACTATTTCAAAAATATACTGGAATCCTCAGCTTAAATCCAGAAACCTACTATGTAAGTGAAGTACCAATACACATTAGTATTTCAACAATAGTACTCCTGAATATTGGTACTTTAGTAATGTGTTTTTTGATGTTGATCATCCCCTCGTTTATTGTTACAAAAATCAATCCCGCAAAATCAATCAAGTTTGCATAAAATTGAATCAGAATACATTTAAAAGATTAGAATGAAAAGCCTGACACTTGTGGAACGCACAAAAAGAAATTACATTTGTACTTGTAAAATTACGACATGAACTACGCTGAAAATATATTAGAAACAATCGGAAATACTCCACTAGTAAAACTAAATACACTTACCAAAGAATTGCCTTGTTTGGTTCTTTCAAAATACGAAACATTTAATCCCGGAAATTCTGTAAAAGACAGAATGGCTTTGCAGATGATAAACGATGCAGAAGCAGACGGTCGTTTACAACCCGGAGGAACAATCATTGAAGGAACTTCAGGGAATACTGGAATGGGATTGGCATTGGCTGCAATTGTAAAAGGATACAAATGTATTTTTGTAATGGCTGATAAACAATCTAAAGAGAAAATAGATATTTTAAGAGCTGTTGGTGCAGAAGTAGTTGTCTGCCCTACCAATGTAGACCCAAAAGATCCAAGATCTTATTATTCAGTTTCGAAACGATTGGGAGAGGAAATACCGAATTCTTGGTATGTAAATCAGTACGATAACCCTAGTAATTGTAAAGCCCATTTTTTAAGTACAGGACCAGAAATTTGGGAACAAACTGACGGAAAAATAACTCATTTTGTTGTTGGAGTTGGTACTGGAGGAACTATATCTGGAGTTGGAAGTTACTTAAAAATGAAAAACCCTAACATCAAAATTTGGGGAATCGACACCTATGGATCAGTATTTAAAAAATATCATGAAACTGGTATTTTTGATGAGAATGAGATTTATCCATATATCACCGAAGGAATTGGCGAAGATATTTTACCTAAAAATGTAAATTTTGGTGTCATTGATGGTTTTACAAAGGTAACCGATAAAGATGCAGCTATTTACACTCAGAAATTATCGAAAGAAGAAGGGATGTTTTTAGGAAACTCTGCTGGAGCAGCGATTAAAGGAGTCTTACAGTTGAAAGAACATTTTACAAAAGACGATGTCGTAGTAGTCTTATTTCACGATCATGGAAGTCGATATGTTGGTAAAATGTATAATGATAGCTGGATGCGTGAAAGGGGGTTCTTGGAAGAAGAAGTAAAGACAGCTGCCGATTTGATTAAAAATCATACAGAAAAACCTATGGTAGTTGTGCAAACAGAAGAGTTAGTCTCCCATGCAATTGAACGAATGCGTGATTTTAAAATATCACAAATTCCAGTAAAAGATGTGGATGGTTTTGTAGGTTCCATTGATGAATCTTTGCTTTTACATCATTTTATGAACGATAAAAATATTAGCGACCGACCGATCAAAGAAGTCATGGGGAAAAAGTATCCAATTGTAAAATTAAATACCAAATTGGAAGAAGTCTCTAAACTAATCAATAAAGACAATCAGGCTGTTTTAGTTGACTTAGAAAACGGAGCACACCATATTATCACAAAATATGACATAATTAGCGCCATTTAGTTTTTAAGAGAAATCTTTATATAAAAAAGCAGGATGCAATGTTTATAGACATTGTATCCTGCTTTTTAGTTTTTATTCTTGTATTGAAATGATGTTATGAGTCAGTCTTTACTGGTGTTCCATATAAATCATAATCACCGGCTTCATGAATTTTTATATCAATAAACTCTCCTATTTTTATATAGTGTTCTTTGGCATCAACTAATACATCGTTGTCAACATCTGGTGAGTCCGATTCTGTTCTTCCATAAAAATATTCTCCATCTTTTCGATCAAATAAACATCGAAAAGTTTTTCCAACCTTTTCCTGATTCAATTCCCAAGAAATTTGAGACTGAACTTCCATGATTTCATTGACCCGCTTAAATTTTATCTCTGAGGGAACATCGTCTTCCAAAACGTAAGCACCTGTATTTTCTTCATGAGAATATTCAAATGCTCCTAAACGTTCAAATCGCATTTCTTCGACCCAATCTTTTAACTCTTGAAACATTTCTTCCGTTTCACCAGGATACCCTACAATAAGTGTGGTTCTGATTGCCATTTTTGGAACTGTCTCTCTAAACTTGTGAATAAGAGCTGTTGTTTTTTCATGTGTCGTCCCGCGTTTCATTGACTTTAAAAGCTCTGTGTTGATGTGTTGAAGCGGTATATCTAAATAATTGCACACTTTCGGTTCACGTTTCATGACATCTAATACATCCATCGGAAAACCTGTTGGAAATGCATAATGCATACGGATCCATTCAATCCCATCAACCTTTACCAAGGCTTCTAACAATTCTGCTAAGGCTCTTTTTTTATAAATATCCAACC